>JAKACP010000001.1 GCA_021821305.1 bacterium
GCCGCCAAGGTGCCTCCGGTGATGGCACCGGTATCCGTCACCGTGCCGACGGCGGAGAGGTTGGTGGCGAAATTGGAACCGGAAGCTAAGGTGAGGACTTGCTGGGGGGTGGCGGTGCCGATGCCGAGATAGCCGGTAGAAGTATCCACGTAGAGCTGGCTGGTGTTGACGGCGAAATCTCCCGTGGTGGAGAGCACGATATTGAGATTGGAACCGGCGGCCGGAGTGACCGTGAGGGCGCCGGATGAGGTGAGCGCGTTGCCGGAGAGGTTGAGCGTGCCGGCGATGTCATTGGTACCGGTGCCATTGAAATCGATATTGCCGGCGACGGTGAATGTTCCGGTGTTGTTGAAGGAGACCGCTCCGGTGCCGGAGGTGGAGAGCGTCAAAGCGCCGAGCGCGATGTCGGTACTCGCATCGAGGTCGAGTGCGTCTTGGAACTCGGTGAAGTCGAGGGAGTCGGCAGTGATATAGCTCGATCCGATAGTAGAGGTTGTCCCGAGCACTCCCCCCGAGGTATTGGTCACGATGCCCGCGGTCGAGAGACCGGAGAAGGTGATGGTGCCGCTCGATGTGATGCCGGTGGCCGCGGCGATGGCGCCGGTGGAATTGACCTGGAAGTCATCCCCGTCTCCGACGGTGAAGAGCGCGGCGGGAGTGGTGTCGCCTACGCCGACGTTGCCGCTATCGCCCAACAAAACGAAGCGGGATGTATAGGACGTGCCGTCATAACTGTAAAGTGCGAACTTGGATTTTTCAATTGCATTGGCGCCCGCATTGTTGCGTATAACGAACTCGGCGCTTCCCAGTCCAGGAGAAGACGTATTGCTGTTTCCTGTAAGTTGGATATATGCTCCGGCGTTCGCCCCGTTTATAGCAGTGCCCCCTGAAAGTGCAAGTTTGCCGTCGTTAACACTCCTGTTTATTGTCTGCATCGCTGTTCCGCCCAGGGTTATTGCCACACTCGGGGAAGCCGTCCCGATCCCCAGCCGATTGTTCGTATCATCCCAGAAGAAGTTGGCGTTGTCCTGAGCGAGGATACCCGAGGTGCCGGCGAAGAGGATGGATCCTGCCGTCGGGGCGTAGAAGGTCGGGGCTCCGGTACCGCCGGAGATGAGGGCCTGGCCCGAGGTGCCGACGGCGGAGAAGGCGTAGGCCGTTCCCGTCGAATACGGGATGCTTCCCGCGCTGCCGATGGTGGTGGCGTTGGTGCCGCCGTTGGCGATCGGAACGCTCGCGGTCGTCCCGAGGACGCCGCCTGCGGTATTGGTCACGATGCCCGCGGTCGAGAGGCCGGAAAAGGTGATGGTGCCGCTTGATGTGATGCCGGTGGCTCCCGTGATGGCACCCGCGGCCGAGATATCCAGAGTCGGGGTATTGAGGAAGTTGGTGAAACCCGCTCCCCCGGAGTTGGTGATGGAGATGGCATCGGTGACGACGGTGGTTCCGGATGTGGTGGTATCGGCGTTGTCAAGCGAGAGGAGCGCGGTGAGCGTGGTGTCGGTTGTGGAACTGGTGAGGGCATTGGTGATCTTGAAGACGGTTTCCGCGACGTCGGTTCCGGCATTGGCGGTCAGAAGAACATCCAGAAGCGGGCTGGTCGCGGCCGTAGCGGTGTAGCTGATGGTGGTAGGCGTGTCCACATCCAAAGCGTCTTGGAACTCGGTGAAGTCGAGGGAATCTGGTGTGATACTGCCTCCGCCTAAGGTCGTCCAGGTCGGGCTTCCGGTACCGCCGGAGATGAGGGCCTGGCCCGTGGTGCCGACGGCGGAGAAGGCGTAGGCCGTTCCCGTCGAATACGGGATGCTTCCCGCGCTGCCGATGGTGGTGGCATTGGTGCCTCCGTTGGCTACCGGCAAGGTCCCGGTGACCTCGGAAGCGAGGTCGACCGAGGTGCCCAAGGTGGAGGCGATGGTAATGCTCCCCGCTCCGTTCGTCACCGTGATGCCGGAGCCTTGGGTGAGCGCGGCGGCAACCGGCGCGACGCCGGTGGAGCCGATCAAGAGCTGGCCGTTGGTCGGAGCGGTCGTGGTCGTGAGGGCGCCTCCCGTACCGGAGTAGATGAAGGAATTGGCGGTGAGTCCCGAGAACGTGATGGTGCCGCTCGAGGTGATGGCGGTGGCTCCGGTGATGGCACCCGCGGCCGAGATATCCAGAGTCGGGGTATTGAGGAAGTTGGTGAAACCCGCTCCCCCGGAGTTGGTGATGGAGATGGCATCGGTGACGACGGTGGTTCCGGATGTGGTGGTATCGGCGTTGTCGAGGGCGAGGAGTGCGGTGACGGTGATGTCGGTCGTGGAACTGGTGAGTGCGTTGGTGATCTTGAAGACGGTTTCCGCGACATCGGTAGCGGCATTGGCGGTGAGCGAGAGGCCGAGGAGCGGATCGGTAGCGGCGGTCGCGGTGTAGCTGATGGTGGTCGAGACCGCATCGAGCGTGAGCGCATCCTTGAACTCGCTGAAGTCGAGCGTATCGGCATCCACTTCGGCTGCGGCGATGCTCGTTCCGAGCGTGGAAGCGACGGTGATCGTCCCCGATCCCTCGGTCACCGTGATGCCGGAGCCGTCGGTGATCGCGGCGAGGGTGTAGCCCGAGCCGTTGCCGATGAGGAGGGTGCCATTGGCGGCAGCGGAGCCGTTGAGTCCGGTACCGCCATACTGCGCGCCGATCACTGTACCATTCCAAGTGCCGGACGTGATCGTACCAGTCGTAGTGATGTCCGTAAGATTACCGGTGGTAACGACCGTGCCGGTCACATTTGGCAAAGTAATCGTCCGATCAGCCGTCGGATTGGTGATGACCAAGGTTGTCTCGCTCGTATCATCGACGCCGGTACCTTCGAAAATGATCTGATTGCCCGTCGTCACGTCGAAGAAGAAGCGGGAGGCAGCTGCTGTCGATCCTCCGATGGCAAGGTCATCGGTGGTATCTGTCAGGTAAGTGATTGTACCGCTATCTGTAAATTTGGAAGCGCCGGAACCGCCGGTATTAGAAATCCAGGTGAAGCCGCCGGTGGTGCTGTCGTACGAAAGGATGTAGCCATTGGTCGCGGCGTTCGTCGCCTCGAGGTCGACTTCTTCGATGGTGCCGTCGGTAATCTCCGAGCCCTCAATCGAGGTGCCCAACGTCGAGGCGATGGTAACGGTATCGGTTGCTCCTCCGGTCGTGGTGATACCGGTACCGGCGGCGATGGTAAGCGTATCGCCTGAAGTTAACGTCTGGCTAGAGCCGGACGTACCTGCAAGTGTCAAAAGCGTAGTGCTCGAGAGGACAACAGTGCCGGACGCATCCGGGAAAGTGTAGGTCTTGTCGGCGGTCGAGAGGTCGGCCACGTCGAAGATACCGAAGAGGGTCGGCGTGGCGCCGTTCTCAAGGATCTTCAGTCCGGCCGAGACGTTGTTAAGCGATATGTTGAACGCGCCGGTCTGGTTCCAGTCGGCGGTGAGCGCGCCGAGCGAAAGCGTGGCCGAGCCGGAGGTCGCGCCTCCGGAGAGGCCGCTGCCCGCGACGACGTCGGTGATGTCGCCCGCGCCGACAGAGCCCGGGGAAACCCAGGTGAAGCCGCCCGTGGTCTCGTCGAAGGAAAGGATATACCCGTCAAGCCCGGTGGGGGCGTTCGTCACCTCGAGGTCGACTTCCTCGATGGTGGCGTCGGCGATCTTGGCGCCGGTGACGGCGCCGGTGCCGATCGAAAGGACGCCCGCGTTGGTGATGGTCGCGTCCCCCGACATCGCGACGAAGGTCGGGACGCCGGTGAGGTTCGCGACGAGGAACTGCGCGGAGGTGCCGGTGACAGCCGTGATGGCCGAGGTACCGTTGCCGAGGAGGACGCCGTTCGCGGTGAGCGTGGTGGCGCCCGTCCCCCCGTTTCCGACCGGCAAGGTGCCGGTGACCTCGCTCGCGAGGTCGACGCTCGTCCCGAGGGTGGAGGCGATGGTGATGGAGCCCGATCCTTCGGTCACCGTGATGCCGGCCCCGTCGGTGATGGTGGCCAGCGTGTAGCCCGAGCCGTTGCCGATGAGGAGGGTGCCGTTGGCGGCGCTTCCGCCGTTGAGGCCGGTGCCGCCGTAGGTGGCGCCGACGACGGTGCCCTGCCAGGTGCCCGACGTGATGGTGCCGGTGGCGGTGATGTCGGTGAGGTTGCCGGTGGTGACGACGGTACCCGAGGCGTTCGGAAAGGTGTAGGTCTTGTCGGCGGTCGAGAGGTCGGCCACGTCGAAGATACCGAAGAGGGTCGGTGTGGCGCCGTTCTCGAGGATCTTCAGTCCGGCCGAGACGTTGTTAAGCGATATGTTGAACGCGCCGGTCTGGTTCCAGTCGGCGGTGAGCGCGCCGAGCGAAAGCGTGGCCGAGCCGGAGGTCGCGCCTCCGGAGAGGCCGCTGCCCGCGACGACGTCGGTGATGTCGCCCGCGCCGACAGAGCCCGGGGAAACCCAGGTGAAGCCGCCGGTTGCGGTATCGGAGGAAAGGATGTAGCCGTTCGTCGCGGCGTTCGTCACCTCGAGGTCGACTTCCTCGATGGTGGCGTCGGCGATCTTGGCGCCGGTGACGGCGCCGGTGCCGATCGACAGCACGCCCGCGTTGGTGATGGTCGCATCGCCCGACATCGCGACGAAGGTCGGGACGCCGGTGAGGTTCGCGACGAGGAACTGCGCGGAGGTGCCGGTGACGGCGGAGATGGCCGAGGTGCCGTTGCCGAGGAGGACGCCGTTCGCGGTGAGCGTGGTGGCGCCCGTTCCCCCGTTCGCGACCGGCAAGGTGCCGGTGACTTCGGAGGCGAGGTCGACCGAGGTGCCCAAGGTGGAGGCGATGGTGATGGAGCCGGCCCCTTCGGTCACCGTGATGCCGGAGCCGTCGGTGATCGTGGCGAGGGTGTAGCCCGAGCCGTTGCCGATGAGGAGGGTGCCGTTGGCGGCGCTTCCGCCGTTGAGGCCGGTGCCGCCCCGTGATTCATCGAGATACTGTTCCGAACCGAGGGACGATGTCCCGCTCCAGTAGGTGACATAACCGGCCGTTCCCGTCCCGGAAAGTCCGGAGGCGAAGCTTGCGCATCCCCACGTACCCGCGGTGTCATCCCACGCGAGACTCTGTCCGTTGGCACATCCTTGGAGAAGTGAGAGCTGATCCGAGGATGCGCCCGCGAATTCAAGACCGGAATTCGACGAGGTCGAACCGGTGCCGTCGGCGGAGTCGAGCAGATCGATCGACAGGGTCGGTGTCGATCCTTCACCCGAAGCCGAGCCGGAAATACCGTTCCCCGCGGTGATCGTCTCGACATAGTCGCCGGTGGTGTCGGTACCGAGCGTCACATTCGAAGCCCCGCCCGAAATCTGGCTGAAGCTCGACCCGTCGTTCGAGACCTGCCATACGCCGAGAGCGCCGTTGTAGCGGAGCTGCGGTTTCGTGCTCGCGCTCGAGACCGAGAGCGAGAAATTTTCCGAGACGGCGGAACCGGATCCGATGTTGAATTCCGTCGCGTCGGTTCCCGTGTCCGTGTTCTGATCGTGGAGGCGATCATCGTTCCCGAGCACGAGCTGTTTGGTTCCGGTCCCGGTGGGCAGCAGTTTGATATCCACCTTGCCTCCCTTGCCGAGGACGGGGATGTTTCCGGACTTGGTGCCGATAGCGGAACCGCCAAGCGTCTGCGCGTTCCCCGCGTTGAAAGCATACGGAACCGCGGCGAGTTTCTTACGCGGCACGATTTCCGAGTCGTCACCTATACGGATGCCGAGGAAATACTCATCCGCTCCCTCGGAGAATATGCCCTGCGGAAGTGCCGTATCGGATCCGAGGTACGCACGGAGGATACCGTTCCGGACTTCGACCTCCTGCGTCTCCTCCCAGATCCGCGAGGCGGCATCGGCGTTCGAGGGAAACGGGTTCGGCTCCGTTCGGTCCGTGGTGTAAATCGCGAACCGGACCTGATAGCTGCCGTTGATCGGCTCATTTTTCACGTCAAACAGCGAAAGTGTGACGTTTATCTGCTCGAACGACTGCGCAAAAACCGGTGCCGGGCCTCCCTGCCACCATATGTGCATCCCCGCTATCGTTATCGCGGCGAGGATGAGTATGAAATTTTTATGAAATTTTTGTTTTACATACTCCTTCATGAGGCTTCAAAAATCGAGAAATCGCTGGAGCTATGTCTTTCGGAATTGTAGCATAAAAATGGCATTTTCGAAAGTAAGCGAATCACTTGTTCACGGCCCATCCGAACACGTCGCCGACCGCACCCGCTATGAGCTCGAAAAGGGATATCTCACGGGCTCCGGTATACACGGCATACGGATCGCTCGTCGCGGTATTCCCCGATCGGTCGCGGCCGGAAATGACATACACGTACGTCGATGCCTGCGCGAGCTCCGGAATAGTGACGCTGTGGTTCGTCTCATACCCGCTCCCGCGTATGACACCCTCGGCCTGACCGATACCCTTTCCATACGAGATCTCCGAAATGGCCGGCTTGTTCGTTTCCCAGGTGATGAGCAGTTTCGATCCGTTCTTTCCCTTTTCGGTGAAGGACTCCCCTCGAACGGACAGTATCTCGAGCGGCGCCACATCCGCCTCCGGAACGACAAGCGGGGCCTCACCGCCGATGGCTATCTCCCCGACCCGGAAATTTTCGCTTCGATAGAGGGCGTCCGAAGGAACGACCGGATCGTCCGCAGGCAGAGTGGCCGTCGACTCCGGAACGTCCGGAGTGGAAATGACCACCGGAGCGGATTGCGTCGGTCCTTCGGGTTCCGCGCGAAAAAACCGATTCCAGAAGAAAAAGGCCATACTCGCCACGATAAGGGTGAGCAACGCGGAAAGGAAAAATTTTTTGGCCAAGCTCCTGCCGGGTTTCACGATTCCGGAGTTCCCGGAGAAGCCGCCACCGTCACTGACATCCGACATATGAGACAACGGAGAAATCGTCCGTATTCGAAAGAATGATGTTCGTATTGTAGCATGGATCGGGCAAATGTCCCAGCTATTCTTGTCTCAGGATACTTTTTCCCGTATGCTTTTCACGTGTGGAATCCTTTCAGTCAAACACCTATGCGCGACACGGAAAAACGGCAGGTCATCGTCATCATGGCGGGCGGGTCAGGGACGCGGCTCTGGCCGCTCTCCCGGAAAGGGACTCCGAAACAGTTCCAAGCGTTTCTTTCGGAGAAAACCCTGCTCGAGGAGACGTTCGACCGGGCCAAGCTCGTCGTCCCGGAGCAGGATATCTACATCTCCACCGGCGAGCGATATCGTACAAGCATACAAGCCATTCTTCCGGATTTTCCCGAAGAACGGCTCATCATGGAGCCTGAAGCCAGGGGAACCGCGTCGGCTATCGGCCTTATTTCCGCATTTTTCGAGGCGACCGCGCCGAAAACGGTCATCGCGACCATCGCTTCCGACCACGCTATCGAAAATGACGACGCATTCGTCGCCGCCCTTCGTTTCGGCCTCGATACCATAGCCGGGAATCCGGACAAGCTCGCGGTCATCGGTATCAACCCGACCTCGGCCGATACGGGTCTCGGATACATCAGGATGGGCGACGCCTTCGTGGGTGACGACCAAAAGGAAGTCTTTTTCGTGGACGAGTTCAAGGAAAAACCGGACCGGAAGACCGCCGAAGCCTATCTCGCGGATTGGAAGTATCTCTGGAACGCCGGCTATTTCATCTTCGCATCGGATACTATGGAATCATGGATGCGGGAATACGCTCCGGAGCTCTCCCGGGTCATGGACGGTATCAAGAGCTCCATCGTCCAAGGCGACACCGACGCGGTCACGAAGCTCTACCGGGAATCGCCGAATGAGGCGATCGAACCGATCCTCATCGAAAAGCTCCCGGTCAAAGCGCGCATCGTCATCCCGGCGGCGATCAGGTGGAGCGACATCGGGACATGGGGGTCTCTCTTCGATTTTCTCACCCGCAAGCACGGCGGAAAAAACATCTTTCCCGAAAATTCCATCGACCTCGACAGTACCGGCACGATCGTCCATGGCAAGACGGATCGTGTCATCGCGACGTTCGGCACGAAAGATCTCGTCATCGTCGATATGGACGATGCGCTCCTCATCGTCGATCGGCATCGATCGAGCGACATGAAACGCCTCATCGAGGAACTGAAGCGGCGCGGACACGACGGTCTCTTGTAAGCGAAAAAAGACCGGCAATCCGGTCGATACTTCTTTCAGAAACAGGCTTTTTTACCGCCTTATTTCCCTGTCACCGCCACGATCCAGCCACTCCTGGAGGATTATTTTCGCCGACTCCGCGTCATCGAAACGGGCTATGCGACGCAGGCCCCGCTCCTTGAGATTCGCCTCGGCCATCCTGGTCGTGAACATCTCGTTCTGAAACGCCACGCGGACGGGAAACGATTTTTTCACGGTCTCGCCGAAACGCCTTGCCTCATCGGAACTGTCCGGGCGATTCACATGCGAAGGGATACCGATGACGACGGTGCCGATCTCCTTCTCTTCGATGAGAGTGCCGAGCCGGTCGAGCAATGTCTCGTCGTTCTTCAGGGTCGCGAGTGCGAAGGCGATCCGTGTCTCCGCATCGGAGAACGAGACGCCCACGGAGGATGCGCCCCAATCGATACCAAGGAAATTCTCATATTTTGAAATGACCTCTTCCATAAGAATCTGATACTTTTCAAAAAAATACCGTTTTAAAACACAAAACCCAGTGCACAAAAGACCAAAAAAAGAAGTGGGGGAATTTCAGCGGTGTGACGTTCGTATTCCGTGCCTTGTGCTTTGTTTGGATTTTCGTGTTTTGATGACTGTGTTTTACTGAAACCGTGTGACGATTTCCGTTCCCCGTTCGGTCACGATGACCGTATCCTCGAAGTGGGCCGACAGGCTTCCGTCCTTGGTCACGTACGTCCAGCCGTCATCGGCGACGCGCACGGCGAAATGCCCCATGTTCACCATAGGCTCGAGCGCGACCGCCATGCCCTTGCGGAACGAGAAGTTCTCCATGCCTTTGAAGAAATAGTTCGGTATCTGCGGATCCTCGTGCAACTCCCGTCCGACCCCATGGCCGACGAGATCGCGCACGACGCTGAACCCGTCCCGCCTGACGCGCGACTCCACCGCGGAGGCGAAATCGGACAGCCTCGCGCCGGATCGGATCTTCGATATGCCACGGTCGAGACTGTCTTTTGCGGCTTCGATAAGCCGCGTCGCGTCCGCCGAGACCGTTCCGATCGGCAGGGTGCGCGCCATATCCGTGACCATGCCCTGGAACCGCATCCCGATGTCTATCTTGAGGAGATCGCCCTCGCGCAACACGCGATCGGGCGATGGGATACCATGCACGACCTCCTCGTTCACCGATACGCAGACCGCCGCCGGGAACGGCGTACCCCATTCGGCACCATACCCCTTGAACACGGGTATGCCGCCCTTGCCGCGGATGAGTTCCTCCGCCCTGATGCCGATCTCTCCCGTCGTCACACCCGGTTTCGCCATGAGACACAGCTCGTCGGTGACCGCCGCGAGGCGCTTCCCCGACTCACGCAGTCCGTCGAGCTCGGTCTCGGTTTTTATCCATTCGTTCATAGCGGACAGACTCTTAGGCGGACTCTTCCGAAATCCCCGATCTGATATCTTTGAAAATCGTCTCCGGATCGCTCGCTCCCGAAACCCGGAGCAGCTGTCCTTGTTCCTCGAAATACTTGAGAACGGGAAGCGTCTCATCGTGGAACACCTGCCATCGCTTCCGCACTCCTTCCGCGGTGTCGTCGGCGCGCTGGCTCACCCTGCCGCCGCACTGCGGGCATCGGTCGCCGACGCTGTCGAAATTCTTCCCGAGGATGAGCTTGGCTCCGCAGTCCGCGCAGGAAAAGCGCCGTGAGATGCGGTCGACCGAATCCTCCTCCGAAAGCTCGACGAAAATGGCTTTGTTGAAATCTTTTCCGTGTCGATTGAGCACGGAGAGCACCTCGTGTATCTGACTCTCCCGACGGGGCGCACCGTCGACGATGACCGGTCGGTCGGGCGCTATTTTCCGTATCTCCTGTTCGAGCACCGCCTGCATGATCTCATCCGCGACGAGTCCGCCCTCCTCGTTCATGATACGGCTCAAATTCTCCCCGAACGGTGTCGGCTCCTGCGCCGCCCTTCGGAGCGCGGACCCCATATCGACATGCTCGCATCCGAATTCACGCTTGAAGATATCCGCCTGCGTACTTTTCCCGCTCCCGGGAGGCCCGAGCAGGATATACGCCTTCGGTTGTTCCTGTTTCTGAGACATTGATGGATTTCTATTTATGAGCATGCTTGATTCTGGCTTCAGATAAAAAACACAAAGCCCAGTGCACAAAATTCCAAACAAAGCACAGGGTTCAAATAAACTCAAAGCACAGACGGATACTTCGTATGGATTTCGTAGTTTGTTTGGTTTTTTGTGTTTTGGATATTTGTGTTTTCACCTCAAAATCCCTCGTAATTACGCATGGAAAGCTGGCCCTGCATCTGCTTGATGATCTCGAGTACGACCGAGACGACGATGAGCACGGAGACGCCGCCGAGCTGCAGCGCCTGGATATTGGTCACGTTCTGGACGATGAACGGCAGTACCGCGATGGAACCGAGGAATATCGCTCCGGCGAGGGTTATCCGGTTGATGATGCGTCCGAGGTATTCCGCGGTAGCGGTCCCCGGCCGGATGCCCGGTATGAAACCGCCCTGTTTCTGGAGGTTCTCGGATATCTTGTACGGATCGAAGATGACCGCCGTGTAGAAATACGTGAACACGGCCACGAGGACGAAGTACATGCCGGAATATATCCACGGGTTCTGGAGAAACGCGTTGACGGCGATGGCGATATCGGCGACCGTCCCGCCGCCTTGCTGGGCGAAATAGCTCGCTATCATGCTCGGGATGAGGATGATCGAGACCGCGAAGATGATCGGGATGACGCCGGCCTGGTTCACCTTGAGCGGAAGGTGCGTGGCGGCTCCGCCGTACACCCGGCTCCCCCGCAGACGCTTCGCGTAGGATATCGGGATGATACGCTGGCCGTCGTTGACGAGCACCACCCCGGCGATCGTCACGAGCGCGATGAGGAAAAACAGGATGTAGGTGAACGCCTGCGACGCGTCCCACGTCGAGAACAGCCGGGCGAACGCCGTCGGGACGCCGGCGATGATACCGGCGAAGATCATGATGGATACGCCGTTTCCGAGACCCTTTTCGGTTATGAGCTCGCCGAGCCACATGAGGAAGACCGTTCCGGCGACGGCCGTCACGACCATGACCGCCATCATGAACGGCGACAGGTCCCCGAGCACGTTCTGCGACCGCAGAAGCGAGATCATGGCGAACGACTGGACGGTGGCGAGCGGCACGGTCAGCCACCGCGTCCACATATTGAATTTCTGACGGCCGGCTTCACCCTCTTCCTTGTGCAGTTTCTCGAGCTGCGGGGAGATCATCGTCATGAGCTGCATGATGATGGAAGCCGTGATGTACGGCGCCACGCCGAGAAGCACGATGGAGATGTTGGAGAGACCTCCGCCGGAGAAGATGTTGAGGAGGCCGAGCAGCTGGTTTTCCTCGAACAGGCTCCGCAACGCCAAAACATCCACGCCGGGGAGCGGGATGTTGGCGGCGAATCGGTATACCACCAAGACACCGAGGATGAAGAGGATTTTCTCCCGTAGTTCAGAAACGCCCCAGATTTGCCGAAGTGCACCGATCATGAGCATGTACAAATGGTTTCGGTTTCGGTTCGGAAAAGCGACTACGCTTCGCGGACCGTGCCACCCGCCTTCTTCACCGCCTCGAGCGCGGCATCGGAAAACCGTATACGGGAATCGAACGTGAGCGCCTTGGAAAGCGTCCCGCTCGCCACGACCTTGAATCCTCCGGTCATACGCTTCGGGGAAAACAACTTCTTCTTGAGCATGGTCGCGCGGCTCACCTCATCGCCAGCCTTGAAATTCCGGTCGAGAAACGCGAGCGTGACCGCCACGCGCTTCGCCCGGGGCGACTTGAATCCTTTCAATTTTTTCATCCGCTCGACGAGCGACGAGCGTCCACCCTCGAACAAGGGATCGACGGACGAACCCGAGCGGGACTTCTGTCCTTTGGTGCCGCGGCCGGACGTGGTGCCGCGCCGACCGCCGCGGGCTATCCGCTTGCGGCTCTTTTTCTTCTCGACGGAGAGGGTATGGATCTGCATAGTGGTGGACGTTTATTGCTTCAATGCCTCTTTGGCGGGAGCGGCTTCCTTCTTCTCGGGTTCCGCCTCGGGCGTCGCGACGTTCCTCAGGTCTTCGAGCGCGAGCATGGTCGCGCGCGCGAGGTTGAGCGAGTTCGACGATCCGAGCGACTTCGAAACGACATCCTTGACGCCGAGGAGATCCATGACGGCACGAACCGCACCGCCCGCGATCAGCCCGCGGCCTTCCTTTCCCGGCTTCAGCATGACTTTGGCGCTCCCGTACTTGGCCCGCACGTCGTGCGCGATCGTCCCGTTCACGAGGGCGACGGTGATGAAATTCTTCTTCGCGTCATTGAACGCCTTCTGGATCGCGTCGGAGACATCGCTTCCCTTGGCGATTCCCACGCCGACCTTGCCCTTCCGGTTGCCGATGACGATCGTCGCGCGGAATCGGAAACGGCGGCCGCCCTTGACCACGCGGGTAACGCGCGCCAAATCGAGGAGTTTCTGATCGTACTCCGGTTTCTCCCTTCGGCCCATTCTTTTCATCTGCTTTGCCATAGCGTTTTTCCGATGACTTTAGGAAATATTAGAACACGAGTCCCGACTCCCGAGCTCCGTCCGCGACCGCCTTCACCTTTCCATGATAGCGGTATCCGGCCCGATCGAACACGACCGTCTTGATACCGGCGGCCATGCACTTCTCCCCGACCAGCTTGCCGAGCGCGAGTGCGCCTTCGACGGTATTCTTCGTCTTCTTCATCTCGCGGAGATCGGCGGAGACGAGGGTCACGCCCTTGGTATCGTCGATGGCCTGGACGGAAATGTTCCGGAGACTGCGGAATACCGCCAGTCTCGGCCGTTCGGCCGTCCCGGAGATTTTCGCCCGTACCCTGCGCGCGCGTGCGAGTCGATCCTGTTTTCGTGCTGTTTGCTTCAACATAGGACTGAAAATATTCTTTACGCGGAGGCTTTCTTCCCTTCTTTCCGCCGCACGATCTCACCGACATAGCGGAATCCTTTGCCCTTGTACGGTTCGACCGGCTTCAACCGACGGACTTCGGCGGCGAACTGGCCGACTTTCTGCTTGTCGATACCGGAGATGGTGAGCACGTTGCCCTCGACCTTCGCCTCGATGCCATCGACGATTTCCACCTCGACCGGATGCGAGAACCCGAGCGCGAGGTTGAGCTTCTTCCCCTGGACGGCCATGCGGAACCCGACACCGTTCAGTTCGAGCTGCTTCTGGAATCCCTTGGCCACGCCCTCGATCATGTTGTCGATCATCCTCACGGTCGTGCCCCAGATCGCGCGCGCCTTCTTCGATTCACCGACTTTCGCGACCGTGAACACGCCGTCCGCAAACGCCACGGAGACGGCCGTATGGTGCGCGAAGGACAGCGCTCCCTTGGATCCCTTGATGGAGATCACGTTCGCCTTGATCGAGGCCTCGATGCCCGACGGGACGACTACCGGTTTTTTTCCGATCCTACTCATAAGTTTCGATTACCAGACTTCACAGATGTATTCCCCGCCCAACCCCTGCCGATAGGCGTCCTCGCCGCTCATCACGCCCTTCGAGGTCGAGATGATGGCCGCGCCGTATCCGTTCTTGACCTTCCTGATCTCCCCCTTCTTCGCATACACGCGGCAGCCTTCCTTGCTGATCCGACGGATCTCGCGGATGATCGGCTCGCGCTTGAGCGGAGAGACTTCGGAGTACTTGAGCGCGATGACGATGGACTCGTGAGCCCCGTCGGCCTGTTTCGACACGCCTCCGATGAATCCGCGCGCTTCAAGCACGCCCGCGATGGCGAGTTTGAGTTTGGACGCCGGGATCGAGACGGTCTTGTGGCCGGCCCGCTGGGCATTCCGGATTCTGGTCAGCATGTCTGCGATTGGATCAAGCATACGAATGTGTTCTTACCTTCAAAAAGATGTTCTTACCACGAGGCCTTCCGCACTCCGGGGATCTCGCCTTTGGAGGCAAGCTCGCGGAAGCAGATGCGACAGAGATCATACCGGCGGAGATACCCGTGTTTCCGACCGCACTTCCAACACCGATTCACGACACGGGTGGAAAATTTCGGGTGTTTCTCTGCTCTCGCTTGTACTGAAGTCTTCGCCATAAGAAATTCTTTCGTGTGAAATAAGTCGGGTTATTCTTCGACCCGGAACGGGAAGCCGAGCCGTCGGAACAGGGCCACGCCCTGCTCGCCGTTCTCAGCCGTCGTCGTCACGGTCACCTGCATGCTGAACACCGTCTGAACTTTTTCCGGGATGATTTCTGGGAATATCATGTGCTCCTTGAGCCCCACGTTGCAGTTGCCGCTCTTGTCGACGGAAGTCACCGGGATACCCTGGAAATCGCGTACGCGCGGAAGCGTCGCATAGAAGAACCGATCGAGGAACTCCCACATGCGCTTGCCACGGAGCGTCACCTTGACGCCGACATCGAGCCCTTCGCGGATCTTGAATCCGGCGATGGCCTTCCTCGCCTTGGTGAGGACCGGCTTCTGCCCGGTGATGGCCTCGAGCGACTGCACGATCTCGTCGACGCGCTGCTGCTCCTTGAGGAACTTACCCAGGCCGACATTGACCGTCACCTTCGCGATGCGGGGAAGCGCCAGGATATTCTTCCGCCCGAGATCTTTCTTGAGCTCCGGAAGGATTTCCTGATATTTCGTTTTCATGAGTGCCTGTTTCATAGTTCGATTCTCCAAGAATTCAGCTACTGTATCGCCTTCCCCGACTTCCGGCTCACCCGAACCTTCTCACCGCCCTCGATCGAATATCCGATGCGGGTCGGCTTGCCCGTGTGCGGGCAGACGAGCATCGCGTTCGAAGCGTGTATCGGGAACGGGAGCTCGATACGCTCCCCCTTCGCTCCGTCACGACGCGCCTTGCGGTGCTTCTTCATGACATTCACGCCCTCGACGACGATCCGCTCCTCCTTGAGAAGCAGCCGGACGATCTTACCGCGCTTTCCGCGGTCCTTTCCGGTGATCACCTCGATTTCGTCTCCTTTCTTGAATTTCATAGGATTCTCCCGTTTACAAAACTTCCTGAGCGAGCGAAACGATCTTGGCGAACCCTTTCTCGCGAAGCTCGCGGGCGACGGGGCCGAAGATACGCGTCCCTTTCGGATCGACATTGTTCGCGTCGACGATGACCGCGGCGTTCTCATCGAACCGGATATAGGAATTGTCCTTGCGGCGATGGGTCTTGGACTGCCGAACGATGACCGCCTTGACCTTGTCGCCTTTCTTCACCATTCCGCGCGGTTCCGCCGATTTCACGGATGCGACGACGATATCGCCCAGACCGGCATATCGGCGACGGGTTCCCCCGAGCACCTTGAAACACTCGATCACTTTCGCGCCGGAGTTATCCGCTACCTTCAATCTGGTTTCCGCTTGAATCATACCGCTCTCTTATGCTGATCTTATGACGTATTCCCGATCACTTCGCGGCCGGGATGACGATGTGTCGCTTCCGCTTGCTCATGGGCCGACATTCCTGGAACATGACCGAATCCCCTGTCTTGTACGAGCCTTCCGGGATATGCACGAGGTACTTCTTCGAAACGAGGTACTTCTTGCCGTATTTCGGATGCGTCTTGAGGGTGTCGACTTTCACCGTGATCGTCTTGTCCATCGCGACGCTCGTCACCGTACCGCGGAGCTTCGGGGCTCGGGAGGCGTTTTCAGTCGTTGTATTCTGGGTTTCCATAATCGGTTCTCCTATGCCGTTAATGCTTCTTCGCGCTCGATCGTCAGGATACGCGCGATGTCCTTCTTCACGGCGCGATATTCGCGGTGATTCTTCGTCTCGCGCCCGGCGATGGAGAAACGGAGTTCCCGTCCTTTCGTCCGGAGCTCGAGCAGGAGCTTCTCCCGTTCGGCCTGATTTTTCTCACGCAGTTCCTTGATCTTCATATGCATTTCTTAGAACCTGTCCAACATCTCACCGCGTCGAATGAAATTAAATGCTTTCCGCTTGTCGGATAAAAGTCCCTGATTTCGGCTGCAAATCATTTATCGCTCGTCGGCGTATCCCGATATGCCTCCTCACGATGCATGATTTTCGCTCGAAATCAGAAACTTTTCTCTCGACATGATCTCTTGTACAGGTTCTTATTCGGTTCCATGCCGGTCGACGAATTTCGTCTTGATGGCCAGTTTGTGCGAGGCGAGCCGCATCGCTTCCATCGCCAGTTCTCTCGGGATACCGTCGAGCTCGAAGAGCATCCTTCCGGCGGTCACCTTGGCGACATAGTGGTCGACGCTTCCCTTTCCCTTTCCCATCGGAGTCTGTTCCCCCTTCTTCGTCATCGGCTTGTCGGGAAACACCCGGATCCACACCTTGCCGCCGCGATGGATGGAACGGGTCATCGCCCGACGGGCGGACTCGATCTGGCGGGCCGAAATAAGTCCGGTTTCGAGGGCCTTGAGACCGAAGCTCCCGAAGCTCACCCGAGCGCCGGCAGTCGTCGTTCCCTTCGGCCATCCGCCACGATGGACCTTCCGATGTTTCACTTTTCGCGGCATGAGCAACATATCGTTGTCCTGTTCCTACTTATTGAAAGCTTCCTACTTCTCCTCGGTCTTCGGTTCGCGTTCCTCGAATTTCTCTCCCTTGAAGATCCATACCTTCACCCCGATGGTCCCGTATGTGGTCCTGGCGACCGTCTGGGCGAAATCGATATCGGCCCGGAGGGTGTGGAGCGGGATCTTCCCCCGCGAGACCCATTCCCTGCGCGACATCTCGGCTCCTCCGAGACGACCCGATATCTCTATCTTCGCGCCCTCGACGCTGCGGCTCGTCATCACCTTCTCGATCGTCCCCTTGAGGATCCTCCGAAACGGCATACGCCGTTCGATCTGCTCGGCGACCTGCTGTCCCACGAGCATCGCGTTCTCATCCGGTGACTTGATCTCCTGCACGTCCACCTTGAGGTCCATCTTCTTTCCGGGGAAGAATCGCGCCTTCATGACGCGGGTCAGGTCCTCGATTCCGGTTCCGCCGCGACCGATGAGGACGCCGGGACGGGAGGTCGAGATGATGACACGGATCGTGTTGGCGGATCGTTCGATATGCACGTCCGCGATAGCGGCGGCCTTCCACTTCTTCTCCACGAACCCGCGGATTTCCACGTCCTCACGGAGCTTCTGCTGGAAGTTTTTCTCGTCGAACCAGCGGGATTTCCATCCCGCGGTCACACCGAGCCGAAATCCGATTGGATGAACCTTCTGTCCCATAACGTTAGAATGATTTTCTCTGATAGACCCGCTTCACGACATTTTTCCGTTCCTTCATTTCCTGCTTCACGGCGACGTCTTTCTTCGCCTCTTTCTTCTCTTCCGCCGCCAGGAGGGTGTTCCCTTCGGATTTCTTCTCCTCGCCCTCCTTCGGCGCCACCGATTCCGTCACCGGTAGGGGTCGCTTCCGCTCCTTGCGGTTGAGCCCCTCGACCGTCTCCTCGAGCACCAAGGTCACCTTGGAGAGCCTCCGCATGATCGGATTCGCCCGACCGAAGGCGCGCGGCATCCATCGCTTGAGGCGCTGGCCCTCGCCCACGACCGCGGAGAGGACATAGAGGTTCCCGGGATCGAGGCCGAAGTTGTGCTCGGCGTTGGCGATCGCGCTCCGGAGGAGCTTCTCGACCGGCTCCGAAGACCGCTTCACCTGCTTTCCGAGCTCGATCAGGGCGTCGTTGACCGGCATGCCCGAGATCACGTTCGAAACCAGCCGGACTTTCCGGGGAGCGATCTTGAGGTTGTTGAGCTTGGCGACTACTTGCATAACCGTGTTTTGATCGTTGGGATCGTATTATTACTTGGCCGGGGTCGCGGCCTTGGCGGCCTTGGCGGCGTCGAGTTCGCGCTGTTTGGCGGCGATCTCTATCTCTTTCTGCATCTTGCCTCCGTGTCGGACGAACTTGCGGGTCGGGGAGAATTCACCGAGCTTGTGTCCGACCATCTCTTCCGTCACGTACACCGGCGTATGCTCCCGCCCGTTGTGCACGCCGAAGGTGAATCCGACCATTTCCGGGGAGATCGTCGAGGCGCGCGCCCACGTCTTGATGACGGACTTGTCGCCGATTTTCTTCCCTTCGAGCTTCTTGAGAACTCTCGGGTCTACGTATGGTCCTTTCTTGAGACTTCGTGACATAGCTTGGTCGCTTTCAAAAATTCCTTATTTCTTGACTCTGCGCTTGACGATGTACTTGTTGCTCGCTTTCTGGCGCGGGCGCGTCTTCTTGCCGAGTGCCGGCTTGCCCCACGGGGTCTTCGGGTGCATACCGATCGGCTGTCGTCCCTCGCCTCCGCCGTGCGGGTGGTCCACCGGGTTCATGGCCGAGCCACGGACCGTCGGGCGCTTCCCCTTCCAGCGATTGCGTCCGGCCTTGCCGATCCGCTCGGAGCTGTGCTCAAAATTGCTTACCTGGCCGATTGTCGCATAGCACTCCTTGGAAATCAAGCGAACCTCGCCGGAGGAGAGCTTGACCTGCGCCATTTCACCTTCAAGCGCCATGAGGGTCGCGCTCGAACCGGCGCTCCGGACGATCTGTCCTCCGCGGCCGATCTTCATCTCTATGTTGGAAATGACCGTGCCCGTGGGGATGTTCCGTACCTTCAGGCGGTTGCCTTCGGCGATGGGAGCCTCGGGTCCCGAGACGATCTCCTGGCCGACCTTCATCCCGGCGGTCGCCACGATGTAGCGTTTCTCACCGTCGCGGTACGAGAGGAGGGCGATGAGCGCGGAACGGTTCGGATCCCGCTCGATCTGGAGGATCTTCGCCGGAATATCCAGCTTGTCCTGGCGGAAGTCGATGAGGCGGTACATGCGCTTGTGGCCTCCGCCCTTGTGACGGACGGAGATCTTCCCGTTGCTGCGGCCGCCGGTCTTCTTGATCGGGCGAAGCAGGGATTTCTCCGGGGTCCCACCCGAAACCTGGTCCGGTTTCACGATGGACATGAAACGGCGTCCGGCATTGTTCTTCTTGTATATCTTGATTGCCATATTCGTTCAATCTAGGATCCGGTGGTTTGGGTCAACGTCTCTCCCTTCGCGACCGTGACGATCGCCTTCTTCATGCCGGAGGTGAAAATCTCGTTGCGGCCCGACAGTTTCCGCTTGCGGGGAACGTTCACGATATGGACCTTTTCCGGGCGGACGCCGTACACCGTCTCGATCGCGAGCTTCACCGACGCCTTGGTCGCCTCCTTGGAAACGCGGAACACGTACTGGTTCAGCTCATTGAGGAGGTAGGACTTCTCGGTCACGCGCGTCGAAAGGAGCACGTTGTTCGCGAGCGTCTGCATCGGAAGGGACTCCTTCATTTTCGGGGAGACCGCCGCCTTCTTCTCATCTTTTTTCTCGAAGAGTGCCATAGTCGTCTATTTGGATGATTCCTGCTTCTCGAACCTCGCCGCGAGGAGATCGATCGACTGCTTGGTCACGAGCAGATACTCGTGGTTCAGGAGATCGAAGACGCTCATGTTGTCGGAAAGGACGTTCGTGGTCTTCTCGATATTCCGGCTCATCGCCTCGGTCTCCCGCTCGGTCTTGGAAAAACCGACGAGGACTTTCCCCGGGCGGACGCCGAGGGTCTCGAGCAGTCCCGCGAACGCTCTGGTCTTCTTCGTCTCGAACGCGAACTCGTCCACGATACGGATCTTCTCGGCGCGGAGCTTCTCGGAGAGCGCTATGCACAGCGCCTTCTGGCGCATCTTCCGGTTGGTGTCCTTCGAGAAATTTCGATCCTTGGTCGGGCCGAAGGTGACGCCACCCTTCCTCCAGAGCGGGCTCCTGACGGACCCGACACGGGCACGGCCGGTTCCCTTCTGCTTCCAGGGCTTCTTGCCGGAACCCGCGCGCTCGCCGCGGCCCTTCGTGTGGGCGATCGGACTGCGGAGGTTCGCGGAGATGGCGACGTATACCTGGTGGACCAAGGTGTCGTTGGACGCCACGGCGAACACCGCTTCCGGAAGATCG
Source organism: bacterium (assembly GCA_021821305.1). Lineage (GTDB taxonomy): Bacteria > Patescibacteriota > Minisyncoccia > Moranbacterales > UBA1568 > JAGOTT01. The sequence goes on from JAKACP010000001.1 coordinate 20,169, forward strand.
ATCTTCCCGGTCTGTTCACCTTTCACGTTGTAGAGCGGAGCCTGTATCATATGTTCGTTCAAAAATGCGCGCTACTTTCCACCGACCTTCTTGCCCATGCCGCGTACCCCGACGATACCGCCGTTGATTCCCGGGACGGCCCCACGGACGGCGATCAGATTCTTCTCGGCGTCGACGAGCACGACGCGGAGGTTCTCGATCGTGAAATGCTCGCCTCCCATGCGGCCGGCCATGCGGCGACCCTTCACGACGTGCTCGGGAAACGTCGCACCGATCGATCCGGGCTTGCGCATATCGTGCTTGCGTCCATGGCTGGCGGGAGCACCCGCGAACCCGTGACGCTTCACTACGCCCTGGAATCCCTTGGCCTTGGTCACCCCGAAGATGTCGACGATGTCGCCTGCCTCGAACACCGAGACGTTCACGACGTCGCCTTCCTTCACGCCCTCGATGGCGACGGTGCCGGCGGATTCGTCCTTGCCCTTCGCGGTGAACGGACGGCGGAACTCCTTCTTCACGGTCTTCCGGGCGGTTTTCGGAGCTTCGACCTGTACGGCCGCATATCCGTCACGTTCCACCGTGCGGACGAGCGACACCTTGTTTTCGGCGCAGGAAATCAGCGTCACGTTTTCCGAGACGGGTCCGTCGTGGAGCGTCGTCATGCCGAGTTTTTTTCCGATGAGAAACTTCATACGTTCGATATCTTGGGTAAACTTCCTGACGTTCCGCGTATTCCTTTCGAGTAAAACAAAAAGCTGGTTCCTCCCCAGCCAAACCGCTTTCGCGCCTGGCTCGTTCAGTATCCCCTTCCGGGGACTTTAACGAGTTTCTTTTTGTATTCCCTGCTACATCTTGATCTCGATATCCACTCCCGTCGGCAGATCAAGGTTCGTGAGGAGCTCTATCGTCTTCGGATTCGGATTCATGATGTCTATCAGCCGCTTGTGGACCCGCATCTCATACTGGTCACGGGCGTTCTTGTGCACGAAGGTGGATCGGTTCACCGTCACCTTGTGTATCTCCGTCGGAAGCGGTACCGGTCCGGTGATGGCGGCGCCGCTGCGCTCCGCCGTCTCGACGATCTTCCTCGCGGACTGGTCGATCACCTTGTGATCGTACGCCTTGATCTTCACGCGCATCCGCGTCTCGACTTCGGTTGTTGCTTTTTTGGCCATTGCCGTTTTCTCGGTTATTACTTTCGACGCCCATTCGGAGAAGGAGCGGGCGGAACCGTTTTCCGCCCGCGGTTTCCCAGAACGGGATTATTTCATGATCTTCGTCGCGACACCGGCACCGACCGTGCGTCCGCCCTCGCGGATCGCGAATCGCATGCCTTCTTCCATGGCGACCGGGGCGATGAGTTTCACCTTGAGGGTGACCGTGTCGCCCGGCATGACCATCTCCGATCCTTCCGGAAGTTCCACTTCGCCGGTCACATCCGTGGTGCGGATGTAGAACTGCGGCTTGTAGCCCTTGAAGAACGGGGTGTGGCGTCCGCCTTCCTCCTTGGAGAGGATATAGACCTCGCCTTCGAATTCGGTGTGAGGGGTGATGGAACCCGGCTTGGCGAGCACCTGGCCGCGCTCCACGTCTTCCTTCTTGATACCGCGGATGAGGAGTCCGGCGTTGTCACCGGCCTGTCCCTTGTCGAGCTGCTTGTTGAACATCTCGACACCCGTGACGACCGTCTTGGCCGTCGGCTTGAGACCGACGATCTCGACTTCCTCGTTGATGTTCACGATACCGCGTTCGATGCGGCCCGTGACCACGGTTCCGCGTCCTTCGATGGAGAAGATGTCCTCGATCGGCATGAGGAACGGCTTTTCCGTATCACGGACCGGTTCGGGGATCTTGGCATCGAGAGCAGCCATGAGCTCGAGAATCGGCTTGGCGCCTTCGTCGTCGATCGACTTCGCCTCGAGCGCCTTGAGCGCCGATCCGCGGATGACCGCGGCGTTGTCGCCGTCGAATTCGTACTTGGTGAGGAGCTCGCGGACTTCGGCCTCGACGAGGTCGATCAGCTCCGGATCATCCACCATGTCGACCTTGTTGAGGAAGACGACGATCTCCGGCACGCCGACTTGGCGGGCGAGAAGGATGTGCTCGCGGGTCTGCGGCATCGGGCCGTCGGTCGCGGCGACCACGAGGATGGCACCGTCCATCTGAGCGGCACCCGTGATCATGTTCTTGATATAGTCGGCGTGTCCCGGGCAGTCGACGTGCGCGTAGTGACGGGCGTCCGACTCGTATTCGCAGTGAGCGGTCGCGATCGTTATACCGCGGGCCTTCTCTTCCGGGGCCTTGTCGATCTCATCGACGCCGCGCGCCTTCGCGAATCCCTTCATCGAAAGCACGTTCAAGATACCGGCCGTGAGGGTCGTCTTTCCGTGGTCGACGTGACCGATTGTGCCGACGTTGACGTGCGGCTTGGTCCGCTGAAACTGCTCTGCCATACGATAGTGGACTGCCCGAAGGGAGTGTCTGACACCCCGCTCCCGCAATCAATAATATAACGGATTATTTTTTTAGCGAAAACAAATATCTCCTCCTCGTTCCACCTCCTAAAAAGACGGAACGGCGGGAGAAAACGTCAGTTGCAATCCTACCAACAGCGCTTTCTTTTGTCAAGAGCGGCCGGATAGGAAGTCCATGGCTTTCCCTAGGCCTCGCCGCCCTTCGCCGCCATACCCTGGCGATTTCCGACGATTTCCGCCGAAACGTTGGCCGGAACTTCGGCATAATGGCCGAATTCCATGGAATAACTGGCGCGTCCCTGCGACATGGAACGCAGCTGCGTCGCGTACCCGAACATCGAGGCGAGCGGCACATCGGCGTGTATTTCCTTGACGCGGGCGTTCCCCTCGCCGCGGTCCTGCATCTCCTTGATCATACCGCGCTTGGAGTTGAGGTCGCCGACGACATCGCCCATGAACTGCTCCGGCGTGATGGCGACGACGTTCATGATCGGCTCGAGGATGACCGGCTTGGCCCGCCGAGCGGCTTCCTTGAACGCCATGGAACCGGCGATCTTGAAGGCGGCTTCGGAGGAGTCGACATCGTGGAACGATCCGTCGTAGAGCGTCACCTTGATATCGACCATCGGATAGCCGGCGACGACACCGGTCTGCATCGCCTCGAAGGCGCCGCGATCGATCGGCTTGATGAACTCGGCCGGGATGGCACCTCCCTTGATCTCGTCTTGGAACTCGTACCCGGCACCCGTCTCGTTCGGCTCGACGCGCAGCCAACAGTGACCGTACTGTCCGCGGCCTCCGGACTGACGGATGTACTTGCCTTCCGCCTCGGCCTTCTCCCGGATGGTCTCACGATAGGCCACCTGCGGACGGCCGGTGTTCACCTCGACCTTGAATTCCCGCTTCATTCGGTCGATGAGGATATCGAGATGGAGCTCGCCCATACCGGAGAGGATGGTCTGGTTCGTTTCCTCGTCGGTGTGGACGCGGAACGTCGGGTCCTCTTCGGAAAGCTTCTTGAGCGCGACACCCATCTTTTCCTGGTCGGTCTTGGTCTTCGGTTCGATGGCGATGTCGATGACCGGCTCGGGAAAGGTGATGGACTCGAGGATGACCGGATGAGCCTCGTCGCAGAGCGTGTTACCGGTCGTCGTCACTTTCATGCCGACAAGCGCGCCGATATCTCCCGCCGAGATGTCTTCGATCTCCTCGCGGTTGTTCGCGTGCATGCGGACGATGCGTCCCACGCGTTCCTTCTCTCCCTTGGTCGAGTTGAGTACGTAGCTTCCCGCCTTGAGAGTCCCGGAATAGACCCGGAAGAACGTGAGCTGTCCGATGAAAGGATCGGTCGCGACCTTGAAGGCGAGCGCGGAAAACGGAGCGTCGTCCTTGGCCTCGCGCGTCACGAGTTCGCCGGTCTTGGCGTCGTGCACTTCCATCGGCGGGACATCGATCGGCGACGGGAGGTAATCGATGACCGCGTCGAGCACGAGCTGAACGCCCTTGTTACGGAGCGCGGTTCCGGTATAGACCGGGATGAGCCGCACCTCGACGACCGCCTTGCGGAGGGCCGCCTTGAGTTCCTCGACCGAGATGGTCTCGCCGCTGAGATATTTCGTCGCGAGCTCGTCATCGCTCTCGGAGATCTTTTCCACGAGCTTCTCGCGCCACTCCTTGGCCTTGTCCGCGAACTCCGCGGGAATCTCCCCCTCGATGACCTTCTCGCCCATCTCGCCCTCGAACGTATACGCCTTCTCTTTCAGAAGGTCGATCACGCCGTAGAAATCGCCGCGCTCCCCCATCGGGATCTGCATCGCGACGGCATTCGGCGTGAGACGGTTCCAGATGGACGCGAGCGCGGTCTCGAAATCGGCGCCCTCCTTGTCGATCTTGTTGATGAAACAGATGCGCGGGACATGATACTTCTCCGCCTGACGCCACACGGTCTCCGACTGCGGCTCGACGCCTTCCTTGCCGTCGAACACGACGACGCCGCCGTCGAGCACACGCAACGAGCGCTCCACCTCCACCGTGAAGTCCACGTGTCCGGGAGTGTCGATGATGTTGATCTGATGATCCTTCCAGAAACAGGTGGTCGCCGCCGACGTGATCGTGATGCCGCGCTCGCGCTCCTGCTCCATCCAGTCCATGGTCGCCGCGCCCTCGTGCACCTCGCCGATCTTGTGGGTGATACCCGCGTAGAACAGCACGCGCTCCGTCGTGGTGGTCTTCCCCGCGTCGATATGCGCGATGATACCGATATTGCGAATCTTCTCGATGGGCCGTAAACGAGCCATAGACTTATATGTTTAACGTGTAAAAATCGATATGAAAAACGTATATTCCCGAAAAAACCTTCCGCGATAGGGAAGGTTCCGCTCCCCTCCGGGATATGCTGGAGAAGGGAGACTAGGCGAAGTGAGCGAACGCCTTGTTCGCATCCGCCATACGGTGGACTTCTTCGCGCTTCTTCATGGCCGACCCTGCCTTGTTCGATGCTTCCATGAGTTCGTGCGCGAGCTTCTCGGCCATGGCCTTGCCCTTCTGCTTGCGGCAGGCGTCGCGGATCCAGCGCATCGCGAGCGTCTGGCGGCGATCGCCGGACACCGGGACCGGAACCTGGTAGTTCGCTCCGCCGACGCGGCGGGACTTCAGCTCAAGGAGCGGGGAGATATTCTTGATAGCCTGTTCGAACACGTTCAAGCCGCCCTTCTTGGTCTTGTCGTGGATGATGTCGAACGAATCGTAGATGATCTGCTCGGCCACGCTCCGCTTGCCGTTCCACATGATGAGTCCGATGAAATGACCCACGAGCGGGCTCCCGTACTTCGCGTCGGGCTCCCAGGGCTTCTTGTACTGTCGTTTCCTTCTCGGCATAGTGATTGTTGATCGGGTATCTTATGCGGCCTTCTTCTCGCGCTTGCAGCCGTACTTCGAGCGGCCCTGCTTGCGACCGGCGACTCCAGCGGAGTCGAGCACGCCGCGGACGACGTGATAGCGCACACCCGGGAGGTCCTTCACGCGTCCTCCGCGGATCATGACGATCGAGTGTTCCTGGAGGTTGTGCCCTTCGCCGCCGATGTAGGCCGTGACTTCCATACCGTTCGTGATGCGGACACGGGCGATTTTCCGGAGCGCCGAGTTCGGCTTCTTCGGGGTGATGGTGGTCACCTTGATGCAGACTCCGCGCTTGAACGGGCTGTCCGTGTAGGTCTTGCGGTTCTTGATCGTGTTCGAGACGTACGTCATCGCCGGAGACTTGGACTTCCTCGCCGCGGTCTTCCTCGGGCGCTTCACGAGCTGGTTGATCGTTGCCATTCCTTTGAAAACAATGAAAACAAAATGAAAAAGCGCTACACGCTTGTGAGAGCCATGGTAGAGGAAAGCGGAAAACTTGTCAACAAGCCTCCCCTCGCGTCCTGCCTCGGATACTTTCCACTCAGAAGAGGAGCCCGAAAAAGAACTCGAGCGCGGGGGAAATGATGGCCGAGAGCAGGCCCGGCAGGAGGAAGATGATGCCGAGGAGGATGAAGAATCCCCACTGCTCAAGGAAGCGGACCGTCTCCTCCCGGAGGCCGAAAAGCGGGTAAAGGAGCTTCGATCCGTCCAGAGGCGGAATCGGGATGAGGTTGAAGAACGCGAGGAGCACGTTCCAGAACACGATGAAGAGACAGAGACCGAAGAAGATGCCGGCGAACGATCCCGACAGCGCGTCGGCGAACAGTCCCCACCGGTCGAAGAAATCCCCTCCTCCGGAAATCACGCCGATGAAGCGTGAGAAGATATCCTCCTTGGCGAGCGCGCCGAGCGGGAGCAGGTTGGCCGCGAGAACGGCGGAGAGCGCGAGCAGGATGTTCGAGAGCGGTCCGGCGAACGCGACCAATACCGGCCCCCACTTCTGATCGCGGAGGTTGTACGGGTTGTACGGAACCGGCTTGGCCCATCCGAACGCGAATCCGGCCATGAGGAAGAGCCCGATCGGCACGATGATCGACCCGAACGGGTCGACGTGCTTCACCGGGTTGAGATTGAGCCGCCCGGCGTATTTCGCGGTCATATCGCCGAGCCAGAGCGCCACGACACCGTGCGACACCTCATGGATGACGATGGAATAGACGAGGGTGACGAGATAGAAACCGACAAGTACGAGTTCGTTGGCCATAAGGGGAAAGATGAGGGATATGCGACGGAGGATGCGGAAGAGCGGCCTTTCGGCATGCTCCGCATATGGCATGACTTGCCAACTCCGCGAATGCATGGTACATTCTTTCAGGTAATATTTCAACCGCTACGAACTATGAGCCGAGTGTGCCAGGTCACCGGTCGCGGAACCAAAACAGGGAATTCCCGAAGCCATTCCAATATCGCCACGAGGCGGAAATTCGCCATCAATCTTCAGACGAAGAAGATAGACGGCGTGCGCGTCCGGCTGTCCACGAGGGCCATCCGTACCCTCGCCAAGAACGCCGCCAAGTAGGTAGCGATCCAGGAAATCAGAAAACTCCCTTTACGGGAGTTTTTTTGTTTGTACTTTCAGTTGGCTTCCTCATCCTTCCTTCGTTTCTCTCAGTCGGGCTGCCGGGAATCGAACCCGGCCTACGTGCACCCCATGCACGCGTACTGCCGATATACTACAGCCCGTCTCGCGCGACATCATCCTTGGTACCATGGAACAGGCAAAAAGAAAAGGAGGCGGTCATTCGACAGCCTCCATTCATGCCTCAAGGGCGGGGATACAACATGATCCGCTTTCCTTCGAGGATGGGGATATGTGTCCCCTCGAAACAGGTCTTCACCCATCCGCGGAGTTTTCCCTCCAGACGGTGCAGGCGGATCAACTGTTCCTGACGATTCTTCTTCTCCCACAGGTGGTACCATCGTTCGGTACCGTATTCGACTCCTGCGAGATTCTGCAACAGATTGTTGTAGTCCGTGATGTGTTGCCCGAGAAGAGCGTTGGCTTCTCCTCTCGCCACCTTGTCACCGAAAGCGTCTCCTTGCATGTCAGCCCCTCCAGGAAGAATGATGCTTTTTGAACTTTTTCATGGCGTGACCACCCACCTTGCCGGAATTGTTTTGTCGATGCATGTTGTGATTCTCGACGAATTCCAGCGGAAAGGTATCCACGCCCCGCAGACAGCTTCCACTCTGGAATATCGCATGCGCGCACATGCGCCCCAATTCCACGAATGCACAACTCGGTTTGAAAGAACAACCTGGCTCTTTTTTTGCCATTATTTCACCTCTTTCTGTAAAACGACACGGAAGCCCTGAGAAAACAAGGCGGAAATGTGCGGAAACTTTCCGGCAACATTTCCACAATTATACCGCAATTTCCCCATAAAGTCAATCGTACCATAGAAAAATCCGCTTTCGGAAGCGGATTTTTCGCAAGTATCGGAAGAGGGGCGCGGACTATTCCAGGATACCGTCGAGGTTCACATCGTAGAGTATCTGCTCGCCGACGAGACGATATCCGATGAGCTCTTTTTCCGAGAACCAGATCTTCATCTCGCGCTCGGCTTCCTCGGGGCTGTCGGAACAGTGGACGAGGTTGCGCACGGCGCGACCGTCGATCGAGGAGAGCGCGTACGAGTCCACGGTGAGATCGCCACGGATGGTTCCGACATCGGAGGTCGTCGGTTCCGTCCCGCCGACGAGCTTCTTCACGATCGCGACGGACTGGTTGCCTTCGACCACCATCGCGAGCACCGGGCCCGAGGTGAAGAAGTTCACGTTCGCGCGGATGATGTCCTTGCCGTATTCGATCGGCTCCTTGTCGACCGGGAGCCCCTGCTCCTTCCGATCGTTCGTGATGCGGTTCCCCTTCGAAAGGAACCATTCGTCGTCCTTGTGATAATGCTCCCAGCACTGATCCTCGGTCGGGACGAGCAGTTTCATGGCGATGAACTTGAGCCCCGTCCGTTCGACACGGCGGAGTATCTCGCCCATGAGTCCGCGCTGGACGCCGTCCGGCTTGATGATGACGAACGATCGCTCTCGCTTCGGGCGCACCTTTTCCATAGTATTCAAAACAAAAATTACCCCTCCCAAGCGCAACGTACCATGGTAGAGGGAAAAAGTCAACGATAGACGGTTCCTCCCTGACTGCTTCCACGTCTCGGCACTTCTTTCCTCCGGCACATGATTTTCCCCTGCGAGGAAAATCACTCTTTGTCGTCGTCGCTCTCCGCCTCCGGCGGAACCATGCCCGCTTCCGACGACAAACGGCCGGAAGAAAGAAGCGCCGGTCGGGAAGCATCCGCCGCGGTGCCAAGGTATCACCAACCCGGTGTCTCCCGTTCACCGGGAACCGCACATTGTTTGAGCAAGCCCGTCTTTTCTCGGAAAACTTCCTTCGGGTGCCGTCGAGTGAGGGAAGTTTTTCGAAGGAAAAGACCGGGCGGTGAGGGTGCGGTCGGAAACGGGAGACATCGGGTAGGGTGATGTGTCGATCGAAATGAACGTTTGGTCCGAGACCAAGACACATTCCATTCCTGCTAGTGACCAACGAACACGCACCGATCCGTTTCGGTGAGACACCGATAGACGATATCCCCCGATTCGTCCGTACGCCGGATAGCCGCGCCCGCCTTCCTCGCCCGACCGAGCGCCTCGGGTGCCGGATGTCCGTAGGAATTCTCCCCGACGGAGACCACCGCCTCCTCAGGCCGCACGCGGGCGAGAAACGCTTCGCTCGAGGAGTACTTCGATCCGTGATGGGAGAGCTTGAGTATCTCGGACGCCGGTACGTCGGGAATGAAGGATTCCTCCCGCGGCAGGTCGCCGGCGAGCAGGAAGTCCGTCCCGCCGAACGAGAAGCGCGTCACGATGCTCGTCTCATTGGACTCACCCGCCACATGCTCCCCGTCTTCCGGGAACAGGGTCTCGAGCCGACCGCCGCCCGGGAACGAGAACGCCATTCCCCTTCGCGACGTCAGTCTTCGTGCCGGCGGATATTCTCCGATCGACTGCTGGAGATACCGATACGTCTCGGATTCCGACGCCACGGCGGTCGAGACGAAGGTCCCGACGCGATAGTTGCGGATGAGCGCCGGAAGGCCGCCGATATGGTCCGCGTCCGGGTGCGTGGCGATGACCACCTCGATCGTCCGGTCCCAGAACGGGATATGCCTCGAAACGGCCGTGAGGAGGGTCTTGCCGCTCCGGCCGCCGTCGATGAGGATCTGGTTTCTCCCCTGCCTGATGAGGATCGCGTCACCCTGACCGACATCGAGGAATATGACCTCGGTTCCCCGCTCGCTCGTCCGCGCGCCATGAAGGAACATCCCTCCGACGATGGCGGTGACGAACAACGAAAGGAAGATGGTCCGGATCAACATCGATTTCATAGGCGCGACAGTTCGGCTTTTGCTTGGAAAACGGCACGGCGGGAATGACGGACTGCGAAGAGGCCCACGGCGAGGAGCGCGTACCAGAGGAGTGTGTGCATCCACCCGAAACCGTCCCAGACGACCGTCGCCTCTTCGAACGAGGCGGCATACGAGGCGCCGGCGATGATGGTATGGAGGACGGCATATGCCGGAAACGCGGCGATGGTGCCGAGTGCCGGGAATATCATACCGAATGCTCCTGTGAGGAACGAGAGCAACATCGCGACCGGCACGAGCGGAAGCAAAGCCGCGTTCGCCGGAAACGTCATGAAGGAGAACATGCCGAAATTCATGAAGATGACGGGGAGGATGAACAGTTCCGCGGCGATCGTGAGGAGCAGCGCTTCGGCGAAAAATTTCCCGTACCGGAGCGAAGAAATCATACGCTGGAACACCGGCGATAGGAAGGCGATACCGATCGTCGCGAAAAACGAGAGGATGAATCCGAGGTCGTGCCGCAGGAGGAGCGGATTCCACAGGAGCATGAGCGACGCCGCGAAGAGTATGGCCCACACCGAAGTATACCGGCGCCCGAGCCACCACGACAGCATGAGCGCCCCCGCCATACCGACGGCACGGATCGCCGACGGCGGCGCGCCGGACACGAAGACGAAGGCGAGCGTCCCCGCGAGCGCAAAGAGCACCGCTTTCTGCCGCGGGAGAAAGGCCGCTATACCGAGGAGCAGAAAATATCCCGCGATGATGGAGATATTGTATCCGGAAACGGCGACGATATGCGCGAGCCCGGCCGCGCGGAAATCATCCTTCACCTCCGCGGGCAGTCGGCCGTCGCCGCCGAGGAGGAGTCCGGTCGCGAGACTCGACTCCGGTTCCGGAAGCGAACGCGTCAGCGATTCCTCGAAACGGCCGGCGATCGCTATGAGACGGCCGGCGACGGATCCGTTTCCGGAGAGCTTCTCCCACGAACCGCTCCGACAGGTGAGACCGATGCCCTCCTTCGCGTAGTACATGCGCCACTCCTCTTCCGGAACCGACACCGCACAGGAGAGCCGGACAGAATCGCCATAGGCGACATCTTCCGAAAGCGGCATTCTCACCGAGACGAGATCGCGCGGGCAGGGATCCGTCTCACACGACGAAAACCGGACGACGACGTTCCGGAAGAGATCCTTCTCCTCGGGCTTCCGGACGACTTCCGCGATTCCCGTGACGTTCCCCTCGGCACGGTCCTCCGACCAGTACCGCTCCGCATCACCCACCCACGCGAAGCCGAACGCGAACGAACCGCACAGTATGAGGAGAGCAGCTCCCCGACGATCCGGCCACGCGCCGAAAAAAGCCGCTCCGAGAGCGGCGACCAACAGAGGAATCATGGGTGAAAGGGAGGCGAGGAAGGATCCGGCGAGTATCCCGAGGACGAACGAAAGGAGCGAAAACCGGAATATATGGGCCGGACGCATATCACTCAGTAACTATCTCAAATCTCATGTCTCAAGAAAACGTCCGGATTTCGAGGGGAAAACATTGAAGAAGCGAGGAGGCCTATCGGGATAAGCCGACGAGCTTTGAGAGGTTTTCCACCGAAATCCGGACGTTTTATGAGACAAGCATGGTTTTTTCTTTATATAAGAGGCGGTGAGATTTGAGAGAGTTACTCAAGGTTCTCGATCGCCTTCTTGAAACTCTTGGCACTGCCGAACGACTTGTAGACGCTCGCGAACCGGATATAGGCGACCTCGTCCGCGGCGCGCAGTTTCTCCATCACGAGATCCCCGATCTCGCGGCTGGTGATTTCCGGGACATGTCGGGCATGGAGCTCGTATTCCACCTCGCCGAGTATCCTCTCGACCTTCTCCTCCCCTCCGGGACGTTTCTCGAGCGCGCGGGCAAGTCCCTCCTCGATCTTCTTGCGGTCGTATTCCTCGCGGCGACCGTCTTTTTTCACGACGGACAGCTTGAACATTTCCGCCTCCTCATACGTGCTGAACCGGGAAGCGCATTTCTCGCACTCTCGGCGGCGACGGATCGCCCAGCCGTCCTTCGTCTCGCGCGAATCGACGACCTTGGTCTCATCATGACTGCAGTACGGGCATTTCATAGGAAGCGAATAATATGTCCACTGTAACAAACCCCCGGAAAAAGGGAAAGAGGGCTCACGCCCTCTTCTCATCGTCGGAAAAATTCCACGGACGGTTTTATTTCTTCATCTTGCGACGGATGAAGGCCGGGATCTCGAGATCATCCGATTCCTCCACGAGCTCCTTCGATTCGGTGCGGAGCGGGACGGCACGCGGCTGGATCTTCTCGTCGATGATCATCGTCGGCTGTTCCACCATGCGGCGGGTGCTCTCGAAGGCGGCGCGGGAGAATTCCTCCTCGTCCGGTTCGGCTTCGGTTTCCTGCGGTTCGCGCGATGCGATCGCCTTGCCGACGGTCATGCTCCCCGCGCGGGAGACGAAGCCGGCACGGGTCTCGTTGATGCGCTCCTCGTCGAATCCGGTCGCGACCACGGTGATCTGGATCTCGCCCTTGCGGATCTGGTCGTCGACGGAGGCGCCGAAGATGACCTTGGCGTTCGGATCGATGCTCTCGGTGACGATGTTCGCGGCCTCGTTGATCTCGAGCATGCCGAGATCGCTCGAGCCGGTGATGTTGATGAGGACGCCCTTGGCGCCGTCGATGGAAAGCTCGAGAAGCGGGCTGTTGATGGCCGCCTTGGCCGCCTCGGAGGCCCGGTTCTCGCCGGACGCGATACCGATACCCATAAGGGCGCTGCCGCTGTCCTCCATGATGGTGCGGACGTCGGCGAAGTCGACGTTGACGATGCCGGTCTTGGTGATGAGGTCGGAAATACCCTGCACGCCCTGCCGGAGCACGTCATCGACGATCCGGAACGCGCTGATGAGGGTGGTCTTCTTGTCGATGATGGAGAGGAGTTTGTCGTTCGGGACGGTGATGAGCGAGTCGACCCGGTCGCGGAGATTGGCGAGTCCTTCCTCGGCGATCGCGCGGCGCTGTGCGCCTTCGAACGAGAACGGCCGCGTGACGACGCCGATCGTGAGCGCTCCGAGTTCCTTGGCGGTTTCCGCCACGATGGGAGCCGCACCGGTTCCCGTACCGCCGCCGAGCCCGCAGGTCACGAAGACCATGTCGGCACCCTTGAGCACTTCCTGTATCTCGTCGCGGTTCTCTTCCGCCGCCTGACGGCCGATCTCCGGATTCATGCCGGCGCCGAGACCCTTCGTGAGATTCTTGCCGATATGTACTTTCTCGTTCGCCTTCGAGTGGTGGAGCGCCTGCGCGTCCGTGTTGATGACGACGAAGTCGACGCCTCTGATTTTCGAATCGATCATCCGCGATACCGCGTTGCAACCGGAACCACCGACACCGACGACCAAGATCTTCGCTGACATTTCTATATCGGGCTTTATTTCCGCCATACGAGTGGAACGCTAAAAAGGATAACGAAACAGACCGGAGAAATGTTTTTGTTTTCGATGTATCACTTTAGCACGCGGAAAAAATCCATGTCAAGGGTATCCCCTTGAACCGCTCCGGAGGAAAAGGGCTGTTCCGCGCGGTTTATGGAAGGAATTTCCCCATCCAGGACTGTGCCTTCTTACCCAGGGAGCCGGCCCATTCGGGCATATCCCATTTCCGGCTCTCTCCGAGGAGTCCTGACTTCCCTCCCATCCGGGACCGGTCCCGTGCCAAAAGCACGATGCCGACCGCCGAGGAAAAGTCGGGGCTGTCGACCTGGTCGACGATGCCGCCCTGCGGTTTCGGGTATCCGATATGGGACGGCAGACGGAGCACGTCCTTGGCGAGATCGACGATGCCGGGGAGGAGCGCACCGCCGCCGGTGAGCACCGCTCCGGCCGGCAGCAATCCCTCCCGACCGACCTTCTTGAGCTCTTCGTTGACGAGGCGGAAGATCTCCTCCGCTCTCGCTTCGATGATCTCCGCGACATGATGACGCGAGACGAATTCCGTCTCGTGCGAGTCGATCTCGGCGAGATTGATCTCTTCTTTCTTGCCGACCTCGCGGGAGAGCGCGCTCCCGTAGAGCGTCTTCACGGTTTCGGCCGTATCGACCGACGTACGCAGTCCGATGGCGATATCGTTCGTGATATGCGCGCCGCCGACCGGCAGGACCGCGACATGGACCAATTCCCCGTCCTCGAATACGATGACCGACGTCGTGCTCCCGCCGATGTCGATGAGGACGACACCCAATTCCTTCTGTTTCGGGAGGAGCGTTCCCTCGGCGGCCGCGATCGGCTCCACCGCGTAGAAATCGGGGTTCGTACCGACCGTCTCGAAGATACGGGCCACGCCTTTCATCTGCGCGGTGCTCGTGCCGACGACGTACGATTCGACTTCGAGGCGGACGCCGCGCATCCCGACCGGATCCTTGATGTCCTTCTGGTCGTCGAGGCGATAGTTCTTGGGGATGACATGGAGCACCTCGCGGTTCGCGGGCAGCATGACCCGCGCCTCCACCTCGCCCATCGCGCGGTCCACGTCCTCCTCGGTCACTTCCCCGTCGGCCCGCCCCACCGCGATCACTCCGATGGATTTCTGACAGAATATGTCGGTTCCGGAAATGCCGACGCCGATGACATCCGGGGACACGCCGGACATGCGTTCCGCATGGGAGAGCGCCTTCTGCAGCGTCTTGGCCACCCCGTCGGCATCGACGACCGCTCCGCGGCGCATGCCTTCGGCGGGAAGCGCTATCGCGCCTAACACGCGCAGCGTCTCCTCACCGGGGACCTCCTGTGCCATGACCGCCCGGACCGAGGACGATCCGATGTCGATTCCGAGATAATTTTCCATTTTCGGCATACCGGCAATATCCAAGGTCGTCCCCCGGAACGCTTGTTCTTATAGCCGTCATTATACCGTGGAATGGACGAAGGCGCAAAAAACCGCCCATGGGAGAGCGGTCGTTTCATCGGTGCGTCCATTTTTCCCTCATTTCGCGAAGAGGACTTCGGCGACATACGGGAGGAATATGGAGATACCGATGATTCCGGCGAGAAGTGACGCGATGAGTACCGCGGCGGCGGTGAGATCCTTCACCATCTTGGCGTACGGATGCAGTCCCGGCTTGAGCATGTCCACGATCCGCTCGCAGGCCGTATTGAAGAGCTCCATCGGGAGGACGACGGCGATGAGGAGGAGTATGAGCGCGCGTTCCCCCTGGGTGAGGGGCAATGCGAACGCGAGCGCGATGGAAAGTATCGCGAGTCCGAGCTCGATCTGGAAGTTCCGTTCCCGGAGGAACGCGTGGCGCAGTCCGCGGAACGCGTGGCGCATGCTTCTGGCGAAAGCTCTCATACCGTTTTCATATTCATATATCATTTTCCATACGTCGCGGCTATCTCGTCTTGGAGCCGGAACATTCTCGGAGAATGGCGGAAGCCCAGGAGGTGGAATATGCCGTGCGAGAAGATGAACGCCATCTCGGTCTCGAACGAAACCCCGTCTTCCTTCGCCGCGTCCCTGATGAACGAGGGGGACAGGACGAGATCACCGAGATCGATCCGTCCGTCGGTCGCATGGACATCCGCCTTCCTCCGAAACTCACCGAAGGAAAGGACGTCAGTCGGCCTGTTCTTCCCACGATATGTCCGATTCAATTCGCGGATCTCATCGTCGGAAACGAACGCCACGCCGACCGCGACCGTCGTATCCTCTTCCAGTATAGCAGAAAGACGGAGCGCCGCTCCCGCCACGTCCGTAAAGAACCGTTTCGGAAGTCCGCACTCCGCCTTCCTTGATATCGAAAGTTCGACTCGCATACTACGAGAGAGCTTCCTCGACGAACGGTTTGATGGCCGCTCCGTCGGCGCGTCCGGCAACCTTCTTCATCGCGGCGCCCATGAGCTTGCCGAAATCGGCCTTGGTCGACGCGCCGGTCTCGGCCTTCGCCTCGGCGACGAGCGCGCGCAACTCGGCCTCCGGCAACGCGGCCGGAAGATATTCCTCGATGATCGCGAGTTCGGCCTCCTCCTTTTCGGCGAGGTCAGGACGGGCGCCGGCGCGATAGCTCTCGGCGCTCTCGCGGCGCTGCTTGGTCAGGCGGCGCAGGATCGCGACGACTTCCTCGTCCGACAGTTCGGAAACCGGCCGGCGGAGTTCTATGGCCTCGTTCTTGAGCGCGCTCTCGATGAAACGGATCGTATCCCGACGATCCGCCTCACCCGCTTTCATCGCGGCCTTCAGCGCCTCATGGATGGTTTCGTAGAGCGTCATCACTATTGGCGGTTAAGTTTCTTCTTGATGTCCTTGAGCGACTCGTCGTCGAATTTCCCGAATTTCTTGAGACGGGTTATTTCCTTGCGGATCTTGGTCTTGTAGAGAGCTTCGTCGCGGCGCTTTCCTTTGCTCTGCTCTGCCTGACGGAAACGGAGCTTGCGGGCCTTCTTGAGCACGCCGCTCTGTTGGACGCGCCTTGAAAAACGGCGGATCATACCTTCTGCCGTCTCCTTTTCCTTTCGTTTGACCTGTATCATGATACCGACCTCCTTTCTTATGGTTGGGGCTCCGTGATCGGAACCCGTTCAGACGGGACGTATCCCCTCGGTGAGCCTCGCTCCGCCGATGAGGTGAAGATGGATATGGGGTATTTCCTGCCCTCCATCGCGCCCCACCCGGAAGAGAAGCTTATACCCTTTTTCGGAAATATTCAAGTCTCTCGCGATATTCCGCGCTACGAGCACCATTTCCCCGATGAGGGGGCCACCCGTGGCCTCAAGATCGTCGATGCTCGCTATGCGCTTCTTCGGAATGATGAGGACGTGCACCGGCGCGAGCGGATGGATGTCGTGGAACGCGAGGATGGCATCGTTCTCGAAGACAATGTCCGCGGGAATCTCCCTCCTGATGATCTTGTCGAACACCGTTTCCATAGCCGTGATCTCTCGATGAGGTCTTCTAGTTTTTCGGGGACGAATGCGAGAGCTGGACGTTCGACTTGAGGATCTTCTTGACCGCGTCGGTGAGCTTGTCCTGCCGTACTGTCTCCTGGGTTCCGGAAATCATATCCTTGACGATCGCGGTCTCGTCGAGCGCCTCCTTCTGCCCGAGGATAATGGTCACCTCGACGCCGAGGCGGCTCGCGACGCGCAGCTGCGCCTTGAGGCTCCCGCGGCCGAAACTCTCCGCCACCAAAATACCATTTTTTTCGAGATCGGAAAACAAGCGGAGGCTTTTTTTCTTGGCCAGATCGCCGAGCTGTGCGAGGAAGACCCGCGGACGGACCGGCTCATGCGGTTTCGCGTGCACCCGCTTCATCTCGAGCACGATCCGGTCGAGTCCGAGGCCGAACCCGATGGCCGGCGTCGGCTCGCCGCCGAGCTCCTGGATGAGGTTGTCGTAGCGTCCCCCTCCGCCGAGCGCGTACTTCTTGCCCTCGCGGTCGGACGACCAGATCTCGAAGACGGTGCGGGTATAGTAGTCGAGCCCGCGGACGAGGCGCGGATTGATCGAGTACGGCAGTTCGAGCTCGTCGAGATATTCGAGGAGCGACTTGAAGTGCGCCCGGGACTCGTCGTCGAGGAAGTCGAGCGCCTGCGGCGCCTGCGAGGTCAGCTGGATGCATTTGTCCTCCTTGCAGTCGAGGATACGCATCGGATTGGTGGAGAGGCGCTCGCGGCAGTTCTGACAGAGTTTGTGCTTCTGCGATTCGAGGTACCGGACGAGCGCCTTCTCATAGCGTTTCCGGGATTCCGGGACGCCGATCGAGTTCACCTGGAACTCGATGTCCTTCAGACCGAGTTCGCGGACGACACGATAGGCGAGCTGGATGACCTGCGCGTCGAGGATCGGATCGTCCTCGCCGAACACGTCGAAGTTTCCCTGCCAGAGCTCGCGGTACCGTCCTTCCTGCGGACGATCGTAACGGAACACCGGCCCCATGGAGAAGAGCTTGATCGGCTTCGGCAGGACGGACATGCCGTGCTGGATATAGGCGCGGGCGATACCGGCGGTGAACTCGGGACGGAGCGCGACACGGTCGCCGCCGCGGGTCGTGAACGAGTAGAGTTCCTTGTCGATGATATCTGTCCCTTCCTTGATCGAGCGGACGAACAGATGGAGATACTCGACCATCGGCACTTCTATGCGGCTGTACCCGTACTCCTGCGCGGCGTTCGAGATGCTCCGGCGCACGCGCTCCCAATACGGCTGCTCATCGGGAAGGATATCCCGCATGCCGCGGAGCGACTGGAGCAGAAGCTCGCTTTCCGAAACGGACGGCTTCGACTCCGTTTTCGGCTGGGTCTTCCTCTCTGTCTTCTGAACGGCCGCCTTCTTCGTCGCTATCGGCTTCTTCGCCGCCTGTTTCTTCTGCGCCATACGATCTTCGTAGCTTCGTAGTTGTCCCGACTGTAAGACCCCTAAAAGCTATAACCTAAAAGCTAAAATCTGTATCAATACCACTCGATATCGGAAAACGGCCATGCCCGGAAGAGCACCCGTCCGATGATCATATCCTTCCTGACCGGACCGAAAAACCGGGAGTCATGGCTCGCACCCCGATTGTCGCCGAGCACGAAATACTCGTCGGGGCCGAGTGTCAGCGCCTTCATATCCGTCGTCACGACCGTATCGGCGAGGTATTCGGATTCGTCCAGCACGAACCCTTCCGGATGGACATCGTTCGCGATCATGATCTTCGATCGTTCGATCTTGACCGTCTCGCCCGGAAGCCCGATGACACGCTTGATGAGATACTGGCCGTCATTCTGCGGGGAGCGGAGCACGACCGGCTCCTGCCGGACGAGCTCGCGGAACGGATCCACCGTGAAGAAGTCGTACCCGGCGGCACCGACGTCGGTCTTCTTGTATCCGAATTCGTTCACGATGAGGTACTCCCCGTCATGGAAATTGGGAACCATGCTCGAACCCTGGACAAAGAACGGCTGGAAGAGAAAGACGCGAATCGGTATAATGATGACAGCGGCAAGCAGGAACACCTTGACCATCTCGGAAAAAAATTGTCCGGCGGAAAGGGATTCCTCCTCCTCGGACGGTTCATGTCCCCGATCCTGTCCGGCGGATTGTTCCGGTGGAAGCATAGCGGAAAGGCTTTGAATACGGGCGAATAAGACGAAACAAGACGATTATAACACTGATTTCGGTCGAAATCAAGACCGCGATTCCGGTAACCGTCCGATAAGAATATCATCATGAGCGGAAGCTCGGCGAAAAAATCAGCGATCATCATCGGCATGCTCCTCTCCGCCGGAATCGTGTTCCTCGGATGGAAGTTTTTCGCCGTATCGGAACGGATCCACATCGAAAACCCCTCGGCTCGGGGAACCTATGAGAATCTCTCGTCGATACTCCCCGGCGGCGAGCGCGAGAAACTCCACGGCGAAGACGAGGGCCGGATCAATATCCTGCTCCTCGGCCGCGCCGGAGAGAAGTATCCCGGCAAACACCTGACCGACACCGTCATGCTCGCCTCGATCGACACGAAGGAGCATCGGGCGGGATTTCTCTCGCTGCCCCGCGATCTCTACGCGCCGATTCCGGGAACGAACCTCTACACGAAACTCAACTCGCTCTATCAGTACGGGCTCTCCTCGGGCGACGATGCGGATATCGTCCGCCGCGCCGTCGAACACATGACTGGCGTCGACGTCCCTTACTTCATCAGTCTCGATTTCGACGGCTTCGAGCGCATCATCGACGACCTCGGCGGGGTGAAGATCTACTCGGAGCGCGATATCCGCGACACCCGCTACCCCGGCAAGAACTACAGCTACGAGACGTTCGAGCTCTCCGCGGGCTGGCACGAGCTCGACGGCAAGACGGCGCTCAAGTACGCCCGCGAACGGCATTCCGATCCGGAGGGCGATTTCGGACGCGCCAAGCGCCAACAGCAGATCATCAAGGCGGCGCAGGAAAAGGCGTTCTCGGCGAAAACCTATCTCAACGCCTTCACGATCACCCGTCTCTTCGAGACGCTCGGCGACAGCGTCCGCACCAATCTCTCGATCGCCGAGATCGCGTCGCTCGCCGAACTCGGCAAGACGACCGACCTCCGCAACGCCTCGACCGTCGTCGTCGACGCGTGGCGAAAAGAGAGCCTCCTGCGTGTCTCGCACGTGGAGGTCTCGGGTGTCCGCGCGTTCATCCTCGTCCCCCGTACCGGAAACTGGAGCGAGATCCGGGAAGTCTCCGCGCATATCTTCGATCAGGAAGACATCCGAAAACGCACCGAGCAGGTAGCGCTCGAAGCGCCGAGCATACTCGTCATATCGCGTCCGGAAGACGCCTCCAAGGCGGCGGCGTTCGCGCGGACGGTGAAAGGCGCTCTCGGGAGCGGGCTCGACGTAGACACCGCGATATCGCCGACGCTGGAAAAATCCGTGAAAAGCGCTATCATGGACAGGACATCCCTCGGCAAGCCCTATTCGTTCGACAGCCTGCTCCGCACCTTCGGCCTTGAGAAGTCAGCCGCCTCCGTTCCCACGGATGTCAGGAACACGGCAATCTCGAAAGCCGATTTCGTCATACTCTACGGCGAGAGCCCGATCGATACTCCGGTATCGGAAACCACGCTCGATGAAACCGACGGAGACGGCGCAGGGATACAGGACGAATTCTCCGATTTTCTCGAACCGCAGAAGAGATAGGATCTCTTCAAAACACAAAACACAGTGCACAAAATACCAAACAAAACACAAAGAGACAAAGCACGAACGGGGGCAGGGTTTTGTTTGTGTTTTTGTGGTTTGTAATCTGTGTTTTGTTTGGATGTTTGTGTTTTGAAAGTTGTGTTTTCTGGTCAAGATTCTAAAGGACATTTCTATGAAAGTGATAATAGGTCTCGGCAATCCGGGGACAGGATACGAATCGACGCGCCACAATGCCGGGTTCCTGTTTTCGGATTTCCTCCGGACGAAGTGGGAGTTCCCGGAATTCTCCGAGGAAAAGAAATTCTCGTCCCAGATATCCGGCGCGACGCGGGGCATCGAAAAGTGCCTGCTCGTGAAGCCGACGACCTTCATGAACCGCTCCGGCGATGCGGTCGCCGCCACGATGAGCTTCTACAAGCTCTCGCCCGATGATCTCCTCGTCGTCCACGACGACCTCGATATCCCGTTCGGATCGTGGAAGGCGTCGAAGGGATCCGGAGCGGCCGGCCACAACGGCATATCGGACATCATCGGAAAGATCGGCACCAAGGATTTCCGCCGCATCCGTATCGGTATCGGACGCCCCGAAGACGGCCGAGACCCGGCCGACTACGTCCTCGACCGTTTCACGCCGGAAGAAGCGGCGCGACTTCCGGAAATATTCGAGGATATCTTCTCCTCGCTGTAGCCATTTCAAAAAATCCGGAAAGCAAAATCCCGTCTTCCTGACCGCGGACGCTCGCGGTCGACGGAACTTTCTTTCCGGATTTTTCTTTTTTTAAAAAAAGCGCCGCGATTCCGATCGCGGCGCTTTTCGTCCCTGGAAAATGACAAGAGCCGGATTCCCGACTGGAATTCTTCGGCCGATGTAGGAGGGGTGATCGGCTTCGGTTCTCCAGCCGGAAATCCGGCTCTCATCCTCGTAAACTTGGGATTCATCGTACCCCGGCGGGAATCACCCCGTCAAGGACGCGGCGGCTACTTCTTGGCCTCCGCAGGCGCCTCTTCGGCGGCCTCCTTCTTCTCGACGCTCTCGACTTTGGTCACGTCCGCCTCGACCTTCTCGTTGAGCTCCTCGAGTTCGGCCTCGCTTCTCGGTTCCTCGACGAGGGCGATCACGGTCTCGAGATCGTCCTTGACGGTCACCTTCGCGGGGATGACGATGTCCTTGATCTTGATCACGTCATCGAACGTCTTGAGCGAGGAGAGATCGACCGGGAGCGTATGCGGGAGATCGGCCGGAAGGGCGCTGACTCCGACGGCCTCGAGCGCGCGGACGAGCACGCCGCCGTGTTCGCGGACGGCCGGCGTCTCACCGATGAATTCGAGCGGAATATCGGCTTCGATGGCCTCGTTCATGCTCACTTCGAAAAAGTCCGCGTGCACGAACTTGCTCGTCATCGGGTGGAGCTGGATATCCTTGATGAGCACGTTCACCGGCTTTCCGGTCCCGACCGAAAGCGCGATGATCGTGTTTTCGCCGGCCGCCTTGTAGGCGCGGGAAAACGCGAGATGCTCGAGCGAGAGGTTCTTCGGTTCGGCGCCGTGTCCGTAGAGGACCGCGGGGACGAGACCCTGCTTGCGAAGCGTCTGGAGCGCTTTGCCGCTTTCGCGGGTCGCCGCGTTGAGGGTTATGGTATCGGACATAGGATGGGACGTATCAAATATTAGAGCCTATCTCGAAAATGACTTAAAAAAATACTTCAGGAGAGACATTCGCCGATGCCGCCTCGGAAATCCTTGAGGAACCGATGGACTTCCAACGCGTCGTCGGCCGAGACCGCCTCGCTCCCGTAAAACTCCTTCACTTCCTCCCGCTCGAGATCGGTCAGCATCCCGAACGAAACCGCCCCCATCTTCCCGAGCGATACGAAGACGAGCGAGGATATCCCGCACGCTTCGCAGGTCAGATGAAGCGCCGTCTTGCGGTCATCCTCGGACAGGAGGACGACTTTTCCGGGCTCATACTTCTTCTGACACACGGGGCATCGGATGAGCGGCTTGATATTTTCCAAGGAGTGTTCCATGAGATTTCGACTTTCGACAGAAGGAACCCCGAATCGGAAGTCTTCCCAGCGTATCACGTGAAAAGGGCGCGGTCAAGCCCGGGCAACCGAATCAGATATCCAGGTTTTTCACTGTCTTGGCGTGGGTCTGGATGAATTTGCGGCGCGGCTCGACGTCGTTGCCCATGAGGATATCGAACAGCGTGTCCGCCTCCTCGGCGTCCTCGATCGTGACCTGGAGCATGAGCCGGCTCGCCGGGCTCATGGTGGTCTCCCAGAGCTGTTCCGGGTTCATTTCACCGAGACCTTTGTAGCGCTGTATGGTGATACCGGCGACTTTCTCCTCTCCTGGTTCCGCCTCGCCCTCCAGGGCGGCCGGCTCTTCCTTGCCCGCCTTCTTCCCCTTTGCGACGGCCTTGGCTTCGGCCTCCTTGGTGATCTCGTCCACGATGCGGAGCTTCTCCTCCTCGGTATAGGCGTAGCGGACGGTCTTCCCCTTCTGGAGACGATAGAGCGGAGGCTGAGCGATATAGATATGTCCGCCGGTCACGAGCTCCTCGAAATAGCGGTAGAAGAACGTGAGGAGAAGCGTCCGGATATGCGATCCGTCGACGTCGGCGTCCGCCATGATGATGATCTTGCCGTAACGCAGCTTCGAGATATCGAAGGTCTCGCCGATACCGGCGCCGAGCGCGATGATGATCGGCTTGAGCGTATCGGATTTCACCACCTTGTCGAGGCTCGTCTTCTCGACGTTGACGAGCTTGCCGCGCAAAGGCAGGATGGCCTGGAATTCGCGGTTGCGCCCCTGCTTGGCGGAGCCACCGGCGGAGTCTCCCTCGACGATGTAGAGCTCCGAGCGCATCTTGTCGCGGGTCGAGCAGTCGGCGAGCTTGCCGGGAAGCGTCATTCCCTCGAGCGCCCCTTTGCGGAGCACGGCGTCCTTGGCCGCGCGCGCGGCGATACGGGCGCGGACGGTGAGGAGGCATTTCTCGAGGATCGCCTTGGCATCCTGGGGCCGGGTCTCCATATACTCCGCGAGTCCCTCCGATACGACCGACGAGACGATGCCGCGGACTTCGTTGTTGCCGAGCTTGGCCTTGGTCTGACCCTCGAACTGCGGGTTGGCGAGTTTGACGGAAATGACGGCGGTCAATCCCTCGCGCAGGTCATCGGAGGTCATCGCACCGTCCTTTTCCTTGAGGAGGCCGTTCTTCTTGGCATAGTCGTTGAGCGCGCGGGTGAGCGCCATCTTGAATCCGGTGACGTGCATGCCGCCCTCCGGGTTGTAGATATTGTTCGCGAAGGCGTAGAGGTGCTCCTTGTAGCCTTCGGTGTACTGGAGCGACATCTCGACGTAGACGCCCTCCACCGTCTTCTCGATATAGACCGGCGTCTCGTTCTTCACCTCTTTCCGCCGGTTGAGGAATTTCACGAAGGAGATGATGCCCGAGTCGAAATAGAATCCGTACCGCTTGGCCTTGTGCTCGTCCTCCGCCGTCGCCACCTCGCGGCGATCCTCGATCTGGATGCGGACGCCCTTGGTGAGATACGCCTGGTACCTGAGGTATTCGAGGATCTTGTCCCAGGAATATTCGATTTCCGGAAAGATCTGCGAATCCGCCTTGAACGCGATCGTCGTACCGGTTTCCTTGGACTTTCCGACGGCCTTGACGGCCGCCTTCGGGACGCCGCGGTCGTAGCGCTGTTCCCAGACTTTCCCGTCACGCCGCACCGTCGCCACCGTCCATTCGGAAAGCGCGTTGACGACCGAGACACCGACACCGTGCAGTCCGCCCGAGATCTTGTATCCCTCGCCGCCGAACTTGCCTCCGGCGTGGAGCACCGTAAGTACGGTCTCGAGCGTCGACTTCTTGGTCTGCGGATGGATCTCGACCGGAATACCGCGTCCGTTGTCCGTCACTTCGACGACGTTGTCCGGAAGGAGCCTGACGAGGATATCGCTGCAGTACCCGGCCATCGCCTCGTCGATCGAGTTGTTCACGATCTCCCAGATGAGGTGGTGCAGGCCCTCGGTGGACGTGCCGCCGATATACATCCCGGGGCGCTTGCGCACCGGGTCGAGGCCTTCGAGCACCTGGATGGACTTGGCGTCATAGTGACCGTTGTCCTTTTTCTTGTCTTCTTTGGCCATAGCGATGGGATATCAAAATTCAATTTCCGTACCGTGGATCGGATCTGCGACCGCTTCCCGCGATCATTCTTCCCGGGTCATCCGCCTGGCGGAAAGCTCGACGAGAAGGATGCCC
This sequence comes from bacterium, assembly GCA_021821305.1. GTDB lineage: Bacteria > Patescibacteriota > Minisyncoccia > Moranbacterales > UBA1568 > JAGOTT01. The sequence continues at coordinate 44,929 of JAKACP010000001.1, forward strand.
GCGAAACACAAAAGCGCGTTCCACCACGCGAGGATTCCGGCCCGGGAAAGCACGAGCATCCCGACCACGAACAACGCGAGCAGGAATGCCTGCCGGAACGAGCCGCCGAACGCGTGCGCCGCGCTCTCGTCGCCGAGGAATTTCCTCGACAGTCCGACAAGGATGAGCGTCAGGAGTCCCGCGACGAAGGAAAAGAACGCTCCGAGAAAAATCATGATCCCCGGCGTCCCCGACGTCGTCGGATCGACGGAAAACAGCACGAACAGCCATGTTCCGAGAGAGAGAACGGTAAAAAAACGGACCCCGAAGAGGATCGCCTGAAATCTCATAGGAAAGGGCTCTAAAGGCAGATTTTCCATATGAAGTGTACCGCATTTTCACGCTCCTGGCAAGCCGGCTTAAGAGCCTATCCCAATAGGGACATAAAGCCGTCGGAGCATGAATTTCGGAGAAAAAAACCGCCTCTCGACGGTTCTTCCTCCTCTTCTGCTTCAGAGATCCCTAAGCCCGGGATACGTAGTTCCCTTTTTCGGTATTCACGATGATCATGTCGCCTTGCTGTACGAACAAGGGAGTCGTCACCTGCAGTCCGTTCTCGAGCGTCACGACCTTGTCGCCTCCCGACGCGGTGTCGCCCTTGATGTTCGGCGGAGCCTCGACGACCTTGAAGGTCATCTTGACCGGGATTTCCACGGTGAGCGCGCGGCCGTTCCAATGGAGCACGGTCACGTCGGTGCCCTCGATCAAGTATTTCGCGGCATCGCCCATCACCGTCTCGGAAATGCCGAACTGCTCGTAGCTCTCGGAATCCATGAATTGATACTCGTCACCCTCGCGGTAGAGATACTGCGCCTTGGACTTGGTCACCTCGGCCTCGTCGAACTTGTCCTTGTCCTGGAAGGTATAGTCGATGATCGCCCCGGAGATGAGGTTCTGGAGCTTGGTGCGCATCACGGCGCCGCCGCGGCCCAAGAAGGAATGCTGATAATCGAGCACGACGTACGGCTCGTCATTCCAGAGTATCTTTTTTCCGGTCTTGATGTCGGTGAGGGTCAGCATACGAAATTTTTCAATCAAAGAGTCGCGAATTCAGGAACTCGCTCTTCAATACGTTAATTCGGCGATCGGTCCTAGCGCACCACGTACGGGATGAGACCCATGTAGCGGGCCCGCTTCACCGCGAGCGCGAGCGCGCGCTGTTCCTTGGCCGAAAGACCGAATTTCTTCGGCGGGTAGAGTTTCCCCTGGGAATTCAGGAACCTCCGGAGAAAATAAGCGTCCTTGTAGTCGAGATTCTCGAGCTTCTTCCGCATCGCGTCGTCCATAGCTTTGATGATAAATGATAAAAGATAATCGATGAATGATACCCTGATAATCGACGGAGAGGGGTCCGTATCCTACATCTCTTATCCCGCATCTCCTTAAAACGGTACGTCTTCGATCTTGATGTCCTCACGCTCGTCGTCGAGGTTGATCGTCGGGATATCCTCTTCCTTGGGCATCTGCGCGGCGCCGGCGCCGGCAGCGGCCGACGAAGCGGCGGCCGGACGGGCCGAGCCCTCCTGGCGGGCAGCATAGCCTCCGGAGCCCTGCCCCTGCTGGGACCGGGAACCGAGTTGCATCGACTCCCCGACGATTTCGGTCGTCTTCCGCTCGACACCGTCCTTACCGGTATAGGCCCTCGTCTGCAGGCGCCCCTCGACGAACGCTTCCGCGCCCTTAGTGAGGTACTGACCGGCGATTTCCGCGAGCCGTCCCCAGAGGACGACCGTGTGAAACTCCGTCTTTTCCTGACGCTGTCCGCTCTTGTCGGTCCAATAGTTGTTCGTCGCCATGCCGAGGGTCGCGACGGTCTGTCCGGAACCGGTCGTACGGATTTCCGGGTCACGGGTGAGCCGGCCGACGATGATCACTTTGTTCACGTTCATATGTTTGTCATGACGCGGCGGCGAGTCCCCGGACTCTTCCGCCTCTTGTTTAGATATCGAGCATTTCCTTGAGCTGCTTGTCGAGCTCTTCGGGACTCATCCGCTTTTCCTCCGGCTTCGGCTCGGCCTCCGCCACGGGTTTGGTTTCGGGCTCCGTGACGGGCTTCGCTTCCGGGGTCTCTGCGGCCTTTACCGTCGGTGCCGGCCTCGATACGGCCGGTTTCGACTCGAACGACCGGCGATCCGAAGACGACGGGCGACGGCGATCGTCGCGACGGGCCGGGCGTTCCTCGCGGGGAATCGCCTTCAGCTCGGGAAGCTTCTCCGCGCGGAGAATGAGGAACCGGAGCACCGGTGTATAGAGGAGCAACTTGCGATTGATTCCCTCGATGGCTCCTTCCTTGGGTTCGGCTACCGCCACGAACGGCTCGTCGGTCGGAGCCGGCATCGTGAATCGGCGCGCGATGAACGTGCCACGACGTTCCTTCTTGATGAGATACGCGAGATTGCGCTTCTCCTCGGTTTCCGCCGGAAGAAAGGTCCCGCCGAATTCGCGCACCGTCGCTTCCACATCCTCGCGGATTTTCGGAAGCTCCCCGTCCCTCGACTCTCCTACCAGATACAAAAGTTCGTACTCCATACTGTGCCTGCTTATTTGATTACGTATATGAAAACCGCCAAACGAGAGTCCCCGAAAGCGGTTTCTGCCCACCCTGGTCTCCGGATCGAGGAGCGGGGTGGCGCGTCGGACTTGCTCATTTGTCTCCGAACTCTATCATGGAAGCCATTTTTTGGCAACCCCTGAATGCGAGCTCCGACCGATATCGGTCGGAGGGCCTTCACATTTTCCTTTTTGGTGGTATACTCCCGACAGAAGATGTTCTTTGCAACCGACGCCAAAGGAGCTCATCATGAGATCGGCCGCCTTGTTGTTGTGGGTACTGTTTCTCCCCCTCCCTCTTCTTGCTGGAGACATTCTCGCGGGATCACCCGAATCGCGCGCACTCGAAAACGCCAAGGTGGACGAGCTCGGCTTCGAGCGTATCGAAGACGAACGCTCGATGATGCGACTCGTGAAAGAGAGCTTGTTGGTTCCCGTCCCGAACGACGACTATGTCCGCTGGCATCGGAAGTCCCCTCGACAGTATGCGTTTTCTCTGCCGCATACCAACGATTTCCTTGTCACGCTCGGAAAGGATTTCCGGAAGGTCTTCAATAAACCGATAATCGTGACCTCGGCGATCCGTCCCAAATCCTACCAGAAGAAGCTCGCGCTCCGGAACCGGAATGCGGCCCCCGTAGACGGACCGCTCGCCTCGACGCATCCGACCGGAGCGACGATAGATATCGGGTACAAGAAACTCCGACGCCAGGAGAGGATATGGATCGAGGCCTACCTTTCGAAAAAAGAAGCTGAGGGCTTCGTTCAGGCGACGAAAGAGCGCCGTCAGGCCTGCTTCCATGTCATGGTCTATACGCCCCAACAGCGTCTGGCTGCGCTTGAGACAAGCAAAACCCAGTGAGAAATCTCACTGGGCTTTTTTTCTCGCATAACCCGCACGACTACAGGTCCTTGTAGTTCCCGGCGAGGCTCTGAATGGTCTTCGAATAGTTGTTGAGCGCATAGCAGGACCAACCGAGATACCGCATGGAAGCGTAGGTCTCCCACTTCACGCTCACCTTTTTCCCATTACACGGGCTGGTGATGGTCGTCTTGCCATCCTTCGCACCGCCGTCGTTCGCGAGCTTGGACGCCATCGCCATGACGCCGTCGGTCAGGTTCCACGGATCCGGCGGGTTGTGTCCGGTGCGCGAGGCGATCGTGCTCTTGTATCCCTTCCACGTATCGGACATGAACTGCGCGGCCCCCATGGCGCCGCCCGTCCCCTTGTAATTCTTCGGCGGACACGATACCTTCAGTTTCTTGTAGTCCTTGCCGATCTCCTTGGCGATTTCCTTGAAGATCCCGAGCCGGTACGCACTCATCCTGCTCTCCTTGTAGTCACATCCGCCGACCGACGCACCGAGCCGTGATTCGACGGAAAGCATCCCGAAGAGGAATCCCTCACGGATGCCCGTCTTCGAGCTCGCATATTTGATCGCGTCCTTGATATCCTTCGCGTCATAGCTTCCGCCGAGGAGCTTGTTGAGGTCGCTATTGAGCTCCTTCAGTTTCTTCTGAAGCTGAGCGATGGTCGCGAGCTGATCCTCCAGGTCATCCTCGGTCTCGATCTTTTCCGATATAAGTCCCTGTTTTTCCCGCTCTTTCTGCGCGAGGAGCCGCGCCTTCTCGGCCTTGGCCGCCTCGAGGGACCCCTTCTCCGTCTCGATGCTCGCCTGTACGGCATGGATGCGGGCGAGCACGCCGTTCATCCGGTCGGCGACCGACATCATCTTTTCCGGATCGTTGAGCGCGCGGAACATGTCTTCTTCCTCGAGTATCTCCGGGAGCGCGGTTTCGGCCGCATCGTAGTACGCCTGGAGAACAAGTCCGCGGAGGACGCTCCGGTTCCTCACGGCGTCCCGCTCGAGCAGTTCGATCTCGCTCTCCTTTCGGCCGATCGTCTCCTCGGTCTCCTTGATGATGCTTTCCGTCGTACGGATCACGTTGACCGTCGTCGTGATGGACCCGTTGATGTTCTGAAGCTCGCCCTTGAGAGCGTTCGCTTCCTGCTCCGCCTTTTTCAGGTCTTTCTGCGTGTCGTTGATATTATCCTTGAGTTCGTCGGCGGAAGTCTCGGCGAAGACAGGCGAAACGAAAGCCGCCATCGCGAAGGCGGACACGAAAACACCGAGGAAAATCTTGGCTTGATTCGTTCTCATTACCCCATTATACCATTTTTCGGCGCGAAGCGGAAGAGCGCCCCGGCACGCTATGTCGAGACGCTCATGAAAACCCGGATCAGAGAGGCTACTCCGCCTCCTCCGCGATGCTTATCGGGGCCTCTTTGGAACGTTTCAGGACGGCCTTCTCGATTTCCGTGAATACTTTCGGATTCTCCCTGAGAAACGTTTTCGCGGATTCGCGGCCCACGCCGAGTTTCGTCTCCCCGAAGAGGTACGAATTGCCTGATTTTTTCAGGACTTCGTACTTCACGCCGGTATCGAGCAGGTCGCCCGACGCGGAAATGCCCTCGTTGTACATGATATCGAACTCCGTGGTCCGGAAGGGAGGGGCGACCTTGTTCTTGACCACCTTCACCTTGACCCGATTACCGACGACATCCTCGCCCCGCTTGATCTGGGCGCTCCGACGTACCTCGATACGGACCGACGAGTAGAACTTGAGTGCCTGTCCGCCCGTCGTGGTCTCCGGATTGCCGAACATGACGCCGATCTTCATGCGCAGCTGGTTGATGAAGATGACGACCGTGTTGGATTTGGCCATGATCGGGGTCAGCTTGCGCAATGCCTGCGACATGAGCCGCGCCTGGCGTCCGACGTGCTGATCGCCCATCTCGCCCTCGATTTCCGCGCGCGGCACGAGCGCCGCCACCGAGTCGACGACGATCACGTCGACGGCGTTCGAGCGGACGAGCGTCTCCACGATATCGAGCGCCTGCTCCCCGGCATCCGGCTGCGAGATGAGGAGGTCATTTATCTTGACGCCGATCTTCTTGGCGTACTCAGGATCGAGCGCGTGCTCGGCGTCGATGAACGCGGCCGTCCCGCCGGCTTTCTGCGCGTTCGCGATGATGTGAAGCGCGAGCGTCGTCTTGCCGGACGACTCCGGCCCGTAGATCTCGATGACGCGTCCGCGCGGGACGCCGCCGATGCCGAGCGCGAGATCGAGCGACACCGAACCGGTCGGGATCGCGGCGACGTCGACCTTGCGGATATCGCCGAGCTTCATGATCATCTCATCGCCGAATCTTTCCTTGATGCTGCCGACCACCGCATCGAGATCGCCTGCCTTCGACTCTTTTTTCTCTTTCGCCATAGTATTTGTCACAAAAAATTACCGGGCACCCGATCATTGTACCGTCAAACGCCCCTCTCTTCCAAATACCGCCTCGGCGGAGCCCTCGGATTCCGAAAGGAGCTCCTCCGCAAGCTCGCCCGGCCGGACCGCTACCGCATCACCCCGTTCCGACGCTATCGTGATACTCTCGCGGGCCGAGAACGATTTCTCTTCCCCCGCTCCAAGGACCCCGGAGAACACCGTCTCGCCGTCCGAGCGGACCGTGATCGTCGTCGTCGCGATCATACGGATGGATACCGAGACGGCTTCCGTCGGGACCGCGAGAGACGCGACTTCACCGGTCCGCTCTTCCGGAAGCGTCGCGTTCACGGAAAACGAACGCGAGCGCGTTTTCCCGAAACGGTTCGACGAGGAGACGGCGATCGTGTTGAGGCCGGAGGCAAGCTTGAGGTTTTCCGCGAAGATTCCCCGCTCGTCGACCATGACGCTCTCCCCGTTGATCGTCACGTCGGCCCTCGGATCGGTCTCACCGCGAACCGTTATCTCCGCGTCCGTCACGGTCGCGCCGTCTTGGGGTTCGAGGATGACCAGTCTCGGTTCCGAGACGAACGAATGGAACTCGAAGTAGAGATACCCGAAGAATCCCGCCGTGACGAGCGCGATGGCCGCGATGAACGCGTACCGCGACGAGAACGCGAACGAGAAGCTGACCGGGAGTTTCGGCTGGAACCGCGACTGATCCATGCGGCCGAGATTGCGCTGTATGCTCCGCTCCCGATCGTACAATTTGAGTATCGCCTCTTCCGGGACGCCGAGAAATCCCGCGTAGCTCCGGAGGAACCCGCGCACATAGACTTCCGGCGGAAGCTTTTCATACGAGCCTCCCTCGAGCGCCTCGAGATATTTCACCTGTATCCGGGTCGACCGGGATACCTCCGCGAGGCTGATCCGATGATCGCTGCGTATCTTCCTCAATTTTTCACCGAGCGTGAGCGAACCGACCGCTTTTCTCGTAAAATCCATCAGTGCCATACCATCACCCTAGCACACTTTCGGAAAACGAAAAAGGCTTTATATAGGTAAAAATCCATAAAGTCCATAAAGAGAAATTCTCCCTTGCGAACCGTATGGACCTTGTGAACCTGACGGACTTTATGGACATCCGACTACATCTGCCATTTGTCCCGGGAGGCCTGATCGGCGATCGGGTCGTCATATTCCGCGCCGCCTGAGATGCCGGCTTTCGGACCGATGAGCACCTTGCGGCCCTTGTTCGCTCCCTCGGCCATGGTCACGATCCCGTCCTCCTCCATGCGGTCGAGGAATTTCGCGGCCTTGCCGTATCCGATGGAAAGTTTTCTCTGGAGAAACGTGGTGGCCGCGCGTCCCGTCTCGATGACGACGGCCTTGGCCGCCTCGTATTCCGGATCATCGCCGCCGAGCGCCTGGGAGAAATCGTCACCGGACATGGCCAAAGCCGCGTCGTCCTTCTCCTTTTCGTCCGCGCCCGCGAAGTCCTCGCCGATCTCCTGTTTGCCGAGCCGGAGACCCTGCGCATGGAGGAAGTTCACGACATCCCTCACCTCGTGTTCCGAGATGAAGGCCCCCTGCACGCGGGACGGCTGGCCGACACCCGGCGGAGAGTAGAGCATGTCGCCCCTGCCGAGAAGCTTTTCCGCGCCGCTCGTGTCGAGGATGGTCCGCGAGTCTATCTGGTTCGTTACGAGGAACGCGACGCGGGCCGGGATGTTCGCCTTGATGAGGCCGGTGACGACCTCGACGCTCGGACGCTGCGTCGCGAGGACGAGATGGATGCCGACGGCGCGCGACATCTGCGCGAGCCTTACGATGACCGCCTCGACTTCCTTTCCGTGCGCGATCATGAGATCGGCCATCTCGTCGATGACGATGACGATGTACGGGAGCGGATCGAGATCCTCCTCGCGCGTCTTGCCGTCCTCGTCCGTCACGCGACGCCGTTCGCCCCGAGCGTACTTCTCGTGATACGAGGCGATATCGCGCGCGTGAACCGACTCGAGCATCTTGTACCGGCGGTCCATCTCGGCGGTGGCATACCGGAGCGCGTTCACGACATGCTTGTTCTCGGTGATGACTTTCCCGGACTTCAGGTGCGGGAGACCGTTATAGAGCGAGAGCTCCACGCGTTTCGGATCGACGAGGATGAGCTGCAGTTCGTCCGGGGAATTCTGATAGAGGAGCGAGAGCAGTATGGAATTGATGCAGACGCTCTTGCCGGAACCGGTCGCGCCGGCGACGAGGAGGTGCGGCATGGATCCGAGATCGCCGACGATATACTTTCCCGACACGTCCTCGCCCAAGACGACGGAAAGGTGCTTCGAAGAGCGGTTCTTCCAGGCATCGCTCATGAGGATATCCCGCATGCGGACCTTGGCCGGCGCATCGTTCGGGACCTCGATGCCGACGAGCGACGTCTTGGGAATCGGAGCCTCGATGCGGATCGGATGTTTGGCGAGCGCGAGCGCGAGATTGTCGGAGAGCGACGTGATCTTGGACAGGCGCGTCCCGAACGCGGGACTGAAGGTATACTGCGTGACCGTCGGCCCGACCTGCGGCTCGCCCATTTCGCCGTCGATATTGAAATACTTGAAGGTGCTCTTGATGACGTTCTTGTTCCTCTCGACATCACCGGAATTCTCCTTTTCGGACTTGTTCTCGAGGAGACCGAGCGGCGGGAACTCCCAGTGCTCCTTCCGGGGCTTCCGCGGTCGGGGCGCATCAAGGACTTCCTCCTCATCGTCCCCGTCCTCTTCGTCATCTTCGCCTGGGAATTGGATGCCCTGCACATTCTCGGCAGCATCGATCTCCTCCGGCCGATCGTCGGGAAATTCGATCCTGGATATGTTCGCTTCCTCGAGAACGTTCCTGACCGGAGGATGATCGGTCTCGACCGGTTCCGGCGTCTCGACCGTCGCCGGCATGGTGGTGTCCGCCACGATTTCGGCCGGCTCATCCGCTTCCGTGTCGACCGCTTCCTCATCCGGTTCCTCTCCCCGCTTCATGATGCGATCCGCCCGACCCTTCATGGTCGCGAGGAAATGCATGAGCGATACATTGAAAGCCGCGATCAACCCGGAAAAGAACAGCGCCGCCAGTATGACCGCTCCGGCGATTCGCCCGGTGAATTCGAGAAACACATACGAAAGCGCGAACCCGATGTATCCACCGCCGTCCCCTTTCTTGGCGGCGGTGAGGAGCTCCTTTACGGTATCACCCAAGAAGAGATGAAGGAACCCGAGCACCGACACGTACACCACGCCGAGACCGACGAATTTGACGACGTCGGAGAGCGTCGTCTCGCGTCGGCGGAGAAAAAATATGCCGAAGATGAAGAGCATGACGGGAAGCAGCCATCTGCCCCAACCGAATGCCGACCCCAGGCCGGAATCGAGCGCGCCGCCCAATGCGCCGCCTGCCTCGAAAAAAGCGATGAGAAAGAGCACCCCGAACATGAACAGAAAAACGGCCGCGATGCTACGTTTCGCATCGCTTCCCAGAACTTCTTCCCATTCGAATGCCGACTCCTCGTTTTGGCTTTCCTTGGTATTTTTCTCTTCCTTTTTCTTGCGTCCCATAAAATAAGACCGGATAATTCCAACCGTCCCAGAACAGATGACCCGGGAAAACTATCGGATTCAGTATATCACAAGAACGAGCCATGAAGTACCCGACACCGACGGAAAAGGCCGCCCCGCTCCCCCGAGGACGACCTTTTCGATCATGCCATGCCCTATCACCAAAATATTCCCTCTATCGCTCTCTCTTAGTTCCCCGGAGTCGTTTCTTTCCAGTTGAAGTCGCAGTAGCGGGTACCGGTACAGTTGAGCGAGGAACCGCAGCCGTTGTCAGGGATGGTGAACGGTTGCCCTTCACAATAATCTCCCGATTGTCCGCCGCAGGTGGCCGTCGGACTACAAGGCACGCTCACGGTATACGAGAAGGTGATGGTGCTCGGTCCGCGGCTGACGGTGACCGTATCGGAGCCTCCGGAGACGGCGGTGATCGTCTGTGGGGAGGCGGTCGCTCCGGTGATGGTGACGGCCGGGGAGGCGGTGTCGGTCCAGAGACCGTCGGTTACGGGAGCGGTATCACCGCAGACATTCGGCGTGGCATCGTAGTAAGCGAAGAAGGATTCGGAGCCGGGAACGGCAAGCGATCGGGAATAGACGCCAGGGGTCGAAGCGATCGGGACACCTCCTGCGGTGCAGAGGGAGAAGACGGAAGGAGGCGGCGTGATGACGATCGTATGATTCTGCCAGCCTGATTGCGCTCCGCCGGAGTCCTCCGCGAAGGCGCGGAACGTGTACGTGCCGGGGGTGGTCCAAGTGCGGGAGGCGGACTGAGCGGTACCGGAATTCACATAACCGGCCCCCGGTACCCATTGGTCGAGGGAGCCGTTATTGTCCCAATCGACACCGTAACGGAACGTATCGTTGTTTGGATCGGTGGAGAAAAAGGTGAAAGACTGGGGCTGGTTGATGAGCCCCGTGTTGGCGGGATCAGGGGTGATAGTGGGAACGGTCGGTCCGGTAGGAACCGGGATCACGTCATACCATATCGTCCCGGCATAGGAAGATCCCGAGGTGCGGTAGTCGTAGACTCCCGGGCCGATGGACTCGATATACAATTTCCCCTTGAGAGCCGGCAACGCGCCCACGTTTGCCTGGGCGTTGGAAACGGTATATGGAAAATTGGAATATCTATAATATTTACTACTGTAATACCTATAGACGTATTGGGAGGCCGTGGCGGCGTCGCTTCCTGTCAACGGCCCCGTATACAAGCCTGGGGGGAGGAACCCAAACCCCTTCCCCCCTCCTGCTTTCAGGTGCGAGGGAATGGAAGTGATGTACATCAGATTCTGCAGGGCGCCGTCGTTGTGACTCAGGTGGAACCTCGACCTCTCGGCGGAGTTGGCGCAAAGCCAGGTGTTGGTCGTCACGGACAGTCCTATGTTCTCGCCGGGAGCATATGCGGGCTTATCGAAATTTATGGTGGTGGTCCACTCGCCGGTCCACCCGGCGATGGTGATGGCCCTGGCTTCCGTCGGCATCAGGGCGCCGAAGCCGAGCGGAACCAGAAACAGCAGGGATATGACGAGATGATTCCGCCGCTTGCGATAATAATGGACGGCGAGAATCAGGAATCCGATCAGACTGATCAGGACGACACCGAGGAAATAAGGGGAAGATCCGTTCGCTGACGCGGAAGCCTCGTCATTCGTCGCCGACGCGTTCTTGTCGATGAAAGCGATCGATTGGCTATCCAGCACTTTCCCATTCGCGTCCGAGACGGTTATGGCCGCCTCCGGATTCGGGCAATCGGCGGTGACGGGTATGGATAGGTCGACGATCAGATCGCCCACCCGATCCGAGGACGGCAGATCACGCCGAACGATGGAACTGCAGGCCCGGCCGCCGGAGGTCAGGGACACGGCGGCTACCGCCTTGTCATCGCGCAGATCCGTTCCGCCGAAACGCGATCCGGGGAACGAGTCAGCCGACGGACTCCAGAAAAGCTTCGCCAGGGCGGTTTCCCCGGCCTTGTAGCCGGTCTTGTCGAGCGTCAGATTCTGGATGGTGGCCGACTCACCCGTCATGACGTAGCGGAATCCGATCTCACCGCTCACCGCTTCACCCCGATCGTTCTTGAACACGAGTCTCGCCTCATACGACTGAGGGACCCCGATCGTCGGGATATGCAGGCTGAACGCGGTCGGAGCGCTTCCGGACGATACGGAAATCGCATCAAGCGATTGTTCCCTGACCAGGTCCCCGAAAACGGTGCGCTTGTACGTCCGCAGGAAAGGAATCAGCCGGGTTTCGGCCCTGCCCTTGTTCACCAGGGAGCAGCTGAGGAACAGCTTTTCGGTCGGTCGGATATCGACGCCTTGGGTGAGCAGGAAGGGATCGTTCTGTCCTTCCACGCGCAGATTGCAGTCGCTTTCGTCTGACAAGACGAAGACACCATCCTTTCCGGCGAATTCGAACGTCCCCAGGCCGATCGTAGCCAACAGCAACCCGCGGCTGTTCTCACTCATCAGCGTGGCGGAAAACGCGCCTTTCATGTGCGGTGGCGCCGTATAACGGATGGTTTTCCGCACCGACTCGCCTTCCCGCAAGGTCAGGACCTCATCGGATACGTATGTCGACACGACACCTTCATTCGAAACCAGCTCAAGCCCGTATCGGATGTCGGATTGTACCCCCATCCTGTTTTTGATCGTGAAGGAGACATCATAACCGTCGTCGGTCCGAACCGAAGACACGTCATGGATGTTCACATCCGCCAAGATGACGATCCCCTGAGGGATGCCCGCTTCCTGCGCGGACACGGACAACGGCATCGCGAAAAAAATCGCGAGTCCCACGAATACCTTTGAAGCGAGAGACATAATTTTGTCTGATTGTTTATATCGTCTCCACTCTACCAATAAATCGCCTCCATCGCAAGATGATAAGGCTCCGAAAAACATGGAGTGATCGCCGATCGATCATATACGGGCGATGTATCCGCGGGCGAGATCCGGAAAGGAAACGAAAAGGACCGCCCCTGATGCGAGGGACGGTCCTTTTTCGGATTCCCGCCGGATACGCGTCGACGGCGTGCGGACGGGAATGAAACGGCTGGAACGCTATTCGCTCTTCGCTTCGCGGAAACCGGTACCGGCCGGGATGAGACGCCCGATGATGACGTTTTCCTTGAGGCCGCGGAGGCGATCCTCCTTGCCGGCGATCGACGCGTTGATGAGGACGCGGGCCGTCTCCATGAACGAGGCCGCGGAGAGGAACGATTCGGTCGAAAGCGCCACCTTGGTGATGCCGAGCACGAGCTGCTCGCCGGTCGCTCCCGCCTTGCCTGCGGCTATCGCGGCCGCGTTCGATTCCTCGAACTGCGCCATCTCGACGACGTCGCCCGGAAGAAGCTCGGTGTCGCCCGGATCGACGACCCGGATGCGCGACATCATCTGACGGATGATCACTTCGATGTGCTTGTCGTTGATGGCTTCACCCTGTGACGCGTAGATCTCCTCGATCTCGCGGACGATGTAGCGGTGTACCGCTTCCTTGCCCATGACTTCGTAGAGCTTGCGGAGGTCGAGGTGTCCCTCGGAAAGGATCGTCCCTTCACCGACGAGCTCGCCTTCCTTGACGAGGACCGAGAGGTTGGCGGGAATCTGGTATTCGCGGAGTTCGCCGTCGACGGTCTCGATGGTTATCTCGATGGTCTTCTCGTTCTCCTTGGCGATCGACTTCACGGTGCCGGCCGCATCGGCGATGACACCCTGGGACTTCGGAGGCCGGGCCTCGAAGATCTCCTCGACACGCGGGAGACCCTGGGTGATATCGGTACCCGCGACGCCTCCGATATGGAAAGTACGCATGGTAAGCTGGGTCCCCGGCTCACCGATCGCCTGCGCGGCGACGACACCGACGGATGCCCCGAGCTCGACCACGGCGCTGCGACCGAGGTCGATGCCATAGCACTTCTGGCAGACGCCCCTGTGCGCCTTGCAGGAAACGAGCGAGCGGATCTTCACGCGCGGTATCCCCGCCTTTTCGACGGCCGCCGCCTGCTCCTTCGAGACGAGTCCGCCCTTCTTCACGATCACCTCCGCCGTCTCGGGATGTTTGAGCGTCTCGAGCACGACGCGGCCGCGCACGCGGCTGCCGAAGCTCATACCGATCGGATCGGAGTCCTCGCGGTAGAGATAGGTCCCTTCCGTGTCGCCGCAGTCCGTCTCGCGGACGATGATGTCCTGCGACACGTCGACGAGACGGCGGGTCAGATATCCGGCGGACGCCGTACGGAGGGCCGTGTCGGCGGTTCCCTTACGGGCACCGTGCGTCGATATGAAATATTCGAGAACGTTGAATCCTTCCTTGAACGAGCTGCGGACCGGGAGTTCGATCGTCTCACCGGTCGCACCGGCCATGAGACCCTTCATACCGGTCATCTGCACCACGACGGACTCGCTTCCGCGGGCCTTCGAGTAGACCATGGAGTACACCGGACCTTCCTTGTCGAGTCCGGATCGGACCGCGTCGGTGATCTCGTTCTTCGCGGTGTTCCAGATCTCGATCACGCGGTTCTTGCGTTCCTCGTTCGTGAGGAGACCCATGTTGTACTGTCCCTTCACTTCCGTGACCTTGACCTCGGCCTCCTCAAGGATGCGCTCCTTTTCCGGAGGAACCACGAGGTCGTCCATGCCCCAGCTGATGCCGGACTTGGTCACCGAGCTGAAACCGAGGTCCTTGAGCTTGTCGGCGAAGATCGCCGTCTCATCCTGGCCGATTTCCTCGAGCATGCGGGCCATGATACCGCGGAGCTCCTTCTTGGTCAGTTCCTCGTTGATGAAGCGGAGTTTCTCCGGAAGAATGTCGTTGACCAGCACACGGCCGGCGGACGTCTCGATGATCTGCCCTTCCCACAGGAGTTTGATCTTGGCGTTCACGTCGACGATACCGGACTGATAGGCGAAGATGACCTCTTCCATGGAGGAGAAGATCTTGCCCTCGCCCTTGCCGGACGGTTTGAAGTGCGTGAGGTAGTAGATGCCGAGCACCATGTCGAGCGTCGCCGACACGATCGGCTCGCCGGACGCCGGTTTGAGCAGGTTCTTGGATGACAGCATCACGTTCGCGCTCTCCCAGCGGGCCTGGTCGGTGAGCGGAACATGCACCGCCATCTGGTCGCCGTCGAAGTCCGCGTTGAACGCGGTACACACCATCGGATGGAGGCGGATCGCCTTTCCCTCGATGAGTACCGGCTGGAACGCCTGGATCGAGAGGCGGTGGAGCGTCGGGGCGCGGTTGAGGAGGACGTAGTGGTGCTCGATGATCTCATCGAGGATCTCATACGCTTCTTCCGCCTCGGCGTCGACCATGCGGCCGGCCGTACGGACGTTGTGCGCGAATTCCTTCTCGATGAGTTTCTGGATGATGAACGGCTTGAAAAGCTCGAGCGCCATCTTCTTGGGCAGACCGCACTGGTGAAGCTTGAGCTTGGGGCCGACCACGATGACCGAACGGCCGGAGTAGTCCACGCGCTTGCCGAGGAGGTTCTGGCGGAACCGTCCCTGCTTGCCCTTGAGCGCGTCGGCGAGCGAGCGGAGCGCCCGGCGCTGGCCGGTCGAGGCCGCCGCCGAGACCTGTCCGCGGCGCGCGCTGTTGTCGAGGAGCGCGTCGACCGCTTCCTGCAGCATGCGCTTCTCGTTGCGGGTGATCACCTCGGGGGCGCCGATCGCCATCAGTTTCTTGAGGCGGTTGTTGCGGTTGATGATGCGGCGGTAGAGGTCGTTGAGGTCGGACGTCGCGAACCGGCCGCCGTCGAGGGCGACCATCGGACGCAGGTCCGGCGGGATGACCGGGATCACGGTCGGGAGCATCCACTCGAGCTTGAGCTCCGCTTTCTGGAATCCCTGGAATACTTTGAGCCGCTGCAGCGCCTTCTTCGGGTCGGTATGCGCGCCCTCGGCGAGTTCTCCCTTGAGCGTCTCGATCATCGCGGGGATGTCGATCTTCTCGAGAATCTTGCGGACGGCTTCCGCGCCGATGCCGGCCGAGAACACCTGCCCGAACCGGGTCGAGAGGTTGAAGTAGTCCACTTCCGAGAGGATGCGGTACGGGGTGAGCATCTTTAGCTCGTCCTTGGCCGTCTTGTACTGCTCGCGGAGATCGTCCTGCGCCTCCTCGGAGCCCTTCGTCTCCTTCTGCTTGGACTTGTACTCCGTCTCGAGATCCTTCATGACCTTGTCCCGCAGGAGTTCGTTGACCTCGGTGATGATATAGGAGGAGAAATAGATGACGCGTTCGAGTTCGGACGGGGATATCCCGAGTACGAGACCGATCTTGGACGGGACACCGCGAAGGAACCAGATGTGCGACACCGGGGTGGCGAGCTTGATATGGCCCATGCGCTCGCGGCGCACGATGGCGCGGGTCACTTCGACGCCGCACTTGTCGCAGACGATCCCCTTGTAGCGGATCCGCTTGTACTTGCCGCAGTAGCACTCCCAATCCTTGGCCGGACCGAAGATCTTCTCGCAGAACAGGCCTTCCGGTTCGTATCGCTGGGTGCGGTAGTTGATCGTTTCGGGCTTGGTGACTTCGCCGGTCGACCAGTCGAGAATCTCGTCCGGGCTCGCGAGGGTCAGCCGGACGCTGTCGAAGTCGCTGACTTTGGTGATATTTTCCGTCGACATAGGTTTGACGTTAGGTCCGTTAGGCGATGATTAGAGATCCCCGAAATTCTTTTCGGGCTCCGGTTCCGCCTCTTCCCCGTCGGAAGATTCGGTCTTCGCCCCCTTGAGCTCGACGTTGAGGCACAGGCCCTTCAACTCGTTGACGAGCACGTGGAACGATGCCGGGATATTCGGGCTCTTGATCGGTTCGCCCTTGATGATGGACTCGTATGCTTTCGACCGTCCGAGCACGTCGTCCGATTTGATGGTGAGCATTTCCTGGAGCGTATACGCGGCGCCGTATCCTTCGAGCGCCCACACTTCCATTTCCCCGAAGCGCTGTCCTCCGAACTGCGCCTTGCCGCCGAGCGGCTGCTGGGTGATGAGCGAGTAGGGACCGATGGATCG
The DNA here is from genome assembly GCA_021821305.1 of bacterium. Lineage (GTDB taxonomy): Bacteria > Patescibacteriota > Minisyncoccia > Moranbacterales > UBA1568 > JAGOTT01. The sequence continues at coordinate 61,409 of JAKACP010000001.1, forward strand.
CATGTGCAGCTTGTCCTCGACGAGGTGGTTGAGCTTCATGATATACATGACGCCGACCGTGGACTCGTTGTCGAACGCCTGTCCGCTCTTGCCGTCGATGAGACGGATCTTTCCGTTCTCGGGAAGGCCGGCCGCCCGGAGTTCCGTCTTGATGGTCGTTTCGGAGATGCCATCAAGCGCGGGGCTCGCTACCGTATAGCCGAGATTCCTCGCCGCCCATCCGATGTGCGTCTCGAGTATCTGTCCGATGTTCATGCGGGATGCGACACCGAGCGGGTTGAGGATGATGTCGACCGGGGTACCGTCCGGGAGGTACGGCATGTCTTCCGCCGGCGCGATGTGCGAGATGACACCCTTGTTTCCGTGCCGTCCGGCGAGCTTGTCACCGACGGAGAGCTTGCGGATGCGCGCCACGGATACCTGGATCTGTTCGAAGACACCCATCGGGAGCTTGTCCCCCTTGTTGCGGGAGAAGATCTTCACGTCGACGACCTTGCCGTGCTCCCCGTGCGGGAGATAGAGCGAGGAGTCCTTCACGTCGCGGGCCTTCTCGCCAAAGATGACGCGCAGGAGGCGTTCTTCCGCGGTGAGGTCGCCCTCTCCCTTCGGCGTGATCTTGCCGACGAGGATATCGCCGGACGAGACCTCGGCGCCGATGCGGACGATGCCGCCCTCGTCGAGGTTCTTCAGCCGATCCTCGCCGATGTTCGGGATGTCCCGGGTGACCACCTCCGGCCCGAGCTTGGTGTCACGGACGTCGATGGAGAAATCCTCGATATGGATGGAACTATAGCGGTCCGCGTGGATGACTCGTTCCGAGACGATGATCGCGTCCTCGTAGTTGAATCCCTCCCACGGGACGAACGCGACGAGCATGTTCTGGCCGAGCGCGAGTTCGCCGTGGTCCGTGGACGCACCGTCGGCGAGCACGTCGCCTTTCTTCACGGCCTGACCCTTGGTCACGCGGGGGACCTGGTTCATGCTCGTGAACGAGTTCGATTTGGCGAAGGTGAGCAGTTTGTATTCGCGGTCGAAATGTTCCTTCTTCGATCCGACGGGCGTCTTCTCCCGGACGACGACGTGTCCACCGTCGACGGAGATCACTTCGCCGTCGCGGACGGCGACCGCGACCTGTCCGGAGTCCTTGGCGGCCTTGTCCTCGATGCCGGTGCCGACGATCGGCGCCTGCGGGACGACGCAGGACACGGCCTGCCGCTGCATGTTCGAGCCCATGAGCGCGCGGTTGGCGTCGTCATGCTCGAGGAACGGGATGAGCGACGTCGCGACCGAGATGCACTGCTTGGCGGAGACGTCGACATAGTCGAGTTCCGTGGCTTCGACCATTTCCGGATGCCCCTTCACGCGCGCCTCGACGAGCGCTTCGGTGATGTTGCGATGTTCGTCGAACGAGATGCCGGCATGGGCGATCGACTTGCGGTCCTCGACGATGGCGTTGATGTATTCGATATCGAGCGTCACGAACGGCTTGACGGAAACCGTCTTCCCCTTCCGCTCCTTCGCGATCTTCTCGGCGAGCTTCTCGTCGGAAATCTTCTCTCCGGACTTCGCTATGCCGGAAACATTCTCGCTCAGGATGCGGTTCATGAGCGCGTCCTTGTCCGCCGGGACTTCCTTGCTCACCTTGAGGTACGGCGTCTCGAGGAATCCGTATTCGTTCACGCGCGCATAGGTCGCGAGGTGTCCCACGAGTCCGATGTTCGGACCTTCCGGCGTCTGCACGGGGCAGATGCGACCGTAGTGGCTATGATGGACATCGCGAACCTCGAAGCCGGCGCGCTCCCGCGTGAGTCCTCCGGGACCCATGGCGGAGAGGCGGCGCTTGTGCTCGAGTTCCGCGAGCGGGTTCACCTGGTCCATGAACTGCGACAGCTGGGAGCTCGAGAAGAATTCCTTCACGGCGGCCGCGACGGGGCGCGGGTTCACGAGCTGGCCCGGGACGACGGTCGCGAGGTCGCAGGTGCTCATGCGGTCCTTGATGTTGCGGACCATGCGGTAGATGCCGACGCGGAGCTTGTTCTGGATGAGCTCGCCGACCGCGCGGACGCGGCGGTTGCCGAGGTGGTCGATATCATCGGGGCGTCCGTCCGGATCGTTGGAAAGCCGAATGACTTCCCGGATGATGAGGAGGAGGTCCTCCGTGTTGAGGATGCGGTTCGCCTCCGTGTTCTCGCGCTCGACGGAGAGGCGCTGGTTGAGGCGGTATCGTCCGACCGCGCCGAAATCGTAGCGTTCGAAGTTGAAGAACATGGAATCGATCATCTGCTTGGCATTCTCCTCGGTCGCGAGGTCGCCCGGGCGGATGCGCTTGTAGACTTCGCGGTAGGCCTCGCCGCGGTTCGGGATGGAGTCCTTGGCGAACGTCTCGTCGATATAGCGCTTCTCGGCCGTGTCGATATCGGCGAACTCCTTGCGGATCGCCTTCTCGTCGTATCCGAACGCCTTGAGCAGGACCGTGATCGGGAGCTTGCGCTTGCGGTCGATCTTCACCGAGATGACGCCGTCGAGATCGGTCTCGATCTCGAGCCATGCGCCGCGGTTCGGGATGATCTTCGCGCCGAAGAGTTTCTTCCCCTTGTCGAACGTCATGGTGAAGAACACTCCGGGGCTGCGGATGAGCTGGGAGACCACGACGCGTTCCACGCCGTTTATGATGAAGGCGCCGCGCTCGGTCATGAGCGGGAATTCGCCGAGATAGATCTCCTGTTCCTTCACCTCGCCGGTCTTCTTCAGTACCAAGGTCGCCTTGGCGCGGAGCGGGGCCTCGTAGGAGATGTTCTTGGCCTTGGCCGTCTCCGGATCGTATTTCGGTTCGTCGAGATAGTAGTCGGAAAGCGAGAGTTCGAGGTCCTTCTCGGTGAAGTCGGTGATCGGGTTCACCTCGTCGAAGAGCTCCTTGAGTCCTTTCTCCCAGAACCATTCATAGGAGTCTGACTGTATCTCGATGAGGTTCGGCAGGGAGACCAACAGCTGGTCCTGGAAGAACCTCCGCTTCGAAAGCGAAGAGTGCGCGCTGAAATGCTCTTTGACACGGAGTGCCGGCTTCGCTTGGGACATACGAAAATGGCCATCTCGTTCTTCTTGCTTCTTTCATCACCCGAAAAGAAACAAGCAGGCTCGATGGTTAACAGCTTACTTATGAAATTGTGCTTCGCGTGCGGACGCTAAACATCTTCTTTGAAAAAGAAGGAACAAAAACGGCAACCCGCGTCATTCGAAAAGCGCGGTTCTTTTGTTTTGCCGAGCCGTCGCTCAGGCTACCCGGGGAAAGTCCAAGATCTTGATGTCGAGTAGGATGATGGTACCAAGAGGCCATTTTCCTGTCAAGACCGAAGATATGGCCCGGCGATCCGTCACTCACGAAAATGCTCCTTTCTTGCCGAAAAACGGTATGTTTCGGCCACGGTTTGCGCGATTTTCACGGATGTGAAATTGTCGGAGACTTCCGTCTCGACGGTGAAATCCGACACATCGGTCGGCCGAAGACCCTTTTCCTTGAGGATGGCATCGATCGATTCGAAGAGCTGCCGCCCCATGTCGCGGCCTTCGGACCATTCTTTGGCGATCACCTCCGTACCGTCCTCAAGCAGGGCGAGGCGGGATTTCTCTTTTTCGACTTTCAGCGCGAACGTTCTCTCCATAATTCCTATTTCAGTTTCTTCCAATCGAAATTCCACGGATCGGTCTTGCGCCCCGGCGCGATATCGTCATGCCCGACGACATATTTCACCCCGTGCTTCTTCCCGAGGTACGCGACGAGCGCGTTCACGCTGTCGTACTGGGCGCCCGTATATCCGGCATCCTCGTCACCCAGGATCTCGATGCCGATCGAAAATCCGTTCACGTTCGTCCGTCCGTCGGGCATCTTGGAGTTCCCTGCATGGTACGCGATGTCCTCGTCCTCGACCAGGCGATAGATCGTCCCCTTCCGATCGATCATGTAGTGCGGCGCGACATCGTATGATTTCCAGATATCGATCACCTTGTCGACCGAATACCGGTCCCCGCCTTGGTTGTTGTACGACGAGTGGAGCACGGCCGTGTCGATCGATCTCCCGGAGCTTTCGGCATATCCGAACGAGACAAGACGATTCCGTATGGAAGGAGCATCGTCAGACGCGGCCGGTTTTTTTGGCTCGTCGGCTTCGGCGGTCTTCGTCGGCTGTGAATTCTCAGCCGTCGGCTCTTTCACCTGCTCCATGGCTTCGGCAGTCTGTTCCTCGACCGTTTTCACGACTTCCTCCGCCGCCGCGGGCGCCGGTATCTCCGCGGAGAGATTTTCGACGGCCGGAGCGACAGCATTCTCCACGACCAAACTCGCCTCGGGAGCGCTGAGGATGAAATACCCCGCCCCGAAGGCCAGGGCAAGCATCGTGATTAGGATTCCGATCATTCTCATAGTGTCTTCATTGTACGCCGGAACGGAAGAACGTAAAGGCCCGCAGTGTGCGGGCCTTACTCTCTTGAAATGCACTCGTTGTTCGGGATCCCTCGACTACGCTCGGGATGACCCTTCGGGTCACTTCTTCCCCTTCTTCTTGCCACCGGAGAGGAGGAGAGCCGCCGCCGCGCCGAGCGCCGCGCCGACACCCGCCGCGATCGCGGCCGCCTTTTCGGGGTTCTTCTTCATGAAATCCTCGGCCTTCTTCGCGACTCCCTCGACCGACTTCTTCATCTTGAGCGCTTCTTTCTCGACGAGCTTCTTGCTCTTGTCGAGCTCCTTCTCGACCTTCGCCTTCACATCCTCCATGTTGTCCTTGAGCTGAGCCATACGCTTTTTATAATTGTTACTTGGTTTATCAGTATAATATAAAGTACGTTCACCGCTCCCGTTTCCATAAAGCGGAGAGTATGACCGCTGTCGAGAACACGAGCGTCCCGACGAGTACCTGACCGACTCCCGGCACTCCATAGAGGAAATCGAGCAGTCTCGCGAAGCCGGAGAGCAGGAACCACATCCCGAATATCGCGAGGACGAGGACGAGCCCGCGCCGGGCGATGCGACTCAGTATGTCTTCCACGCCGACTGCGACACCGTCGAAGAGCTTGCCCACGAGCGATTGCACGCTCCCGAACACCGTCTCGAAAATCCACGAGAAGTCCAGGCCCTTGCCATCCTTCTTTTTCGACGTGTTCACATCCGACATGATTCTTCTTTCAAAATTCATTACCCGACTCACCTATTATAGCACAAATAACCGACGTGGTCAAAGCGATTATCACGCGAAACGCATCTTCGCCGCAGGTATGTCGACACATGAGCGGGCCAGCCGATCAAAAAACTCCCCGCAAGGGGGAGTTTTCTTTTTGGAGCGGGTAAGGGGAATCCCCGCCCGCCTGACCGTAACAATTTTGAGCGAGATACGGGAATCCCTGCCTGCCGGCAGGCAGGGAACCCGTCATTGCTGATGAGCGGGATACGAGAATCGAACTCGCGTCCTTAGCTTGGGAAGCTAATGTACTGCCATTGTACTAATCCCGCTTCGACAGGGAACATTGTAGCATACGCGCCGTGCCTGTCTACCAGGAACGTCTTTTCAAAGTATCTCCTTCATGATAGACTCCGCTGGTAAAAAACCTGGAAAAAATCATGAAATTGACACTCACCCGCGGCCGGATCATCGCGCTTTCGGCACTCCTTCTGGTCGCGATAGGAGGCATTATCCTGTTCTTCTATGCCAAGGAACACAAGGAGGAATTCGCGGCCGGCGGGTTCGCCCTGTTCGAAAGGGTCTCGAAACTGCTCCCCCTCGAACCGGACACGAAGAAGGAGATAGAGGTCATCGGATCGCTCGTCTCGAAGTTCACCCAGACCGACGGGGAAACCCATACGTTCTTCCTCATGCTCCAGAACAACTACGAGCTCCGTCCGGGCGGAGGATTTCTCGGCCAGTACGCGATCCTGAAGGTGAAGGACGGGAAGATCGTCTCCTTCGTCTTCGAGGATGCCAACCTCCTCGACCAGCGGATCAAGGACGCCGGCATCAAGGTGACGCCTCCGTGGCCGCTCACGCGCTACGCCCAGATCAAGCGCTGGATGCTCCGGGATTCCAACTTCTCCCCCGATTTTCCCACGAACGCGGCCAAGGCCGAGTATTTCTACCGGCTCGGAGGCGGACGCGAACGGCTTGACGGCGTCATCGCCATCAACGCCGACGTGTTGAATCACGTCATCGGCGTCGTCGGCCCGATCACGATTCCCGGTTTCGGCACGTACACCGCGGAGAACGCCGCGATCGATCTCGAGGAAGACGTCGAGAAGGCCTATCTCGGGGACGACATCCCGGCCGAGCTCAAGCAGAACCGGAAAAACGTCATGAAACGGCTCGCGGCGGAAATCATCGGGCGCATCGACGGACTCGATGACGTACAGAAGCTCGCGAACCTCGGCCTCGAGGAGCTCCGCGACAAGAATGTCCAGCTCTTCTTCAAGGATGCCGAACTCCAGAAAGAGGTCGAGAGCGTCCACTGGGACGGGGCGGTATCGAAAGACTGGAACAAGGACTACCTCATGGTCGTCGATGCCAACCTCGGAGCCCTCAAGAGCGACTACTACGTCCGGCGATCGCTCGATTACACCGTCGACTTCACCGGAGAGAAACCCAAGGCGACCGTGCTTTACACCTACAACCATACGGCGACCCACGGAGACTGGCGCACGAGCGACTACCATACCTATACCCGCGTCCTCGCACCTTCCGGCTCCTCATATATCGACCAAAGCCGCGTAAAGACCGGTGGCGTCTCATCGCAGGAATCAGCGGAGTGGAACAAGATGGTCTTCGGCTACAAGGTCGATGCCCTTATCGGGTCCACGCTTCCGACCTCGATCAGCTACGAGCTTCCCCCGACGATCACGGCCGACGGCTACGAGCTCCTCATCCAGAAGCAATCCGGCACCGGAACCATCCCCGTCAAAGTGACCATAAAGACCCCGGGAAAGGAGTACGTGCAGACCGCCGAACTCAAGAAAGACCTCCACCTCTCGATACGGACCTCCGAGGAGGGGAAATAATCATCAACCGTTAACGATCACTCCCCTATGGAACAGCGCCTCTCCGAAATCCGCCACTCGCTCGCGCACGTCCTCGCCATCGCGGTACTGAGGCGCGATCCGGGTGCGCAGCTCGCGACCGGGCCCGTGACCGACGACGGATTCTTCTACGATATCCGCTTCTCCGAGGGGAAGGCCGTCTCCGTCGACGACTTCAAGGACCTGCAGAAGGAGATGCGCTCGATCATCCGGAAGAACCTGCCCTTCGTCCGGAAGGCGGTCACCGCGCAGGAGGCGCGGGAGCTGTTTCGGGATAATCCGTTCAAGCTCGAGATCATCGGGGGGCTCGAGAAGGAAGGCAGCGAGATAACCCTCTACGAGACGGGCGATCCCGGATCGGAGTCCGGGACAAGTTTCACCGACCTGTGCGCCGGAGGGCACGTGGGAAACACGAGCGAGATCGACCCGGAATGCTTCGCCCTCAAAGGTGTCGCCGGCGCGTACTGGCACGGCGACGAGAAGAACCCGATGCTCACCCGCGTCTCCGGCATCGCCTTCGCGACGAAAGCGGAACTCGAAGCGCACCTCACGATGCTCGAAGAGGCGAAAAAGCGCGACCACAAGAAGCTCGGCCGCGAGCTCGATCTCTTCGTGTTCTCCGATCTCGTCGGCGCGGGTCTGCCGCTGTGGACACCCAAAGGGACGCTCATCCGGAACCTCCTCGATACCTACGTCTGGGAGCTCCGCAAGCGTCACGGATACGAGCAGGTCGATATCCCTCACATCACCAAGAAGGAACTGTACGAGACTTCGGGGCACTGGGAAAAGTTCAAGGACGAGCTCTTCACGATCACCACGCGCGAGGGACACTTCTTCGCGATGAAGCCCATGAACTGTCCCCACCACACGCAGCTCTACGCGCGCAGGCAGTGGAGCTACCGCGAACTCCCCCAGCGCTACGCCAATACCACGAAAGTCTACCGCGACGAGCAATCCGGCGAGCTCAACGGTCTCTCACGGACGCGCGCGTTCACCCAGGACGACGCGCACGTATTCTGCCGCAAGGAAGAGATCGAGACGGAGGTGCTCGCGGTATGGGACATCATCGACACGTTCTACGGATCGTTCGGATTCTCCGACCTCGTCGTCCGCTTTTCCCGCCACGATCCGGAACACTTCGAGAAATACCTCGGTACCGAGGAGCTCTGGAACGACGCGGAGCGACAGATCGCGAACATCCTCGCGAAACGCGGCGGCGAATACATCGACGGCCTCGGTGAGGCGGCGATGTACGGTCCGAAAATAGACTTCATGGCCAAAGACGCGATCGGGCGGGAATGGCAGGTCGCGACCATACAGCTCGACTTCAATATGCCCGAGCGGTTCGATCTCTCCTGCATCAACGAGAAGGGCGAGAAGGAACGGGTGGCGATGATCCACTGCGCTGTCATGGGATCCATCGAGCGGTTCATGAGCGTGCTCATCGAACACTTCGCCGGCAGTTTCCCGCTCTGGCTCGCTCCGGTTCAGACGCGCGTCCTGCCGATCGGAGAAAGCGAACACGGATACGCCGAGGAAACGATCGCACAGCTCGCCTCGGCCGGCATCCGCTGCGATCTCGACGACTCGAACGAGAGCCTCGGCAAGAAGATCCGCAACGCCAAGCTCGAGAAGATCCCCTACCTCCTCGTCATCGGCAAGAACGAGGCTGCGAACAAGACAGCCACGCTCGAGAGCCGCGATCAGGGCAAGATCGGCGAGATGAAGATCGACGAAGTGATCGGACGCCTTACGGAAGAGAACGATTCGAAAGCGATCACCCGGAAAACGGCTTGACGGCGAAAATCGTTTTGGTAGAATAGGAAATAATAAAAGCGCAAACACCAATCGTTGCGCTTTTATTGTTTTCCGACGACATCCTCCCTCACCTCTTCGAGAGCCGGTCGGCCGCGTCCCGCGCCATCCGGAGGAGAACGTTCCGATCGTCGCCGTCGTCGACACGGTTCTCCCGTTCATGGCCGCAGACGACGCACCGGTGCAGGATACGCTCCTCACCGTTTTTCATGCGAGAGGAGACGGGCTCCATGAGACCCCCGCACGAGGCGGCGCGATCCCCGGGGAATACGTCCACGTGACGGCTAAAGAGGCATGCCGGACAGTGATTCGTATACCCGTCACCCGTAACCGCGACACCGCAGCGGGCGCAAATGAAATCCTCTTTTTTTCTCCGGAACTTCCGTTCGTTCATAAGCCGTTTGACGCGAGGGAGCATTCCCCAGTATGATACGCTGATGTTCATTACAAAGAAAGGAGTGGCACCATGGATAATCCGATCGTTCTCCTCGCCGTACTCAACGTCATCCCGAGCACCCTGCCTGAGATTTTGTCCGACATAGCCTCCCTCAGACAAGGAAGGGGGTATTCCCCGTTCGGCGGGTCGTGCGCGATCAGCCGGTTCGTCAGGGAGTCCGGCGATGGTCCGGGTCCGCTTGAGCCGTTCCATACGCGGGAAACCTGTGAAAAGGGTCTCATGGAACTGGCTCGGCTCGGACTCGTCAAAAAAGACGACGCCGGATACCGATTGACGTACGAGGGCATCGCGATGACCGCGGCGGTCATCAGGCGCGTGAAGAAGAAATACGGGCCCCAGGCACCCCCGCTTCCGTCCGCCGTACGCAAGGATCGGCCGGATCCGCCCGTCGAGCTCTCTCCAATCTCCCGGCAGAAGCTCTTGGAGGAACTCGTCAAACGATACGCCGACGAGCAAAAACACTGAACGGAGACATGTCAACCGACTGTCTCCGTTTTTTCATGTCCGGAAGAGCCTTACTTGATCCCCATGAGCTCGGTCTCGAACACGAGCGTCGCATCCGGAGGGATGAGCGCGCCGGCGCCGCGCGAACCATAGCCCATCTCCGAAGGGATGGTGAGCCGGCGCTTCTCGCCGACCTTCATGCCGAGCAGTCCCTCGTCCCAGCCGCGGATGACCTCTCCCGCGCCCACGGTGAAGGAAAACGGCTCGCCGCGATCGATACTCGAATCGAACTTGGTACCGTCGGTGAGCGTCCCGGTGTAGTGTACCGAGATCATATCGCCCTTCTTCGTCACCCGATCCCCGGAACCTTCCCGGAGCGTCTCTATCTTGAGATCCATACTCGTTTCGTTATCCTTTTTATCGGCTACCACCGGTTGTTTCTGGGTCGACTGCTCGCGGACCTTCTCCTCGTCTATCGTCACCGCGATCTCCTTCGTGCGTGAGGGCGCCTTGTCTTCCTGCGGCCGGGAGGAATAATACATGACGCCGACGAATGCCATGACGCCGACGATCGCGAATATCTTGTTCATAGGTGTTTCCGTATCGTGTTCGTGGAGCGGGTGATGGGAATCGAACCCACCTCTCGACCTTGGAAGGGTCGCATAATAAGCCACTATACTACACCCGCATCGTCTGCAGACGGTTCCGCCCGAGCGCTATTTCCCGGCTATCGGGCCCGTCAGTCCCGTGAAAGGATCGATCTTGATATCCTCGGGCAGGACTCCGAGCCCGAGAAGCATCTCTTTCATCGCGTCCGCGAAACCGGGAGCGCCTATGACATAATAATGGCAATCCGTCGCATCTGGCAAGTATTTCCGGATCATGTCCCCGGTGATGTGCCCACGCTCTTCCCGCGGCTCCGTCGCCGGATCCGTCACATCGGACAACGTCCAGATATACCGGAAATCCGCGATATCGGCGGCGAGAAGCTCCTTGTGGAACGCGGCGTCCACGATATGACGATTCGAGTAGAAGAGGGCGTACGGGCGCGTGTCCCCGCGGAACGCGGCGTCGCGGAGCATGGCCCTCGCCGGCGCGATCCCGACGCCGCCGGCGAGCAACACGACCGGTTTTCCGTCATTCTCCGGAATCGTGCAGTGCCCGACGGCCGGCGAACAGGAGACCGTATCGCCCGGCTTGAGGTCCCACATCGTCTTCTTGAATCCGGTTATCCCCTCGCGCATGACGAACGCGATCTCGTCCTCATGCGGGGCCGACGCGATGGAAAACGATCGGACGCCTGCCCGGACGTCCGGCTCGACCAGCCGAGTCGGGTCCATCCGCATCACGACGTACTGCCCTGCCTGGAACGTGAACCCGTCCGGCTTTTCGAACGAGAACATCCTGGTCTTATCGGCGACTTCCTTGAACTCCTTGAGCGTGAGCGTGATCATTTCCATACCGTCCTCGTTTTCACGGTTACGTATTTTCACATATAAGGCCTTCTTGTCGGGGTGCAGGGAGTCGAACCCTGACTAAATGGTCCCAAACCACTCGTACTACCGCTATACTACACCCCGATTCAACTCGGAATCCCCGCCTGCGGCAGGCAGGGAACCGAGACTAAATGGTCCCAAACCACTCGTACTACCACTATACTATGCCCCGAAAGGACCCATCCATCATACCCGCAAAGGGCAGAAAAGGCAACGGAAAGCAAAATCCCGTCCGCACGAGGCGAAACGGGATTCAGCCCTATCTTTTGTTTCTTCGAAAGCGTTCTCTCCGGACGGAATATCCGGAGGATTCCGCTTCGCTTCGCGATTATTTCACCGCTTCCTTGAGACTCTTCCCGGCAGTGAATTTCGGTACCGTCATCGCGGGAATCGTGATCTTGGCCTTGGTCTGCGGGTTGATGCCTTCGCGGGCCGCGCGGTCCGAGACACGGAACGTACCGAAACCGGTAAGCGTCACCTTGTTCCCTTTGCGGAGCTCATCCGTCACGACATCCACCATGGCCTCGATGGTCGCCTCGACATCTTTCTTCGAAAGATCCGTCTTGGCGCACACCGCGTGCACGAGCGCGTCTTTGTTCACATTCGTCATACTTTCCACCTGCCTTTCTAGTTTTCTGCTCCGGCCATCCGGAGTGTCTATGAATTTTCCTCCGATACCATTCTAACTTTTCGCTGAAAAAAAGCAAATCCCAAACATTGTCAACACTCGACCCTACCGGGCGAACTCGATCGACCGGGTCTCGCGCATCACGACCACGCGGATCTCGCCGGGGTACTTGAGCTCCTCTTGGATCCGGCCCGCGATGTCCTTGGCGAGCTTCATCGCGCCGAGATCATCCGTCTTCTCGGGATTCACGAACACCCGCACCTCGCGGCCCGCCTGGATGGCATAGGACTTCTCCACTTCGGAAAACGAGTTGATGAGCGATTCGAGCTCCTCGAGCCGTCTGATGTATTTTTCCGCGGTCTCCTTCCGGGCACCCGGACGGGCCGCCGAAATCGCGTCGGCCGCGGTCACGATATAGGATTCGAGCGACGAATGCGGATACTCGTCATGATGGCACTTCATGGCGTCGATCACTTCCTGCTGCACGCCGAATTTCTCGAGGATCCGGATGCCGATGTTCACGTGCGTCCCCTCGATCTCATGGTCCACCGCCTTGCCGATATCATGGAGCAATCCGGCCTTCTTCGCGACCGCGACGTTGCCGCCCAGTTCCGCGGCCAAAGCGCCGGCGATATAGGAGACCTCGAGCGTATGGATGAGCACGTTCTGCTTGTAGCTGTAGCGGAACCGCAGCCGTCCGAGGATATAGAGCAGCTTGGGATGGAGCCCGGCCACGCCGGCCTCGTATGCCGCCGCCTCGCCGGCTTCCTTGATCCTCTGATCGACTTCCTTGCGTCCTTCTTCCACGGCTTCCTCGATGCGGGCCGGATGGATGCGTCCGTCGGCTATCAGCTTCTCGAGAGCTATCTTGGCCACTTCGCGTCGGACCGGGTCGAAACCGGAGATCACGACGGATTCCGGGGTATCGTCGACGATGAGTTCGACACCGGTCTCCTTCTCGAGCGCGCGGATGTTCCGCCCTTCCTTGCCGATGATCTTCCCCTTGATGTCATCCGAAGGGATCGGCACCGTCGTCGTCGTGAACTCGGAGACATGCGAGCGGGAGTATTTCTGGATGATGGTCGCCATGATGTTGAGCGACCGCTCCTCGAGCGCCTCCGTCCCCTCCTTCTCGAGCTTGGTGATGCGCTGGACCAGGGCATCCTTGCTGTCCTCCTCCACGAGGCGGAACAGCTCCTCGCGGGCCTGCTCCGTCGAGAGGTTGGCTATGCGCTGGAGCTTTTCCTGCTCTTCTCCGCGAAGCTTTTCCACATCCTCCTGGATCGCCCGTATCTCGTCGGCTTTCTTGAGGAGCGTCTTCTTCTCCTGTTCGGTCTCGCTCAGGCGATGCTCGAGCTCGTCCTCACGCTTCTCGAGACGGCGTTCCTGGCGGCGGAACTCCTCCTCCCGGACCTGCGCCTCCTTTTTCGCTTCTTCCAAAAGCTCGACCGAACGGTTTTTCGCCTCGAGCACGATATCCGCGGATTTCTTTTCCGCGTCCTCGACGATCTTGGCCACCTGCCCCTCGGCGGTGGAAAGCTCACGTTTCGCCATCGTCTGGCGGGCCAGGTAGCCCAAAACCGCACCGACGCCGAGGGCGAGGGTGCCGATAAGCAGCAAAGTCACGCTGATAACCATAACCGTGTATCCCTGTGCCCGAGATACCGCGGAGGGTCGTCGGAGAGGCTTACTTCGAAGCCTTCTTCATCCGATGAACATGAGAAAGAATACCGGAAACGGATCCGGCGGAAATATGAATGTCTCTGTGCGAATAGGAATGGGTTCCCTTCATAATTTTCAATCTTCTCGTCCCCGCTATCTCAAGAAAAGGGGTGAAACAATATTTACGAATGTGGAGCCATCATAGCCCAACGGGACCGCTTTGTCAAAGAGATTGGCGAGGTGCTATACTGACTAAGTAACTGTTCAACATCTCACCGCCCTGAATACAAGAAAAAGCATGCTTGTCTCATAAAATGTCCGGATTTCGGCTGCAAACCCCTCAAAGCTCGTCGGATTATCACGATAGCCCTCCTCACTTCTCAGGGTTTTCGCTCGAAATCCGAACATTTTCTTGAGACATGAGATATTGAACAGTTACTAAAGAAATCACCATAAACAGAAACATCGTGTACCGACCGTTCGTGCTGGTCGTCTTGGACGGATGGGGCTTGAGCTCCTTCACCCAAGGGAATCCTTTGCGCCAGGCGAAGCTCCCGACCATCGAAAAACTCAACCGATTCTACCCCCTGGCGACGCTTCAGGCCTCCGGAATTTCCGTAGGTCTTCCTTGGAATACCGCCGGAAACAGCGAGGTCGGCCACATGACCATGGGCGCGGGACGCGTCATCTACCAGAACCTCCCGCGCATCGCGCTTTCCATACAGGACGGGAGTTTCTATAAGAATCCCACGCTGCTCGCCGCCATCGACAACGTGAAACGGACCGGGGGGAAACTCCATCTGATGGGGCTCGTCGGTGCCGGCGCGGTGCACTCGAGCAAGGATCACCTCTCGGCATTGCTGCGCATGACCAAGAACGAGGGGCTCGAGCAGGTGTTCATCCACGCCTTCACCGACGGTCGCGACTCCCCTCCGATGGCGGGAATACAGCATATCCGCGACCTCGAACGCGAGATGTCGATGATCGGCATCGGCCGGGTCGCCTCGGTCATCGGTCGCAACTGGGCCATGGACCGCAACAACAACTGGGACCGCATCGAGAAGGCCTATCGGATGCTCACCGAAGGGAAAGGCGAGCCGATGACCGATGTTCCGCTCTATCTCGAGCAATCCTACCTCAAGAACGTCACGGACGAATACGTCGAGGCCGGCGTCACCGTGGATGAGAACGGGCAACCGATCGCGCGCATCGAGGAGAAGGACTCGGTGATATATTTCAATTTCCGCGAAGACCGGGCCCGTGAGCTCACCAAGGCGTTCACGCTTCCCGGCTTCGACAAGTTCGATCGGCCGAAATTTCTCGACATCCATTTCGTCACCCTGACCGAATACGAGCGGGATCTCCCCGTGACCGGCATCGCGTTCCCTCCGGAAAAGGTCGAGAACAGTCTCGGCGAGACGCTCTCCAACGCCGGAAAAAAGCAGCTGCGCATCGCCGAGACCGAAAAATATGCCCACGTCACCTACTTCTTCAACGGAGGCAAGGAGCGGGCTTTCGCCGGCGAAGATCGGCTCCTCGTGCCGTCTCCGACCGTTTCCAAATTCGACGAGGTTCCGGAGATGAGCTCCGGAGAGTTGACCGACACGGTCATAAAGGCCATCGGTGAGGGGAAATATGATTTCATCCTCGTCAATTACGCGAACCCGGACATGGTCGCCCATACCGGAAACGAGGAAGCGACGGTCGAAGCCGTCGAGGCGACCGACCGGTGCCTGGCGCTCCTCATCCCCGCGGTACTGCAGGCCGGAGGCGCGATGATGGTCACTTCGGATCACGGAAACGCCGAGGAACTCAAGAAGGCTTCCACCGGAGAGACCGACACCGAGCACTCGACCAACCCCATACCGCTCTGGTACCTCACCCCGGACAACCATCGGGAAAAGGACGCCGGCACGATGATGCGCGAACAAAACGAGGTACGCGGACTCCTTTCGGACGTCGCTCCGACCATACTCGATATACTGCAGATTCCCCAGCCGGCCGAGATGAACGGCTCGAGTATCGCGTCCTTGCTCGAGTGATACTTAGCGGGAAACTCGACAAAACGCCCCCTCACGCGACGTGACGGGGCGTTTTTTTATTCCGATCGCCGATCGACCTACGAGATGACCTTGTCGACGATGCCGTACGACTTGGCTTCGTCCGCCGTCATGAAGTAGTCGCGCTCGGTATCCTTCTCGATGCGGGCGAGTTTCTGGCCGGTATGCTTCGCGAGGATACGGTTAAGCCGATCCCGGGTCTTGAGGATATGCCGGGCATGGATCTCGACTTCGGTCGCCTGCCCCTGCGCGCCGCCCAACACCTGGTGGATCATCACCTCGCTGTTCGGGAGCACCATGCGCTTGCCCTTGGCGCCGGCCGCGAGGAGGACCGCTCCCGCGGATGCCGCGAGTCCGACGCAGATCGTCGAGACCGTCGGCTTCACGTACTGCATCGTATCGTAGATCGCGAGCGCCGCCGTCACCGATCCGCCGGGCGAATTGATATACATGCGGATATCCTCCTTCGGGTTCTGCGACTCGAGGAAGAGGAGCTGTGCGATGATCGTGTTGGCGACGTCGTCGTCGATGGGCGACCCGAGAAAGATGATGCGGTCCTTGAGGAGACGGGAGTAGATATCGTATGCGCGTTCCCCCATGCTTGTCTTCTCGACGACCATCGGCACGAGATAGTTGTTTTTCATAGTGTACTGTTATGGATAACAGGTATCGGCCAATCTGTAAATCGATCGTATCCTGTTTTCCGGGAACCGCATATTGCTCGAGCAAGCCCCTCTTTTCTCCGAAAATTCTCTCGGGATGCCGTCGAATGAGGAGAATGTTCGGAAAGAAAAGAGAGGGCGGCGAGGATGCGGTCGGAGACGGGATACGGTCGATTCAACAAGGCAGGGTCAGAGCTTTTCCAAAAGTTCGAAGAGCTTCTCGTTGCGGAGACGTGACTTCGCCGCGTCATAGAGCGCCGGCAGATCGATATCTTTCTCGGCCTGCTTGATGCTCTTGAAGTACGCGAGCGCCTTGTTCATCTCCTCCTCGACGTCGGCCTGTTCGGCTTCGACTTCGCGATCCTTGGCGACCGCCTCGAGTGCCAGACCTGACAGGATCCGCTTCTCCGCCTGCGGGCGCCAGTCCTTAGCGAGCTCCTCCTCGGTCTTGCCCAACCGGGCGAGATAGTCGCCGAGCTCCATGCCCATCATGGACGCCTGATGCCCGAATTCGGAAATCATGCGCCGAAGTTCGCTCTCCACGAGCACTTCCGGGAGTTCCGCTTCAGCCCCCTCCGTGATCGCCTCGAGTATCGCTACGCGGCGTCTCTCCTTGGCTTCGTGCTCGCGTTCCGTCCTCATGCCCTCCGCGATGCTCTCACGAAGCGCCGCGAGGTTCTCGAAGGAACCGACCGATGCCGCGAACGCGTCATCGATGGCGGGTATCTGCCGCTCCTGGACGAGGAGCACCTTCACCCAGAATGTCGCCGGCTTCCCTGCGAGGGATTTCACATGGTACTGATCCGGAAACGTGAGGTCGACGGACTTCTCCTCTCCGGCCGAGAGTCCGACTATAGCCTCCTCGAAACCGGGGATGAACGCGCCTTTTCCAAGCACGATCGGGTGTTTCTTGCCCGTTCCGCCCTCGATCGGCACCCCGCCCATGGTCACCTCGAAATCGACTTCGGTCATGTCGCCGTCGCGCGCCTCGCGGAGCACCGTCACGAACTTGGCCCGCGACTCCGCGATCCTCGCGACTTCCGCGTCGATATCGGCTTCCGCGACCTCTATCTTCTCTTCCTCTTGTTTCTTGTTGACCTCGCGCACCTTCTTCTCCCACGGTTTCAGGGTGATTTCCGGCATCACGGCCGTATCGACGACGAACGAAAGCGCCTCGTTTTCCTTCACGTTCTCGAGGCGGACCTCCGGTCGTCCGATCGCATCGACACCGGCTTGCGCGAGCGCGGCCGGATACAGGTGGTCGATGGCGTGTTCGGCGCCCTCGACGAGGATCGTCGCCTTGCCGAGACGCTTCTCGAGCATCGCCCGAGGCGCCTTGCCCGGGCGGAATCCCTCGACCTTCACATCCTTGGCGAGGTGCTCCGCCGCGTGGTCGATTTCGGCTTTCCACTCGTCCCACGGGATCGACACGGATATCTCCGCGCGCGACTTCGGCATTTTTTTCACTGAAACATCCATATGATCGATAAAAACTAAGGATTCAAAACGGAAACGTCCGGCGCACCTTCACGCGCGGCGTCACTTCTTGTACCGCTTCTCGTAGAGCTTGAGCCCCTTCTTCACCGCCGCGATCGCCTCCTTTTTTCCGCGGAAGCCCTTCACGGAAACCTTCTTCCCCTCGATCGACTTGTAGGTCTCGAAGAAGTGCTGGATTTCCTTGAGCGTGTGCGGGTTCACGTCGGAGAGGTTCTTCACCCCGTCCCAGCGCGGATCGCTTTCCGGGACGGCGATGATCTTGTCGTCGCTCTCTCCGCAATCAATCATCCCCATCACCGCGATAGGCCTCGCCTCGACGAGGATGCCGGGCGCGAGTGGATAGGTCGTGAGGAGCACGACATCGAGCGCGTCACCGTCGCCCCAGAGGGACTGCGGCACGAACCCGTAGTCGAACGGATAGTCCTGTGCGCTCTTCATCGCCCGGTCGAGCTTGATGAGGCCGGTCTCCTTGTCGATCTCGTACTTGTTCTTGGTCCCCTTCGGGCACTCGACGATCACGTTGATGATATCGGGGGCGTTCTCGCCGGAAGATATTTCATGCCAGAGGTTCATATCGTTGAAATGATACGGATGAAAATTATTCGGTTTCGGACCGGAATCACTTTCCGGATTCCTCTTCGGTCGTTTCGGTTTCCACGGCGGCTTCGGCCGGGGCCTCCTCGGCCGGAGCGACGGATTCCTCCGCCACGGCTTCCGATTCCTCCTTGACGGCACCGACACCCGCCTCGCTCGCCGACATGACGTCGATGCGGAGCCCCGAGAGCTTGGCCGCGAGCCGGACATTCTGCCCGCGCTTGCCGATGGCGAGCGAGAGCTGATCATCCGGAACGACGACCTTGGCGCGGCGGCCCTCCTCGGTCTCCATGATTTCCACGGACACCACCTTGGCCGGGCTCATCGCTGCCGTGACGAACTTTTCGATGTCGTCATTCCACTCGATGATATCGATCTTCTCGCCGCCGAGCTCATCGATGATGGCCTGGACGCGGGTCCCCTTCTGACCGACGCACGATCCGATCGGGTCGATGCCTTCCTGGTTCGCCGATACGGCGATCTTGGTACGCGACCCCGCTTCCCGGGCGATCGCCTTGATCTCGACGGTGCCCGCGAAGATTTCCGGGACTTCGAGCGAGAAGAGATGTTTCACCATTTCGGGATGCGAACGCGAGAGTACGATGCCGGGTCCCTTCGGATCGGATTCGACACGGACGAGATAGACCTTGATATGCTGACCCATGCGGTAGGATTCGCCTTCGACCTGCTCCGACGGGAACAGGATACCGGTCGACTTGCCGAGATCGACGAACACGTTGCGCCCTTCGATCCGCTGGACGGTGCCGTTGACGACCTCGCCTTCGCGATCCTTGTACGCGTCGTACATCGACTGGCGTTCGGCCTCGCGGAGCCGCTGGATGACGACCTGCTTGGCGGTCTGCGCCGCCACGCGGCCGAAATCCTCGTGCGGCGGAAGTTCGATCTCGATCGTGTCGCCGACCTTGGCGCCCTTCTTGAAGGCCTTGGCTTCGTCGACGGTCAGATCGCGCTCCGGGTTGTATCGCGGGAGACGATCCTCATCGATCTCCTCCGGCTCTTCCGCCACCGGCCCCTTGCCTTCGGCTTCGGTCGCTTCCTCCTCCGTCTCCTCCACGAACTCGCGCGTCGTCTCATCGACGACTTCCTTCACGAGGAAATACTGCGCGGTCTTGGCGACCTCGTCGAACTTCACCTTGATGACCTGGCTCTTCTTGCCATAGTCGCGCTTGTAGGCCGCCGAAAGCGCCGCCTCGACGACTTCGATCACCTTGTCCTTGGGGAGACCCTTCTCCTCGACGATCTGCATGACCGCGCTTCCGAACTCCCCGAGCCGCCCGGACAGGCTCTCGTCGGGCTGGTCCACCACTTTCTTCTTTGCCATATGATATGACTTAATAATCGCTTAGAATTACTCTTTCTCCCGATTCCAACAAAAAAGGCCCGCTATCAAGCGAACCAATCGTCACTATCGGAACTGTGCTTTGCAGTATAGCGGAAATACGACGTGCTGTCAAACTGATCAAGGCGCCGGAAGCCCCGCTTCTTTTTCATGCATTTTCCGTCTCTCATACAAGCCGAAAAACAGAATATCGGCTTATATGAAACATTTAATGAACTCGCTCCATTGACTTTTCACAAAAAATATGCTATACTGGCACGTTATGGATTACGGAGCCCGCAAGGTAACCCACCATAACGGGCACATTCACAATTTCAAAGGAGAACGGAAATGATCGATATGGGCAACGCATTCGCATTCAAGGAAATCTGGAATGCCATACGCGGAATTATCCCCCACGGAGCGAAGGAAACCCCGCTCGAGCAACAGATGCCGGGCGGACTTCTCCCGAGCTACGACGACGAGGCCATCTCGGCGGCACTCGATGCCACGCTCGCCAAGGAAAAGGGCCAGGAGTATCTGGACCGGATCATGGCTGTCCGTGAAAAACTCCAACCGCACCAGCGGGAACGTTGGCGGAAGGTGTACGGCACGATCAAGCTGACCGAACGGCACGAGAACGCGCTCTCTTCGAAGAAACAGACGAAAGTCGAAGCCTCCGCAAAGGGGCCGGCTCGCGAAGACAGCACCGAGGAATATCAGCGGCGACAGCGGGACTACGAGTACACGCTCGAAGATCCCCGATTGGAGCACCTGATCCTCGTATCGGAAATGGCGCGGGACCATGGCGTGGATGCGGCGGTCACCTATCTCATCACCTCCGACTTCGCTCTCGAAAAATCTCTCGCAGAAAAATTCGATGTGCTGAAGAAGGCGGGCGGTGAGAAACTGACGCGGGGAGCATATTCCCTGTTTCTCGGGGACGAATACGAAAGAATCTGCGAGCAGAACCCGGGGAAACCCGTGGACGAGCTCGAAAAGATCTTCAAAAGCGCGCTCGTCGCCAAGACCGCCCGCGAAGAGCAGGCTCTGAAAAAGGCGCGAAAGGATCGCATCCTCCACGCCCGACCAGTGATGCTCGGCATCACCATCGCCCTCACGGCGGTGATGATCGCCACCATCGGGTTCATACAATTTTTCAAGTGAAAAGGAGTAGAGAATGAGCTTCACGCACGCAAGCGCCATCCAGGGAAAACAGATCCTGGAATGGGCGAACAAGTGGCACCAGACCGTCGTCCTCTGGACGATTGTCGGCGCCGTGTTCGCTCTCGCCCTCGGGGTCCTGGCCAACATGGCGGGATTTCCGGGATTCAACTTCATCCTCGCGGCGATCACGCTGCTTGCCGGGATATTCTTCCTGACCAAGCCGGCGATCGTCCTCTCCGTAGCCGGTATCGGCTCGCTCACGAGCGGCCTGCCGGACATCAAGTTCGGAGAAATCCTGCGGAACGGGGTCGGATCGCTTCCGAACTTCGAACTGGAGAAAATTTTCGGGGCCGGATGGGACGCGATCAAGGCGACGGCTCACAAAGTCGCGAACGTACTCTTCCTCCTGGCGGTGATCTTCGTGGTTCTGGGGACGTTCCCGATAAGCGACGCGACGCTGGTCCTGCCGGCATTCGTCGTCCTGACCGGGGTCGGACTCTGGTCGGCACTCTTCGCCAAAGGCTATGTGTGGTACCGGAATATCACTATCGGTATCCTGCTCATCGCCGGCGGCATCACCTTCTTCAAGCTGTACGACCCCGAAAGCAAGGTCGAACGGATCGAGGAAGCCCGGGCAGCACACCAAGAGGCGCTCATCGACGAGGCGTTGACACCCGTACTCCGGAAAGCGGAGAACGGCATCAAGCTGACCAAAGAAGAGGTGCGTATCCTCGATGCGGCGAAGAATCTGGAGGAAAGCCGATCGATCATTACGAAGGTCAAAGCGTTCGCTCTCGGACGGGTGATAGAGTATCGGGTGCCGAGCAACATCGCGCCCGAGAACCTGAAACCGATCTGCGGAGTTCCTTCGGGAGAATACCGGTTGGAAGTGTCCGACGGTTCCCGTCTCGGAATCGGTCAACGCGATCAACCGGGAACTTCGACCGTAGCCCTCACCGGGCGAGCCGACCGGATCGCGAGAAGTGACCAGCTTCGCCGACAGGACTACCGTCCGTACGGATTCATGCTCAACGGATCCGGACATGAGGAGACGGTCGCGGTCGCGAGGGACGGATGCCTGTTGCCATCATTCAATCTGACGTTCGAACAGGAGGACTTGTTCCGTGACAGACTCTGGTTGGCAAAACATTCGACCATCCGTTTCGTTCTCAAGGGCATCTGAACCGACGATAAAGGCGGTCCGATTAATTCGGAACCGCCTTTCTTTTTTTCCGATAACGCGATCTAGAAAAGGTTCGCGACCTGCGTGACGAGCACGAGCGACCCGAGCGCGACCGCGATGCCGACGATCGCCCATTTGACGATCGCCTTGGCCGAATCCGCGCGCTTCTCGTCGCCGCCGGACGTGAGGTACATCATCCCGCCCCAGACGAGCATGACGATGGCGAGCACACCGACGAGCGAGAGGAGGAAGTTGAGGACGTTCTGTATGATCTCTAAAAGGGTCGGCGCGGCTGTGACATTGGCATTCGGCGGCGTCCAGCCGAGAATGGTCGAGATTTCCTTGAGAAACGACGGCGCGGCGATGCCGATCGCGAGTCCGATCATCGACGCGGTGATGGCCGCTTTGGCGGTCTTGATCCGACCCTCGTCGCCGGCGGAGACGATATAGAGTACCGCACCGATCACGATGAAGACGAGCGAGAGCGTGACGATGATACCCTGGAGCGCGTCGAGCAGTTTGCCGAGCATGTCCTGCACCGTGTTATAGCCGAGCGGGTTGGAGATGGTGATAGAGCCGGCAGCGGCGGCTACGGCACCTTGGCAACAGGATTCTCCTGCTCCGCAACTGACCATAAGGGGAGGGGGGATAATAGCGCCCGCACAAGAAAGCTGGCACGTTCCGGTGCCCGCGGCATTGCTGCACGACGCACCGACTACGGCATCCACATCCGCCACATCGATCGAAAACAGCATCCCTGAGAAAAGGAGAGCGAGAACGGCGACCGGCATCGATATTTGTTTCATAGGGTTCGAGAAATTATAACGTGCTGGTATCGCCCGAGACGAGCGCGCCGATGGTCCGAATGATGACGAGGCCCGAGAGCGCGACCGCAAGTCCGATCGCCGCGTATTTCGCCATGTTCTTGGCGGATTCGGCCTGCTTCTCGTCGCCGGCCGAGAGTATGTACTGAAAGCCCGCGATGACGAAGGCGAGTGTCGCGGCGGCGGCCATGATGTAGAGGAGCCAGTTGAGCACGTTCTGCACCACCGCCATGACCGATTCATCGGAGAGCCCGGTCGCGGCGGCGGTCGGGACACAGACGCCGTTGATGACCGTCAGGTCGGCGGTGGGACAGCTCGTCACCGCCTGTGTGACGGAAGCCGACACGGACATCCCGAGAAAAAGGATCACCGCGAACATCGTTTGTTTCATAATGGACCATGAATAATTCGCCTCCAGTATACCGTTTCCGGAACGAAAAAACAACCCCGTTTCGGGGGTTGTTTTTCGAAAATCCTTTCGAAAGGATCCGACTGCCTGAGACTAGAGTTCCGTGGTGCTGCCGACTCCGACGAGGTTCGACACCGTACGAACGATGACGAGTCCGAGGAGGGCGACCACGAGGCCGATGATGGAATACGTGATAAGACCCTTCGCCTTCTCCGTCTTTCCTTCGTCGCCGGCCGCGGTGATATAGAGGATACCCGCGATGACGAACCCGAGAACGGCCAAGGCCGCGAGGAGATACAGGAGCCAGTTCATTATGAGCGTGATCATGTCCCGGATGGAAATCTCGGAAAGACCGGTCGCTCCGACGGAGGTATTGTCCGGATTCTCATCATACCCCGGGGTGAACTGCGCGCTCACGGCTATCGGAGCGAGCACCAGCATCGCCGCCATGACATACATGAACATTTTTTTCATATTTGCTCACCTCCTTTCCTTTTATGTTTATCAGTTTCCACAAAAGAAACTCTAAAAGAAACTTCCGATCTGCCGGACGATGACGAGCGCACCGAGCGCCACCGCCACTCCGACACCGGCATACATCGCCGCCCGCTTGGCCTGTGCCGCGCGCTCCGTGTCGCCGGCCGACAGGAGGTACATCGCACCCGCGACCGCTAGCGCCAGTATAGCAAGAATTCCGAACGCGGACAACAAAAAGTCAAGAATATTGCCGAGCACTTCCGACACCGGCGGCGCGTCATCGATGACGCCGACCGCATGGGCTATCCGTATGAATGATATGTCCATAAACGCGTGTCGCTAGAGTGCCGCGCCGCAATCGAACGAGAATCCTCCGGTCACGGAAAAGGTCGCGCTGATGCCGAGATCGCTCTCTGCGTCGAAGACGACGAACATGACGGTATTGACGATGATCCAGGCTGCGAGGATGATGACGAGTCCGGCAAGGGATGCGAAGACGCCCTTTTTGGCGGTTTCCATCATCCCCGGATTCCCGGCCGAGACGATGTACAGGATGCCCATCGCCACGATGATGGCGAGCGCGGCGAAGACCATGATGTCACGGATGTAGGTCGTCAATACGGAAACACCGGACACCAGGTGACAGATCGAGCACTGCTCGGTTTCATTGTAGGTCGTACCCGGATCATCGGTATTCGCACCGCACGGCACGAGCCCCGCATCGGCCGGAGACGGCACCGCGAGAAATACCATGGCCGCGAACATGACCCCGAAGAAATATCTCATAGACATGATAGACCGGTTATTTCCTTTCGATGATCGCCCTCACCTGGGCGTCGGCGGATTGGAGAGCCCCCCTGACGGTATTTTCTCCGCGATCGACCGATTCGATCGACTCGGCGAGCACGCCTTCCGCGCGTTCGATTTCACCGATCCTCCAACTCTTGGCGAGCAGATTGCCCGAAGCGAACGGCGCCAACCACGGGTCACGCTTCTGCTCCTCGATGAGGTCGCGGCGTGCGGCCGGCTTCTTGGTCTTGTCGAGATACAGCTTGGTCGGATCGTCCTTGATCGGAAGCGTGACCGAGGTATCGCTCAAGGGATTGCGGAGCGTGACCGACTTCGCCGGATGCGGGAATGCGAAGTAGTGGAGGAACTGCCATGACTCATGGACACGGAGATCGTTGTATTTCCCCGCCGGGAACGGCGCCGGCTGGCCTTCCGCTATCACCGGCGCAGCCTTGTTCTTGGCGACGACGAAACTCCAGTAGTTGGCATAGTTGGACGGCTGGGAACCGGAAAATTGCGGGAGCGCCGCGACGGCGAAGTTGAGCTTGGCGTTCTTGCGGCGTATGGTGTCGATGTGCCAGGAGTAGTTGACCATCATCGCCAGGCTCCCTTCGTAGAAAGCGTCGATGGAATAATGCTGGCGGGAATTCCACGAATAGGACTCGGAACCGATCTTCGAGAACTGGGAATAGAAGTCGAGCGCGCCGTTCATCGGATCACCCGCGATCTGGAACGTGTCGGCGGATCCCTTGGACTCGACACCGGCCCCTCGCTGGAGCGCGAGCGCGAGCAGGATATCGGGAGAGCGGTTGATATTCTTGGCGGTACCGAACGCCGCACCCGACTGCACGATGTTGCCGTAGGCATCGATGGAACTCAGTGCCTTGGCATCGACGAGGAATTCATCCCAGGTCGAAGGCGGGTTGGCGATGCCGACCGCATTGAAGAGATCCTTGTTATAGTAAAGCGCGAGCGAATCGACCGAGAGCGGTGCGCCGTATGCCTTGCCCTCGACGATGAAGTCACGCGCGACCACATCGGCGAACGCGTCTCGATATTCCTTCTCCGAAAACTGGTACGCGGGGGCGGGGGCGATGAGCGTCTCGAATTTCGGAAGCCACGAGTTGCGGATAAGGAATATGTCCGGCCCTTTCCCCTCGGCAAACGCCCGGACGATATCCTCCTGATAGGTCGCCTCCGACATCTTCCGGTAGGTGATGTTGTTGATATGGTCCTTGTTGAGCTCGCGGAATGCCGTAAGTGATTCCTGATAGGCACCGGAATCATCGAACAGCCCCCAGATCTCGAGGTCGACCTTATACGGGGTGGGCGCGGCCTCCTTGCCGCAACCGGAGAGCGATATCGCGCCGAACAGCACGGGAACCACCAGAAGCATCCGCAGGTATCGCATAGCTATTTCGTTACGAGAAACGCGTAGTGAAAACCTCCGACGGGAATCTCCTGTCCGACCGTGAGTCCGGCTTCGGCGATGAGTTTCTTGAGGTCTTCCGGAGCGATGCGCGATCCGGCGTCAGGACCGACGCTCGCCGCGTCGGGGCTCCACTCCATGACGAGCGCGTGCCCGCCCGGACGGAGGATGCGGGCCATCTCACGGAGAATGACCGACTTCTTCTCGTTCTGAAAAAGGATGTCCTTGGAAATCACCCAGTCGACGCTCGCGGGCGGCAGTCCCGAACCGTTCTCATTTTCGAGGTTCGCCCGACGAGTCGAGATGTTCTTGAGGCCCTGCGTCTTCATCTGGCTCTCGACCGCCTCGAGGGCCGAAGGAAGCACGTCGAGCGCGATCACATTCCCTTCATCGCCGACCGCCTTCGCGAATTCGACGGAAAAATACCCCGCTCCACAGCCGAAATCCGCGACGGTCCCTTGGGGCGCGATCGGAAGCGAACGCACGACCGCTTTCGGGTCAACGAACGTGGCAGGCATCATCATAAGCTTTTTTTGTTTGCGTAAAATACACGGATATTGTACAACAAATGAGGAGAATTGAGAAATACACGCAGGGAAGCGTGGCCGAGTGGTTGAAGGCACCGCTC
Source organism: bacterium (assembly GCA_021821305.1). Lineage (GTDB taxonomy): Bacteria > Patescibacteriota > Minisyncoccia > Moranbacterales > UBA1568 > JAGOTT01. The sequence continues at coordinate 88,020 of JAKACP010000001.1, forward strand.
TCGAAAAGCGGCATACCCGAAAGGGTATCGGAGGTTCGAATCCTCCCGCTTCCGCAGTGAATCCGCCAGCTGGCGGATGGCTTCCGTGAGGATAAGAAGGGCGGAGCGATGTTTCGCGAGCGCGCCCTTTTCTTTACACCGCCGCGATCCCATGTTAGGCTTGCTTCAGTTAAAAAGCGGCCCATGAGCGATATCCTTTCCGGACAATTTTTCCCGATTCTCGCACTCGTGTCCGCCGCGCTCGCGGTGGCGCTCTTGGCCGTCTCGCTGTGGCTCCTGCTCCAGTTTCGACAGATCAAGAGGGACCTTTCGACCCTGTTTTCCGGGAAAAAAGCGACCGATCTCGAGGAAATCCTCCTCGCGCAGAAAGCCTCCATCGCCGAACTCGACCGCGAAGTCCAGGAGCTCTACGATGTCGCCGAACGCCTCTATCGGCTCGGCCAGGAGAGTATCCACAAGACGGAAATCCTGCGATTCAACCCGTTCAAGGAAGTGGGCGGCAACCAAAGCTTCACGGTCGCTCTCCTCAACGGCAAGAACACGGGCTTCGTCCTCTCGTCGCTCCATACCCGCGAAGGGACCAGGATATACTCCAAGCCGGTCGTAAACGGGGCCGAGGTCAAGGAATATCCGCTTACGGCCGAGGAAAAGCAGACGGTCGCGACCGCGGCCAGAAAATACTCCGAGATCTTCACCGAAAAGAAACCTACAGTCTAAGATAATCCCCATCGAAATCATATCGTCATGAACGAGGAAACCGTCGAAAAAACCGTCGCTATCCCGGATATCATCACCGTCAAGGCGTTTTCCGAACTGCTCGGACTCCCCGTCTCGCAGGTCATAACCGAGCTCATGAAGAACGGTATCCTCGCGACGATCAACGAGGAGATCGATTTCGAGACGGCGAGCATCATCGCGGCCGACCTCGGTTTCGAGGCGACACTCGCCGAAGAGAAAGGGTCGGGAGAAAAGGCGCTCGACCTCGAGGAGCTCCTTGCGCTCTGCGAAGAGGAGAAGAAATCCGACAAGCGCCTCGAGACGCGGCCGCCGATCGTCACCATCCTCGGCCATGTCGACCACGGCAAGACGACGCTTCTCGACACGATCCGCAAGACGAGCGTCGCCACCGGGGAAGCCGGCGGCATCACCCAGCACCTCGGTTCCTACCAGGTGAAGCGGCGCGGCAAATACATCACGTTCATCGACACTCCGGGACATGAGGCGTTCGCGGCGATGCGCAAGCGCGGCGTCTCCATCGCCGATATCGCCATCCTCGTCGTCGCCGCCGACGACGGTGTCCGCCCGCAGACCAAGGAAGTCATCACCTACCTCAAGGAGCGCGGACTCCCCGTCATCGTCGCCATCAACAAGATCGACAAGCCGGACGCGAACCCGGCGCGCGTGAAGCAGGAACTCGCCGAACAGGACATTCTCATCGAGGAATGGGGCGGAAAAGTGCTCTCGAACGAGATCAGCGCCAAACAGAATATCGGCATCGACAAGCTCCTCGAAAGCATCCTTCTCATAAACGAGGTCGAGGAATATTCCGCCGATCCCAAGCGTGACGGGCTTGCCGTCGTGCTCGAGTCGAACCTCGACCCGCAGAAAGGACCGGTCGCGACCGCCCTCGTCCGGACCGGCACGCTCAAGGTCGGACAGGACATCGTCGCCGGATCCGCATTCGGGCGCATACGACGCATGGAAGATTACACCGGCCGTAGCATCGAGAGCGCCGGGCCCTCGACGCCGGTCATCATCTACGGATTCCACGACAACCCGCAGGTCAACGACGTCGTCCAGGTCGCGAGCGGCAAAGCCTCGGCGCGCACACGTTCGCGCCAGGCGATCGTCTCCGTCAAATCATCCGGAAAATCGGCCGGCGAGGAAGAGGAGGGCGCCCAGAAGAAACTCCGCTACGTCATCAAGTCCGATGTCCAGGGATCGCTCGAAGCGATCGAGCAGATCCTCGCATCCATACAGTCCGACGAAGCGGCATTCGAGGAGATCGCCTCCGGCGTCGGCCACATCACGGAATCGGACGTGAAGCTCGCCGAAAGCGCCGGCGCGGTCGTATTCGGATTCAACGTGGAACCGACTGCCGTCGCCCGACGCATCGCGGAGAAGAGCGGCGTTCCCATCGAGACGTTCAACATCATCTACAAACTCGTCGATCGGGCGAAGGAGCGGCTCGCCGACCTCCTCCCGCCGGAAATCATCCGCACCGACTACGGCCGTCTCTCCGTCCTCGCCGTGTTCAAGACCGGCAAACGCGACCAGATCCTCGGCGGCCGGGTCTCCGAAGGCAAGATGGTCAAGGGAGCGCTCCTCGAGATCAAGCGCGGCGACGAGATCGTCGGCCAAGGAAAGATGGGCAACCTTCAGCAGAACAAGGAAAACGCCGAGGAGGTCGGCCAAGGAAACGAATGCGGCCTCGTCTTCGAGGGCAGCGAACGGGTGGCCGTCGGCGACACGCTCATCGCATACAAGGAAGAATCCAAGAGGCGAAGCCTCTAGCGGAAAACACAGGAACCCAAAGCACAAAATTCCAAACAAAGCCCAGCATACAAAACCGAAGCAGAAAACGTTTGTGTTTTTGGAAGTTCGTGTTCCGTTTGGATTGTTGTGTTCTGTGATTTGTGTTTTATGGATTACAAAATCCCAACTCCTGTCATCGAAACGCTGAAAACGCTCACCGAGGCGGGTTTCGAGGCGTACATCGTCGGCGGGTGCGTGCGCGATCTCATCTTGGGGCGGGAACCCAAGGACTGGGATATCACGACCGACGCGACTCCTGACAAGACTCTCTCGCTCTTCCCCGACAGCTTCTACGAAAACGAATTCGGCACGGTCGGCGTCAAGGTCGTCCCCTTCCTCACGGGAGGCAAGGAAGGCCGCGAGCACGACATCGTCGAGGTGACCACGTATCGTACCGAGTCCGGCTATACCGACAGCCGCCGACCCGACGCGGTGACCTTCGTATCGACGCTTCACGAAGATCTCGCGCGCCGGGACTTCACGATGAACGCGATCGCGATGAGGCCGGTCGGCGACGGCTCTGACGTGGAAACAACCGATCCCTTCGACGGAGCGGGATCCATCAGGGACAAGGTCATCCGGACGGTCGGTTCCCCCGATGAGCGCTTCGGCGAGGACGCGCTCCGCATGATGCGCGCCGTACGGTTCTTCGCCGAACTGGGGACCGGCTGGCAGATCGAAAACGACACCCTCGAGGCGATACGCAAACACGCCGACTCCCTCGCGCGCGTCTCCCACGAGCGTATCCGCGACGAATTCTCCCGCATCATACTGTCCGATCATCCGATGGAAGGAGTCGAATTGCTCCGGACGACCGGCCTGCTTCGACATATCATCCCCGAGCTCGAGGAGGGCTTCGGCGTCACCCAGAATCTCCATCACATCTACACCGTCTGGGAGCACAACCTGCGGGCGCTTTCCACGTGCCCCTCGAAAAAGCTTGAGGTACGGCTCGCCGCGCTCCTCCACGATGTCGCCAAACCGCGGACCAAGCGCGGAGAGGGTTATCGCGCCACCTTCTACAATCACGACCACGTAGGCGCCAGGATGACGCGGACCATCCTCACCCGACTCCGCTATCCGAAAAGCGTCGTGGAAAAGGCGTCGCTCCTCGTCGATCAGCACCTCTTCTACTACAATGTCGGCGAGGTTACCGAAGCGTCGGTCCGCCGGCTCATACGGCGCGTCGGACTCGAAAACATGGACGACTTGATGGACGTCCGGATCGGTGATAGACTGGGATCCGGCGTCCCCAAAGCCAAACCCTACAAGCTCCGGCACCTCGAATACATGATCGACAAGGTCTCAAAGGACCCGGTATCGGTCGGGATGCTTGCCATCAAGGGCACCGATCTCATCGAGGCGCTCGGCCTCGAGCCGGGACCGATCATAGGTGCCATTCTCGATGTGCTCTTGGCCGAAGTCATCGAGGATCCGTCGCGAAACGTCCGCGAGGCGCTCCTCGAACGGGCGGCGGCGCTCGCGAACGAGGAGATCGGCGCGCTCCGCGAGCTGGCGAAGGAAAAGATCGAGGAGAAACGGGAGGCCGACGACGCGAAAATCAGGAAGGCTCATTGGGTGGAATAGCGGAAAGAAGCCGGAAGTGAGATTTCGGAGTGTGGTATAGTGGTATTACGCACGCTTCGGGTGCGTGTAACCCGGGTTCGATTCCCGGCACTCCGACCATTCGATTCGGTCCTCGACAAGCTCAGACCTCACTCATGGTCTACGACCGATATGTTTTCGGAAGATACGGATATAAGAGAAATCGAATGTCCTGAGCCTGTCGAAGGGACCTTTTTCGTCTACCTGTTGCTTTGCAGAAACAAAAGTCTTTACTGCGGATCAACTGCAGATATGATCAACCGGCTTAAGGAACATAATTCCGGGGAAGCGGCTTTGTGGACGAAAACGCACGGGCCGGTTCGGCTAATATATTGTGAGGCCCATGATACCCTGCTTTCCGCGCGTCGACGCGAGAAACAAATCAAGGGTTGGGCCGTACGTAAAAAACTGAATCTCGTAAACGGAGTCTGGAAAAAACAAGTCGTATGCGGCTGATCATCAAAAACATCTCCGAGAATCCGGTCACGTTGCTTCGGCGCGCCGGTTACGTCTTTCAACGGAAGGAGGGCGAGGAGACGAGTTTCATCAGGGCGCTCGGAACCAGCGGATTCCCCCGGTTCCATGCCTATGCGAAAATGAACGGATCGGACCTCCTCGTCAATGTTCACCTCGATCAGAAACGGGAAACCTACGGGGAATCGACCCGGCACCACGGTGAGTACGGGAACGAGGGGCCGCTCAAGGAAGAGTCCTCGCGTCTGGCCCCGCTCATAGGGGGAGAGATCGCAGGCATATAGGAAATCCAGGAAATATCACGTACATACCTCGCCGCGGTGGTGGAATTGGCAGACACGCCAGCTTTAGGCGCTGGTGGGAGCGATCCCATGAAGGTTCAAGTCCTTTCCGCGGCACCAAAGAGAACAATGACCGCCCCCTTTCGGACGGTCATTTCTTTCCTCTACTTGAGGATGATTCTAACTCAGTCGATCTCCACGGCGTCCGGGTCTGGCCGGAGCCGCTTCCGGAGCGAGCGAGAAGACGAACCCGACCGTGAAGAGGAGGAGCGCCATGGTCGCGATCAGTTTGAACGAGAACAGGACCGACGCCGGGAGATAGCTCGACACCGCAGCGAAGAACTTCTTCGGTCCAGATGCCATGATCGTGTCCGGCTCCATCACCTCGGCCTGCACCGACTTCGTGACGACCCTTTCAGCCGACGCCAGGGCCTCGACGCCCCAGATATCCCGGAGCGCGAATCGCTTCTCTTCCGGTTGGATTATCGATCCGGAGAATTGGATATTGTAGAGATCGCCGACGGTTTTGGCGACAGCCGGGGCATAGTCGATCTCGAACGGCACGGACTCGGTCACCGGCTCGCCGTCGACGCTCCATGACCGGGAAGAAAGTCCGCCGACGAAAGACGGAATGAACTTCGCCTTCAGCTTGATGTTGCCGGTAACATACTTCTCGAAGGTATTCTCGCTGTAATCCGCGAACGTGGTCCCGTCGAGAGCGGTGTAGTCCCCGAGGTATTTCGGCCAGACTATCGTCGCGTCGGCGGATTCTATCGATACTTCCGGATCAACGACCTGGAACGTCCGCGACAGGGTCACCGATTTCCCCGTAGCCGTATTCGTCGCGTTCACCTGGAGGGTATAGGTTTCCCCGGCACCCCCGGTGGCCGCGAAGAAGACACGATTCCCGGCGGCGCATGCCCCGTCCCCTGATACGGCGTCCGTACAGGAAAGCGGTATGCCATTGAGCGTCCAGGAGAAGTCCGAAAGCCCGGTCGGGTCTATCTCGACGCCGACGATCTCATCGTTCACGACGCGGCACGCCACTTTGTTGAGGTTTTCCATCGCCTCGCTTGCCGTCGAGGGATTCGGGTAGAACAGATTGCAGATCGGCGCCGCGGCCGACACGCGATACTTTCCCGTCACGGCATTAAGCGATGCCGAGGTCGAATAGGCCACGATCTTCTTGGTCGTGTTCGAGACACGGACGATGACGTCGCTTTTTCCGGTCCGTTCGACTCCGGAAGAGAAGTTTTCCTTGACGGTCGATCCGATCCGCAGATACAGGGGATCGGTTCCCAAAAGTCCGAGCGGCGTCAGGAAGGCGGTATCCATATTGAGCGCGACGAGAATCGAATCGAGGCCGTTCCCTGCGGACGTCTCCAACATCCCTCCCGTCACCAGATCCGCGGTGATATCCGTGAATCCGGTCACTGGATTATCGCTCACCTCCACCTGCCACGTATAGAGAAGCTCCGAAATCGGCCGTGAGGAATTGGTCACCGAAGCCGTCGCGGCTATGACATCGCCCGTCTTTTCGGCGGTCTGATCGTTCGTCGGGTTATCCGGAGTGGCTGACACGGCTATGTCGAGTTTCTGCGATTTCCCCTGTCCGCCCTGCAGCGGATCGACGAGGTTTTTCGGAAGACAGGCATTGATATCGTCCTCGCTCATCGTGGTGGTCGGGATGCTCACGGAATAGCCGCGTATCGTCGTGCTATAGCTCCCCTTGTTGATGACCGGACAGTCATTCTTCGAAAAGGCCCACATGATGGCATAGGATGAATCGTCGTGCTTGGTCGACATGATGGATGTCCCTTCGACCACGACACCGATCTGGTCCCCCGCCTGATAATTCCATTCGAATGTCTCCTGGCCGAGACCGACGACGTTGGCCTCATCCTTATTGCCGTTGTCGGCAGTGTCCGCATCATTCGGGTTGGTGCCCCAGAAGAATTCGTCACTAGCCCCGAACGTTCCGGCCGAATCACCGAACTGCAATCCGGAAGCGGATGTCCGAGGAAAGAGATGGACACACTTCTGGGACGTGCTCCCTCCGGTACAGCTGCTGAGCGAAGAGGTCAAGCTGTTGTACTGTGACTCGGTGAAGGTCGTGTTCGCGATGGAGAGATCGACGCACCGGGTCTGCATGGGCGAAGGGCACGAGGCCGTGGAACCGGAACAGCTCGGCGTCCCTGCTACATAGTATTCCGACGTGTTGCTGAACGTGTCATCGCTCGTCGGGTTGTTCGGATCTGACGTGATCGTACCGGGATTTATGGTGTCGGTGCCGTACACGCATGCGGCCGTATACCCGGCGGCGCAGGAGAACGACTGGGACGAAGAGGAGGATATGAGCTCGTAGAGGGTCCCGTTGTTCGAGTCGATCATGTAGCACCAGTCGTTCGTCGTATTCACCTGGTTGTTTCCTCCGTATTCGGCCCGGTATCCGTCCGAGTCCGTGTCGCTCCCGTAGTTGAAGCCGGCCTTGTCTGCGCCGTCGGTAGCGATTATCCGCGCGGCGGCGACCTTCCAGTCATTCACGGTGATACCGCCGGATCCATCGGCGTTGCAATAGGCGGGAGCGCCGCCAGCGCTCCCGAGATCGCATCCCTTGCGCTTGAGATACCAGGTGTAGTACAGCTGATCGCTCGGGTTCGAGAAAAGAATCGGGAACGCCCGGGCGATGATCTTCTCACCTTCCTTCGGATCGGTTGGGCTGAAGAAAATGTTCACTTCCGGAGGGGTTTTCTTGTTTCCGGAAACGTTGAACGCCTCGCTTATTTCCTGCACCGATCCCTGATTCACGTGATAACGCTGTTCGAGCTCCTTCGCGACCTGTGTCGCGGACGGGATCTTCGGCTTGCCTCCGAAAAGAGCGAGTGCCGGAACCGGGACCATCATCTGTACGATGACCGTGAGCGAGAGCGCGGATGAGGCGAATTTTTTCCATCTCATGTTCGTCGATTTCATAGGCTTAAGCTTATTTCGATATGAGAAAATACGCGTCGGCAAGGAACAGGATGAGCCATCCGGATGCCCAGGAATAGTAGATGGAACGGGTGTACGAGGCGATGAATCCCGATGACAGGGCCGCGACCAGCAAGGGGGCGCTCTGCCAGAAAATTCCGTCGGTCACGAGGAGAAACGCCGAAAATATGGCGAATTGGAAAAATACAGCCGATAACCCGTATCGCCCGAGCCACAGAAGCTGTATGAATCCGCGAAAGAACACCTCGTAGAGGAACGCGATCATGCCGACCGCGAACACCTCGTAGAGGAGAAATATCGGAAACGAGGACATCGCGAGCGAAGGGAGATAGTATCCTTCGCCGACCGGATAATACCGGACCAGGAGATAGAGGACGGAGAGGGCCGAAACCGCCGCGAGCGGGACGGACAGCCACCCGAACCGTCGCACGCTCGGACCGAGACCGATCGCGGAAACGGATTCCTTGCGGATCATCCGGACGTAGAGCACGGGAAGGATGCCGAGAAACGCGACGCCGAGGACGATCGACTGGGTCACGCCGTTCAATTTCGCGTCGACCGGAAACAGATAGTAGGCCGAGAGCGCGAGCAGTACCGCCAACCCGTCGGCGAGGAACCGTTTCTTCGAGAGCATCATCGTAGTCATAGGAATCGTTCGTTTTTCTTTTCCGTATTATACACCGAAATCAGGTTTTCCGCCTACTCCTCGCGGCTTCGGCCTGGGACATGAACCGGATGGCGATCGCGGCCAACGTCTGGAGCGGGAGGAGATTAAGGACGATGAAGAGTCCCTCGATCATGCCGGTAAGCCCGAGGAGGACCCAGCGCTTGAGGAGCCGTTTGAATATCTCGCTCGCGTTTTGGGACATGATCTGCGGGTCGAGCATGACGATCATCATCTGTATCGATGTCGACATGAAGGCGAGCACCGTCGTCACGCCCGGGAAATACCCCGTCGCGAAGTCGAGGATGTCGTCGAGCGCCCCGAACATGATGAGGAGCATCGAGATGATGAGGGAGGGCTGCTCCGGTTTCGGGACGTTGGCCGGCATATCGTTGGTTCTCCGGTTATTTCCCCTCGTCGAAGTCCTTCTTCGCGGCGTCGATCTCGGCCAGCTGTCGCGGGTCGGTGGTGATGATCTGATCCTCGCTATACGACGCGATGACCTTGATCGCGACGTGCTTGGTGCCCGCGAAGAAGATGCCTTCGCCGACGTTGGATTCGAGGAGAAGGAACTTCTCGTGATCGGTGAGGTAGAACGTCTCGGCGATGAGGTCGACCGAGGCCGGCGACTGCTTGAGGAGGAGCTGCATCGACGAGTTCGTCACGATCGGTTTGCCGTAGCGCGATGACATGAAGTCGGCGATATCCTGCGTGATCGTCGTGAGCCCCGTGTAGTATTTGCGACAGCGCTTCGCGATACCGAAGAGGAACGCGGCGGCATCCTCGTTCTGCATCATGATCCACGCCTCGTCGACGACCACCATGCGTCTGCGCATATCGGAACGCATCTCGTTCCAGATATACTGGAGCACGACATACATCGCGATCGGGCGGAGCTCGTTCTCGAGGTCGCGGATATTGAACACGATGAGCTGCTTGTCCATCGAGATATTGGTCTGGTTGTTGAGAAATCCCCCGAACACGCCCTCGGTGTAGCGCTCGAGCCTCGCCGCGAGCGATTCGGCGCCCTCGAGGTTCCTCAACACCTCATAGAGATCCGCCATCGTGGGGAACGACGTCGCGGTGAGCGTGGAGTAGTTCGTGGTCTCGGTGATGTCGCGGATGGCGTAGGTCTCGCGGATGGCACGGTCGAGGATGGAGTCCTCCTCCGGCGTCACGGCGCCGAGCATGAGATGGAGCAGTCCGATGAGGTTCGCGATATGGCTCCGGAGGACGCCCTCGTCGTCAGCGTCTTCCTTGCCCACCTTGGGGAGGTCGAACGGGTTGAGGTGCGCCTGGGAGTTGAGCGCGATGCTCATGAACGTCCCGCCGACCGTCTCGCAGAGGTGTTTGTATTCGTTTTCCGGGTCGATGATGATGACGTTCGTCCCGAACATCATCGAACGGAGCACCTCGAGCTTGATCGTATAGCTTTTTCCGGCACCGGACTTCGCGAAGACCACCATGTTAGCGTTCTCCATCTTGAACCGATCGAAGAGGACGAGCGAGTTGTTGTGCCGGTTGATGCCGTAAAGCACGCCGTCGTTCGACGAGAGATCGGAGGAGACGAACGGGAAGGTCGTCGAAAGCGGGGAGGTGTTGAGGTTGTTGGCGATATCGAGCGTGTCCATCGCGAGCGGCCGGGTCGCGACGAACCCCTGGTCCATGCGGAGCACGGCCGGCTTGGTGAACACGAGCTGGGCCTCGAGGATCGCCTCTATGTTCTTGGACAGCTCGTTGAGCGCGCTGTCGTCCTTGGCATAGATCGTCATGTAGAGGCCGAAGCGGAAGAACTTCTCGGTTCCCTGCTGGAGCTTATCGCGGAGCTCCTCGATGTTCTGGAGCGCGGATTCGAGCACGGGGTCGCGTATCTTCCCCTCCTCCGCCTCGATGTTGATCTGCGACTGCACCTGCGTCGCGGCGCGGCGCAGGTCCTTGACGATGTCGCGCGTGTCGATCGGGTGGATGAAGAACGCGATATCCATCGGCGCATCCATGTTGATGATCGGCGAGAACCAGTTGGTGCCGAGATACTTCGGATACGCCACGATGAAATGCGTCCGGGAGGCGACTTCGCCGATCTGGATGGTGTTCGGGGTGAGCCGTATCGCCGGCGGCGCGATGAGGTCGCGAAGCGTCGCGACCCCCTTCTCATAGACCGCTTCGGTTTCGGAGATCGCCGATCCCGAGAAACGCGACGACTGCGGAGCGGCACCCGGGATGCTCGCGGAAGGCGCGGACTGAAAGTCTGCCAGATCGGCCGCGAAGGGACGATACTGGGACACGGGTGCGGATTCGGGTTCGACGGCCCGCTCCGGAGCGGAGGAGGGCTGTCTGAAGGCCGAAGGATCGATCGGGGCGAACGTCTGGACCGGTGCGGCATCCAGCTGTGGCTCGGGTGTCGGCGCAGGCATCGGCTCCGGAGCTGGCGGGGTCGGAGCGGAATCCGGGACCGGATCAGGAAACGGCCTCACGGGTGCGGGAGCATATTCCGGAACCGGTGTCGGTTGCGGCTCGGGTGTGATTTCGGGGACAGACGGAGGCTGTGGTGCTGGTGTGGACGCGGGTTCCGGCTCGGGTATGGGCTGTGGCACCGGTGTCGGTGTGGGCGTGCGCATCGGCTCCGGTTGCGGCGCGAGTGTCGGCTGTACGACTGGTTCGGCCACAGGACGCGCGGCGACCGGAGGCACGTACGGAGCCGCGGACGACGGATACGGCTGCGACGGTCCGACGCCGATCAGGCTCGCCGAATGCGACGCCGGATCGGTGAACGACGCGGGGGTAGAGTCGGCAGGAGTGATCGGCGAGTACGCCGGCTTGGCCATCGACGGAGAGACGTTCTGATATGCCTGGATGGGAAGCTGTCCGTTCGGGGCGGAGGCGAACGGCGACGGCGTCGGGGTCGCCGGCTGCGCGTTGACGAGCGGAGCGGAGGCGGCGGAAGAGGAATTTTTCTTGCCGAAACCGAGCCAGCCGAGGAGCGACTTCTTCTTGTTGAGATCTTCCTTGAAAATGATCCTGTCCGTCATAGGGGTCAGCGGTTATGGATCTCCATCTCATCCACGTTGCGGACCACGGTCGTCGTGAAGAGCGACGGATTATAGGTGTTGTAGAGGAGCTCGATGATCTCCTCGGTGTTGAGCATCGTCGTCCGCACGCCGGTTCCCGACAGCGCGGCCGAAACCTGCTGTGCGCGCTGGAACAGCTGGCTCTTGTACGTCTCGAACAGCTCTCCGCGTCCGGACATGTGCTGTTTGGGGTTCATGATGGCGCCGATTTTCCCGAACAATCCGCCCGACTGGGTCTCCGACGGAGCGAACGGGACGACGATATAGAAAAACTTCGACATGATGTTGGACACTTCGGTCAGGTTCTTGACGAAGTTCCGGTATTCGGAAATCTGGAAGCGCAAAAGCTCGTTCTCCTGCTTCTTCTCCTCCTCCTGGAGTTTCTCGAGATACGGCTCGATTCGGAACCGGCGCGAGTGCACGATGATCTGCACGGGAAAATCGAGCGAGTTCAGGAAGTTCTGATACTGCGCGATGATCGCATCCTGTTCCTCGCTCGACTTGAGATCGAAGTTGACCGAGGACGCGAGGAGCACCGCACGGAGACCCGAACTCTTGAGCACGATCACGCCGTCGCGGACCTCTTCCACGTCGACATACTTCTGGGTGCTCGCGGCCCCCGACGACACCTTCTTGTTTTTGTTGAGAAATTCCACGCCGGTAAGATAAAATATGAACCTCGGATCGCGTGCGTCACTTCCGGTCGATCATCTCCGCGAGGAGGCGGATATCTTCCGCGCTGACCGCCTTGGAGTGCGGCTGTGCCTCCGGCGTCTCGTTTCTTTTGGCCGTCGGTTTCCGGAGCATGCCGCCGACCGGGCGGTCCCACATCATCACCTTGGGTCGGAAGAGGAACAGGAAGGCGTTTCCGAAGTACGTGATGAGCGGTTGCCCGTTCGGGCGGTAGAAGGCGAGGGCGACGAAGAGCAGTACGACCGGGACCGCGGCGATGATCATGACCGCCCCGTCGAGGGCGAAGAAGATCGCGAGGAGCACGCCCGTCATGCCGATCATCCAGAGCAGCTGCTTGACCGTGAGCGGCCCAGCGATCTTGTCCTCGACATCGATGAATTGGGGAACATTGAACATCATACGCTATTCGTTCTTGAGATCGACGATCCGCCCCATATCCTCGTCGCCGCTTTTCCCATGCAGGCTCACCGGACGGATCTGAAACGGATTCATCTTCTGCGCGGGACTCGGTCCGGCCGGAGCGGCGTCCTTCGACTTGTCGAAAAACGATTCCCCGGACGGGATGGTTCCTCCCGACTGCTGCTTGATCGCGAATTTCTGGGAACCTCCCTGTTCCGATTGGAGCGTGTGGTTCGATGAGAACGAGAACTGGTCATCCTGTCCCGCGGCGGGTTTCTTTTCCGGAGTGGGCTTGGTCTCGAGGCTCGTGAAGTGCATGCCCTTGCCGATGCGGAAACCGCTCTCCTGCGGGGCCGCCTGCGGCGCGGCCGGAGCCTGTGGCGCGACGGGCACGGGCGGCACCGCCCGCTTCGGAGCCTGCGGAGGGGTGAACGGCTTGGGGGCCGGAGCCGCGACCGGCGTCGACTTGAACGCTTCGAGAAGCGACTTCGGCTTCCCTTCGGCGGAGATCTTCTTTCCCGGGGTCGGGGCCTTTGGCGCGGCCTGGCCGTCCGTCACCGAAAACGACGGGAAGACGATCTCCATCTTCCGTACATCGATATCGACGGGGACATTGTCCTCGATCGAGCGCAGCACGAGGTTGAGGCGCTCGCGCTCCTCGGATGAGAGGGATTTGCAGTTCGGAGAATTGAAGAGGAACTTCGCCCGCAGGACGGGATCGTGATACCCGACGCCGAGCTCGTCGCGATAGGAGCGGAGCCAGTTGACGAGGCTCGGGCGCACCGGCTCGGGCTGGCTCTTGATGCGGATCTTTTCGCGGCTCAATTGCTGTTCCGCAAGTCGCGCGTACTTGCCGAGCGCCGCGAGGAGCGGGAGCTTTTCCGAGGAGACCGGAGCGGATTCTTCCGGAGCGGAAACCGTCTCCGGATCGGGCTGTACGGTGAGGACGTTTTTTTCGATGAATTCCGCGAGCTTCGCCTTGTCGGCTCCGGTAAACGAGGCGATCTCTTCCGCGGCGGCCGCCACGGTCTTCTTGTTGAAAAAAAGTTCGCGAATGATACCGCTCATCCGGACGATATCCGCGCCTTTCACGGAAAAATCCCCCGCGAGCGAGCGGAGTCTGAGCGGAAGCGCCGAAGACATAAGCTTCTTCCGCGTTTCCGGCGGAAGCGCCTTGTACGTGCCCCATGCGGCGCGAAGCGATGCTTCGGCGGACTCACCCTCGAAGGCGAGCATGGGGTAGTACCGCGCGTCGATTTCCTCTTGTGATACGGTCATATTTTACGTCGTTGGGTTTTGTTTTTCGGCATCGCGCGCCTGCTTCGCCGCCGCTATGTTCGTGTCGGTCATGATCTTTCTTTCGTTCCGCGGAGCGGATTGCGATTTCAGGAGCACGTTCGCCCACTTCCCTTCATGCTGTGCGTTCGACGGCGATTTCACGAGCTCGTCCATCACGCTCTGCGCCCATTTCGGACTCGTCGTCGCGCGGTTCTCGGCATAGGTCATGAAGTGCTTGTCATCGAATATCTCACCTTGCTTGACGATATCAGAGGCGCCCATCTTGCCCAACACTTCGGTGTAGGCACCCTGGTACGCGTCGGCTTCGCTCGTCCCCGGGGCGCGCTTGCTGACCTGGTAATCGACGATGACTTTGGTCTTCCCTTCCTTGCGGAGCTTCCCGTCGAGGGACTTCTTGAGAACAGCGTTTTCACCGGTAGCCTTGAACGCATCCGTGTCGAATGAGGACATCGCCGTTTCGTACTGCTTGGCGTCGAGCTTGAGCGCGTCGCCGCCCGCCTTCTCTATGAGGGTCGATATCTCCTTGGTGTTGTCGCCGAGCGCCTGGAGCGCGTTGACGAAATCGTTCGCGCCCGTGAGCGCCTTCCTGTCGGCGAGCACCATGGCGGCGCCTCCGGCGGCTATCGGATCCTTGAAGCTTCCGTCGGCTTTCCTGTTTTCGGCACCTATCTGCTTGAGGAGTTCCGAATTGCTCACGTTCCCCTTCTTGAATTCATCCGCCTGTTCATACGTACGCTTCCTCGCGAGCTCCTTCTCGGCATTGATGTATCCCTTCCGACCACCCTTGAAGAACCCGGCATATTTCGCCTCGCGCGCTTCCTCCTTCGCGGTACCGACACCCGGAACGGCGACGCCCGCGAATTTTCCTGTCTGCGCGAAATTCTTCCATCCCGCCTGCGCGCCCTTGACGGCGGCCGGCCCCTGCCCGAACGTGCCCGCGCGGAATGCGCCTCTCGCCGATTTCCGCCCGGCCCACTTGGAGAATTTCTGAGCACTGGCCCCAACCTCTCTGGCTCCGGCAATCCCAGAGTTTTGCGCTACGATTATAGACATCCAAATCATCACGATCGGCGCTATGACAGCGACCATCGCCGCGAGATAGGTCCCGCCCCCCGTAGCTGATGAGTTATTCGCGATAGTGGTCGGGTTTCCAATGCCTCCAGGCCCTGTAAATCCTTCCAAGAACTTCAATGAGACAAGCATCATGAGCATCGCTGCCGGCCCGAAAAAAGCATACTTCAGGAGGTTGTCCCACCACTTGGTCGCATAGGAACGGAATCCGGGTATCACCATCCCCGCGAATCCGACGGAGGAGAAGATGATGAGTACGACGAGCATGAGGGAGCGGATGAGGAACAGGATCGCGAGTACGAGCAAGGAAACACCGAACAGGAACATGAAAATGATTCCTACGAGAAGCTTGGTGGTGATCTGACTATCGCCCTTGATATCCGAGACTTTAAAATTCTCCTTCCCAAGAATGAGTTTTTCAAGATTTGACGTTCCCAAAAACCGCTTCGTGACATTCTCCGCCTTCGCATCCGCCGGATTACTGAATATGCTCTCCATGAAAAAATACATGGGAACGTTGGCGACATCGATGACGAATCGGGCTATAGGGAAACTGAAGTTGACGAGAAGCGCCATGAGAAGCAATTTCCCGAGCGACTTCTTGTAGTTGAAAGAGTCGATCTGGAATATCGTCGCGAAAGCGATGAAGAGGAGAGTGAGTATGAAAAAAAGGTTGAAGAAGTCCCGCACCATCTGCCAGAGCAAATAGATGGCCGGCATCGTGAACATCGTGTTGAACGCAACCGGATCCACGGTAAGCCCCAAAAGCATCGCCGACCATGTCACTGGGTAGGAAACAAGTGTAAAAACAGCGTAAAGAATTATATTGATGACGTAGAAAAAAGCATCACCAGCGGTATCAGTAACGAAACTGAAAAGCCCGGCGTTAGCTTGGTGTATATCGAAAAAGAATACGAAAAAGAATATCGATAGAAAAAAAGCCGAAGAAAATTTATTTATTTTCGTTTTTCTTGAAATCATAGCGCGAAGCTTTCGGTCGAAATATACCATAAATTAAGAAAAATAAAAAACCCCTTAAAAAATAAGAGGTTTAAGATATGGCCGAAAAATTAACGGCTATATATAGTTCACTTCATTTCCGGTTGAGGGATCCCAGTAAGCCACCCTCCCGTTCGAAGATTGAATGTCTATATCCATCAAATCGGTCGAATCAAGATGTGCGACGACTTCTCTTGCCACCGGTTTGATTTCGATGAATAAGAGAACCTCCCCATCATCACCGGAAACACGAAGGGTGTCAGCAGTGATCTCTTGCTTGAGAAAAGCCTGACGAATCGACTCACGCTGTTGTTCCGCTGCGTTACGAGTGGCAAAGTGCATATAAACGAATCGGGCACCCGGCTTCAAGACAAGCTTGACTTTCCCAGAATCGAATATTGACGATTCAACTTCCCCGCTTTGAGAAGCGGTTTTCTCGTCACCCAGACATCCGGAAAGGGAAACGGCCAGGAACAATGCGGCAAAGGCCGCAAATACCGATTTGAATGCTTTCATGACGGTCTCCTTTCGAGAGATTTGAGATCCGAACGGATCAGGGGAACTACGGTTTTTAAAGAAACAAAGGCTTATATCCACTGAACTCCTCTTTTGTGGAGTATCTCTTTATAGCAAATTTTACGGATTTTGTCAATACTCCGACAAGTCGGAAAAGCACCATACTCCCTTATACAAGCCTCCCTGCCGTTTTCTTCCTATCCCAAGAAATGGTCCTTTCCCACCCCGGGCATGCATCCTCGTATCGAGGATGCCAGAACTCGTCGATCGGATGATTGGAGACAAGCTCAATGGTCTGATATTTGAGACAAGAGAGAGAAAATCAAAGAGCCCCTTTAGAGATAGAAGATCTTTACAAGCTTTGGCAAATCACCCTTTGTTTTCTCACCTTTTTCTATACTTTCAAAAAGCTCTTGTGGAGTCATCCAAAAATACTCCGTATAATCGTCTGGATTGTAGTTTGGAGCTTGATCTGTTCGAATTTCATAAACATTCATGAACGCCGCTACTCCATCTTTTTCAGGTGTAAGGTGTCCCAGAAGTTTCCATGGGGTTTTATCTGCATCAATATTGAGTTCTTCACTCAACTCTCTTTTAAAGGATACTTCGTAACTTTCCCCACTCTCAACATGCCCGCCCATACTCATATCTAAGCATGAGGGAAAAATCCGCTTATGAGCACCCCGGCGAGGCAGCCAAAGCTTGCCCTCAGAGTTGACGAGAAAGGCATTCACCACACGAAAATTCGACAAGCCCTCGGCATAGACTTCCGAGCGAAGCTTCCTGCCGATCACCTCGTCTTTTTCGTTTACTAAATCGAGATATTCATCATTCATACGCCTAAGGCAAAGTATAAAAGAAAAAAAAGAAGCTGTCCATCATGCGATGAACAGCCTTATAGCTAGTAGCGACCTAGTACTAGCTGCTCCTGAACTTCTCAGGAACGTCGTCCCAAGTAGCGAAGAGAGCGAGAACCTCATACTCAACTGGCCCCTTTGGACCATCGGATGATCCTGTGTCGCCAATGTGTAGACCCATGAGTGCTTGAGCCATCGGCGCGTTATAGGCGACGCGTTGCTGTGGGACATCCGTTTCGCCGTAGCCAACGATTTCCCAGACAAACTCGTCTTCTTCGCCACTCACCTTGTAGTAACGATTCAGAAGCACGATAGATCCGAGCTGCACTCTTGTCGTATTACGCTTGTCGAAAGCAAACACCTGAGCACTTGCAATGAGGGCATTGAGACTAGCCACTTCTTGGGCCTTCCTCTTTTCATCCTGTTCCAACCTGTTGAAGTAGGGATTGTCATGCCATGTATCGCCAGTAGCCGTATACGCCGTAGCTTTTTCCATCCGGAGTGCTTCCAGCTCTTCGTTCAACATATTCAGCCTCCCATTGAGAAGATCCAGCCCCGTCTTGCTTACATAAATGACGTTTGCCATTGCATACTCCTTAAATACCCATTTGGTAACGAAGATTCTCGATTTTTTCCACGATTTTCTGACGAGTCATTGCCGGAGACGGGAGCGTAGCTTGTTCAGACCCCAAGCTCCTTTCCGAAAGCAAGTCATTAGTCACCCAGCCGACATTTTCGTGGGTAATCACCAAAGTGGCAACAAACTGATCATTGGGCGTATCCACACGGTGCAACACCTCCCCCTCGATTGAATAGATGCTGCCTTCGGTAACACGCTCAGTCCCTATGCTGACGAGCTTGGTCTTGCCTCGGCTTTCTACATCGTAGTGCTCCTTGCTGCCACGAGCGTAATACCGGTAGTGGAAGTACTCTTCTCCCTCTTCGTCTGGAGTAGCAAACCGGTAGCTGTGATTGTCGGCGTATCCTACCAAAACTGCCGATGAGAAATCCCAACGATGATTATGGACATTCTGTCGAGGCCTCTTGGCATTCGGGATGGCAAGTGGATGCCACAAATGCAAGCGCATCTTCATTTTCGTCTCAGAATCCTGGAAGAGGACGATCTTGTCGAATCCATTGTCATGGGCATACGAATCCGTGTGATGGTGAGCCGAGTGCAGCGTGCCGTAGATGAACTCGTCAAGCATCGCTGCCAGAACGCTTGGCTGGACAAGCCGCTGCAGCTCTTCCGTAACCGATACTGCTTTCGCTTTGCGCTCAAGAAGAGCTAGGCGTAGGAATCTCTCCTCCCACTCGGGGTTATAGAGTGTCATGATTTATCTCCTCTTAGATTGAGACTAGCCAAGATGAGGTCTGTGGTTTCCTCGACCGTGGCATCACTCGTGTCTATCACACTGTGGCCGAAAGTCTTGAAAATCCTGTCGGCCTGTCGTTGCAATGGCAGGTTCAGCTCGAGATCGTTTACATTCTTTCGTGAACGAAGTCGCTTCTTTCTCACCTCTTCCCTTGCTGTCAATATGAATGTGTAATCAGGCATGACAAGCTGGGTTATCTCGAAGAGTGACTGGATTTGAGTATCCATGGCTCCATGAAATGCAAAGGTTGAATAGATGTAGCGGTCGCACACGACACCAGAGGTTTTGAGTATTTCTCCGATCTTCTTCGAGTCGTGCTGTGTTGCCGCGCGATAGAAGAAGTAACGCGCCAGTGGCTCGACATCAGTATCGACAATGGAACGGGCTGATGAGAATAGACCGCCGGGACTCTTGTAGTACTGGTAGCCTAGCCTTTCTGCCAAACGCTTTCCGACCTCTGTTTTTCCCACTGCATCTACCCCTTCTATACAGATGAAGATAGTCATGCTCTACTCCTTGTAGGGTTGCGAGTTGTTAAGTTACTAAACAAATTACAATATCATAATCCCTATTACTTGCCAATACCCCGTAATGTTTCAATTACCTTTGCATCACCGTGATACGCTGACCTGTTTAATGCGAAGCTATGGCCTATACAACGAATTCGAAGGCGCCGAAGGTGCGATGGGAAGCGGTGAAGATAGTTTCAGTTGGAGGTGTGGCACAAAATAGAAGGGTAAAGTAAATATCCTTTCACCAGCAATGGTGAAACGCGTTTCGAGCCTTTGTGTGAAAGAAAAGGTTTTCTGATTTGACCGTTTCTTTGACCCAAACACGAAAGTTACTAGCTCCTTCAAGAGCTTAATGCAAACTTTATATGTCATTACAAAATACGCCAGACACATAAAAACCCAGTCGCCAATGAAGGCAACTGGGTAACTGAGGGAGCGATACAGTCATGTTCGATAAATCCGATAGGCAACTATGGTGTGATCTTCCCCTCTGGCGTTCTGGGAGATGAATTCTTCTTCCTCCGAGATTCCGCCAAGCTTTTCCGGAATACGACGACTGGGAACATTGTCCTTATGAACCGGATAGTATAGGTACTCATACTCGATATGCTCGTCGGCCCATCGCTTAAGAGCCGCGACGATCTCGAATCCGAAACCGTTGTTCCATGCTGATTCCTTGAGCCATAGCCCCGGCTCGGGTCGCGTCCAGAGGTGATGCAACCCCGTGCATCCGATGAATTCCTCGGAGTTTTTTGACACCGCGACAAATTGAAGTTCTCCCCCTCGCCCCATACTGTCCAGCGAACCGGAAATGAACGCATCGGTATCAGCTATGTTTCCGGTCGGCTGTGGCCAAGTATACCGCGCCACCCGATCTGTGAATGCCTGAAAAATTTCTTGCCGGTATTTCGCAGAAATCGGCACCAGAAGGAGCCGCTCTGTCTCGATTGTCACACTCCGTAAATCCATGATTTCGTCCCTTATAACATTTTGAATGAGCTTGTCACCGGGCATAATTCCTAATGACAGACCATCTTATACCATAAATTCCATCATGTAAATAAGATCGGTCAGTTCAGTTGTCAAAGGAAAATGAAAAGGCGGCGTTTCCGCCGCGTCTCCCAACTTCACTTGAGCCCTGTTATCCGAAGCAAGAAAGGACCTGCTCTTTTTTCTGCTTCTTTTCAAATGATGACGCTCGCGAAAAAGGCAGGCCCGGCTTTCAAAAAAGCGAAGGTTCAACAGTTCTCTCAGTGGCTTTCCAAATGACGTAATACAACGCTCCCGTCGGAAAAAAAGTCAAAAAGAGACATCTTCCCCTCGTTCACCTTGTAAGCGATATTGCACGCGGAAACCGTACCGCGTGCTTTTTTTATCCCCCGCGGACCATGATGAGCATGCCCGCTCAGGGCCAAGTGTGGATTTACTTGTTCGATAGCATCGCCCAGTCTCGAGCTGCCAAGAATGACATAGAGTTCTTTCGGTTCTCCTTCTATCGTTTCTTCGAAGGCCGCCCAGTGTGTAAGGGTGATCTTAAAATCAGGAGCCGCATTCTCCATTTGGTATAAGGCTGTTTTCAGTTTTTCCACTTCGCGATCTTCTTCTTCCACGAAAGACTTTGTCGCGCGCTCTCCACGGCTCACGATTCTGTGCGGGGCGAAGCCACCGCCATACCCTTTCGCTCCGCCAATACCGACTTTCTTCCCATTCAGTTCATATTCGGCATACTCGCCATCAAGCACCTTGATAGACGGGTTCCCCAAAAGCATCTCTTTTATCCCATCCACATCATCGGCATCATAATCATGATTACCAAAGACCACGATTATCGGAACTTGTACACCGGAGACAAGATCAAGAAAGTGTTCCACTTCTTTCTTTTTCCCGTCATTCATATCGCCACCGATGATAAGCAGATCCGCAGTATCGTTTACATGATCAAAAAAGTCCTTTTGGATAGGATATTTGTTGACATGAATGTCGCTTACAGCCGCAATGGAAAATACCGGTTTCATGCTTTAAGACTACCACAATGTTCGGATATGATACTAGATAATGAAAAGGCGGCGTTTCCGCCGCTCTTTAGCACAGTCCGCCGTCATCAATTTTTCATTTCGGTTTCCGCTTCCGGTTAGAAATTAGGAATTAGAACTTAGACATTGGCCTAGTACACGTATCCCTTGATCGAGCGGCTCGAGACCGCGATCACGCGCTTGTTCACTTTGCCCCATCCCTTGTAGTTCATTTCCGAGACGGTGATAGTGCCGCCGGAGACCTTTTCCACGAGCGCGACGTGGCCGTAGTAGGCGTTGTCGGTCGTGACGACGATCGCGCCGACCGCCGGGGTCTTACCGGTCTTGTAGCCCATGGCGCGGGCGTTGTAGAGCCAGGTGCCGGCATTGCCGCCCCATGGGACATAGCGCTTCTGCGCGATATACCAGGTACAGTAGCCGTATGGGAACCGGTGCCCGGTTCCCGCCTTGCCCTCGAGTTTCTTGCCGACGCCGGATACGTCCGTGATATTCCCCGATCCCGAGGAGGTGGCGTACTGGCGGAGACCGATACCGGTCGTCGGCTCCGGCTTGGGCATTTCCTTGTATCCGCCCGGGATGACGATCGATTCGCCGGACACGAGCTCGCCGTTCGCCGGAAGCCCGTTGAACGATATGATCGTGGCCCGGTCGGCCTTGTATTTGGAAGCGATGGCGTCGATGGTCTCGCCGCTCGCCACCTTGTGCGAGAGTCCGGCGACCGGCAGGATGAATATCTGATCTCCGGGTTTGATGGAGTCGACATTGTCGAGGTCGTTCGCCCAGAGGATGGTGTTGACGGTGATCTTGTGCTTGGCCGCGATGCCGGACACCGTGTCGCCGTCCTTGACCGTATAGACGCTCACGCCGCCTTCCTCTTCCGGATCCTTGGTGATCGAAGCGCCGGCTTCCGCGGAAAGAAGAGCTCCTTCCTGGAACGCTACGAGCTCGGCTTGGTCGTCGGCCGCCTTGTCAGCGGGGTCGATGGTGGCGACAGCGGTCGCGAGCGGAGCGAGGGAAAGGTTGGTCGTCGCCGTCTGCTCGGACGCGAAAGACTTCCGAGGGAGCTCGGACGTGGCGGAAACGGTGTCACGGAAAGACCCGAACACCGGGCTCTCGGAGCCCTGTTCCTGGGTGACATTCGTGACTGATACGAGAAGGGCGCTCGAGACTACCAGGGAAAAAGCGCCATAATTGCGGAATGGTTCGACGAGACGTCCGCCGAAACCGCCCTTCACTGCCTCAATAGCCTCGCGCTGGAAGCGGTGGACCGCCGTATCGATGAGAGCGAATCTCTCCGCGGCGATTTCCCGGACCCGGGCGATGGCTGTTTTGATGCGAGAAAGAATAATAGGGAAGATCCCTTTCCTGAGACGGGGGCTGTAGGCAAGGCGCTCCTTTAATGAAAAAGAAGCCGCTCAAACCATCGGCCTCCGACCTAATTTTTACGCTTGGAAAGTATAGCCCTTCTCCGGGCTCCTGTCAACAGTTTTCGCCTCATTTTCTCATTTTTTTGGCTCTATGAAAGCAAAAATTAATAAGATACCGACAGGCGATCCGCAGGCGAAAAAGGTACCGGGAAGGGGAAAATCCGGTTTGCCTGGTATAATGCCGTCATGACCTCCATGACCCCCCTCCGATCCCTCATGAAACGGTTCTCGAGCCACCTCGAGATCGAGCTTGGCCGTGCGCCGAGGACGATATCGAACTATGAGCGGTCGCTCGGGAAGTTTTTCGACTGGAGCGGAGCGAAAACCCCCGAAGACATCACCTTCGACCGGATCCGGGAGTTCCGCATCTTCCTCAACCGGTCGGAAAACGGCCGCGGCGAGCCGCTCCGGAAAACGACGCAGATCTATCATATCGTCGTCCTGCGCTCGTTCCTCAAGTTCCTGGCCAAGGAGGATATCGTCACCGTCCCCGCGGAAAAGATCGAGATCGGCAGGGTCCCGGACCGCCAGGTCGACTTCCTCGAGCTCGACGAGGTGATGCGCCTCATCGAGGCGGCCGACGGCGACAGCCTCCGCGCGCGGCGGGACCGCGCCATACTCGAGCTCCTCTTCTCGGCCGGCCTCCGCGTCTCCGAACTGACGAGTCTCGACCGCTCGTCGGTCAACCTCAACAAGGGCGAGTTCAGCGTCCGCGGCAAGGGCTCCAAGCTCCGGGTCGTCTTCCTCTCCGACGACGCGCGCCGTGCGCTCGAACGCTACCTCGACAAACGCACCGACATGGACCCGGCCATCTTCATCTCCCTCCCGAAGAAGGGGCTGGGCAAGGAACGCAAGAACGGAAGCCTCCGGCTCACGGAGCGGAGCGTCCAGCGCATCGTGAAACGCGCGGCGGTGAAGGCGGGCATCGTCAAGGACGTGCACCCGCACACGCTCCGGCACAGTTTCGCGACGGACCTCCTCCAGGGCGGCGCCGACATCCGCGCGGTACAGGCGATGCTCGGCCACTCATCCATCACCACCACCCAGATCTACACCCACGTCACCAACGAACGCCTCCGCGAGATCCACGAGAAATTCCACGGGAAAAAGAAAAGGACGGGCACATGAGTGCACGCCCGAAAGAACCCTATATATCCGCCGCGTCGAAAAGCTGTCTCGAGTGGAACTGCATCACGCGAAGGGAATAGGCGAAACGCTGGTATACCCGTTCACGACTTATCCCCATCGAGGTCGCGATATCGGCGAGATCCAACTCCTGATTCCGGCCGTTGAGACCGAACTTGCGCTCGACGATTTCCAGATCGCGCGGGTTCTTGAGACATCCGAGCAATTTTTCCGCGGCCTGCACGGAATCCAACCTGTCCGATATGGAATCGGCATGATTTTCTTCCTGGTCATGGAGGACATCGTGGAGAGTCCGTTCATCCCCTTCTATCGCCGCATCGATCGAGAGCATCCGCGACGCCACCTTCCGTGCCAAGACGATTTTCGATACCGGAGTGCCGAGAATATCGGAAAGTTCCTCGTCCGTCGGCTCACGTCCGTTTTCCATGAAAAATTTCCGTTCCTCGCGGAAGATTTTCCTTGCCATATCACCGATATGTTCGGGAACATGGACGACACGGTCCTTGCTCAGCGCCCGAAAGACGGCCTGTCGTATCCACCAGGTGGCATAGGTCGAGAATTTGAACCCGCGATCGGGGTCGAATTTCTCGACGGCCACGAAAAGACCGAGATTCCCCTCCTGTATGAGATCGGCCATCGGCATTCCCGTCCGACAATAATTCCTCGCGATGGATATGACCAGGAAGAGGTTATGCTCGATGAGTTCCGTTCTTGCCTGCTCGTCGCCGGCTTGAATGCGCCGCCCGTACTCCCGTTCCTCTTCGAACGTGAGTATCCGGTGGCGTGCCTCGCTTATGTATGTCGAAACGATATTCCGTTCCTCGCGATTCTCATTGGTCAATTCGTCCAACAAATCGTCATCGGGTTCCAATTCAGACTCCTTTTGTGAAAGAAACTGATTTCAAATAAACACGTTTCCTCGCTTTTGTCAAGAAACCTCAGACTTTCCGAAGCGGCGCGACGCCGATCATCATTTTCTTGACGCCGACTTTCTTGAACGCGATGGTCGCGATCGTGCCGGACAGCGAAATGATGATACCGCCGCCGAATTCCGGATGCGATACGTTGTCCCCGGGCCGGAGATCGGTCTCGGCCACGATGGGTTCGCCCGACGGCGTCGATTTCGGCGCTGACATCATGTGCGTCGGCGAGGACGATGTATGCCGGGAACCGCCTCGGGGGAAACCTCCCCGGCGCGGGCGCGAAGCATAGGAAAGGAGCGAGAGTTGATCCTCCTCGACGGTTTCCTCGACGAGGGTGGTCGGGATCTCGGCGATGAACCGCGAGGACGGGTTGACGTTGGTGGAGCCGAAGAGCATGCGCTGTTCGGCGGAGAGGAGATAGAGTTTCTCCTTGGCGCGGGTCAGGCCGACGTACATGAGCCGGCGCTCCTCTTCGAGATCCTCCTCGGAAAACGCGCTCCGCGAATGCGGGAACACGCCCTCCTCGAGACCCGCGAGAAAGACTATCGGGAATTCGAGTCCCTTGGCGCTGTGGAGCGTCATCAAGTGCACCGCGTCGGCCGTCCCGTCGATCGAGTCCGTGTCCGAGGAGAGCGCGACCTCCTCGAGGAAGGTGCGGAGTCCCTCCGCGAGCGGCAGTTCGTCGTATTTTTTCGCGACGCCGAAAAGTTCGCGGACGTTTTCTTCACGCTCCGCCCCCTCGCTCGTCCCGTCGCGAAGCGACAGGAGGTATCCGGATTCGGTCGCGAGCGTCTCGAGGAGGAACGAGAATCTGATGCTCGTCTTCTCCTTTTCCATCTCATGGCGGAGCGGCGCGAACAGTCCGGCGAATGTCTTCAGTATGAGGATCTTCTTTTCCGGGATGCCGCTTTCGGACGCCGTCATCGTCTCGGTCGCGGCGAGGAGATCGAGGCCCGTCGCATCGGCATACGCGCGCCACTTGCCGAGCGTCACGTCGCCGATCGTCCGCCTCGGCTCGTTTATGATGCGGCCGAGCGCCATGGCGTCGCGGGGATTGAGGAGAAGGCGCGCGTACGATATCACGTCCTTCACCTCCTTGCGCTGGTAGAACTTGAGCCCGCCGACGATACGGTAGGGAATCGAGAAGCGAAGCAGAAGCTCTTCCATCGCCCGCGACTGCGCGTTGGTCCGGTAGAGCACCGCGAAGTCGCCGAAACGCCGTCCGGCCTCGTGCCGCTTGGCTATCGTGGTCGCGACGAACGCGGCCTCCTCGCCCTCGTCCCGAAGCGTCTTTATGGTGATGAGCTCCCCTTCCTTCGATTCGGTCCAGAGTTTCTTCTCGCGCTGGCTCTTGTTCCGCGAGATGACGCCGCTCGCGGCATCGAGGATGATCTGTGTCGATCGATAGTTGCGCTCGAGCGTGATGACCGTCGCTTCCGGATAGTCGCGTTCGAACTCGAGGATGTTGCGGATATCCGCCTGGCGCCACCGGTAGATGGACTGGTAGTCGTCGCCGATGACGAAGATGTTGCGCCGTTTCCTGGCGAGCGCCTGTACCATGAGGTACTGGAGCGGGTTCGTGTCCTGGTACTCGTCGACCATGACGTATTGGAAGAGGTCCTGATACCGTTCGAGGGTTTCCGGCGACTCGCGGAAGAGTTTGACCACGAGGCGGAGGAGATCGTCGAAGTCGAGGCTCTCGGTCTTTTTCAGTTCCTCCTGATAGCGGCGGTAGACCCGGGCAACCTGTTCCTCGTAGAAGCTCCCGGCCTGGATCATGAAATCCTCGTCGTCGAGGAACGATCCCTTGGCCTTGGATATCGCCTCGAGCACGGACCGTGGCTTGATCTGATCCGGATCCATCTCGAGTTCCTTCATCGCGGAACGCACGATGCTCACCTGATCGTCGGCGTCGAGGATGTTGAAGCTCGTGCTGTAGCCGAGTATGCCGATATCGCGGCGCAGTATCCTCGCCGATATCGCATGGAACGTTCCGACCACGGGCATCCCGCGGAAGCGTGTCGGGGATTCGCTCTCCGACGCGGCCTCCGCGAGGAGGTTTCCGATACGGTCCTTCATCTCGCCGGCCGCCTTGTTCGTGAACGTGACCGCGAGGATGTTCTCGGGCGCGACGCCCTTTTCGGCCATGAGGTAGGCGATCCGGTGGGTCAGGGTCTTCGTTTTTCCCGATCCGGCACCCGCCAGGATCAGGACCGGCCCCTCCGTCTGGAGCACGGCGCGGCGCTGTTCGGGGTTGAGTCCGCGTTCCCAGAATTTCATACGGAATATTCACTGATGACCGATACAGTGTAGCACGGCAGGACGACCGGAAAAAGAGTGTTATAATGAATACGATAACCCGTCACATATCATATGTTCGAACCGTACCTCGTCGTCATCATACCGGTCGTCGTCGGCATCGGGACGCAGGCCCTGAAATTCGTCATTTTCACCGCGAGGAACGGATGGAAGCCGGAGTACATGTTCACGCACGGCCACATGCCGAGCGCGCACACCGCGTTCGCCGTATCGCTCGCGACGGCCGTCGGCTGGTACGAGGGATACCATTCCGGAGTGTTCGCCGTCGCGCTCGCGCTCGCTTTCATCCTCGTCGATGACGCGGCGCGCATCCGCATGTACCTCGGCGACCAGGGACGCTATCTCAACATGCTCATCGCCCAGATGAAGGGCGTCGTCGACGAGGAGCAGTTCCCCCGCCTCAAGGAACGCGTCGGCCACCGGGTGAGCGAAGTGGTGGTCGGAGCGATCGTCGGCTTTGCCGCGACCATGGCGCTCGTCTCCCTCTTCACGTAGCCGAGCCCGGGATCAGCTTGAACGAAACCGACGACCCTAGGGTCGTCGGTCTTTCTTTATTTTCAAACCATTTTTTCCAGCTCTTCCTCGATCACTCTCCGATCGTTCCAGGGGAGGCGTTCGTCGCCCACCGCCATGGTTTCTTCGGCACCTTTGCCGGTGACGAGGAGGATATCGCCAGGAGCGAGTATCGAGAGCGCTTTGCGTATCGCTTCGCGGCGGTCGAGGATCCTGAAGTAATCGACGCCTTTCTCCTTTCCCTTGATCCCCTGCTCCACCTCGTCGAGGATCCGTTCCGGGTCCTCGTGATACGGATCCTCGTTCGTGAGAATGACGATATCGGCGTTCGACGAGACGATTTCGCCCATGATCGGCCGCTTGCCCCGATCACGCTCCCCGCAGGCCCCGAACACCGAGACGATCTTGGCGCCTTCCGCGCGCATCGAGGATGCGAGCGAATAGAGCTTGTCGAGCGAATCCGGCGTCACGGCGTAATCGATGAATATGTGGGCCCCGAGACCGTTCTCCACGCTGTCCATGCGACCCGGAACGAGCTTGACCTTTTCGATGGCCAGGGCCGCGGTCTCGAGCGGTACGCCGATGGCCGAGGTCGCGGCGATCGCCGCGAGCGCGTTCTCTACGTTGAACGTCCCCGGGATGGCGACGCGGAAAGACACGCCGGAAACCGCGAAGGTCGATCCCGACAGCGAGACCTCGAGGTTTTCCGCGTAGATATCCGCCTTGGGGTCGATGACGCTGTAGGTACGTTTCTCGCGGGCCCCCTCGAGGAAAAATTCCGGCTCCCACATGTCGAGATTCACGATCGCCTTCTTGGCGCCGTCGAAGAGCCGACGCTTGGCCCGCCGATATTCCTCCATCGTCTTGTGATAGTCGAGGTGTTCGCGCGTCACGTTGGTGATGACGGCGACCTCGTAGCGGATGCCAGAGACCCGCCGCTGATCGAGAGCGTGCGAAGAGACCTCGAGCACGGCATGGGTGCACCCGGCGTCCGCCGCGCTGCGCAGGAACCCCTGCAGTCTGCGGCCGGAAAGGGTGGTGAATTTCGACGTATTGATCCGCTCCTCGCCTGCGACTCGGAAATTGATCGTCGAGGCGAGAGCGACTTTTTTCCCGTCCTCTTCGAGGATGCGCGCGATGAGGTTCGCGGTGGTCGTCTTGCCGTTCGTCCCCGTCACTCCGATGATGGTGAGTCCGTGCGAGGGACAGCCGAAGTACCACGATGCCGCCACCGCCTCGACGAGATGGAAAAAATTCTTCATTCCCTGGGGGAGCAGTTTCGATATGATATGGCGCATGGCGTTGTTCCTTATGGGGGCTGACGTGTTATGGGATCTTGAACAGCTATTTATATCCTCATGAACTTCCGGAGGTAGACCATGTTCTCGCGGACGAGGCGGAGCATATCATAGCTCCGGTACGACCGACGATCGAGCACGATATCGTAGGCGCCGGGAAAACGTCTCGGCTCGGTGCCGGGAGCGAATCCCGTCTTGAACCGCGTGATGCCCTCCCAATCGCTTCCCGCCTGCGCACTTCCGTCGACCGTCTTCACTCCGCCGAAATCATACCACGTACAGCCGGCACCGCGCGCGTCCCGTATCGCCGCCCATTGGAGAAGGAACGGCGCCATGTATTCGCGTTTCATCGAGGCCGACCCGCCGTGGAGATAGGTCGCCACGCCGCCGTGATGGACGACGAGATTGATGCCGAGAATATCGCTCCCGGAGAGCGCGACGAAAAGCTTTCCGGTCTTTCCGAGAAACGCGTCGAGCATCCTCCCGTAGTACGCGGCCGGGTGCGGGACGAGGCGCTTGCGCAGCGCTGTCTCGCGCACGAGCCCCACGAAGGCGTCACGGTATTCATCGTCGCTTGAGACGACCACCCGGACACCCTTCTTCTCCGCAAGGCGGATATTGTAGCGCGTTTTCGATTTCATCCCGGCAAGGAGTTCCTCGTCCGGCTTCGAGATATCCATCACGAGCACCTCGCGCGGCTGTACGTCGTGCGGCGCATTGACCACCCTTTCCCCGCACGCCTGCCGTATCTCCTCAAGGGCCGCGTCGGTATCCGGTTCGATACGCACCCACTTGGCGCCTGCGGCTCGCGCACGCGCGACAAGGTCCCGGATCGTTTCCCGGTTCGTCGCGACGCGATCCAAGCCTGCTTCCATAATCGGCCCGCGGGGGACATAGAGGTACTTCCCGACGATCGGGAGCTCATGGACGATCCCGTTCGCGCAAAAATCGTCGCCGGAAAACCTGACGACGTTCTTGCCGGTCGACTCCTGAAATCGGAGCCAACTTTCAGATTGAAGGAGATCCGGTTCCTGGTGCATGATTCCTGATATATGATCCGATGCTTACTTCTTCCCAAGGAGTTTCAGCGCGGCGCGGATGCGCTCGCCGATATCGCCCACCTCGGGGGATACCATCTTGAGCGCCTCGCGCCCTTCGGTCACGTTGTATCCGAGCGACAAGAGTGCCTGGAGCGCCTCGTGATCCGGCATCGACTGGCCGGCGGATTTCCCCGAGGGCGCCGACACCTTGTTCTGGAGTTCGACGATGACGCGCTCGGCGGTCTTTTTCCCCACGCCGGACACCTGCGTCAGAATGGACGGATCCTTGTTGATGATCGCCATCCGGATCGTGTCCGGGTCCGCGATCGAGAGGATGCCGAGCGCCGCCTTCGGTCCGATACCGGATATCGTGATGAGCAGCTCGAACATGTCGAGCTCATCCTCGGAGAGGAATCCGTAGAGCGCGAGCTGGTCCTCGCGGACATGCGTATGGATATGGAACGCGACCTCCCCCTGGCCGGCGACCTTGCCGAGCGTATACGCGGAGACCGAGACCTTGTACCCAATGCCGTTCACGTCCACGATGACGTTGCCTCCCCGGATTCCGGCTATTTTTCCCGCTATCTGTGCGAACATATGAAAGAGTGAAGCG
Source organism: bacterium (assembly GCA_021821305.1). GTDB lineage: Bacteria > Patescibacteriota > Minisyncoccia > Moranbacterales > UBA1568 > JAGOTT01. Next base: position 118,672 of record JAKACP010000001.1, read on the forward strand.
AAGCGGTGTCCCGCAAAAGTCCTCGTCCTGTCTGTCGATCATTGTACCATTTACCCCGTTTCCTTGCCAAAATTCCGAGGCTGTGGTAAAAAAGGGAAGTCTCAGCGCATATTTTCATGCTCATTTTTTATTCGACGCTTAAACCAGAACTATGCCGATCAAGGAAAACGCGAAGAAGTATATGCGGGTGACCGCGAGGAAGACCGCCCAGAACAAGATCGTGAAGGGCGTGCTCAAGAGCGCCGTCAAGAAGACCCGTGAAGCGGTCGCCGGCGGCAAGATCGACGAGGCCCAGGAGATGCTCAAGAAGGCGCAGAAGGCCTTCGACAAGGCGGCTCAGAAGAACATCATCAAGAAGAACACCGCCGCCCGCAAGAAGTCCCGCCTCAACACGCTCGTGAAGAACGCGTCAAAAGCCTAGGCTTTTGACGTCCCGCACTCGATGCGGGACCCCCTCACCAAAGAATAAACTCCCTGCCAGAGGGAGTTTTCTTTACGCTGCGTCTAACAAATCTTCCCATTCCGGATTAACGGTCTCAACAAGCGAATCCTTCCATTTTCGCCTCCATCTCTTAAGTTGCCCTTCCCGGCGAAGAGCCTCCTTCATGTCTGATGCTTTCTCAAAGTAAACCAACTTGTTCACTTTATATTTTCGTGTAAAATCAGCTCCGTTTCCACTCCTGTGCTGTTTGAGTCTTCTTGCCAAATCCTTCGTACTTCCAACGTACATCACTTGATGATTCCAGTTCGTCAAAATATAGACGTAATAATCGGAATCAGACATAAGGTAAAGATCCCGAATCAAGTTCGGGATGAGCTAAAGCTCAAAACTTCTTCACGAAGAGCGTGAGGGCGAGTTCGGGGTCGATCCGGCCGACCTTGAGATCTGAGTCGAGCGAGGCGAGAAGCGAGAATCCGTCGCGAAGACGCGCGAGCGAAAACCCGGACATCCGCGAGAGCAGTTTCCCGACGACGAAGGGGTGCATACCCGTCGCCTTGGCGATATCCGCCGACCGCATGACACCGCGATCGCACTCACCGCGGACCTTGAGGAGTTCGCGGAGCTGCCAGGCGAGGAGCCCGAACAGTTTCGGGACTCCGCCGGAATCCGCGCGCGATTCCTCGAGGAGCATCGTAGCCGCCTTGCCCCGGTCGCCCGACACAAGCGCGTCGAGCGCCGCGAACACCTTCTCCCTCGGATTCCCGGAGACGAAGCGTTCCACATCCTCAATCGAGACCTCTCCGGATTCCCGATACGAGGCGAGTGTCCTCGCGTAACCGGAAAGCGTTCCGGAGTCGCCCGGAAAAAGCGCTACGAGCCGATCGGCCGCCGCACGGGAAAACGATATATCCGCCGAGACGGCACGAGCCTCCTGAGTGAGGAACGTCCGCGCTTCCTCGGCGGACAGGATCGGAAATTCCTCGGTGATATCGGCGTGTTTTTTCAGGAACGTCGCGAGCGGATCCTTGGCTTTCACCGCACTGTCGGAGACGAACAGGAATCGCGAGGAAGCGGCCGCACCCTTGAGCGCGTCGCATATCCGCTCCTTCTCGTCATCCGCCACGGAAAACGCGCTCCCGACATCGACGAAGCGCGGCGCGCCGAACAGATCGACCGCACCGGCATCGGCGAGGCGTTTCGCGACACGGAGCGGATCCTCGTCGGCATCGACCGAGACGGTCTCGCCTTCCGGGCATTCCTCGCGGAAGGCCCGTTTCAGCTCCGAACGGCGCCGCATGAGGCGGAATCGGTCCTTTCCTGACAGGAAAATCATCATAGGATTCGTCATTACTCCCCCAGTATACCAAAAGGACAGCATTCCTGCTGTCCTTCCGCCGTCACCCCGCTCCGAGAGGCGCTAGTAACTATCTCAAATCTCATGTCGAACTGAAATGCTGAAATTTCGAGCGAAAAAGCCGAAAAGCGCGGAGGGCTATCGGGATAACCCGACAAACTTTTCGGGTTTTGCAGCCGAAATTTCAGTGTTTCAGACGACAAGTGTGCGGGATTTTTGCTTGAAATACACGCGGTGAGATTTGAGATAGTTACTTAGGCCTGCTCCCACTTGTACCCCGTTCCCGGCTCGACGACATTGACCCATATCTGTCCCGGAACGAACTTCACTTCATTCCCGTTCTGATCGAGGAACAGGAGCTTGCTCGCTATGTTCGTCCGATCCTTCTTCCAGGTGCCGCGGGTCTGCTTGCCGTTCATGTAGTAGAACGCATCCCCGGAGTCCACCTGGTCGCCCCACGGATCGCCGAACTTGAGGTTGTTGTACTGGCCCTCTATCTGCTCGGACTCGACGAAGATCGTCACGACATTCTTCGGGGCGATGCGGACACCGTTATTGCGATCGGTATCCTCGACGTTGCCCCACAGCCGCTTCCACGCGTTGGAATCCTTGTCATAGAAATATTCGACTTCTCCCGAACCCGGGTACCCGATACGCAGGTGCGCGCTCGACGGACGGTCCGCGAGCGGAGCCTCGTCCTGGTGCGGATACCCGGCGAACCGGTTCTCGAGACCATACCCGAGCGCCTCGGATCGCGCGAAGGCCGCCTCGACATTGACGCGGCTCGTGTCCTCCACTTTCATGCCGTTCGTCCGTTCGGCTCGGTAGCAGACATCGGATCCGGCCGAATTTCCGGCCGCTCCGGTGCAATCGATGTTGTCGAGTATCCCCTCCTTGATCTTGTCGAGGGCGAAATGCGACCCGCCCCAGTGGACATAGATCGCGTCGAGGCCCTTGGCAAGATGGAGGAAGTCATGCCGCGAGGAGCGGACCGCGCCGGCCTCTTTCGGGAGCGTGCACTGGTATACCGCCATGAGCCGGTTGATGGTCGCGGTGATGACCGGCATCTCGAACACCATGTCCGCATCGGAGAATCCGGCGGCCGGGCGCGCGGAGAGGTCCGCCGGCTGCATCACGGCCACCGGACGGCGATTCCAGTTCTCGCACGACACCCCGGAGAGCGCGCTCACCGGACCGGTGTTCACCGCCGCCTGCGGTCCGGACGAACCTGAAGACGGGTTTTCCATCTGTATCCGATTCACGTTGGCCTTGCGCATCGCGTCGCGGCCGTAGGTGAAATACACCGCGAGCCCGGCGATGGACATCGCGACGATGGCGATGATCAGTTTCTGTTTCACTGGCATAGGTTTTGGAAATATTCAAACATATTACAGGCGTAATTGTATCACAGGCTGGCCATGACAAGGAAGCGGCGCGCTCGCGACTTGACTTTCCCGACGAAGTGCGTCAGAACCGGTGTGGAGTTCTTTTCCATTTCCCGAAAGGAGGCAGCGCCATGAACGACCATTCCTACGGACCATCGGCTGTCGTGAGCGATCCTGCGAGCGACCTCATCAACTCGATGCGGGATACGCTCGAAGAAGCGACCTGCCGCGCCAGAAGAGCGCTCGAACGATACGATATATACGAGACGATCGCCGTCATCCATCGTGACGGCAGGGAACGTTTCTCGACCAAGGAGTTCTGTCTCCATGCCCTCGATTCCGTCCATGAGCAGCTTGAGCTCCGTCTCGCCGTGGCGATGTACGACGTCTTCGCGCCGTGCGTGGGTACGGATCATGAAAAATCACTTGAAAAAAGGTTCAAAGAAAGCCTGAGGAACAGTATCTTCATCCATGATGCGTCGAAAGGAGAAGAATGGCTCGGAGCGTCGGGGTCACCCACGCAAGCGCTCGAAAAGATCCGCTCGAAGGTACTGCCCCGGATGCTCAAGCTCGTGTCCGCGATCGAGGCGGCCACGACGATCGAGCGCCGAAAAGAAACCAAGGAAAAACCGGCGCTCCTCAAACCGCCGATGCTGGCGCTCAGATGAGGGAAGCCGCAAACACGTAAGCCGCCTGACCAATGTGTCAGCGCGGCCTTTTTCATACAAAAAACAAGGGCGCCCGGATATTTCCGTGCGCCCGTCAGGGCTGTTGCTCGATTTTCGGACCGACGAAGAACCGCTGTCCTTCATGGTCGACTTCGCCGTAGATACGGATCGAATATCCGCTTTTCCGGAGATTGTCCTGCGAAAAGATGGAAAGATCGGGATACCCGTCCACCGGGGCGGGCGTCTCCGTGATTCCATGCGAAAGAACTTCCTTCACCCTCTGTTCGAGGGCATCTGTCAGCTTCAAGGGAAGCATTTTTCTCTCCTGTTTCGGTATGTTTTCGGTCTCAAACATAGCACATTTCGAGTGAATTGTCAATACTTCATGGCTGTTTCGAATTTCCGCTTCGCGTCCTTGATCGTCTCGAAGTCGCCGGCTTCGATGATATCGGAAACCTCCGAATCGAAATCGAAACGCCTCGCCTTCCCGAAGTCGATGACGCGAGGATCCAGGGTCTCCCAGTCGATCATGATATTCCGCGCATAGAGATCGAGGTGATAGATCTTCCGTTTGTGCATCTCGACGATGTACGCCTCGAGCTTGCGGAAAAATTCCTTGACGTCGAAGTCGCGGCGTTTCAGTTCCATGAGCGCGTCCGGTTGTCGGAGTACGACATCCTCGATGCTCAATCCCCGTATCCGCTCCATGCCGATCACGATGAGGTCCGCCTGATGCGCATGGAAATACGCGTGCGGTGTCCGGACGCCCTCCACCGAAAGATCATTGAGGTCGCCGAGAAAGTTCACTTCCCGATGCACCGGATTCCCCTTCCGATACGCCCCTTCATCGTGCACGACCTTGTAGCATGCTTTGGGCCATGTCCCGCTCTCGAACACTTTGGCGACCGCGCCCTCGCCGAGAAAATTCTCCGGGTCCGCGAGTGAGTTCCGTATATCGGCGATCTCCCGGCTCACGCATTCGAGGATCTTCTCGTCCTCCTGCTCGTGGAGCTCGGCATGCACGAGGTCCGCGTCGATGATATCGACGGCCGAGGCCTCGACGATCCCGTTACGGCGCTTCACGAAATCGTTGATTTTCTCATACGCCGGTTCCGCATCGAGCTCGGCATCGTCGATCTCGTTTTCGAGCCGCTCCGCGAGCTCGGCCGGCAAACCGCGGAGAAGTGCCTCGGACTGCGACTCATACCACGTGTCGGACCTCTCCGGGCCTTCCGCCTTCGCGATACCCGGTTGTGGGAAATATTCTCCGATCATATTCGCTTTCGTTCCCTATATCTCTCCCCAATTCTTGCCGACCGCGGTCTCTGCGACGAGCGGGACGCGGAGCGCATATGCCGCCGCCATTTCCTTTTTCACTTCGGCCGCGAATTCCTCGGCGATATCTTTCTTTACTTCGAAGATGAGCTCGTCGTGCACCTGAAGCAGCATCTTTACCCGGAGCGCTTCGTCTGACGATGCGGACGGGCGAGCATCCTTATTGTACCGCGAAACGAGAGCGTGCGCACGGAGCATCGCGAGTTTCATGATGTCCGCGGCCAGGCCCTGTACCGGCATGTTGATCGCCATCCGCTCGCCGGCGCGCACGAGCGCCGGGTTGCCGCTCGCCATTTCCGGCACGTAGCGCCGCCGCCCGAGCTCGGTCTCCACATAGCCCTTCTCCTTGGCGGAGATCTTCATATCTTCCATATACTTCGCGACACCGGGGAATTTCTCGAAATACATCGCGATGAAATCGGCCGCCTTCTTCTGGTCGATACCGAGGTTCTGCGCGAGTCCGTACGCGCTCATGCCGTACATGAGTCCGAAGTTGAAGACCTTGGCCTCGCGGCGCTGGTCCGGCGTTACGTCTTCCGGCTTCACGTCGTAGACCGCCGACGCGGTCGCGCGGTGCACGTCCTGTCCGCGCTCGAACGCCGAGACGAGGTTGGCATCGCCCGAGAGATGCGCCATCACCCGGAGCTCGATCTGCGAATAGTCCGCGCCGACGAGGGAGAACCCTTCTTCCGCCACGAACGCGCTCCGTATCGCCTCGCTCCACTTCTCCCGCGCGGGGATATTCTGCAGGTTCGGCTCGGTCGACGAAAGCCGACCGGTCGCGGCCACGGCCTGCTGGTAGGTCGTGTGGAGCCGGGATTCCCGGTCCACGAGCGCCGGGAAGGCATCGAGATAGGTCGTCTTCAGTTTGAACAGCTCGCGCGCTTCCTCGATGAGCCCGATGATCGGATACTCGCGGAGCTTCTCGAGTTCCGACGACGCGGTCGAGAGGCCCGTTTTCGTTTTTTTGATACCGGCCGTGGGGATATGGAGATCGCCGAAGAGGATCTCCGCGAGCTGTTTCGGGGAATTGATATTGAACTCCCGCCCGGCGAGGTCGTAGATCTTCTTTTCGATCGCCGAAAGTTCGGTACCGAGCTCGCCGGAGAGCTTCCTGAATTTTTCCGTATCGAGCCTGATGCCATACTCCTCCATTTCGGCGAGTATCGGGATGAGCGGCATTTCGACCTCCGTGAAGAGGCGTCCCATATTCCACTCGGAGTCCTGCTCGTCGCAGATCGTCTGGAGCCGTTCCGACAGCCTCACCGAGAGATCACGGAGGGAAAGCGCCTTGGTCTCGAGCGCCTCTTCGCCGAGTTCGGCGATGACGAGGTGGTCGAACTCGACCCGCGTTCCGGCCTGGAGGAGATACGCCGCAAGCATCGCGTCGGATGCGATTCCTCGGAGCACGATACCCTCTCTCTTCAGGACGTGCCAGGCCGCCTTCGCATCATAGAAAATCTTCCCGCGATTCTCGTCCTCGAAAAATCCCTTGAGCGGTTTCTTCGTCTCCTCGTTCCATTCGATGACAATGTTTTGTACGTTGTCACCCCGGACCCGATCCGGGGTCTGAACTCCCGCTTTCGCGGGAATGACAGGATTGAAAGCCACCTCCACCTTCGCGATTCCCGCACCGCCGAAGAGCGACGCCTCGCCCGAATGGATCCACACCGCCGCATCCCCTCCGATTTCCCCCAGGAACTTCTCCATCTCGGATTTTTCTTTCAGTACTTTTGTTTTCTTGCTTCTTATTTCCTGTTTTTTTGCATTTGTTTCTTGTTTCTTGTTTCCCGTTTCTTGTTCATTGCCCACTGGCAGCCGTTTCAGGAGACTCCAGAATTCGAATTCCCTCAGGAGGGCCGCGACCTTCTCGCGGTCATAGTCATGGGCCACGCAGGCCATCGCGTCGAATGATACCGGGGCATCCGTCCGGATCGTCCCGAGGTCCTTGGAAAAAAACGCGCTCTCTCGCTCCGCTTCGAGTTTTTTGCGTACCGACTCCTTGATATCCGGAAGTTTTTCATATATCGCCTCGAGTGTCCCGTGCGCCTTGAGGAGATCCGTCGCGGTCTTGGCGCCGATGCCGGATACGCCGGGAATATTGTCCGACGCATCGCCGGCGAGACCCTTGTAGTCGGGGATCGCCTCGGGGGGGAACCCGTACTTTTCGATCACCGCCTCGCGATCATAGAGCACGAGGTCCTTGAGTCCCTTGCGGATCGAGAACACCTTTACCAAAGGCGACACGAGCTGGAGCGCGTCGTTGTCTCCGGTCACGATGATCGCCTCGATGCCCTCGGCTTCGGCCTGCTTCGCGATCGTGCCCACGCAGTCATCCGCTTCGAAACCCTCCCGCTCGTAGATCGGGATATTGAACGCGGTCACGAGCTCCTTGACCCGCGGGATCTGCGCGTAGAGATCGTCCGGCGCCTTGGTCCGGGTCGCCTTGTAGTCGGCGTACATCTCGTCGCGGAAGGTGGGCCCGGCGAGGTCGAACGACGCCGCGATATAGTCGGGCTTGAATTTCTCGAGCACGGAGAGGAGTGTCATAGCGAATCCGTACACCGCCCCGACCGGCTCGCCCGTCTTGGTCATGAGTGGCGGCAGAGCATGGTACGCCCGGTGGATGAGCGCATTCCCGTCGAGGAGAATCAGTTTTTTCGGTTTGACGTTCATGGCGATATCCGGTGCTCAATGGATACCTCCCGTTCGGTATCGGAAACCCACCGAAGGGAGACCGTATCCGTGTCCGCAGGAAGGAGCGATTCGATCTTCTCCGGCCATTCGACGAGGACGATTCCCTGGGGGTCGGCGATCCACTCCTCGAAACCGAGTCTGGCGATCTCCTCGGGATCATCGATACGATATGCGTCCATGTGGTAAACACGTCGAATGTCGGTCGCGGAAGGCGCCGCGAGACCCGCCCGCTTCCCGCCATCGACGGGAAGTGTTTCGGGCAGGTCGTATTCCTTCATGATGACGAAGGTCGGGCTGACGTAGGGACCCTCCGCGCCGAGCGCCTCGAGGAACCCCTGGACGAACGTCGTCTTGCCGGCGCCCAAGTCGCCTTTGAGCGCGATGACGCTTCCCGGCCTGGCGGCGCGGGCGGTGTCGGCGCCGAGCGCGCGGGTTTCCCCGGTCGAATGTGTCGTGATACTGGGCATAGGCGTTTCTCCCTTCCATTGTCGGCTCTTTTGCGCTTTTTGACAATGTTTGACATCGGCGCGCCGAGGTGCTACTTTGGGCTTTCATTTGCTGTTTCCCGTATTCTGGCCGGCATCTGGAATCTGATATTTGGAATTCCCAGGCTATGTCACTCACTCCCTCCGAGCAATTCTCCGAACTTGCGAGAAAAAGCGAAAATCCGATCATCCTCCTGCCGAGCTATCCCAGCAAGGAAACGCTCGCATCGGCCTTCGCGCTCGCCGGATTCCTTTCCAAGCTCGGAAAATCGGTCACCCTCGCCGGAGACGAGCTTTCCTCGCGCGTAGGCGACCTCCCGTTCCTCGAGCTGGAGGGGTCGATACTCGATTCCCTGTCCGGGACGCACGATTTCGTGCTCGCGTTCAATACCAAATACAACAAGATCCTTTCCATACGGAGCGAACAGGAAGGGGAGGAGTTCCGCATCTCGCTCACGCCCGAGAAGGGATCGATCGACCCTCGTGACTTCTCCTTCATCCCGGCGCAGTTCAAATACGACGTCGCCTTCGTCGTGGGCGCACCGGACAAGGAAAGCCTGGGAAAACTCTATGAGGATCATCCCGACATCTTCTACGAGATCCCGATCGTGAATATCGACAACAAGCCGGAGAACGAGAACTTCGGACAACTGAACATGGTCGATCTGACCGCTTCGTGCGTCGGCGACATCCTGTTCGAGACGTTTTCCGCGATCGACGCGAAGGCGATCGACGAGAGGGTGGCCGAAGCGCTCCTCACCGCCATCATCGCCGCCACCGACAGCTTCCAGCGGAAAAACACCACCCCGAAGGCGCTCCAGACCGCGTCGAAGCTGATCGAACTCGGTGCGGACCGCGAGAAGATCGTACTTTCGCTCTACAAGACCCAGCCCCTGCACCTGCTCAAGCTCTGGGGGCGGCTCATGTCGAACCTGAAATGGGAGGAATCGCTCCGTCTCGCGTACGTGTCGGCGAGCATCGAGGATTTCGTGCAGAGCCGGTCGGACATCCGGGATATCCCGGCCGTGCTCGACAAGATCCGCGGCAACCTCTCTTCCGGCGCGTTCTTCGTCGTCCTCTCGCCGGAAACCGACGGCACCTCGCGCGCGATACTCAAGGCATCGAACAACGGGAAGGTCATATCCTTGGCGGAATCCATCGACGGGGCCCAGCTCCACGGCGACACCGTATCGTTTCCCCTGCTCGCCCCAGCGGGCGAGACTGCCGAACTCATGCTCATCGAGACGATACGCGGCGCGCTGGAGGGCAAGTGAGTTTAACTGAAATCGTTTTTGCGGTACAATGGGGGCGATAGCCCCTATTTTTCTTCGTCAAAACAGAAACGAAATCTTATGGTCAAAGTCATTCAACAATCATCCCGCGACTGGCTCGAGGAGAAGGCGGAGAAAACCAAGGCGGTGCTCGGACAGATGGAGTCGCAGTCGAAGGAAGAATTGGCCGCCAGGCTCGCGGCGAGTCTCGATCTCCCGTATATCGACCTCCAGATCTTCCCGCCCAACGCCGCCGATGTCGCGCTCGTTCCCGAAGAGGTCGCCCGGAAACATCGGCTGGCGATTTTCGAAAAGGTCGGCGACAGGATACGGGTGGCGTTCGCCGACCCGGAGGATACAGAAGCGGACGCCTTCATCGGCGCGTTCGCAGGGGAAAACCGCCTGAAGCCGGAAAAATACGTCGCCTCGAACCAATCGCTCGAGCGGGTGTGGCTCCTCTATAGGACCGCTCCGGTGCTCGAGAATCTCGATCTCTGGCGGGTATCGCTCGAAGGCGACGACCTCAAGAAATTCGAGGAGGATTTCGGTGAGCTCCTGAAATTGAAGGAAGCGTCCGATATCCCCGTGTCCCGGACGATCGAGATCATCATGGCCGGCGCGAACAAGCTCCGCGCGAGCGACATCCATATCGAGCCCGGAGACGGCACGGTCCGTCTCCGTTACCGTATCGACGGCATGCTCCAGGACATCGGCACGCTCTCGCAGGATGTCTACCGGCTGACGCTCTCGCGCATCAAGATGCTCGCGCACATGAAGATCAATATCCGCGACCGGGCGCAGGACGGCCATTTCGGCATCGAGCTCGACGGGGAAAAGGTCGACCTGCGCGTGAACATCATCCCGGGCAACCACGGGGAGAACATCAACATGCGTATCCTGAACGCTGGCAGTGTCCTCCTCGATATCGAGTCACTCGGTATCCGCGGCGAGACCCGGGAAAAGATCCTGCGCGAGCTGCACAAACCGCACGGCATGATACTCAACACCGGTCCCACGGGATCCGGTAAGACGACCACGCTCTACAGTCTGCTCAACATCATCAACAAGTCGGACGTGAAGATCATCACCATCGAGGACCCGATCGAGTACCAGATACCCGGCATCGTCCAGACGGAAGTGTCCAAGGACAAGAGCTACACCTTCGGCTCCGCGCTCCGGGCGGTGGTCCGACAGGACCCGGACGTCGTCCTCGTCGGCGAGATCCGGGACGAGGAGACCGCCGATGTGGCCGTCAACGCCGCGATGACCGGACATCTCCTTCTCTCGACCATACACGCCAACACGGCCCCCGGTGCCATCCCTCGTCTCCTCGAAATGGGTATCCGCCCGTCGCTCATCGCCTCATCGATCAACATCGTGATCGGACAGCGGCTCGTCCGACGGCTCTGCGAGCACTGCAAGGAATCCTACGTCCCCGCCGAGGAGACGGTCCGGAACCTCAAGCGGCTCCTCTCGATCATCTCGCCGAAAGCGGATATCGCCATGCCTGAAACGGTAGACCGGCTCTGGAGAGCCAAGGGCTGCGCACAATGCAATTTCAGCGGATACCACGGCCGCATCGGCATCTACGAGGTGTTCTCCATCACCAAACGCATCGAGAGCATCATCCTCGACCTCGGAACGGAAAAGGACGTCGCCAAGGCCGCCATCGAGGACGGCATGGTCACCATGCTGCAAGACGGCATACTGAAGTCCGTCGAGGGCCTCACGACCATGGACGAAGTCTGGCGCGCCACCGGTCAGGAGGAATTCCTCGAGGAATTCTATCGGGACGTCACCCACTCGACGCTCTCGTCGACTTCCGCGGTCGATGCCGCGTTTTCCGGAAAAGCGGCGGAGGTGGCCGGGGACCCGGCCGCGTTTTCCGCCCTCATCGGATCCGTACCGCCGGAAAACATATTCGAGACGCTGCTTTCGGGAGCGGTCGCGATGAAGGCGACCGACATACAGCTCGAACCGAACGAGCGTTCGGTCTCGGTCCGGTTCCGCAAGAACGGCATCCTCGAATCGGTCGGTGAGATCAGAAGCGAGCATCTCCAACCGGCGATATCCGAGATCAAGCTCCTCGCCGGAATGGAATCGGGAAGCCGGCCCGGAGTGCAGGAAGGGCGCTTCTCGAGCACGATCGGAAACGCCGAAGGCGAGGCGCGCGAGATCGATGTCCGCGTCGCCATCGTGCTCGGCGGATACGGCGAGACCGTCATGATCAAGATCATGGCGGAAGAAAAGGAGATCCGCCTCGAGAACCTCGGACTCCGCAAGGAACACCTCGAAAAGATACTCTCGTTCTGCAAGCGCTCATACGGCATGTTCATCGCCTCCGGCCCTGACGGCTCCGGCAAGACGACGCTCCTCTACAATCTGCTCCGGTCGCTCCATTCGCCGGAGACCAAGATCGTGACCGTCGAGGATCCCATCGAGCGCCGCATGCCGGGGATCCTCCAGACGCAGGTGGACGAAGCCCGGGAGTATTCCTTTCCGGAGGCGATCACATCCCTCCTCCGACAGGGACCGAACATCCTCCTCGCAAGCGAAATCCGCAATGCCGAGACGGCCCAATCCCTCGCCGAAGCGGCGCTGACCGGGCACCTGACCTTCTCGAGCATGCAGGGCAACAGCGCCTCGCTTGCCGCGACGCGCCTCTCCGGATTCGGCATCCGCGGCGAAGATTTCGCCAATGCGGGCATGACGATCGCCGGCGTCCGGCTCGTCCGGAAACTCTGCGAATCCTGTAAGGAAAAAATCACGCCGGACGGAAAAGCCGAGGCACTCATCGGAAAGGTCCTTTCCGGCATATCCCCGGCATCGGGCGTCAGGATCCCGAAGAAATATTCCATCTACGCAAGCAAAGGATGCGAGCAGTGCGGAGGATCCGGATTCTCGGGGCAGATCATGCTCTCGGAGATACTCCCGGTGACGCCGGGTATCGCCGAAATACTCGCCACCTCCCCGATAGCCACGACGGTGGAGGGGAAGGCCAAGGAAGAAGGCATGCTCACGCTCACCGAAGACGGCATACTCGCGGCCCTCGAGGGCGCCACGACGCTCTCCGAGGTGGAGCGGGTCACGGAAGAATAGACGTCGTCCGAAAACGAAAACCCCGGGATGTCCCGGGGTTTTTCATTCGTGGCAACGGATGCATCGGCATCCTTTCGGTTCTATGTATTCCCGGAAATATTCCTCGCCATAGTCGTAGGCGAGCTCCTCCCCCTCCGAGATCTTCCGCTTGGCGACGATGAATATACGTCCCTCGTCGTTCACGGCTTCGCAGTTGGGCTTGCAGGAATGGTTGATATACCGCGCCGTGTTCCAGCGAGGGCTCCCGTCGATATCCCATTCGTGATCGACGCGGAAGATATAGAGATTGTCGCGTCCGTGCGATCCGCGGACCCGTTCACCGACATATTCGATGACCGTCTCGCCGCGCGAGAAGTCCCGCGCCGCGTAGAGTCCGAGTCCGGCCCTCGATCGGCGGACCATGACGTCGTTCGTCCGTTCGGAGTTCTTTTTGGCCATATGGTTTTCATCCAACAATTTCCGATGATACGTGATTTTCGTGAGTCTGTCCACGTATCCCGCGCGGAAAGGCTCCGAAAAATGAAAAGGGACTCCCAAGGAGGGAGTCCCTTCGTCTCAAAGAACCGTTCAGCTGCAGGCAATCCGAAACATCGAGGACGTTTCGGGAAGGAGCAGTGTCGAGGTGAAGGAGAGCCGAAACCCCCCAACCCATATCTGGACGTCTCGCACTTACCGATACCCGCGGAAAACCGCGAGGAACGGAAAGTGCGAGGAAAAGCTCCCGGTCTTGAGGACAAAAGATAGTAATCCCCAATCTGCCTGCAGGTGAACGATTCCTTTTCCGATTCTCTAAAAAAACCGCGCGCTTTCTCACGCGACCCGACATCTTAGCACGACTTGGTATTTCTGTCAAGAAGTGGTAGAATGACGAGGTACCGAAGCGGCCGAAAGCCCGCACGAAATCACCGGAAATGGCTTGAATAAGAGCCTGTTCAATATCTCATGTCGGATCAAAGTTTCAGAATTTCAAGCGAAAATCATGCATCGTGAGAAGGCCTATCGTGATACGCCGACGAGCGATAAATGATTTGCAGCCGAAATTCTGAAAGTTTGGCCGACAAGCGAAGATTTTCTCTTTATTCAGGGCGGTGAGATATTGAACAAGCTCTAAAAGAATATATGATGACCTCTCCGGAAAATGACGCCACCGAGGATATCGTGCTCGACACGACGCTCCGCCCGCAATCCTTCTCGGAATACGTGGGGCAGGAAAAGATCAAGCGGAACCTCGGCATATTCATCGAGGCGGCGAAACGGCGCCAGGAAAGCGTCGACCACGTGCTCCTCTACGGTCCCGCGGGACTCGGCAAGACGACGCTCGCGCACATCATCGCCAAGGAGATGAACGTCAATATCCGGATCACGTCCGGCCCCGCCATCGAACGCGTCGGCGACCTCGGATCGATACTCACGAACCTCGAGCCGGGCGACGTGCTGTTCATCGACGAGATCCATCGGCTCAACAAGGTGATCGAGGAGGTGCTGTATCCGGCGATGGAGGACTACAAGCTCGATATCATCATCGGCAAGGGTCCGTCCGCGCGCACGATACAGCTCGACCTTCCGCGGTTCACCCTGATCGGGGCCACGACACGACTCGGATCCATATCCAACCCCCTGCGGAACCGTTTCGGTTCCACTCACCGCCTCGAGTTCTACGACGAGGGCGAGATGCAGTCCATCATCACCCGATCGAGCCGGATACTCGGGGTGCCGATCGAGGACGAGGGATCCCGCGCGATCGCGCGGGCGAGCCGGGCCACGCCGCGCGTCGCCAATCGCCTCCTCAAGCGCGTCCGCGATTATGCCGAGATCCACGACCGTGAACGGATCACGCATGATCTGGCGCGGGAGGCGCTCACGCTTTTCGAAGTCGACGAGATCGGCCTCGAGCCGACGGACCGCAATATCCTCGCCACGCTCGCGAAACGCTTCAAGGGAGGGCCCGCCGGCGTCCAGACGCTCGCCGCGGTCACCGGGGAAGAGGTCGAGACGATCGAGGATGTCTATGAGCCATACCTCATCCAGCTCGGGTTCCTCGCCCGGACCCCGCGCGGCCGCATCGTCACCAAGGAGGGCTATGAGCACATCGGCATGGAGATGCCGGAAAACCACCAGGACAAACTCCTATGAACGAGATCATGAACCTCCTCTACCTCGTCGTCGTCCTCGGCATCACCGGAGTGTCGCTTTTCGTCGTGTACCACATCCTCCGATACTCCTTGTCGAGGAAAAAGGCGATCGAAGGGGCCGTGCTGTTCATCTCGGTGTTCCTGTTCCTCCTGTTCACCAACATGATCCTCTTCTCGCAACTCGACTGGCGATCCATACTCGGAACCGCCGCGAACACGACCCTATGAAACCGACGGAAACGAAAAACATCACCTTCCCGGGGAAGCATGATCGGGAGACGGTCATCGCCGTCATCCACCGCCATTGGTTCGACATGTTCTCGCATCTCCTCACCGGGATACTCATGGGCATGGTGCTCCTCGGCAGTCTCGCCGTCCTTCCGGCGCTGTATCCCGACATCGCCGCCGGACAGCACGCCGCGTTCTTTTTCTTCATGGAAAACACCTTCCTCCTCTTCCTGTGGGTCTACCTCTTCCTCATCTGGATCGATGTCTACTTCGACGTCTGGATCATCACGGACGAGCGCATCGTGAACATCGAGCAGAAAGGGCTGTTCGTGAGACACATAAGCGAGCTCCGGTTCTCCCAGGTGCAGGACGTGACGAGCGAGGTGGAAGGGATCATCCCGAGCATACTCGACTATGGCGAAGTCTTCGTCCAGACCGCCGGCGAACAGACGCGCTTCATCTTCCGCAACGTCCCGAATCCGATCGGGATCAAGGACCTCGTGATGCGGCTTGCGAGCGACGCGCGGGAGGACGATATCGAGGAGGCGGTGAAGCTCCTCCACGAGACCAAGCGGCCGGGAATGTTTTCTTGATAAAAAGCGCGTCATCGGCTACCATGGAGGCGCTTCTTTGCTTTTAATGACTATCCGAGAAGGCGGGAATTTGAGTGGAATTCGAGGCGACACGAGGATACGGAGTAAGACGTACTGAGCAAGTACGTCGTCGAGTACCGGAGTGTCAACGAAGAAGTCCGCCAAATTCCCGCTCTTCGGTCACACCTATGTCCGGACACTCCCACTGGGCCACAACCCACCGACAAAAAGGCGTCAATGACGCCAAGCGCGCCGCCATCTTCACCAAGGCCGGCCGGCTCGTGACCATCGCGGCGAAAGGCGGCGGAAATCCTGATATGAACTTCAAGCTCCGCCTCGCCATCGACCAGGCGCGCGCCGTCAACATGCCCAAGGACCGCATCGACCGGGCCATCAAGATCGGCACCGGCGAATCGAAGGAAGGGGCGGAGATCGATGAGCTCCTCTACGAAGCCTACGGTCCGGGACAGGTCGCGCTTCTCATCGGGGTCGCCACCGACAACCGGAACCGCTCGGTCGGCGAGGTCCGCACGCTGCTCACCAAGAACGGCGGGAAGATGGTCGCCGAAGGCGCGGTCGCCTATATGTTCGAATCCGTGGGCGAGATCGTCGTCTCGCTCGACGGGAAGGATCGCGACGAAGCGGAACTGCTCGCGATCGAATCCGGCGCCGAGGACGTGTCCGTCGATGATGGGAACCTCATCGTACTCACCAAGCCCGACCAGCTCCAGATGGTGAAGGAATCGCTCGAAAAGAACGGCTTCACCGTCGAATCGGCGGCACTCTCCTATTCTCCGACCCAGAAGACATCCGCTTCCGCGGAAGACACGGAAAAGCTCGAGCGGTTGCTCGAAATCCTCGACGACCACCCGGATGTCCAGACGGTGTGGGACAATCTCGAATAACAAGCATCCGATTAACGGATAAAGACATGAGAATAATCGGCATCGATCCGGGGACGGCGATCATCGGCTGGGGCGTCATCGACGACGCCGGGGGCAACCTCGCCACGCTCGCCTACGGACACATCACGACCCCGGCGAAGATGCCGCTTGCGGAACGCCTCCCCATCATCGAGGAAGCGCTTTCGAAAATACTCGGGGAATGGAAGCCGGAAGAGGCCTCCGTCGAGGAGCTTTTCTTCTACAACAACCAGAAAACTGTCATTTCCGTCGCTCAGGCCAGGGGAGCTATACTCTTGACATTAAGCCATTTTCATGTTAATATCTTCGGTTACACGCCACTCCAAGTGAAGCAGGCGTTGACCACCTACGGAAGGGCCGACAAGCACCAGGTCCAACAGATGGTGAAGAGCGTTCTCAAGTTGGGCGAGATACCAAAGCCGGATGACACCGCCGACGCGCTCGCGCTCGCCGTGTGCCACTCCTCGGCCAGAAAAATGAACCGTCTTCGGAGTTGACATCGCGAGACAAGTCTTGCGGAATGATACCTCTGGGGGGATAATGTACTCGGAGGGATTTTTTTATTCACCCAGTGAAATAATTCGCTTCGCGAATTCCTGCTTTGCAGGATTTCACGGGGTAAATCCATATGGAATACCATCCGTTCATACAGTTCGCCGCGGGAGAAGGCGTGCCGATGCAGACCATCGCGCTTCTGCTCATGCTCCCCCTCGTCGCGACCCTCGTCGCGTTCTTCCGGCAGGTCGTCGGTATCAAGGCGTTCGGCATCTATACGCCGTCGATCGTCACGTTCGCCTTCGTCGCGTTCGATCCGAAGGGATTCAAGTACGGGATCGGGATCTTCTTGGCGGTCATATTCGTCGGCATGGTATCACGGTATATCCTCAAGCCGTTCCGGCTGCTCTATCTCCCGCGCGTCGCCATCACGCTCTCGCTCATCTCGTTCGTCATGTTCGCCATCCTCATCTTCGGCGGCTATTTCCAGCGCACGGGGCTCGCGGCCGTGTCCATCTTCCCGCTCCTCATCATGATCACGCTCGCCGAAAAATTCGTCGCGGTCCAGATCGAGAAGGGCAACCGGGTCGCGCTCCTGCTCGCCGGCGAGACGCTCGTCATCTCGCTCGTCGGATACGCGCTCGTCAGCTCGTCCGCGGTGACCCTCACCATGCTCGTCTATCCGTGGCTCGTGCTCCTCGCCATCCCGGTCAATATCATGCTCGGGAAATGGACGGGCCTGCGCCTCGTCGAGTATGTCCGTTTCTACAAGATCCTCAGCAAAAAATGACGCCATGTTCGAGCTTCTCAAAAAAAGCGGTGGCATATTGGGAATGAACGCGCGCAACCTCGAGTATGTGCGTCCTTTGAACCGTCGCCAGGCGCGGGAGATCGCCGACAACAAGCTCCTCGCGAAGCGGGTCCTCAAAAAAAACGATCTCCCCGTTCCGGGGCTCATCGCGAAGATCCGGACCGAGGAAGACCTCGAGTCCTTCGACTGGTCCACGCTTCCGGGCAGTTTCGCCCTCAAGCCGAACCGCGGATTCGGCGGCGAGGGAATCGTCGTCGTCTACGGACGGAAGAAGGGGCGCGATGACGCGTGGGTCAAGGCGAACGGTTCGGTCATCACCGTCGACGACCTGCGGGCGCATATCCGCAACATCCTCGACGGATCGTTCTCGCTCACCAACACTCCCGACATCGCGTTCTTCGAGGAGCGGCTCAAACTGCTCAAACTCTTCAAGCCGTACGCCTACAAGGGAATCCCCGACATCCGCGTCATCGTGTTCAATGGGATACCGATCATGGCGATGCTCCGTCTCCCGACCCGGCAGTCCGACGGCAAGGCCAATCTCCAACAGGGCGCCATCGGTGTCGGCCTTGACCTCGCGACCGGGACGACGACGACCGCCGTCCTCGGGAAATCGCATATCATCGAGCACATCCCGAGAACCCGCCTCGTGCTCTCCGGTCTCAAGCTCCCCTACTGGAACGAGATCCTCCGCATCGCGGTCGAGTCCCAGCGCATCTCCGGACTCGGATTCCTCGGTGCCGACATCGCGCTCGATCGCGATCGCGGCCCCGTCATTCTCGAGCTCAACGCGCGCCCAGGACTTTCCATCCAGGTCGCCAACCTCTCGGGACTCAAGACCCGTCTCAACCGCGTGAAGGGGCTCAAGGTCAGGACGACCGAGCGCGGCATCCTCCTCGGCAAACATCTCTTCGGCGGCGAGATCGAGGAAGAGATCGAGGAACTCTCCGGACGGCGCGTCATCGGTTCGACCGAAAAGGTGAAGCTCATCGGCAAGGACGGCAAGGAGATCGAGATCGAGGCCAAGATCGATACCGGCGCCGATTCCACCTCGATCGATACCGCGCTCGCGCGCGAGCTCGGATTCGGGGATGCGCTCTCGACCTTCGAGAGTCGCCTTGGCGGGCAGGACGTCATGAAGGAACTGTCGAAAGAGGAACGGCAGAAGCTCTTCTCCGGTATCCCGGATCTCGCGGATACGGTCCCCGTGAAATCATCCCATGGAACGAGCTACCGGCCTATGGTCCGCATCGAATTCGTCATGGACACCGTCACCGTCCCGGCGAAGGTCTCGGTGATCGATCGGTCGGGACTCGAATATCCCGTCATCATCGGACGGAAGAGTCTCCGGAAATTCCTCGTGGACGTGAATAAATAATCGGAATCATATGAATGAAAAAGCCGTCGACAAATGGACGAAGCATGGCGGATTCCGATCCTTCCTGAAATGCGCCACGCGGTGCGGCGTGAAAATCACCGTTCTCTCGAAGGAGAGTCACGTCATCAGACTCGGATACGGCGGCGATGTCGCCTTCCTCAAGGGAGCCAACGCACCGGTCATGAGGAGAATGGGAAACCTCACCCGGAACAAGGACGTGACCAAACAAATCCTCGAGGATGTCGGTATCCGCACGCCCCGTGGCATAGTCGCGAATTCCATCCAAGACGCCATAAAAGCCGTGAAGAAGCACCGGATGCCGTTCCCGCTCATCCTCAAGCCGACCCACGGGTCGCGCTCGCTCGGCGTGACATGGAACATCCGTTCCGAGCAGGACCTCCGTGACGCTTTTTCGAGTTTCGAAAAGATAAAACGCGAACACTCCCTGAAAAAGGACACGGTGCTGGTCGAGGAGATGTTCGTCGGCCATGAATATCGGGTGCTCGTCCTCAATGGTCGGGTCATCTCCTGCGTACAAAAGGTCCCTGCAAGCGTCATCGGCGACGGGACATCGTCGATCAAGAAACTCATCGGTGCATTCAACAAGACCCGCCTCCGCGGATTCAAGATACGCCTCGATGCCATCGCCGAAAATACGATCGCGGAAAACAAGCTCACGCTTGATTCGATCCTCCCGAAAGGTCGCATACTCAGGCTCCGCAACAACCTCAATATGTCTGATGGCGGCCGGTCGATCGATGTCACGGCATCCATGCACCGATCCTTCAAGGACCTCTGCGTGAAATCGACCGAAGTCACGGGGCTGTCGTTCGCCGGAGTCGACGTGATCGCGAAGGACCTTTCAAGGCCGGCAAGGAGGGACAACTATGTCATCCTCGAGCTCAATCCGAATCCGTACTACAACATGAACGAAAAGCCGCTCGCGGAAGGTAAGGGCACCGATGTCTCCTTCCTTCTCCTGAAACAACTGTTCCCGAATATTCGGAAGAAATGAACCCTTGAGAAAACCGGTGTTTCGGTGTAGAATCAGCATACGTTTGCTGATTTTATCTATGAAAATATTCTTTTTTAAGCCAAAAAAATTGATTTCCGGCGGAGAGAAGCCTGAAAAACCGAAGCGCTCGCGGAAATGGCTTCCGTTGGCGCTCAAGGTGTCCGGAATCCTGCTTATCCTCGGCTCGATCGCGGCGATAAGCCTGTTCGCCTGGGTCGCGAAGGACCTGCCCTCCCCGGGCAAGGTCAACAAGCGCGTCATCGCCGAATCGACCAAGATCTACGACCGATCCGGCGAGCATCTCCTCTATGAGGTGCACGGCGAGGAAAAGCGCACCCTTATCCCGTTCGAGGAGATTCCTCCGACCGTCCGCGCGGCGACACTTGCTCTTGAGGATCAGGACTTCTACTCCCACCACGGTATCAAACTGACCTCGATCGCACGCGCCATCCTCAAGGATGTCATCGAGCTGAGCGCGGCACAGGGAGCATCCACCATCACCCAACAGTTCGTCAAGAATTCCCTCCTGACCAACGAAAAAACACTCATCAGAAAGGTAAAAGAGGTCATCTTGTCGCTCGAGATCGAACAAAAATTCTCCAAGGATGAGATTCTCGCGATGTATCTCAATGAGATTCCCTACGGATCGAACGCGTACGGGATAGAGGCGGCGGCGCAGACGTTCTTCGGGAAGAGCGCGAAGGATCTTTCCCTCGATGAGGCGGCGCTTCTCGCCGGACTCCCCAAGGCTCCGACCTACTATTCACCCTACGGGGCCAGGGCCGAACAGTTGAAAATACGGCAGGAAGTGGCCCTGAACCAGATGGCGAAACTCGGCTACATCACCCAGGAAGAGGCTGACGCCGCGAAACAAGTCGACGTATTCGGGAAACTTTCCATAAATCGGGACGCTATCGCGGCGCCCCACTTCGTCATGTATGTCCGCGACTATCTCACCGAGAAGTACGGCGAAGGCGCGATAGAGTCGATGGGCCTCAAGGTCTACACCACGCTCGACTGGGACAAGCAGATGAAGGCTGAGGAGATCGTCAGGGAAAAGGCTGCGGAAAACGCCACAAAGTGGAACGCGGAAAACGCGTCTTTGGTCGCGATCGATCCGAAAACCGGGCAGATACTCACGATGGTCGGCTCGAAAGATTACTTCGACAAGGAGATCGACGGGCAGGTCAACGTCGCCATTCGGGACCGCCAGCCGGGATCCTCGTTCAAACCGTACGTTTACCTCGCCGCCTTCATCAAGGGATACACGCCGGAAACCATGCTCTATGACGTGGAAACCGAGTTTGAGACGGCGGAAGGCAAGGAATACAAGCCGCAGAATTATGATGGGACGTTCCGTGGTCCGCTTCATATGAAGGAGGCGCTCGCACAGTCCCTCAATATCCCGGCTGTGAAGACGCTCTACCTCGTCGGCGTCAAGGATGCCATAACGCTCGCGAAAAGCCTCGGCATCACCGGACTCAACGACGAGAACCGCTACGGCCTCTCGCTCGTCCTCGGCGGAGGGGAGATCACCCTCCTCGACCACGTGAGTGCCTACTCGACGCTCGCCACCGGCGGCGTGAAGCATGATAAGACAGCCATTCTCCGCATAGAGAGCGCCCAAGGGGAGGTCATCGAGGAATTCAAGCCGGATGCAGGCGAACGGGTGATCGAGGAAAAATACGTGGCCATGCTCGATCATATCATGTCGACAAACGCCTATCGGGCGCCGGTATTCGGGGAAAACAGTCCATTGCGCTCCGATAATCGTCCGATCGCGGCCAAAACCGGCACCACGAACGAATTCCGCGACGGATGGACCATCGGACACACGCCATCGATTTCGGTCGGTGTATGGGCCGGGAACAACGACAACACCCCGATGAGAGCCGGGGCTGATGGCATCAATGTCGCCGCGCCGATTTTCCGATCTTTCATGGATTTCGCCCTGCAGAATACGGCCATCGAGAAATTCCCCGAATACAAGCCGGATGAGTTTTTCAACAAGGATGAGGAGTGGATGAAAAAACCGATGTTAAGCGGAAAACTCGAGGAAACGAAGGATTTGAAGGTCTGTGAGATAGATGATGATGAGTACTGTCTCGCGAGCAAATATTGCCGCGACAAGGATATAGAAAAGAAGGATTTCATCGATGCTCACTCGATACTCCACTATATAACCCGCGACGACCCGCGCGGATCGAAGCCGGATAAGCCGGATCGCGACCCTCAATACAAGAATTGGGAAAAGGGCGTGGAGGAATGGTATAAGAAGGAAAAGAAGATCGTTATCGATGAGCCTCCGAAAAACGAGTGTTCACAGGATGATTTCCCTGATTATCTTCCAATGGTATCACTTTCCGCGCCGGATTCCGCTGGCTCATCGTTCTCCATAGAGGCAAGAGCTGACGCTCCGTACGAAGTGGAGTATCTCAAGATATTCGTCGATGGTTCGGAAATAGCGTCCGGATCCAGTAGCTCGCTGTCAACAACCTATTCCGTTCCGCTTACGAAAAACAATTCCACGGTGACCGTGGAAGTGAAACTGAGGGATAAGAACGGGAATGAGAAAGGAACACAGAAAAGCGTTTCCGTAAGTTTCTAAGGATTTCCGGTTATCCTGACAAAAAATCCCCTTTTCGGGGATTTTTTTAAATTTCTGACACCTTTATTTCCGAAACGATCTCTTCTCCGATTTCCTGATTTATCTTCATCCGGATCGACTCCCGATTGGTCCAGACTTCACCGACCCAGAGTGAATTCTGCGAGAAAAGAAAGAGTTTCCCGTCTTTCCAGAATTTCGGGGATATATTCTCCTTTCCTCGGATACCATACTGCGACAAGAGTATTTTTTCCGCGAGAAAGAATATCGTCTTTTCATCGAGATCCGTCTTCGTCGGATGCGTCTTCTTTTTTCCTGATGGGCCGCCACCTAAGGAAAGATAGTCGGAAAGTTTTTTCATATTCCTGAGAGCCTATCCTGATAGGGTCCTAATTATTTTCTCACCGGCATCGCGATATAGAGGAAATTATCCTTTTCTCCGGCGGATTTATCGGAAGACCCTCCTTTCAGGGCGACAGGAGTGGAATTCGAGTTCGCAAAAAAGGTCACTTTCTCGGAATCAAGCACATTGAGACCGTCAAGGATATATCGGGGATTGAATATGATTTCAAGGAGATCATTACCGGCGACATCACAATGTAGGACAGTCTCATTCTCACCCACATCCGCCGATTTCGATGATATCCGCATCTCACCCTTACTTGGTATGATAGCGACACTCATCTCGCCGTTCGTTTGTGAAGTGAATACGCCCGCCATACGGACCGCGCGGAGAAATTCCTCACGGGAAACCGTCGCCTCATAAGCATATGTCTTCGGAAGTATCTGCTTATAATCCGGATACTTCCCATTTATCACCCTTGAAACGATAGAAATACCGTCTATTTCGAAAAACACCTGGTTTTCCTCGAATGATACTTTCACGGATTCGGTTTCCGGAGAAATGACGCGCGCTATCTCTTGAAGCGGCAGCTGTGGGATGATAAAAGATTGGTTTTGTTCCGCGAAACTCGCATATTCGGGAGAAATATCCTTCTTCGGGACGGAAAGGATGTATTCCGCAAGCCGGAAACTGTCCGTCGCGGCCATATGGATCTCATTGTCCACGAAAAGAAAATTCACACCAGTAAGCTCGATCCGACTCTCATTCACGGAAACACAAGGGAGGAGTTCCTGAAGAGCGGTTTTAAGCTCTTGAGCAGGGAGAGTGAGGATATATTCCCCTTGCTTCTCCGGAATGATCGGGAAATCCTTCGGATCCAACCCTTTTATCTTCATGTTGTAGCCGCCGCTCTCGAGTGAAACGGTATTCCCGTCTATATCCATCGAAACCACATCTCCCGCAGGAAGGTTGTGTATGAAATTACTGACGATCTTCACGGGCACCGCTATCTCGCTTGTACCCTCGATCTTCGCGCTGACATACGCGGTGACACCTATCTCCAGGTTCGTCGCCGAAAGCTTCAAATTCCCATTGTCGTTCCGAAGGAGGAAATTACTCAATATGGGAAGCGTGGATTGTTTTCCTGATGCCCGCTCAAGGAATGAAAGTGCTCGGGCGATATTTTCCTGCGTGCAGACGATATGCATAACTATAAGTTATAAGAAGAATTTATATAAAAATCATTACTCTTATTAGTGCTGTGAAGATGTGGATAACCCGCTGACTCCGCCCTACCAAGCTTTTTTCATCGATCATCCTTCGGTATCCGTTTATACAATATGTCGTGTTTTTTAGGAAAAAATGAACTATCCGTTTCCTTGTGATTTTTTATGAACATATATTTCCCATATGATACAGGGATATACGGAGGTTATACAACGTTTATCCACCATATGATTGGTAGAGCTCCGTTTTTATCGCGGAGAGTTCACCTTTCAATCGAAGATTCTTTTCTATATCTTTTCCTATTTTTTCAAATGCATGAAGTGCGGTCGTATGATCCCTTCCACCGAAAAACTCCCCTATGGAAGAAAATGACATATTGAGTTCGCTTCGGAAAAGGTGCATCGCGACCTGTCTTGGGTGTGATATACCTTTTTTTCGGCCTTTCTTGATAAGGTCTTCCTCGGTGACATCGTAGTGTTTCGTGATGGCGTCGATGATATCCTTCGTTTGGATATTCTTTTTCCCCTGCACGATGAGTTGGGAGAGGATTTTTTCGACTATGGATGTCGATGGTTGTACTTTATAGAATTCGGAATACGCGATGACACGGTTCAGCGCTCCTTCAAGCTCCCGTATGTTCTGGGTGATGTTTTCAGCTATGAACCGTATCGAATCATCATCGAGCGGAATCGATTTTTCCACCACTTTTTTCTTCAGGATAGCCATCCGTGTCTCAAGATTCGGTTGGCTTATATCGACGATCATACCGCCTTCAAAGCGGGATCTGAGGCGATCCTCGAGCGTCGGTATCGATTTCGGCGGTCGATCGCTTGATATGACGATCTGTTTGTTGATCTGGTAGAGGGCGTTGAAAATATGAAAAAACTCATTCTGCGTCTTTTCACGCCCTGAGAGGAATTGGACATCATCGATGATGAGGAGATCTATCTGCTGGTAGTATTCCTTGAATTTGTCGATTTTTTGGTTCCGTATCGACTCGACCAGCTCGCTCGTGAACCGCTCGGAAGTGATATATTTTATGATCTTTTCCGGATGATTTGCCTTTACTTCGTTCCCAAGCGATTGGAGAAGGTGTGTTTTTCCGAGGCCGACGCCCCCATAGATGAACAAAGGGTTATATGCGCCCCCGAGATTCTGTGAAACCGAAAAACACGCGGCTCTCGCGAGTTCATTGTTTTCCGCGACGACGAAATCGTCGAATGTGTACCGCGGGTTCAGGTTCGATTCGTGGTAGAGGGCTGTTGTTTGGCGCTGTGGGACGGAATGTGACGGATGACCTGCTTGGGGTGGAGAGTTGGGATTCTCACTTGTGTGATCGGAAATCGACTGCGTTCGTTGTACCGCGTCTATCGATTTCATCGGCGTCATCATCGGTTGCTGTTGTGGTCCTGAGATAAAGCATTTTATTCCATTGATCCGCTCATCAAACCCGCGAAGCGATCTGAGGATCTCAAGATTATACTTGTTTTCAAGCCATTCTTTCGCAAAGCCGTTCGGGACGCTGATGGTGACCAAGCCGTTTTCATTGGAAAGAATGGAGGTGTTCCGGAACCATGTGACGAAATTCGCCTTCGAAATGGAAAGCTCGACCTGTCCCAAAACCCCCTTCCAAAGCTCTTCGTTCGTCATAACTTTTTCCATAAACCGGGCGTCATAGCCTATGATCGACGAATCCCTACACCCTTACGCCATCCTCGGAAAGGTGAAAAGAAGTATATCATGTTTCCGTTTTTTGGTCGCCATCCTATGTGAATAATCGGTGGATAAATCAAGAATATGGGGTAATTATCGCATGGTTGACTTCTTCGCGGCATCCTGGTATCCTTCTTTTATGTCGAACCGACGTTTTTTTAGGTTTTTCTCAAAAATATGAAGCGTACGTACCAACCGAAGAAGCTCCGCCGAGCCAAAAGACACGGATTCTTGGAGCGGATGAACACCGCGGGGGGGCAGAAAGTCATCAAAAGCAGGAGAACTCAGGGGCGAAAAAAGCTTTCCGTTTAGAGCTTGTTCAATATATGCTTCCGAAATCGCTCCGCTTGAAAAATTCGGAACTCTTTCAAAAGGCTTTTCGTTTCGGAAAGCCCTTTTTCTTTGGAAATATGGGGTGTAAGGTCATATTTTCCCAAGATATGGGGAAAAAAGTAGGATTTTCCCTTTCGAAAAAGATTTTTCCTCGTGCCGTCGACCGAAATCGGGCCAAAAGGGCTCTGTCGGATGCCGCGGCATTTTTTTGGGATGATATACCCCAAGGTGTTTTCGTGGTATTCTTCCTTCGTGCCCATGAAGGATTCCTCGGGAAAGAGATCGTGATGAAGGACTTTTCCGGCCTGATTTCGAAGGTAAATGCCTCTAAACCCAAATGAATATGATGCAGATATACGATGCGATAGTCTATGAGCCGCTTTACAACAGTATCGTTTTCTTCGCTGACCTCTTTCCGGGCGCGAATTTCGGCCTCGCCATCATCGCGACGACGATCCTTATAAAATTCCTTTTTCTGTCGCTTTCGAAAAAACAGATCGAAACACAGAAAAAAATGCAGGAAATACAGCCGAAATTGAAGGAAATACAGCAGAAATACAAGAATGACAAGGAGCGGCAGGCGAAGGAACTGATGGAGTTCTACCGCACCAACAAGGTGAATCCGTTTTCCGGCTGTCTCCCGCTTCTCGTGCAGATATTCTTCCTGATCACCATATATCAGATCATCATGAAGATCTCGGCCACGGGATTTTCAATAGATTCGTCCCTGCTTTACCCGTTCGTTTCCAATCCGGGGACCCTCTCGCATACCTTCTTCGGCATAGCGGATCTCGCTGTCCCGAGCGCTCTTTTTGCCATTCTCGCCGCTGTCGGCCAGTATTTCCAGATGAAGATGCTTATAAAGATGCAGCCGGAAAAACCGAAGGATGCGAAAAAAGATACGGATGAACCGGATTTCGCGACCATCATGAACAAACAGATGCTTTATATCGGTCCGGCGCTTACGCTTTGGATCGGGTTCACCTTTCCAGCCGGACTTTCCTTGTATTGGCTTGTTTCCACGATTTTTGCGATCATACAACAGCAGTTCATCCTGAAGAAGAAGGAAGTTAATCCCTAAGATCGCACCTATGGGAGAAAAAAATTTCCAATCCGTCGTCATGGAAACATTGGAGGATGTTCTCGCAAAAATCGGGGTAGAGGATGCGAACATATCGATCCGGTCTGGACGAAGCGGGTTGAACGAGGCTTTCATCTGCGCGGTTTCGGTCAATAGGGATGATTCGAAGCTGCTTATCGGACAGCATGGAGCGACGCTTTCCGCCCTGCAACACCTCACCCAGGTGCTTGCGAAGCAGAAATCATCCGAATACGAGGGATTCTCGGTGGATATCAACGAATACTGGAAGGGAAAGCAATCCCTTCTCGAACGTGATGCGGAAGAGGCCGCTCACAAAGTGATCGCATCCGGACGACCGGTGCACCTGCGGCCCATGCTTTCCTATGAACGAAAAATCATCCACCTGACGCTTTCCAAGAACGACAAGGTGGAAACCGAAAGTCTCGGTAAGGGTGAGGAGCGGAAGGTCGTCGTGAAGCCGGCCGCACTCCTTTCCTGAAGTACGAATGTTTTGCCAGGAAAATGAAATATCCATCCGAACAGGGATGGATTTTCCTTTGTTTGCCTTTTCCTTCCTCAAAACGTACAATGGGAGGGTACTATTTCGGAAAAGTCTATGGCGATTGCCAGAAAAATCGCGTACAACATCGTCTTCAATTCCTTTTTGAAGGTGCTTACGACGGTCGCGCTCTCACTCCTCTCCATCCGGCTTATCACGGGATATCTCGGCAAGGAGGGCTTCGGAGACTACACCACCATTCTCGCTTTCTTCGCCTTCTTTTCCGCGATCGCGGATCTCGGTATCAGCGCCGTCACCGTAAGGGAGATTTCCCGGGAGGGATCCGATGAAGAGGATATCCTGAGCCGGGTCGTTTCGCTCCGTATATTCTCCTCTCTCGCGCTTTTCCTGCTCGTCCCCGTCATCCTTTTCTTCTTCGCATACCCGTTCTCGGTCAAGCTCGGTATTTGGATCACCTCGGGCGCGGTCATATTTTCCTCGTTTTCCCTTTTCTTAAACGGTATTTTCCAGAAAAACATAGCCATGGACCGTGTCGCCATGGTCGAGTTCTTCGGGAAGCTCGCGCAGGTCGGCGCCGTTTTCGCGGTCGTTTCATTCGATCTCGGCTTTCTCGCGATCGTGTCGACCCTGGTCATTTCGCTCATATTCAACGCGACCCTCGCCTTCGTTCTGAGCCGAAAATATGTCAGGTTCGCCTTTATCGTCGACGTGGCGTACTGGAAGAAATTCCTCCACGAGTCGCTTCCGCTCGGCGGGAGCGCACTCATAACCTTCTTTTACTTCAAATTGGACGCCATACTCCTCTCCATTCTCCAAGGGAGCGCCGCGGTCGGTATCTATGGCGTGGCGTACAAGGTCATGGAGAACCTGACGTTCTTCCCAGCCATGCTCGCCGGGCTCATCCTCCCCCTCCTCGCGAGGTCCGTCTTTACGGACAAGGAAAAATTCCGTGATATCGCGGACACCACGTTCCGCGTGTTCCTCATCGTCGTCGTACCGATCATCATCGGGGGGATTTTCTTCTCATCGGATATCATAAGCATCGTGAGCGGATCCGGATTCGAGGAATCGGTCGTCGTGCTCGAGCTCCTACTTCTCTCGCTCGGATTCATCTTTTTCGGCCACTATTTCAACATGATGCTCATCGTGGGGAACCTTCAGAAAAAACTCATGAAGACGCTCCTGTTCGTGGCCATCCTCAATATCTCCATGAACCTCTTCCTCATACCGAAATATTCCTATCTCGGAGCGGCGATCGCATCGGTCCTGACCGAGTTCTCGGTCGTCACGCTCACTGGCTTTCTCGTCTACAAGTTCCTCGACTACAAGCCGTCCTTCGGGAAGATATGGCGGGTATTCCTCGCCGGCCTTTCCATGGCGGCTTTCCTCTACGAGTTTCATGGGGCGCTCCCGTTCATCGTCGCGGGATTCCTTTCCGTCTTGGTGTACCTTTTCGCTCTCTGGGCGGTACGCGCGGTGACCAGTCAGGAAATAACCGAGCTTTTTTCGAAGAAACCGACCGTGTTCGTCCCGCAGGAGGAGATAGTGTAGAAAGCTTTTTGCCCCGGTATTCGACAATGGCAGCGTGATGGATGCCGCCACCCACCGTATCCCGGCTTCCGGGATATCTCCCGGTAAAGAATCACGGTATGAGACAGCAACCGAAAATTTTCGTCGTCATCCTGAATTGGAACGGGAAAGAGGTCCTTTTGGATTGTCTCCGCTCCATTTTCTCCCTCGACTACGGGAACTTCGAGGTCGTCGTCGTGGACAACGCCTCCCGCGACGGGTCGCTCGAATCGGCCCGATCCTCTTTCGGGCGGGCGCACTTCATCGTGAACGAAGCCAACAACGGGTTTGCCGCCGGTATGAATATCGGCATCAAATTCGCTCTTTCGAAAGGAGCACAGTACGTCTGGGTGCTCAATAACGACACCGTCTGCGGCCGGGAATCGCTTCGCGAACTTCTTTCCGCCGCCGAACAGGAAGAAAAATGCGCGATTTTCAGTCCGCTCATACTGACTCCTTCCGGGAAAGCCTGGTTTTCCGCGGGGAAGATTGATTTCCTACGGATGAGAGCCTATCACGCGGACCCGGAGGTATCGACCCGCGAGAGCGAGCCGTATGAGAGCGGATACCTTTCCGGCTGCGCGATGTTTTTTTTGGGATCAACGATCAAAAAAATCGGATTTTTCGATGAAAAATACTTCCTGTACTATGAAGATGCCGATCTTTCCGTCCGGGCCAAGAAGGCCGGTTGCCGGCTGCTCATGGTCCCGAAGTCGGTGATCGTACACGCCGAACAGAGCGGGCGCAATCCGGAAAAGACATACTGGCTGGTCCGTTCCGGCCTGCGGTTTTTCGCGCTCCATACCCCTGCGGTTCTTCGACCCTGGATGACGCTTTACATTCTGCTGAGAAAGGTGAAGAATGGTATGGATAAGAGCAAAGGGAAGGAGGAGGCCTTTCTCGTTTCTCGGGCCTATGAAGATTACCGAAAATCAGAAAAATCCTGAATTTTCCCTCATATACGTCAATTTCAGAAGCGCCGACTTGCTCGCCGAGTCGCTCGGGTCGCTTCGAAGGAACGGGGTTTTGGGCGAGGATGTCGAGGTCATTCTCGTGAATAATGACCGGGAAGAAGAGGAAAAACTCCGGTACGTGGCGGCGAAGTTTTCCTGCACATCGCTGTCATTTCAGGAAAACCGCGGTTTCGGCTGGGCTGTGAATCAGGCGGCCGGAAAGGCGCGCGGGAAATACATCGGCTGTATCAATCCGGATACGGAGTTCCTCGGAGGCTCCCTTTCCCCGATAGCGGGTCTTTTCGAAAAATATCAGAAAATCGGCATCATCGGTGCGAAAATAGTCGGTCCGGATGGGGCTCCGGAGAAGTGGAGTGCCGGGAAGAAACTTTCGCTGTGGCAGATCATACGGAACAACACCGGGTTTCCTTCGGGTCGGCGATTGTGGATGAGCCAAAAGAATCGCTCGGTCGGATGGGTGAGCGGAGCCGCTCTTTTCATCAGGAAAGAACTTTTCGATCGGCTGTCCGGGTTCGATGAGCGGTTCTTCCTCTATTTCGAGGATGTGGATCTCTGCTATCGGGCCAAGCAAGAGGGTTTCCTCGTCGCCTTCTGCCCAAAAATCTCTTTTCTTCATAAAGGCGGCATGAGCCATGAATCGAAGCGATCGCAAAAGGAGTTGTTCTACGATTCCCAAAGGAAATATTTCGAGAAGCATCGTCCGAAGTGGGAACGCCTTTTGTTGGAAGGGGCCCGGAAAACGTTGAAATCCGGGTACTCCGGGGAACCGGACGGGAAGTCGCCCATCATACTCCCCCACACATCATGATCCTTCTGCGGTTATCACAGATTTTTCTCCTGACGCTTCCCTTCCAGGTGGCACTCAGTCCGATTCCCGGAATCGATCTTTCGGGAGCGAGGATTTTTGCGCTGTCACTCTTCCTTTTCTGGCTCACCACCGGACTTTTCAGGAAAAAACTGTTCATCCCCACATCTTTCGACGCGCTTCTTCTTGTTTCTTTCGTCTTCCTCTCCTGCGTCTCGTTTCTCTGGGCGGAGAACGCTGAATGGGCCGTCCGTCGAGCCACCTTCTTCCTCTCATTTTCCCCGCTCTTCCTCGTTTTTTCCGCGCTCGTGAGGGAATTCGGGAAGAGGGCGATTTCCGCATTGCTTCGATCATTCGTCCTCGGTGCGGCCGTCGCCGCCTTCGTCGGCATCATCCAATCCGTTTCCCAGCTTTTTTTCGGACCGGGTCCCGTCTTTCGTTTCTGGGTCGAGCACGTCATACCGGCATTTCTCGGCGGCTCGTTCGCGAGTTCCGTAGCCGAGTACCCGAGCCTGCTCGCCAATATCGGCGGGGCGACCGTACTTCGGGCGACCGCCTTTTTCCCCGATCCGCATATGTTCGCGTTTTATATGGGACTCGCCCTGCCGATCGCTTTCGGGTTCGCGCTTCTTTCGGATACCACCCACGAAAAGATATTCTTTTTTTCGGCATTCTTCCTTATCGCGATGGCTGACCTCCTTTCGTTCTCGAGAGGAGGCTATGTCGGCCTCGGGTTCGGCGCCGTCCTCGCGGGAGCGATGACGTTGCGACAGGTGAAAGGGACCCGATCCTTGCTGTTCGTCGCCGGCATATCGTTCGCGCTCCTCGCGCTCCTGTTCGTCGACAACCCGATAAAACAGCGGCTGTTCTCATCGTTTTCGCTGGAGGACGGATCCAATCAGGGCCGCGTGGCCATATGGGAGGAGGCCGTGGAAGACATTTCCGAACGGCCGCTCCTCGGATATGGTATCGGAAACTATCCGCTCGCGGTCAAACCGACGGCCGAATACCGAGAACCCATTTATGCGCACAACCTTTTCCTCGATATCGCCTCCGAAACGGGAGTTCTCGGCGGAGCACTCTTTTTCATCGCATTTTTCACGGTTTTTTGGAAATTTTTGAAAAACCGATCGGTTCTGTTTTCCGCCTCCGCCATCTCGCTCGCGATTTTTTTCGGACACGCGCTTTTCGAACTCCCCCTCTATTCCGTGCACATACTGCCTGTCCTCCTTCTCTTCCTCTCTCTCCCTGGATTCGTGAACGAATCTGAAAAAAAACTATGATATCACCGGAATTTTTTCTGAAAACGATGCTGTTTCTCGCTTTCCTTCTTTTCCCCTTCGCCCAGGAACGGCTGGTCATATTCGGGATACCGGTCTATGCGCTCGAATTCCTGACCATCCTTTCCGGTAGCGCTTTCCTCTTCGGTATATGGAAAGGATCGATCGCGGTGAAACGGATACCGAGAGGGCTGCTATGGGGCGCAGGGCTCCTCTTCGGCGGTGCGGCCATATCGCTCCTCATGAACGGAGTCGATCGGGAAGGGCTCGGAGCTCTCAAGAGCTGGATACTGTTCCCGATGCTGTTCGCGTTCCTGGCGTACCAGGGAATTTCCACTCCCAGTCAAAAAAACGCGGCGCTTCTCCTGTGGTTCGTGGGAATTTCCCTGGTGGCATCCGCCACCTTCCTTATACCGAGCTTGTCCACGGAAACGTATGACGGTCGCCTCCGCTCCTTTTTCCCGTCCCCGAACCACCTCGCGATGTTTCTCGTCCCCGGCGCCGTGATCGGATCATTCCTCCTCTCGCGGTGCATGAAGCCTCTGCCGAAAGGGGGTCTCACGCCGAACCTCTTCGTGATAGCGCTCATGCTTTCGATCGTCATCGGCGCACTCCTCAAAACCGAATCTCTCGGCGGGGTGGTCGGTTTCGCCTCGGCCGTCGCCGTTCTCCTCGCCTCCTCCTCCCTTCAGCCTCACATTCTCCGGAAATCGGCCCCGATCCTTTTCCTCTGCGCCGTCGCGATCGTCGGATGTATCGCCTTTTCGGTCGATTGGGCGAGTCTCGCAAGCGGAGAAACCCGGACATCACTCGGATCCCGGGTGATGATATGGAACACGTCGCTCAGCCTGATAACCGAACATCCGGTAGCGGGGATAGGGATGAGAAATTTCGAGGAGGCATACCTCGCCTTGCAACCGTTCTTTCCGTCGTACCTCGAGTGGGCGGTGCCGCATCCGCACAATATCGTGCTCGCCTTCTGGCTCTTCACCGGAGTCGTGGGGCTCATCGGCTTCCTGACGCTCGTTATTCTCACCGTCAGCTCGCTCCTGGATCGCCTGTCGTCCGGAACCGATCCGGAGGCTCGCCGATTCCACGGGCTCATGCTGGCGCTCCTGGTGGCGCTCCTGGTGCAGGGGCTCGTCGATACGCCGTACTTCAGGAATGATCTCAGTTTCTTCTTCTGGGCGATCGTAGCGTTGTCCGCAATTCTGTCCGGAGATGGAAAGCGTGGTTCCGATGCTTCCTGATAGGCTCTGAAACATTCCCATCCGGTACAAATTTTTTCTCGGAGCAAAACTTGTACCGGAACGGAGTCTTGCGGGTATGTCAAAAAACGGAAAAGGCGCCGAAGCGCCGGAAGAAGTCTTATAAAACATCGAGTCGTATCGACCGTTACAGCCGTATGCGGTAGAGCTTCTTGTCGATCCGGTTCGTGAAGAAGAGGAACCCCTCGTTCGGATCGAGGAAGAGATCGATGCTATCAAGCTCTCCCGGAATGTTCTCGGGATCGACGATGCGCTCTTTTTTCCCCGTTTCGACGTCCATTTTCCAGAAGGAATCCGTCGTATGGATGGGCCGGTCGAAATAGTCGTTCGGGAGGACCACTCCTTCCGGCATGGAGAGAGGAAGCGCGTAGTAGAGCGTCTTGCTGTCCTTCGACCAGACGGCTTTCGATACGAACGTCGGTATCTGTATCGTGTGGTACTCCGCTCCGTTGCTATTGGCCAGTCCGAGCCAGATGGCGCCGCCGCTTTTTTCGGTGACCGAGCTCACAAGGAGACGCTCTCCGTTCGGGGACCAGAGATAGCTCCCGCCGAATTTCCCGGAAAATATCCTCTTCGGTTCCCCGCCGGCCACGGGGATGGTGTAGAGATTCGTCTCCTCATGCCCGTTCGGCCGTGTCCAGAACGAGATGATCGCCGAGTTCGGGACAGTGGCGATGAACGGGTTCGCGAAGGGCGATTTTCCGATCTCTTTCCATTCGCTGCCATCGGGGTTCGCGGTGTTGATACCGGTTTTCCCGTCTGCGGGGTCCGTGTAGAAATAGAATATCTTTCCGCCGATATTGGCCCATGACGGCGAGGCAAGGCCCGCCTTGAGCGGGAGCACCGCCTTGTCCACTATCCGGACAAGGTGCCATCGTTGGCCGTCGGCGGTATCGATGAGCGCGAGTATTTGTTCCCGATCGGGAGACCAGAGAGCGCGGAGCACCTGCCCCGGAAGATTGTCGATCAAGGTCTCTTCCGCTCCTCCGCCGAGAGAGACTTTTTTCAGCGACGTAGCGTTGAAAAAACCGATGAAAGTATCATCGAGTGTCGCCGCCCCGGAAGTTTCGATGTCGGTGACCTTCTCTATCGGTGCGTTCTTGAGCTTTTCGAGGAATCCCTTCTCGGCCTCCTCTTTCGCCTCCTCTTTCGCTTGTTCGTTGGTGGTCGGATTTCCCGGATTGTTCTTGAAGGCGAAGTTGTATACCCCCAGAAAGAGGAGTGTCACCGCGAAGAGCCCGAGAGATATGGCGAAGAGTTTTTTCATTGAAGCGCTTTGAGACGGTGATCGGAAGCGATCTTATTGGACCTGGATGTGGATGTGATTCGGTCCGGAGGAGCAGGGAACGAATTTTCCGCTGTTATCGCAGATGGCGACCGGTCTCTTGCCTGCGTAGGTTCCGGTATTGAGCTTGTTGAATATATCGGCCATCTGTTGGTATCCTATCCCGCCCGTCGGTACGATATCGACCCCTATTCCTTTGTAGTGGGTGGAGTTCGTCGAGTGGCTTCCTCCCGCGACACTCGTCACGGTGAATCCGTAACTCGGATTCATTCCTTTGATCGTGGTGGCGAGTTGGGAGAGTCCCGAGGCGATGCCCGGATGGAGAGTGGATTTCCCGTTGCAGAGACTGGTCGTATTGTTGCATCCCTTATGGCATGTGATCATCTGGTTTCCCGCGGCTGTTTCCTGAATGTTCCCTTTCGGAAGCACCGGGCCCGCGTTTGAACTGCAACTTGCCGATGTCCCCCAGCTCACGTTGGAAGCGGAGAGGAGGCTCGATGCCGCCGCTTGAGCGGAAGCGATCGGAGGCGCCGGCGTCCCGAAGTCCCCTGTGGGAGTTCCGCTCGGTTGGGATGGCGTATAGGAAACCGTCCCGCCGACTGCGCTGAACCTCGACAGGTTCAGGTTGACGAGGTCAGGGTTGATCACATTGAGAATGAGGTAGGCGAGGAGCGCCAAGACGAGCCCGATGAGCGCATCGGAGATATATCCCTTTGCCCGGGAGAGGGTCGCGGTGTTTCCGCCGCTCGTCATGTAGACGAATCCCCCGACGGTGAGCATGAAGAGAGCCGCTATCCCGACGGTCCAGATGCCGAACTTGTATATGCCGCTTACGTAATCCGGAAGCGTAGTGGCTCCTGTGGCGCCGGGAATCTGCTCGAGCGGGGTATAGGTGAAGCCTTGCCCGAGCGTAGCGGACGGAGCGGCGAAGAGAAATCCGACGAGTACTGCGGCGAACACGGACGCGAAGATGGTTCGTGATTTCATATGTTTGTTATTTTTCTCCTCCAGTATAGCGCATTTTCAGCGAAAGAAAAAACCCTGTGAAATCCTGCTAGGCAGGAATCCGCAGAAGCGGATTATTTCACAGGGTAAATCAAATCCAGAATAAAACCCGGATTTCATTGGATTTATTCCTCATTCGGTATTCGTCTTCAAAAGTCCCAGCTTCCGTTCATGCTCGAGGATTGGGTATAGTTGACGACCGTCGTCTCGAAGAAATTGCCTTTGTCGGAGTTCGGGTCCTGGAGCCGATCGAGGTGCTTGTAGGGGTTTTCGACGGCTTCCGGGTAGAGTGGGGCTATTCCGAGCATACCGAGGCGGTTGTTGGCGAGCCACCGCGTGTAGCTCTGGGTCGTGTCTCCGTTGAGGCCCGGGATACGGTCTCCGAGTATGTGCCTCGACCACTCGATTTCCTGTTTGACGGCCGTGTCCATCATGTCCACGATGAGTTTCTCATCGTAGATTTCCGGGAACTCCCGCCGGATCTCGCGGATGAGGTTGGCGAATATCGTGATGTGGGTCAGCTCGTCTCGGCGGATATAGGCGATCATGCGACCGGTCGCGAGCATCTTCATGTGATCGACGAGCGTGTCGAAGAACGCGAACCCGTTGTAGAAATAGATCGATTCGAGGAGGAAGTTCGCCACGATACCTCGGAAGAACGTCGCATCCGACGGATCGTCGATGAAATCCTGATAAATGGATCCGATGTACTTGTTGCGTTCGAGGAGGATCTTGTCCGTGCGCCAGAAGTAGTAGATCTCGTCGCGCTCCTCGCTCTCGACGACCGACTCGAGGATGGTGGCGTAGGACTGGGAGTGGATCGCCTCCTGGTAGGCCTGGATCGAGAGGATGAGGTTGACCTCGGGCGAAGTGACGTAGTCGGAGAAGTGCGGGAGATTCACCGTCTGTATGGAGTCGAGGAAGATGAGGAACGAGAGCACTCCCTTGTAGGCGCGCTGTTCGTCGTCGGTGAGCTCGGAATGGAACATCCGGGCGTCGTCCTTGAGCCCCGAGACCTTTTCCGGCACCCAGAAATTCCCGACCATCACCTGGTAGAGGGATTTCGCCCACGGGTACTTCGTGGTATTGAGGTTGAAGAGCCCCGTGGTCGATCCCTTGATGATGGTGCGGCGTTCCACCTCGTCGTGCCCCTCCGGATTGAAGATGGCGTTCCGGTGTATTTTTTCAGTCATAGCCCTTGGAGTCATTTCGTGATCCGTCCCGAATTATCCCGAACAGTTGACACAGTCGTCCTTCACTTCGCCCGAGAGACTTCGTACGTAGTAGACGGTCTTGATGCCCTGCTCCCAGGTCTTGATGTAGTAGCCGAAGAGCTGTTCCGGCGAGACGCGCGAGGGGTCGATCATCCATTCGAAGCTGATCGACTGGTCCACCCACTTGTAGACGACCGAGATCATATCGATGACGTCGTTCATGTCCATGTTCACGTACTCCTTGTAGTACCAGAAGTTCTCCTTGTCGAGCTTGGGGGCGACGCGGACGGTCGGCGCGGAGAGGTTGGTTTCGACGAAATAGCGCTTGTATATGGGGAGAAGCGCGGCCGTGGTGCCGACGACGCCCGCCGTCGAGGTGTTCGGGGCCGGAGCGGTGTGGTAGCCGAACCGTACGCCGTACTTGCGCATGTCGTCGAAGATATCGTCCCAGGCCTTCCCGTGTTCCGTGTTGAGCGAGAACCACTCCCGGTTCTGTCCGAGGATGACCCCCTTGTCGTATTCGCTTCCCTTGTAGAGCGGGTAGTGTCCGCGCTCCTTCGCGAGGTCGACCGACGAGCGGTAGGTATGGTACGCGTACCGGGAGAAGATTTTGTCGACGAGGTTCCGGGCCTCCTCGCTGTCGTACGCGAGCTTTCTCGTGGCGAGGAATTCGGCGAGCCCCAGGTACCCGAGGCCGATCGACCGGTACCGCATGGCGGTCCGCTCCGCTTCCTTGATGGGGTAGAAGTTGAGAGTGATGACGTTGTCGAGGACGCGCATGACGACCGGGAAGACCTCGGCCATCGTTTCCTCCTCGGACACCGTGGCCACATTGATCGAGGCGAGGTTGCAGACGACGAGATCGCCGGGATCGTACCGGATGACGATGGTCCCGTCCTCGATCTCTTCCTCGACGAACCGGCTCGCCGAGGTGTTCTGGCAGATCTCGGTGCACAGCTGGGTCGAGTAGACGTTGCCTGCGTGCTTGTTCGGGTTCAGCCGGTTCACGGTGTCGCGGAAGAAGACATAGGGCATGCCGGTTTCCACCACGGACTTGAGGAACTTCTTGAAGAGGTCCTTGGCCTTCACGGTGCGCTTCATCGTGAGCGAGTCGTCTTTCTCGAGCGTCTCGTAGAACTTCTCGAACGCTTCCCCGAAATGGTCCTGGAGCGATTTGCCGTATTTGTCCGAGATCTCGTGCGGATCGAAAAGGGTCCAGTCCCCGTTCTCCTTCACGCGGCGCATGAAGAGATCCGGTACGGAGATCGACGGGAAGATGTCGAACGCCTTCGACCGGATGTCTCCGGTTTCCGTCTGCAGGTCGAGGAAGTCATAGATATCCCCGTGCCAGGCGTCGAGCGTGACCGAGATGGCGCCGAG
The DNA here is from genome assembly GCA_021821305.1 of bacterium. GTDB lineage: Bacteria > Patescibacteriota > Minisyncoccia > Moranbacterales > UBA1568 > JAGOTT01. The sequence continues at coordinate 157,585 of JAKACP010000001.1, forward strand.
CCGGGATCCGAGCTGATTGACGGCGACCGCGGTGTCGTTGATGACCTTGATCCACGGGTTCACGCCGCCGGACATCCCGAGGACGCCGCGTATGGCGCTTCCGCGCGACCGGATGTTTCCGAGGTAGACGCCGACCCCGCCGCCGAATTTCGAGATCTGCGCCATGTTCTCGATGGCATGGTAGATGCCGCGCAGATCGTCGTCGACATTGATCTTGAAGCACGAGGAGAGCTGGTGGTAGTTGGTCCGGGAGTTGAGCAGGGTCGGGGTCGGGAGCGATATGCGTTGTTCCGAGCAGTGCCGATAGACCTTGAAGGCGAAATCGAGACGGGTCTCGTCGGATTCCGGGATCGCAAGGAAGAGCGCGATCGACATGTACATCTCCTGCGGGAGCTCCTTGACGATCTTGTTCGGGTTCAGAAGATACCGTTTGGCGAGGGAGAGGAGCGTCGTATATTCGTACCGCTCGTCGATATCCGTCGAGAGGAGCGCTCCGGCCTTGAGGATGTCCTCCTTGGAATAGTATTTGTAGAAGTCCTTGTAATAGAGTCCGTCCCGCACGTATTCGTCGAACAGCGCCGCGTAGGCCGCCGGAGAATAGATGTCCTTCTGCGCGAGCCCGCGGTTCTTGACCGCCTGCTTGTAGAGCGTCCCGAGGAATATCCTCGCGGCGACCTGCTGCCAGGCGATGTTCTCCACCGTGACGAGGTCGATACAGGTCTTGACGAGGAGCTTGCCGATATCGGATGTCTTGATATCCTCGACGATGTTCTTCTTGAACGTTTCCATGAGATCCTCGAAGCGGCACTCCGCCTCGTACCCCTTGGCGGCCCGGTCGAACACCGCGCGGATCTTCGCGAAATCGAACGCCTCCTTCGACCCGTCCGCCTTGGTCACCTTGAGCGATCGGTTCTCGAACTGCTCGATGAGCTTCTCCTTCTTCTCCTCGCGCTCCTCCTTCCGCTTCTCGCGATAGATGATGTAGGCCTTGGCGACCTCGAACTTGTTCGCCTTGACGAGATTGCGCTCGACGATGTCCTGGATATCCTCGACCGCCGGAGTCCGGTTGACGAAGATGTCCGTGTAGACATGCTCGATGTCGCGTATGACGGTATCGGTCAGCTCGGGGATGAATCCTTTCTCGGTCTCGCCGATGGCGTCGCACGCGAGCGCGATCGCGTTCTCGATCTTCGATCGGTCGAAGTCGACCACCTCTCCGTCTCGCCGCTTGATTTTCGTGAGGGGCATAGGGTTTTCTTTTGTTGCTGATTGTAATCGGTTCCCTCCAGAACCTCATCAAAAATCAATTACGCGAGCCGTTTTTCCGCCTCGCTCCAGTCTACGGACGCGAAGAATGCGGTGATGTAATCCGCGCGCTTGAGTCCGTAGTCGATCATGAACGCGTGTTCGAAGACGTCCATGACGAGGAGCGGCGTCGCGCCGGCGAGGTGTCCCAGGTCATGCTCGTTCACCCAGATATTGAACAGTTTGTTCTGCTTCGTGTCATGGACGAGCATGACCCACCCGATGCCGCGCATGGTCCCGATGCCGATGAAGTCCTTCTTCCACTCCTCGACGCTTCCGAAGTCGGCTGCGATCTTCTTCGCGAGCGCGCCGTCCCCGAGGGACGAGCCGCCCTTCTTCATGTTGCCGAAGTAGAGCTCATGGAGACGCATGCCGTTCCATTCCCATCCGAACCGCCGATGCAGTTCGGAATATTCCGGCGTCCCCGGCTCAGCGGCCAGGAGCAGTTCCACGAGCTTGTTCGTGTTGTTCACGTAACCCTCGTAGAGCGCGAAGTGATTGGTGAGAAGCGTGTCCGAGAACCCTTCGGTTCCGAGGAGATGCGAGAAGTCGTGCGCGGCGTACATATTTTTTTGTTTTTAGATTTTTCCGACGAGATCGATACCCGGCTTGAGCGTCTTCTTTCCCGGCTGCCATTTCGCTGGGCACACTTCACCTCCGTGCTCACGGACGAACTGCGCGGCCTGGAGCTTGCGGATCAACTCGTCCGAGCTGCGTCCGATGTTGTTGGAGTTCACTTCGAACGACTGGAGTACTCCGTCCGGGTCGACGATGAACGTGCCGCGACGCGCGAGACCTTCGTCCTCGCCTTCTTCTATATAGACGCCGAGCATCCGCGAGAGTACGCCGGCCGGATCCGCGAGCATCGGGTACTTCACCTTCTTGATCGCGTCCGAGTGATCATGCCACGCCTTGTGGGTGAATTTCGTGTCGGTGCTCACCGAAACGATCTCCGCACCGAGCTCCTGGAACTTCGCATAGTTGTCGGCGAGGTCTTCGAGCTCCGTCGGGCAGACGAACGTGAAGTCCGCCGGGTAGAAGAAAATGATGAGCCATTTTCCCTCGTAGTCCGAAAGATGCGTCTTCTTGAACGTTTCTCCGTGGTACACTTCACCGCCGAAATCGGGAATTTTTTCCCCGATGATGGGCAGCATATTTCCGCTACCGCACCCGTCTCCACAGCTATTTCCACACATAGTCGTACGTGTTATTGTTTAGTTCGACGCTCCTTTAGAGTGTCTCATCATAATAGGATTCTCCTGAAAGAATGTCAAATATGGCCATATGAAGCCATTATTTCGATAATCGTCAAGGTGTGTTCACGAAATATCGTCGAAAAAACAACAACATATTGTGTTTTGACAGATTGAAAATAACGATAGGTAGTCCATTCTATGGAAGAAATAGTCGAAAAAACGGTAGGGACACAAGGTTCGAACATGCGTTTGGATGCCTTTTTGGCGGATTTCCTGAAACGAAACGCCCCGGATTCCGGTTCCTATTCCCGGACCCGCGTTCGGCAGGATATCGAACAGGGAACGGTCTCGGTGAACAGTGCTGTCGAAACCGACCCCGGTCGACGGCTGAAATACGGCGATCGCGTACATGCGACTCTCCGGTCGAAAGGATTTTCGATACGTCCGAATCCGGAGCTCACGGTCCCCGTCTTGTTCGAGGACGAGCATATCATCGTGATCGACAAGCCGGTCGGTATGCAGATGCATCCCGGATCGGTCGAGGCGGATGATACGGTCGCCAATTGGGCGCTGGCCCATTTCCCGGCCATAGCGGCGGTGGGCGAGGACCCGCTCCGCCCCGGCATCGTGCATCGGCTGGACCGTAACACGAGCGGCGTGCTCGTGCTCGCCAAAACACCCGATGCGTTCGTCGAGCTCAAGCGCATCTTCCAATCGAGGCTGATGCGCAAGACGTATACGGTGCTCGTTCTCGGAAATATCGAGCCGACTTCCGGCGAGATCGCGCATCCGATCGCACAGCGAACCGGGACGCTCAAGCGGATGGCGGTAGAACATCCGGAATCGTTCCGCGGGGAAATGAAGGAGGCGATGACGGAGTATCGGCTCGAGGAACGCTTCCCGGGATACGATCTCCTGTCCGCATTTCCGAAAACGGGACGGACGCACCAGATACGCGTACACTTCGCCTCCGTCGGCCATCCGGTCGCGGGCGATCATCTCTATGGCGGACGAAGGATGCGGGAGTCGGGGATGCCGTCGCGGCAACTGTTGCACGCTTCGGCGCTCGAATTCGAGCTTTTCGGGGAAAAACTGAGCTTTGTCGCGCCGCTTCCCGAGGACTTCCGTGCCTTTATTCAAAAAATCGCCGCAGGGGGTGTTCCGGGGTTGACGGAATAGGAGTTCCAAGCTATGCTGGTGAAGCTTTGAACCGATAGGGCGAAGCTTTATTTTATATGTCGCTTCCGTTTTTCTGAGGCCGTTTCCGGTTCCGAGCGGATTTATCCAAACGTTATGCACAAAGATCTCATCGCTTTCAACGCCGCCCGCCGCACCAAGGAGGTCGCGAACCTTCACTCCGGCGACGTCGTCAAGGTCTATCGCAAGATCGTCGAGGGTGGCAAGGAACGGACCCAGGTGTTCCAGGGCATGGTCATCGCCCTTCGCGGCGGACAGAGCTCTTCCCCTACCGTCACGGTGCGGAAAGTCTCGTTCGGCATCGGCGTCGAGATCGTGTTTCCGCTGTATTCCCCGAATATCGAGAAGATCGAGGTGCTCAAGAGCACCCGTTCCCGCCGTGCCAAGCTCTACTTCGTCCGCGACAAGTCTTCCAAACTGCTCAGCCGGAAACTGAAGGAAGTGACGATAAAGACCGGAAAGGACGCGAAGATGGTCGCTCCGATGGAAGAGGCGGTCGCCGAAGAAGTTGTCGAGGCCGAGGCAGTGAAGGAAGAGGTGTCGGAGGAAGCCCCGAAAGCCTAGGGTTTTCGGATATTTGCCCAGGTGGCGGAATTGGTATACGCGCTAGCTTGAGGTGCTAGTTCTCGCAAGGGATTGGAGGTTCGAGTCCTCTCCTGGGCACAAGCGAGGGAAAAAACTGGCAATCGCCAGTTTTTTGTTTATAATTGATGAAGCATGATCGGACGATTAGCTCAGTTGGTTACCCGCCCGAACGACCGGGTCCCCGCCAGAATGACTCTGTCGGGCTGGGTCCGGTCGGGCGGGGAGCATCTCATTTTCCCGCCATACAGTGAAACTTTGGGCAATTAGCTCAGTTGGTTAGAGCGCCTCGTTTACACCGAGGAAGTCGGAGGTTCGAGTCCTCCATTGCCCACAGGCGAAAAGAATGACTCAAAATAAATGCACATCATGCGGAGAGTTCTGGAGCAGGCACCATTGATTTTTTCCGCTGATACGATACAATAGCTCCTGTATCAGCAAGAGCCTGTTGAGAAAGTCTCTTTCGTCGCAATTCCCGGATTGCAGCAGAATACGGACTTTTTCAACAGACTCTCAGAGCCGGGGTAGCTCAGTGGTAGAGCAGAGGACTGAAAATCCTCGTGTCGGCAGTTCAATTCTGCCCCCCGGCACAGGCCGTTTTGTGGATAAGGGGTGTATATCCGTTCATTGGAGAGCGATTTCCACAGGTCCTGGGACTGTAGCTCAGCGGTTAGAGCAGGCGGCTCATAACCGCTTGGTCGCTGGTTCGAATCCAGCCAGTCCCACAGAAGCGCAGTAAAGCGGGTATCGTATAGCGGCTATTATGTGACCTTGCCAAGGTCAAGATACGGGTTCGACTCCCGTTACCCGCTCAAAAGAGGCAAAAAGCGGCACCAAGTGTGCTGTTTTTTGCTTTAAAATAGGGAAAATATGGAAATTATCCTTGACAGCGACGAGAAAATCTGCTATACTCCTCCGTTATCGTGAAAACCCGAGAAATCATGGTTTTCCCGGCAACCCGAGCGGGACGCAGCCTCGTACGTCTCGGATAAGCATTGAAAGTACGATATGAGTGGTAAACGCCTGGCGCTGGTCCTCGGAATAGCCATATTCTCATGGGCGAACGTCGCGAATGCCGAAACCGATATCGAAACCGTCGAAACGAACAACGAGATACTCCGTATTTCGGAGAAAAATACATACGATTTCATGAAGGATCCGTTCCTTCTCTCGCTCATCCTCATGAAGGAAGACGCGATCGAGACGCCGAAGCCGGAACAGAGTCGCGAAGAGACGCCGGAGGAAAAGATCCTTTCCAAGTGGCGCGTGAAACAGCAGGACAAGTGGGCGAGCCTTCCGAAAGGAAAGTTCGTCGTCAATGCCTCCGCGTATACCGCCTCGGCTGACGAGTGCGGAAACGACAAGGGCATCACGGCCTCCGGCCTGCTTGTCAAGAAAGAGCGGACGCTCGCCTGCCCTCCCGAATTCCCGTTCGGTGCCAAGGTGGCGATCGAAGGAATCGGAGTGCTCCGCTGCGAAGACCGCGGCGGTGCGATCAAGGGAAATCACTTCGACATCTACATGGAAACCAAGACGGAAGCCTTCGCCTTCGGGCGCAGGAACCTCGTCGCCGAAGTCGTCCTTGACTAAGGCGGCCAATGAAAACGCCCCGGCATCCGTCGGAGCGTTTTTTTGTTGACGCTCACCACTCTCTTTGGTACGCTTGGCAGGTGGTACCGGCCAGGTGTCCGAGCGGTTAGGAAGAGGTCTGCAAAACCTCGTACAGGAGTTCGACTCTCCTCCTGGCCTCCAGATGAAAATTATGGTAATCTTACAGGTGTGACAACCTCTGTAAGTTTGCCATTATGCGGCCTCGAAAATGGACGGATGCCCAGTTGATCGCGGCGGTAAAAAAATTCAAGAGTACCAGGGCCGTTATCAATGCATTGGGGCTCATCCCTGCCGGAGGAAATTATCTCCAAGTGAAAGAAAGAATACGGGATCTTGGCCTCGACACCTCGCATTTTCTCGGTATGGGATGGTGCAAAGGGATGTCTTTTGATCGTCCGATGATCCCTCTTGAGAACATTCTTGTCGAAAATTCGTCATATCAGAGTTATAAATTGAAAAAACGACTCTTCCGTCTGGGCTTGAAGATTCCTAAGTGCGAGGAATGCGGATGGGCGAAGATATCCGCTGATGGCCGGATCCCATTGGAGCTTGACCATATCAACGGAAATTCCAGGGATCACCGGATCGGAAACTTACGGGTGCTTTGCCCCAATTGTCATAGCTTGAAGCCGACACATCGTGGAAAAAACAAGAACAGGAAGTAGTTTGTTTCGGGTCGGTGGTGGAACTGGCATACACGCGACACTTAAAATGTCGTGCCGAAAGGCTTGAGGGTTCGACTCCCTCCCGACCCACAGAGCTTTTTCTTTCGTATCTGACGCTGGACGAAATATTCACTTTCTGTTAGGCTTTTCGGAAGTTCTTTTTCAACCGAAACTGTTAGGAGGGTGCAACATGATACTAGGAACAGGTGTTCTATCCGATCGGATGATTCGGGTACTCGTGGCTGATGGCCATATAAGGAATGCGAAGGATGCGAATGTAAGTCCAGCCTCGCTCGATCTCTCAATCAGTCGGGAAATATACCGTATCACGAGCTCCGCTTTGCCCATCAAGGGACAGTCGATCCGCGACCTTATGAAAATCCTCGGGGTAGTTCCAATGCATCCGGGTGAAATTTTCGAACCGGGGACGATGTACCTTGCGAGAGCGAACGAGTCGTTCGCTCTTCCTGATGACATCTACGGATACTGTAACCCGAAGTCATCGGTCGGACGGGACGGGCTTCTTGTCCGCGTTATTACTGATGGCGTCGATGGGTTTGACTCCATTCCGACAGGGGTGAGTGAGCTCACGGGGAAGCCGCGAAATCCATGGTTTCTCATCTCGCCGACAGTTATGCCGATACGGATGTTTCCTGGAGAAACGCTTGCACAGGTACGGTTCTTCACTTGGGACACACGGCTTGACCAGCAAGAGATGGAACGGCTTTATCGCAAACAACCGCTCTTCTTTGATGAAAGTGGAAAGCCGATTCCGTGGGAGAGCGTAACATGTTCGAAGGACGGGGCGCTTGCAGTCACACTTGATCTTCGCCCCGGGAAGGTCATCGGCTGGCGGTGCAAGGAAAGTCGCCAGGTGGTTGATTATTCCACCACCCAGAAAACGGAAGAATATTTTGATCCGGTTATCGCGGACAAAAATAGCGGTGTTCTTCTTAAGAAGGGAGGCTTCTATATCCTTGGGACGGAACAAAACATTCTTGTCCCGCCAGAGTTTGCCTGCGAAGTGAAAGCGGTCACGAAGCGGTACGCTCATGCTGATATCCACGCCGCTGGCTTTGCAGAAGGCGGGTGGGGAAAGAGAAAGGACGGGCGAGGTCTCGGCAGGCGCATTACCCTCGAAGTCTGGCCGCACGAAGACTGGTATATTCAGTCGGGACAGCTTATCGGAGAACTCAGTTATGAATGCATGATTGAACCGCCGCTTGTCCACTATGATGAGAAAGAGACGAGTCACTACCGTCATCAGAAGGGAGCGCTCCCCTCCAAACGGTTCGTGTGATTTCAAAAACCCCGACCTGGTCAATCCAGTTCGGGGTCCTTTTTTATCTTCTCGAGCAACTTCGGAATCCTGCCGAAATCCTCGATGAGCGTGGCCCGCATTCCTCCGTTGTAGAGCGCGGCCGCCGGATGGTAGAGGACGTAGAAGGTATGTTGTCCGATTCCGGGGAGGTCGCAGCGGAACGCATGCCCGTGCACTTCGGATATCTTCGCGTCCGGGAAGAAACGGTTGAGCGCGTGCCGCCCGAGCGTCACGATGATCTTCGGTTCGATGAGCGCTATCTGCTCGCGGAGCCACTCCGCGCAATCCTCGATCTCCTCGGGAGTGGGATCGCGATTGTCCGGCGGGCGATACTTCACGACGTTGGTTATGTAGATATCCTCGCGCGCCATCCCGATCGAGCCGAGCATGGTCTCGAGGAATTTCCCCGCGGCGCCGACGAACGGTTCCCCTTTCAGATCCTCGTTCTTCCCCGGCGCTTCGCCGATGAACAGGATGTCGGCATCGGCGCTCCCCTTGCCGGGGACGGCCTGCGTCGCGGTTTCTTTCAGCGCGCAGTGGCACTCCTTCGCCATGCGGGCATTGAGATCGTCGAGGAGCTTTTCTTTTATTTCAGATACGGAATTGTTCATAACTCGTGCACAACGCGCGTATCAGCGGACTTCCCATCCTTGCGGCGTCTCGACGATGGTGCCGGGAATCTCGAATCCGCCCGCGAGCGCGTGTCCTCCCCCGCCGAGATCTCTCGCGATCGAGGAGACGTCCACGTTCTTGTGCGGTTCGCTTCGGAGACTGCCGCGGACGATCCCTGGCTGCAGCTGATAGAAGAGGAGGGAGAACTTCGCATCGGGCACGGCGTTGAGCAGTGTCGATGCGATGTAGAGATCTTCCGTCGAGGGGTTGCCGAGTTCCTCTATGTCACGTTCCGTGATCGCGGAATAGATCATGCCGTTTCCGGAATTGATCCGCGCGCGCGACAACGCTTTCCCCCACAGCTGCAGTGTCGATATCTTGTTGTTCGCGAAGACGTCCGATGTGATCTTCTGAAGCTGTGCGCCTTTCTGTATGAGTGTCGATACCGCCGCGAACGTATCGAGGCTGGTGCAGGAATGTTGGAGGTTTCCGGTGTCGCCGAGAATTCCCATGAGGAGCGGGGTCGCCATCTTCGGAGTGATGGTGATATTTTCCGTCTGAAAAAAGTGGAAGAGCATCTCGCATGACGATGACATCGTGTCATCGATGATGACGATATCGCCGGTCATGCGGATGTTCGGGTGGTGGTCGACGAGCACGATGACCTGTTCTTCCCGGAAGCGTTCCTTCAGAAGTTGGAATCCCCTGTCGACGCTGTCGGAGGCGATGACGGCGTCGTATGTCTCGACCGGGAGCGCGTCGGGATCGCGGAAGACGATGCCCGGGAACAGCTCAGCCGCGAATTCCGGAAGACGGTCAAAACAAGCGATGTCGGCTTTTTTCCCGAGCGATCGGATATATTCACGAAGAGCGATGCTCGCCCCGACCGCGTCGGGATCCGGCCGGGTATGAGCGAAAAGGAGCACGCTCTCCGCATTCCGTATGACGTAGTGAAGATTTCGGAATTCGGAAGAAAAATCCTGCATAACCCGTGTATAACTCAAATTTCCCCTTTCTCAAGGCCTTTCAGGATGCGCTCGATCTCATCCGCCTTGCTCTCCGTCGGGTCGAAAGAGAAGGAAAGCTTCGGAAGCGGCTTCATATACAGCTTCTCGTGGAGCGCTTTCTGGATGGAGTGCTTCTCGTTCGCTATGGTCTTCATGACATAGCGCTCTTCCGATTCCGGAAAGACGCTGACCAGGACGTCCGATCGCCTGAGATCGGGGGTAGTGTCGACTTTCGTGATCGTCGCGAGCACGCCGGGTTTTAGATTGACCTCATGGGCGAAGATTTCCCCAAGATGGGCCCGTATGAGCTCGTTTATCTGTATGATTCGTTTTGACATAGGCAAAAGGTGAAATCGTTCTATCTTGAAGCAAGAGAGCGTTTTTGTCAAAGGTCGGTAAAAATCCGATTTCTTGGCGTTTGATGGACGCCTTTGCCCGACGATGGTTGTGCCCCCAGAGGGAATCGAACCCCCATCTCTCCCTTAGGACGGGATAGCTCTATCCATTGAGCTATGGAGGCAGGATGGCTATGTGGACCGTACCGGATTCGAACCGGTGACCTCCTCCATGCCATGGAGGCGCTCTACCAACTGAGCCAACGGCCCTGATTTGACTACCCGAAGTGTTATCTATGGTATATCGAATCGTTTCTTCCGTCAATTTTGTTTTACAGAGTGTGGGCCGCTTTTATGATTAAAATATATTAAACAATAAATAATATAAAATGTCAAGTATATTGTTCCACGTGGAACATTACACTCTTGTCTTTACGATTGCCAGTTACTCAGATTCAATTTGATATTGTTCCACGTGGAACAATTCTATCGCGACTTTTCTTTGAAGATGTATAAAAGAAGGACGTGCAAATGTTCCACGTGGAACAAATGTTTTTATATGCGTTGAGTTAAAATGTTCCACGTGGAACATTCTTATGAACATCCATAGATCAGTTCGGCTCATTCTTAATTGTTCCACGTGGAACAATTGGTCGATATTTTTTTGTGCCTTAAATAAAGAAATTGGTTAATTGTTCGCTTCAAGATAAAGATCATCGGCATAATGTTCCACGTGGAACAAATATTCAAATAAAAGAAATCGACTCCCAATACCTTAAATTGTTCCACGTGGAACAATTTATTCCTACTCTCTCATCCATATTAAATTCAAAAACACAAAATGTTCCACGTGGAACATTTTTGTAATATTAAAAACCAGGATATGTTCCACGTGGAACAATTAAGAGAATTTGTTTACAACGTCACCTTTCATATGGATTTTGTTCCACGTGGAACAAAATCAGGGAATTCTTAAATCCCTAGAGATCTGCATGTCCGTCACAATGTTCCACGTGGAACATTGTTGCTCCTGGGCGCCTTATGTTCCACGTGGAACAATCTTGATAGATATATTGACAAAATATATATATTATTGTATAATATAATACTTGAAAGGATCACTCGACTTTATTTCATATATATAGAGAGCCACCGAATCATCCTGACTCCGGATTTTCAAATCGGTATCCTTTCGAGAAAAGAGTGGGTGGTTTCTCGGAATTCGGCATGCGTGGTGTGCTCGAATCGGTGTCCCAGTGATTTACGCATCTTGGCATGACTTGCGTGCATGACGGCTATTGTCGTATCCCTCCAAAAGTGCTATAATGGAGTCAAACAAAATTCTCGTATGGAAAAGACGGACAACCGAAACGCTCTCGCCGGGATGAGAAAGCATTTTTTCGTTTTATTCGGCCTACTCTTCTTGAGTGGAGCCTTTTTTGTTTCCGCCGCGGAGGAAATGACCGGAAAAAATATCGTCGAAGATCCCGACCAGGACGGATTGACGACCGCAGAGGAAAAACTGTATGGAACCGATCCGATGAACCGTGATTCCGATGGTGACGGATATTCCGATGGCGTCGAAATCAAAGGCGGCTATGACCCGCTCAAGAAAGCTCCCGGAGATAAGATCATCCCGGATCAGGAAACCGATGCGGACGATGCGGGGGAATTCGGAATCGGCGGTGACAATCTCACCGAGCAGGTTTCCGAGAAGATAGCGGCGCTCGTTCAGGAAAACAGTTCCGGTGAAGATGAGAATGCGGAAGTGTCCCTCGAGGAAATCAATCTTCTGGCTCAGAACCTGTCCGCCGGGAACGTCGAGGAAGTGGTGCTCCCCGAAATCGATACCGATACCATCAAGGTGAAGAAGCAGTCGTACAAGAATCTTTCCGATGAAAAACGCGAGGAGCGGATCAAGGAAGATATCACCGAATATCTGACTATCATCGCCTACATCTTCGCGAACAACTCGCCGGAGCCGTTCGGGACGGATGATGAATTCAAGGACATGTCGACGTCGCTTGTCGACAGCGCTTTGTCATCGATCTCGCTCGGCAACGTCGCCCAGCTGAACTCTCTCGCGGAAAACGGGGAGAAGGTGCTCGCGCAGATATATGAGGTGGAGGTTCCCGAACAGATGCTCGATGTGCATGTGAAGGCGATCAAGCTCGCCAAATACGCGACCACGCTCAAGGGGGAACTCGCGGTCGACCCGGACTCCGATCCGATGAAGATGATCGCCTCGCTTTCGAAGGTGCAAGGCTTCCTGAACATCGTCGTTTCCTTCACGACGGAGATACAGTCGAAACTCTCCGAATATGGGATTTCGGAAATTCCTCTCGACATCAATTAACCGAGGCTCCTCGGACCGCATCACCGACTTATTATGAGAATCAAGAAATCCATCGTCATCTCGATATTCACGCTGGTGTTTTTTTCTCAGGCGATCGTTTCGGCTCCCCGTGCTCAGGCCGGATACTGGGGTGAGCCTATCTTCGCCGCCTTCATAGATGATATGCTCGAGAAGATCATGCGACAGATCGAGGGAGCGATGCTCGCCGCGCTCAAGGCGAGTGCCGTCAACCTGATCAACAGCCAGGTGGGACAGCTCATCGGAGGTGCTTCCGCGGGGGAATCGCTTGTCATCAACGATTGGAAGGGATTCCTCTATGACGAGCCGGAACAGCGGGTACAGATAGAGATGGAAAACTTCTTCGCCTCGATGACGAGCGGCCGTTCGTCGTCCGCGAATTATGGCAGTCCCTATAGTCTGGCATCCGGAAACCCGACTCTCGGCAACTACAGCGCCCGTCTCGTCGAAGGCGCGAAGCTGAGCCTGGGGACTCCTTATCAGCCGACGGACATATTGGAGGTGTCTCCGGATCCCGAGACCGCGTTAGCGGAGGGGGACCTACGAACGCTCAACGCGCTCTTCTCGAATCCGATGAACAATCCTTTCGGGTTCACGCTCGCCGCGCAGAGCTATGAGCGTTCCGTCCGTGAGCGCGAACAGCAGGAGCAGGTCGTGCAGTCCATCTCGCACGGATATCGGAGTAGCCCAGGCCTCCCGGGAAGCACCGTCGGTCAGTTGGTGGCGGATGCGCAGGATGTCGGAAACAAGATCATCGCGGCCGCCTCGAACCCGGGTGAACTTGCGAGTGGCATCATCACCTCGCTCGTGAACAAGACGATCACGAATATGGTACAGAAGGGAATCGGCGATGTGCAGGCGAATATACAGCGTGAAATCGGGAACGTCGACCGGCAGATTTCGGGGCAGATCAAAACGCTCGACCAGACGCTCGGACCGGCGGCAGGATTCATCGACGAGGTGCGCCAGCAGACCAATGTCATCGTCAAGCCCGCGACGGACCCCGGCGCCGCCATACCGAAGGGGACATCGCTCTAGGGGGCGGTGGACAGCGGCAATCGAAACGAAAACAGCACAGGCTGAGGCCTGGGCTGTTTTTCTTCTTCGGTGGGTGATACTGGATTCCCCGCCCGTACCGAACGGTACGTTCGGGCGGGGAACCAGTGACTTTTTCCCGTATGCTTTGTGGGCGACACAAGATTCGAACTTGTGACCTCCACAATGTCAATGTGGCGCTCTAACCAACTGAGCTAGTCGCCCACAAAGCATGGGATCAATGTTGTGAGGCTCCCCGCTCGTACCGAACGGTACGTTCGGGCGGGTAACCAGCTGAGCTAATCACCCGATTTCGTACCCGATTATCCGATACCGGGTACTTCTTTTTGTATCACGTTTTTTTCCTTTTGGGAAGCCTCGTCCGCTGTCTCCGTCTGCGCCGGTTCTTCGGGAGTCGCGATGAATCGAAAGAACGAGAGCCAGGCGCTTTTCTGGATCACGGCCATCGCGCCCTGGAAAAGGAAGAGCACCGCTATGACGAAGAGGGCGCCGCCGTTCGAATTGGGGATCAAGGCGTCGCTTATGCCGAGCATGATACCGATAACGACGGAGAAGATGATGAGAACGAGGATCGAGAGGGCTCCGAAGACGAGGCTCGTCGCGGCGCGCTTCACGAAAAGCGCATAGGCGAGTTCGACCGAGGATCGGAGGGTGGTTTTCGACAGGACCAGGTAAAAGAACGCGTAGATTTCCATCAGGGCGATGACGATGGAAATCGGGAGAAAGACCGCGATACCGAGGAAGGCGAGATTGTTCCAGAGCCCGGGCGTATCCGCCGTGAGCATGGCCGGAACGAGGAGTACGACGAGCAGAAGGAAGAGCGAAAGCAGTGCACCCACTTCGAGCGCGTAGAGCTTCCAGAACGACGAAGAGATCCGTTTGGATATCTTTCCGAATGCGGGCTTCCGTTCGGCAAGAGCGAGGATGAGTCCTCCCTTGAAGAACGTCGAGAGCGCTATCGTCACGGGAAGTACGGCGAGGAGCCACGGCTGCGCCGAGAAGAGGTCGATGGCGGCATAGCGGTACCGATCGAGCGGAGCACCCTCCTCGAGAAGCGATGAGAAGTATTCCAGGCTCGAGAGCGTGAGCAGAAGTCCGAATGCCAGGGCGACGCGGTTCCTGACCACGGTCGGGATCGCGTCGCGGAAGAATCTGATGAAGAGCTTGAATTCGTTCATAGGGGATTGGTCGTTGTTTCGCTTTGGTCCTTTATTCCTGAGACGCGGAAGTCGGCTGATCCGACTGATCGGAGGCGGTCGCCGACTCTTCCCGCGTTTCGGGTTCGGTCGGCTTCACTTCGATTTCCGGGAGCGTCTCTCCCCGTACCAAGGCGTCGAAGGCTTCCTTCTCGAGGGTTTCCCTGACGAGGAGCGTCTGCGCTATCCGCTCGAGCACTTCGCGTTTCTCCGTCAGTATGGCGGTCGCCTTCTTGAACGCTTCGTCGACGAAGCGGGACACTTCGGAGTCGATCATCTTGGCGGTCTCGTCGGAGTAGTCGCGTTCCTCATGGAGCTCGCGGCCGAGGAAGACGAGCTCTTCCTTGTGGCCGAAGGTGCGTGCGCCCAAGGTGCTCATCCCGTATCGCGTGACCATGCCGCGCGCGGTGTGCGTGGCCCGTTCGAGATCGTTCGAAGGACCGGTGGTCGTATCGTCGAACACGAGTTTCTCGCTCGCGTATCCGCCGAGGAGGACGGCGAGTTCGTCTATGAAGTAGGCTCGCGAGTGGAGCGTCTTGTCTTCGGTCGGGACGGCGAGCGTGTATCCGCCGGCGTGGCCTCGGGAGATGATCGAGACCTTCTGCACCGGATCGGCGTTCGGGAGCGATGCCGCGATGAGTGCGTGGCCGGCCTCATGATAGGCGACGATCTTCTTTTCCTTCTCGTTGATGATGCGGCTCTTACGTTCGGGGCCGAGGATGACCTTTTCGATCGACTCCGCCAGCTCGTCCATGTGGATGAGTTTCTTTTTCCGCCTCGTCGCGAGGATAGCTCCTTCGTTGACGAGGTTGGCGAGGTCGGCTCCGGAGAATCCCGGCGTGCGCTCGGCGAGTCGGCGGACGTTCACGTCCTTCGCGAGCGGCTTGCCCTTAAGGTGTATCCCGAGGATCTGTTCGCGATCGTTGATATCGGGGAGGTCGATCGTGACGCGCCGGTCGAAGCGGCCGGGGCGCAGGAGCGCCGGGTCGAGGACATCGGGGCGGTTGGTCGCGGCGATGACGATGACGTTCGTTTCCGTCTCGAAGCCGTCCATCTCGACCAAGATCTGGTTGAGCGTCTGTTCGCGCTCGTCGTGACCGCCGCCGAGGCCCGCGCCGCGGTGCCGGCCGACGGCATCGATCTCATCGATGAAGATGATCGCCGGGGCGTTCTTTTTGGCCTGTTTGAAGAGGTCGCGGACGCGGCTCGCGCCCACGCCGACGAACATCTCGACGAACTCGGATCCGCTGATGTTGAAGAAGGGGACGCCCGCCTCTCCGGCGACGGCCTTGGCGATGAGCGTCTTGCCCGTTCCCGGAGGGCCGAGAAGCAGCACGCCTTTGGGAATCTTGGCTCCCATGGCGAGGAATTTCTTCGGATGCTTGAGGAATTCGACGACTTCCTCCAGTTCCTCCTTGGCTTCCCGGGCGCCGGCCACATCGGAGAACGTGATGCGTTTCTTCTTGTCACGCGGGTCGACCATGCGGGCCTTGGACATACCGAAGCTCATCGCCTGGTTGTTGCCGCGCTGTGCCTGCCGCATCATGAACCAGATGAACGCGCCGATGAGGAGGAACGGTATCAGGAAGGGGAGTATCGCCGCCGCCCAGAAGGCGCCGCCGGATTCCTTCTTGATCTCCACCGATACCGCGTTCAGCTTCGCGGTGTCGACCCCGTAGTTCTTGAGCGTTTCGGTGAGCGACGCTTCCGGCTCCTTCTGCGCGACCTGCTGTTTCCCGTCGAGGAGTTCTATCGAGAGCTCGTTCGATTTCACGTCGATCTTTTTCACCTGTCCTTCGTTGATCTCTCCGACGAGCGCGGAAAGGGAGACCTCCTCCGGGCGGGTTCCGGTGTCCTGATAGAGGACGAGGATTCCCGAGACGATGAAGAAGATGATGATGATCGTCGCGATATTCTTGAAAAATTTGTCCATAGCGATATTCGGGTATTTAGAACTTTATCATGACAACTGTATCACCTTTCGCCTCCGCTTTCAACTGTCCGGTACGGATCGTCTGGATCTTGTTCTTGGTGCTTCGGAGCATCTTTTTCAGTTCCTTCACGAACGCTTCGCTCGGATTTTTTCCGGTCCCGGAGACATCGCGGAAAAGACGTCGCAGTTCGCGCGACCGGTCCCGCTCCGGGAGTGAGAGGAACCGTTTGCGTGAGAAGGAGACGCCACCCGGGATCGGCGTTGCGGGAAGCGGCGATCGGAGCGTGCCTTTCCCTTCGGATTCCTCGGCGAGAATGAGAGCGGTGCGGGCGAGGATGCCTCTCACGCCCGGCTGGTACTTCTTTTCGAGAAGGGGGATGAGTTCGTGCCTGATCCGGTTGCGCAGGATGCCCGTGTCCCGGTTGGTCTTGTCGATACGGAAGCCGATACCTTCCTCATGGAGGAATCGGAGGATGTCATCTTTCGAGATCCCGATGAGCGGCCGGATGATGAGACCGTTTTTCGGACGGATGGCTCCGAGACCGGTCATTCCGGATCCGCGAAGGAGCCGCATGAGTACGGTCTCGGCCTGATCGTCTTCGGTGTGGGCGGTCGCGATGAGGTCGAATCCGAGCTTTTTCCGTACGGACTCGAAGAATCGGTACCGCATATCACGGAGCGCCTCCTCGTTCCTGCCGGCCGTGTTTTTCGGGTGGGAGACGAAGATCGGGACGTCGTGGTGTTCGCAGAGCGCACGCACGAACGCCTCGTCCCCGTCGGAATCCTTGCCGCGAAGGCGGTAATTCATATGCGCGACAACCAGTCGGAGGCCGAGTTTCGCGCGGAGACGGACAAGGAGGTGGAGGAGTGCCGTGCTGTCGGGGCCGCCGGATATGGCGACGAGTATGGAACTGTCCTTCCCGAACAGATCGAATGCATGCGAAGTATTCCGTACGCGCTTAAGAAGACCCCTCCCGAAAGAGGTCAAGGAAAGGTTTTCAGGCAGCGTTCCGGTGCTTTTCGATGATCGCCGTGGCCGCTTCGACGGCCTGCTCGAGCTGCCCATCGTGATTTTCGATGGTGTAGTCATAGATATCGGTATGGTCCAGCCATTCCCGGGTATAGGCCATGCGTTCGGCGAGGTAGGCCTCGCTCGGGTTGTCGCGCTTCCGTAGGCGCGCTTCGATACTCTCAAGCGGAGCGGATATGAGTATGGCGACGATTCCTGGGAAGAGCCGCTTCGCCGTCACGACGCCTTTCCACTCCATCTTCCAGACACCCACCTTCCCGCATCCCGCGACGCGTTCGAGTTCGTCTTGTGTCACGCCGTAGAGCTCGTCGTTGTATTCCTGCGCCCACTCGATGAATCGCTCCTCGGCAATTCCGGCCTCGAAGACGGACCGGTCGAGAAAATAGTAGGGATGTCCCTCCGCCTCTCCGGGGCGCGGCTTCCGCGTGGTCGAGGTGATGACGCGCTCGAGGGGGAGGCGATCGGCGAGTTCCTCGATGATGGAGTCCTGGCCGGATCCGGACGGGCCGGAGATGATGAAGAGGTGTTTCGTGTCCATAATCCGATAGCGAAAGTCCCGCGGCGCGCGGGACTTCGGCTTTCTTATTTTTGTTCAGGAGTCGCTTCGGCTTCCTTGGTCTCCTTTTTCGTGCCTGCCTTTTTCTTGGCGTCGGCTTTGACCGGCAGTAAGCCCATACGGTGGGATTTCGGCTCTATGGAAAGGATTTTCCAATCGTAGGTCTCTCCGACCTGGAAGACGTCTTCCATCTTCTTGCCGGGGTAGACGTCCTGGAATTCGCTCACGTGCGCGAGACCGTGGATGTCCTTGTCAAGATAGACGAACGCACCGAAGTGGTTGATCTTGTCGACCTTTCCGGATACGACCTGGTCGACGGAGTACCGCTCGAGCGCCGTCGTCCACGGGTCGTCGCGGAGCGCCTTCATGGAGAGCGAGATACGGGTGTCCTCGATACCGATGATCTTGGCCTTCACCTTGTCGCCCGTCTTCACGATTTCGCGAGGATTGTCGATGAGCTGCCAGGCGAGCTCGGAAATGTGGACGAGTCCCTCGAGTTTCTGGCTGGGCTTCTTGCCGTCCTTGTCCGTCGGAGCGTCGAATTTGAGGAAGGCGCCGAAATCGACGACGCCGCTGATCTCTCCCTCGACCTCATCGCCGACACGGAGACGGTTGATGAGCTCGCGGTCGCGCTCGCTCTGCGCCGCCTTCTCGCTGACGATGAGCTTCTCGTTCTCGCGGTCGGCGTCGAGGATGCGGACCTTGATGGTCTCGCCCACGATGGCGCGGAGGAGCTCGAGGATCTTGTTCTTGTCACCGTCCTCGACGCGCGGGTAGTGCTCGCTCGAGAGCTGTGAAACCGGGAGGAATCCCATGATCCCGTTGAGTTCGATCATGAGACCGCCCTTGTTCGCGTCGAGCACCTTGGTCTCCACGACGCCTTTGTTGTCCCGCTTCTCGATCAGATCTTCCCAGGACTTGTCGTAGGATGCCTCGCGGATGGAGACTTCTATGTCGCCGTCCTCGTTCTCGAAGCTCATGAGCGTCGCGCTCACGGTGTCGCCTTCACGGAGCTTGAGACCTCCTCCGAGACCGCTCTTCATTTCCTTGCCCAAGACGACGCCGGTCCCGAGCGGTCCGAGGTCGATGATCGCGTGGTTCGAGGAAACGTGGATGACCACTCCCTCGACGACGTCGCCCACCGCCGGTATCTGGACGGTTTCTTCATTTAAAAGGCTCTGTAAAGCCGATGTAGTCTGTTCTTCGGTCATAATGGTGTTCGTGAAACGGTGCGCGTCCGCTTCGGGTTAGTGATTAGCGCGCCTTACTGATTAAAAAACCCCGGGCTGAACCCGAAAGTCAGAAGAAGTATAGGGCACCGAGAGCATTTTGGCAAGGGCCGGAGGCCGACGGGAAACGAGGGGGCCGAGGGCTCGTATCCGTGGCGCTTCATGGAAAATCTGAGGGCACGCGGACAGCTCTCAGGAACAGGCGCGATGGCTCTGCCGATAGGGTTGTTTCCCCTTGGCAAGGCCGTCTTCGTATGCTAGACTTTCCTTGCTCGAGGAGAGGTTTTTTTGTTTCAAACCGGTTATGAACATCCAATATTACGGCGATTATTGTTTCAAGATAACGACAAAGCCCGCGGGACGTGCCACGGACGACATCGTCATCTGGACCGACCTTCCGGAAAAGAAGACCGGCATACGTTCGCCCTTCGGTCACGCGGATATCGCCCTTCTCTCGCATGTTTCTCCGGATGACGAGGCGCTCTCCGGGTTGAAGGATGATCCGACCATGATCTATACTCCCGGAGAATACGCGGTAAAGGGCGTAAGCGTGTTCGGTTATCCGTCATCGCGGGATGAGGAATGGGGGGCGAAGAGCGGGAAAAACACCATTTTCGTGTTCGACTCCGAGGATGTGCGCCTGGCCTACCTCGGTGCGATCGGGCATACGCTCGATGAGAAGACCGTGGAGAAGATCGGCGATGTCGATATCCTCTTCGTGCCGGTAGGCGGTGAGGACACCCTCGCTTCCAAGGAAATCGATGCGCTCATCCGCGAAATAGAGCCGAAAATGGTCATACCGATGCACTACAGCCTGCCTTCGGCGACGATTGCCACCTCCGGGACGGAGGCCTTCTGCAAGGAAATGGGTTGTTCGCGGGATAATGAGGTTTCGAAGCTCAATTTCAAGAGAAAGGACCTCGACGGGAAGAGCATGGAGATCGTCTTCCTGGAGAAGTCCTAGTCGTTTTCATAAACGTGAATCCGGTATGCGAAACCGCATAGTCGAAAAGATAGAGGAAATACGGCAGAAACCCGAGCATGTCCGCATCTGGTATGCGTGGGCATCGGTGCTGGTCATCATGTTTTTCGTCATCATCATCTGGATATTCACCCTGCAGGAGAGTCTGCGGGAAAGCGCCCCTATCGAGGACGTGAGAAAGATCCAAAGCAGGCTTCCATCCGCGGATACGGGGCAGGAAAAGCAGTCCCTGGAAGAGATATTCAAGTCGCAGGGAGGAGCTTCGGGAAGCTCGGATTACCGATAGGGAGCGTGGCCGTTTCAAAAGAATGATAATCTGAGAGCCTGTCTAATATCTCATGTCGAACTGAAAATTCAGAATTTCGAGCGAAAATCATGCATCGTGAGAAGGCCTATCGCGATAAGCCGACGAGCGATAAATGATTTGCAGCCGAAATTCTGAACTTTCAGATGACAAGCAAAAAAAAGTCTTTCTCTTATTTCATGCGTTGAGATATGAGACAGGCTCTAATACCGTATGAGCAAGCAGACACAGGAGGAAATCGATATACATGGCCGGATCGATCCGAGAGCGATCACCGACGAGGTCCGCCAGTCGTACCTCGACTATGCGATGAGCGTCATCGTGGCGCGTGCCCTGCCGGACGTCCGTGACGGATTGAAGCCGGTGCACCGCCGCATCCTCTATTCGATGTGGGCGACGGGCCTCCGTTCCACCGCGAAATTCCGGAAATCGGCGACGGTCGTCGGTGAGGTGCTCGGAAAGTATCATCCGCACGGCGACTCCGCCGTGTACGAGACCATGGTCCGCATGGCGCAGGATTTCTCACTCCGCTATCCGCTCATCTGGGGCCAGGGAAACTTCGGCTCGCTCGACGGCGACGGTGCCGCGGCCTACCGCTATACCGAAGCGAAGCTTTCCCCGATCGCCGAGGAGATGCTGCTCGACATCGAGAAGGACACCGTCGATTTCATACCGAACTTCGACGGCGTGCATATGGAGCCGACCGTGCTCCCGGCCAAGCTTCCGCAGCTCCTCCTCAACGGGACGGTCGGTATCGCCGTCGGTATGGCGACCAATATCCCCCCGCACAATCTGAGCGAGCTCGTGGACGGCATCTGTCACCTCATCGACAACCCCGACGCGGGAGTCGACGAGCTTACGGAGTTCATCAAGGGCCCGGACTTCCCGACGGGCGGCATCATCTATGACGCGAAGGATATCCGCGAGGCGTACGCGACCGGCAAGGGTAGGATAGCGACGCGCGCCAAGGCGGAGATCGTCGAGACCAAGGCCGGAGCGTTCCAGATCATCGTGACCGAGATCACCTACCAGACGAACAAGTCGACGCTCATCGAGAAGATCGCCGACCTCGTGAAGGAAGGCCGGCTCACCGGTATCCGCGACCTGCGCGACGAGTCCGACAAGGACGGCGTTCGGATCGTGGTCGAGCTCAAGAAGGAAGCCTATCCGCAGAAGGTGCTCAACCAGCTCTACACCCTCACGGATCTCCAGAAGAATTTCAACGTCAACATGCTCGCGCTCGTCGACGGCATCGATCCGCAGATCCTCAATCTCAAATCGATACTCGAGCACTACATCATCCATCGCGAGAAGGTGGTGGTGCGTCGCGCGGAATACGAGCTCGCGAAAGCGAAGGACCGCGCGCATATCCTCGAAGGGCTCAAGAAAGCCCTTGATTTCATCGACGCGGTCATCGATACGATCCGAAAATCCAAGACGAAAGAGGAGGCGCACGCGAACCTCATGAAGAAGTTCAAGCTCTCCGATCGCCAGTCGACCGCGATTCTCGAGATGCGGCTCCAGACACTCGCCGGACTCGAGCGCAAGAAGATCGAGGACGAGCTCGGGGAAAAGTACAAGATCATCGCCGAACTCGAGACGTTGCTTGCGAGCAAGAAGAAGATCTTCGCGCTCGTGAAGAGCGAACTCCTCGAGCTCAAGGAGAAATACGGCGACGAGCGCAAGACCCGCGTCGTGAAGTCCGGCATCGGCGAGTTCAAGCAAGAGGACCTCGTCCCGAACGAGGAAGCCATCGTCACGATCTCGGACGACGGCTACATCAAGCGCATGAATCCTTCCGTCTACCGCGTGCAGAAGCGCGGCGGCAAAGGCGTCATCGGCGCGGTCGCGAAGGACGAGGATCGGATCTCCATGGTGATCTCGCTCGAGACGCACGACGACCTCATGTTCTTCACGAACACCGGCAAGATATTCCAGCTCAAGGCATACGAGATTCCCGAATCGTCCCGCACCGCCAAGGGGACGGCCGTCGTCAACTTCATCCAGACGAGCCCCGAAGAGAAGATCACCGAGATGGTGTCCTTTCGCAAGGGGAGCGACGCGAAGTACCTCTTCATGGCGACGCGTCAGGGGACGATCAAGAAGACCAAGATCGAGGATTTCGCGAACGTCAGGCGAAGCGGCCTCATCGCGATCAACCTCGACAAGGGCGATGTCCTGGGATGGGTCAAGCTCACGACCGGATCCGACGAGATCATCATGACGACCCGCGACGGGCAGGCGATCCGTTTCAAGGAGACCGACGTGCGCGCGATGGGACGTTCCGCCGCCGGCGTACGCGGTATCAAGCTCGGCGCGGGCGACGAAGTGGTCGGCATGGATATGATCTCCAAGGACCAGAAGGGGCTCGAGCTCCTCATCCTCTCGCAGAAGGGTCTCGGGAAGCGCAGTGAACTCAAACACTACAAGATCCAGAAGCGCGGCGGCTCGGGCATCAAGACGATGAAAATCACACCGAAGACGGGCTCGCTCGTCGGCGCGATGATCACCTCCATGGCCAACATCGAGGACGATCTCATCCTCACGTCCGAGAAGGGGACGATCATCCGGATCCCGTTCAAGTCCGTTCCACTCCTTTCCCGCGTGACCCAGGGTGTCCGCATCATGAAGCCGCAGGCAGGCGACCAGGTCGGTGCCTTCACGATGCTGTAGGCTTGCCAAACCGAAATAATCGTGTTATTGTTCCATCGTTAATTCATTGAGAAGAAGCGTACAGTGGTGCGGGTGGGGGCGCGGAAGCGTCTTGTGAGCTTGAAAAAGCCACGGCACGACGGTATGGCTTACGAAGCATATGGCGCTCACGCATGCGCAGAAGGATCGGGTGACCAAGGAGGTCAAACGCCACGAGAAGGACACGGGGTCTCCCGAGTACCAGATCGCGATGTTCACCGAGAAGATCAAGAAGCTGACGGCCCACTTGAAGAAGAACAAGCAGGATTTCCATTCCCGCCGGGGACTTCTCAAGATGGTCTCGAAGCGCAAGAAACTGTTTTCCTATCTCGAGTCGACCAATGAGAAGGCCGCCAAGGCGATCCGGAAGAAGCTCGATTTATAGTATCTCTGACTGCTCCTTCGGGAGCAGTTTCATTTTTCAATAACCAACGCCGAATTCCCGGAGAGGGAAATTCCGATGACCACGGCAGAGCCGAAACATTTTCGGCACTCGGGTATCGGCACTCGGTATATCCATAAGAGTATGGCAAAATTCGCGGAACAGAGGGTCGGCGTCCTGGTGGACATTTCCAATCTCTACCACAGCGCGCGCGTCCTCTATCACAAGAAGGTGAACTTCAAGGCGGTTCTCGAGACGGCCGTCGCCGAGCGGAAGCTCATCCGCGCCATCGCGTACGGCATCACGACGACGGAAGGCATGGAGGAGAAGTTTCTCGAGACGCTCAAGACGTACGGCTACGACGTGAAGACCAAGGACCTGCAGATATTCCCGGACGGCTCCAAGAAAGGCGACTGGGACGTCGCGATCGCGATCGACGCGATCAAGATGGCCCCGAAACTCGATGTCGTCGTCCTCATTTCCGGCGACGGGGACTATATCCCGCTCGTCGAATACCTCCAGGGGACGTTCGGCTGTCGCGTCGAGGTCCTCGCCTTCGCCGAATCGACCTCGGCCAAGCTCATCGAGGCATCGGACGACTTCCTCGACCTCTCGAGCGACAAGCGAAAATTCCTTTTGGGGAAATAGCGTACGCTCGCGGGACAAGACCGCTCCGACGATGGTCGGAGCGGTCTTTCTTTGACAACAGGCCCCGAAAAAGGTAGGGTATGAGCAGTTAATTAATGTAGAAAGGCGCGCTCGGGAAGTCGCTTGATGCCTTGTGAACTCAAATATCTTGAGCTCATAGCCGCGTCCGGCGAGTTCGTGGACAAGCCGATTTTTCGTATGAAGAATGAGAAGAAGTGGTCGCTCCAACTGGGCGGCCGGGAGCTCTCCATCTCCACCGGCGTCTATGCCGGTCAGGCGAACGGA
The DNA here is from genome assembly GCA_021821305.1 of bacterium. GTDB lineage: Bacteria > Patescibacteriota > Minisyncoccia > Moranbacterales > UBA1568 > JAGOTT01. Next base: position 182,082 of record JAKACP010000001.1, read on the forward strand.
GCGGTGACCGCACGCTACGGCGACACGGTCGTTTTGGCGACGGCGGTCATGTCGAAGAGCGCGGGGCAGTCGAGGGGATATTTCCCCCTCATGGTGGACTATGAGGAGCGGTACTACGCGGCCGGGAAGATCAAGGGATCGCGTTTCATCAAGCGCGAGGGGCGCCCGTCGGATGACGCGGTGCTGTCCGGACGCGCGGTCGATCGCACCATCCGTCCGCTTTTCGACGCGAGGATGCGCAACGAGATACAGGTCATCGCGACCACGCTTTCCTTCGACGGCGAGAACGATCCTGATCTCGTCGCGATGATCGCGGCGTCGGCGGCGCTTACCATCTCCGATATCCCGTGGAACGGCCCAATCGGTGCGGTCCGCGTCGGGAAATCGCCCGCCGGCTTCATACTCAATCCGTCGACGGAAGAACGGGAGAATACCGAGAGCGATCTCGATCTGCTCGTTTCCGGGACCAAGGACAAGATCAACATGATCGAAGCCGGTGCCAAGGAGCTCTCCGAGGCGGAAATGGCGGCCGCGTTCGCGTTCGGATTCGAGAATGTACAGAAAATCGCCCTCTTCATCGAGGACATCGGGAAAGAGATCGGGAAGCCGAAGGCTGTCCCGACGCTCCTTTCGGGTCCGGAGGGATTCGACGAGGACCTGAAGGCCTTCCTCCGCAAGGAGGGAATCGCCGATGCGCTCTTCGCCAAAGCCAAAAAAGAGGAAAAGTACGCGTCTATCGACGAGATCGGTGAGCGTATGAAGGCCTATGTCGCCGAGAAATATCCGGATCAGGCGTCGAGTCTCGGGGAAGTCTCGAGCCACGTCATGGACGAGCTCTCCGACGAGATCCTCCACGAGAAGATCCTCAAGGAAAAGACCCGTCCGGACGGCCGCGGCGTGACCGAAATCCGTCCGATCTGGTGTGAGGTCGGGGTGCTCCCGAGGACTCATGGATCCGGCGTGTTCACCCGCGGTGAGACGCAGGCCCTGACGGTGACGACGCTCGGCGCCCCCGGCGCGGAGATGATCGTCGACACGATGGAGACCGACGAGAAGAAGCGGTACATGCACTTCTACAACTTTCCGCCGTATTCGGTCGGCGAAGTGCGTCCGATGCGGGGTCCCGGTCGACGCGAAGTGGGCCATGGCGCGCTCGCGGAAAAGGCGTTGCTCCCGGTGCTCCCTTCCAAGGAAGAATTCCCGTACACGATACTCCTCGTTTCCGAGGTGCTCTCCTCGAACGGATCCTCCTCGATGGCGTCGACCTGCGGGTCGACCCTCTCCCTCATGGATGCCGGCGTCCCGATCAAGAAGCCGGTCGCGGGTATCGCGATGGGCATCATCATGGGCAAGGACGGCGACTATCAGGTACTCTCCGACATCCAGGGCCTCGAGGATCATTTCGGTGACATGGACTTCAAGGTCGCCGGAACCCGCGACGGTATCACGGCCATGCAGATGGACGTGAAGATCGACGGACTGACCCCGGAAGTGCTCGGGAAAGCCATCATCCAGGCGAAGGAAAGCCGTCTCTTCATCCTCGAGAAGATGCTCGAGGCGATGCCGGAAGTGCGCAAGGAGATGTCCCCGTACGCGCCACGCATCATCACGCTCCACATCAACCCCGAGAAGATCCGCGATGTCATCGGCCCGGGCGGCAAGATGATCAACCGGATCATCGACGAGACCGGTGTCGACATCGATATCGAGGACGACGGATCGGTCTTCATCACGTCGACCGACGAGACGAGCGCCAAGGAAGCGGTCGAATGGATCAAGAACATCACCCGCGAGGTGAAGGCGGGCGAGATGTTCCAGGGCCGCATCACGCGTCTCATGAACTTCGGCGCGTTCGCCGAGGTGCTCCCGAACCAGGAAGGATTGATCCACATCTCCGAACTGGCGGACTACCGCGTGGAAAAAGTCGAGGATATCGTCAAGGTCGGCGATATCATCCCGGTCATCGTCAAGGAAATCGACGACCAGGGTCGTATCAACCTCTCGCACAAGCAGGCCAAGCGTCGGCTCGAGGACGAGGCTCACGGCGAATAGACGGAAGGAATCGCGGATACGAAAACGCTCCGGCTCATGTCGGAGCGTTCTTGTTTCTTTTGTGGTATACTATAGCTCATCAGCACTGACGAACGGCGTATGGGTTTCTTCGGAAAAATATTGAAAAAGGACGATCAGACGGCCGCGGGTACCATACCGCCGGAGATATACAAGAGCGTCCGGGTGATGCGCGACGACCTGAACGAGCTCGAGGGAAAGCCGCCGGAAGGGATTCCGGGTGCCGTTGCTCCGGAGGCGAGCGATGCGGGACACCCCTTTCTCGGGGCGCATGGGCACCCGTCCGCACCGGAGGCACCCGTCGCCGACACCTCCGTGGCGCCAGCTTCGAAAAATTTAAAAAAATGGCTCATTCCGGCCGCTGTCGTGATTCTTGTCCTCATGATCGGCGGTATTACGGCATATTTTTTCCTCCGTTCCACGCCCGAAAACGATACCGTCGAATCCGTACCGACCACCGAAATCCCGTCGCCGGTCGACGGTATGCAGGCACCGACCGCTGAACCCACGCCCGCGCCGACGTCCGCGTTCTCTCCCGACAGCCCCAACTATCTCGCGCTTGATCCGGAGTCGGATGCGGCGACACCCGAGGGTATCGTGGCTACGCTCGAAGGTGTCGGCATGAAGGTGAGGGAGATGAACCCGTCCGGGCCGGTCGAATTCCTCCTGCGCGACGGGAACAACAATCCGATCGCCTTTTCCCGCTTCTCATACCTCATGAAACTCGGTATCCCCGAGGACACGCTTTCGTTCCTGGATGAGTCGTTCTCGCTCTATTTCGTTCCGGAGGGATCCGATATCCGGATGACGCTGGTCCTGGACATCAAGGATGCCGCTAACCTCGTGGGGGCGGTGAACCGGGATGAGGCTGTGGTACCGACGTGGTTCAGCGGACTCCTGTACCGGCCCGCCGGTGTCGAAGTACCGGCGTCGGTCGAGTTCCGCAGCGGGACGTATGGCGCGCTTGAGACGAGGTTCGTCCCGATCGACGCCGCGAAGAATTATTCGTTCGACTACATCTTCCTCGCGGACAAGTGGATGATCGGAACCAGCAAGGATTCGTTCCGGGCGACCGTCGATGCCGTGATCAAAGATGGCGTGCGATAGGGATTTTTGGAAGGGAAACAGAAAGTCGGATCACTTTATTTTTCGATCGGGTTTCGGGAAAATTTCCACTCGTATCCACAACTCCCTGAAAACGGCTTGTATGAAGTGTAAATAAGGAATGATAATTGACCGGAGGTCAAATTCCTGCTATAATGGCTTTGTAAGTGTCCATTGAAAACCGAATACGGGGAACGGAGAAAGAGTTTTCAGTCACAATTTCCCCCTGATTGTGACTGAGCATTCTTTCACTGTTCAAGAGCCTGAGGTAAACTCGACCTCGGCCGCCCTGATCTGACCAGGGACCCAAAACAAAAACAAAAACACCTTCGAAAAAATAATACAGTCGAAGGAGTCGAAACAAAAACAAACAGAGAAAAATAGTTCTTTGAATAAAGGGCCAAGTGCCAGAGAATGGTGAAAGGAAAAAAGTCGATGCTACCAGAAGTCAGACAAGCACGGCGAACATGCAAGTCCACAAACTACATGCAGCTGAAATGGATTACGAGTGTCTTCTCACCCGGGACGCCGTAACCTCGCTACATGTTGGGACATGCAGTCGGGCGCTCCAGCCAAATATTTATATTATTGGGCGCAAGGAGCGCCCGACACCAACACTTTCCCCGAGTGTCGTGTCGGGAGAAGGAAGATGAATGCCTCGCAAGGGCGTTTTTTTATTGTTCGTCTCCGCTTTGGCGGAGCAACGAACAATAAACCCCGCTGTTTTTCTTAAAAACATTTGCGGGGTCGTGCCTTGTTTTTATCGAATTCGGAATTTTTTGTATTCAGACCCCGGCCCCGCTCCATGCAACTTTTTCTCCTCGCTCCGGACTCATCGCGGCTTTCGATTATCGGAATATTTCCCTCATTCGACGGCATCCTGAGGAAATATTCCGAACCGAAAGCCGCTCTTCAGACAGGCGGAGGCGAAAGAGAAAAAATTCATGGAGCAGGGTCGGATTGCGCTCGATTCGGGTGATGCGCTATAGTGAGCATATTTGAAATACCCTATGCCATTTCTTCGGCGGTTCCGTCTCACGAACCCGCTCGGTGTCCGGGGGGAGGACGAGGCGGTGATATTTTTGAAGAAACGGGGATTCGCGATCATCGAACGGAATTGGAAGAATCGGACCGGTCGCGCCATAGGCGAGATCGATATCGTTGCGAAAGAAGGGAACGAACTGGTGTTCGTCGAGGTCAAAGCGAGGAAATCGAGACGAGAGGAAACCGTGCTCCCCGAAGAAAGCATCACCCGAGGGAAGCTTCGACGCCTCTCGCGTATCGCGGAAGGGTATATACGTGAAAAAAGGCTTGGAAATGCCCCGTATCGGATTGATGCGCTCCTTCTCGTATTTTCGGATTCCGGAAAAGAGACCGAAGTACGGCATTTTCGGAGCATTTTTCTTTAGAGAAAGCGGTGACAGGCACCCTGTCTGGACGCGAATATTTTTTTGGAATACAATGGATACGCGATAACCATTCTTTAGAAGCTATGGCACTCAGCAATGAATTCGTGGCGGAAATGAAGGTGCTTCTGACCGCGGAGAAGGAGAAGCTGGAACAGCAGCTCTCGCGATTCGCCGCTCCGACCGAGGTTTCCGGCGAGTATGAGACGAAATTCGAGGATATCGGGCCGGACGTCGACGAGAACGCCTCGGAGGTGGAGATGTACGCGGACAATATCGCGCTTGAGGACAATCTGGAACAGCAGCTCGAGCGGGTCAATGCCGCGCTTGCCCGCATCGAAGGAGGGACGTACGGTATCTGCGTGAAGACCGGCAAAGAAATCTCCGAAGATCGCCTCCGCGCCTACCCGGCGGCCGAGACCGCTCTTTAGTAGCCGAAAGCTGGGATGAGACATACCGAGTCAATCGAAGGAAAAATAAAAAAACGGGCTTCCGGCATCATCATCGCCGGAGCCCTTTTTTGTCTGGATCAGTCGGTGAAGTATTCCTTTCCCGCTTCGGATCGGTACTACTGCAATCACGACGGACCGTGGGGGACAGTCATGCATGAGGAAGTCCTCCTGTCCGGAGGCGCGCTCCTCCTCGTCGCCTTCGGTACTTTTCTCCTGCGGGCCAGGGGATGGAGGGAGATCGTCGCGTTCGCGTTCCTTTTCGGTGGCGGACTCTCGAATCTCGTGGACCGCGCCCTATATGGGTGTGTGCGGGATTTTTCGGTCGTTTCCTGGTTCCCGGCGTTCAATTTCGCGGACGTCTGCCTCTCCGTCGGCGCGGGGCTCCTCCTGACCACGCTTTTCTCGCGCGCACGGAATAGCGAGATCAGTATTTCTCGAGAATCTCACGACGCTTCGGTTCGATGACGGCGAGGACGGAATCGATGAACTTCCAGGAAAGGAGGATCTCCTGGGCGTTGAGGAATGTTCCCTGGTCCTTGGCGAAGAAGTCGTGGAGCGCATTGTCGTAGGGCTCCTTGAAGGAATAGGCGTTGTCCGCGAAGGCGAAACGGAGATCGGCCGGGTAGGCGCACTTCTTTTCGGTCGAGAATTCGGAGTTGAGGCGGAGGCGGATCTCGTTTTCCGGCTGGATATTGATCCGGATGCGGTTCTCGGCGAGCGCGCAGCCGGACGCCTCCCAGAGCGTGTGCTCGGGTTTCCTGAAGGTGACGGTGATGTCGGTCGTTTTCTTCGGCATCTTCTTGCCGCTCGCTATGGTGATGGGGATGCCGCGCCATCGGGGCGTATCGATCTCGAGACGGATGGACGCCCGGGTTTCCACGAGCGAGTCGCTCGCGACGAGCGGCTCCTTCCGATAGCCGTCGTATTGGCCGATGCTGATATTCTCGAGTTTCTCGTTTCCGAAGAGACGGAGTTTGCGGAAGATGCGGATTTTCTCATGGTGGATGTCCTCCGGATCCTGACTTTTCGGCTGATCCATGGTCGTGAACGCGAGGAGCTCGAGAGCATGATTCTGGAGCATGTCGCGGATGGCGCCGGAGCGCTCGTAGTATTCGGCGCGCTTGCGGATGCCTTCATCCTCCCAGATCTCGATCGTGATATCGCGGATGAAACGGCTGTTCCAGACAGGATCGAAGATAGGATTGGCGAAGCGGAGCGCGAAGAGGTCGCGGACCATGTCTTTGGCGAGGTAGTGGTCGAGGCGGTAGATCTGCGATTCGTCGAGGTGCCGCGCGAGGAGCGCGTTCAATTGTTTCGCCGAGGCGAGGTCGGAACCGAACGGCTTCTCGAGCGCGAGGCTCGTCGTCTTGCCGAGGAGATCGTTTCCTGCGAGACCGTCGATGATGGCCTCTATGAGTCCGTATTCCGACGGGATCGCGAGGTAGAAGAAGAGCGATTTCTTCGGCGTTCCACGGAGCGCTTCCGAGAGCGCCTTCATGCCGCCTCGGTCGTAGGTCCCGGAATAGTAGCGGAAGCAGGAAGAGAAGGTCTCGATATCTTCCGGGGTCGCCTGCGCGCGTTTCGCGGAGACAGCCTCCCGTACGAGCGTGCGGAAGTCATCGTGCGAGAACGCCGTGCGGCCGAATCCGGTCACGCGCACGCCCTCGTCGCGCATGAAGAGGTCGAAGAGCGCGGGGTAGAGCTTTTCCTTGGCAAGATCGCCGGAGGCGCCGAAGAGGATGAGCTCCTTGTCGATATGGAGCGGGGACGGGCAGGTCATAGGGGAGTATCAAGTATAAGGTATCTTTATATTCAAAGCATTGTACCCTAAAGCTGAAAAAAGAGGAAGTGCGAAAAAAAGTCTTTCTCCTTTAGGTTTTTTCCACTAAACTGGAGAAGAACATACGTGATACCGGATACTTCATACTTAATGCCCCTTCAATTATGCCGGCCAGAATATTTTCCGTGGCGACGGTCGGTCTCGACGGCGTGTCCGTCGAAGTGGAGCTCGACATACTCTCGCAGGGGCTTCATCACTTCACGCTCGTCGGATTGCCCGACGCATCGGTCAAGGAATCCCGCGATCGTGTCAGCTCGGCGATCAAGAACAGCGGATTCAGACCCCCGCATCAGAGCGGCCGCATCACCGCCAATCTCGCGCCGGCCGACCTCCCCAAGAACAGTCCGGTCTACGATCTCCCGATGGCGCTCGGCTACCTTCTCGCGACGGAACAGATGCATTTCGACCCGAAGGGAAAGCTCTTCCTCGGGGAATTGGCGCTCGACGGGAAGATGCGCCGGGTCAATGGCGTCCTATCCGCGGCGTTCTTCGCCAAGGAATCCGGCGCGAAGGAACTCTACGTGCCGGAGGAGAATGCCGATGAAGCGGCGCTCATCCCCGGCGTGACGGTCTATCCGGTGCGCGACCTCCTCTCCATCGTGAAACATCTGACCCGGACGGAACCGATCGGGGAATGGCGGGCGGATCCGTCCGCGCAGGCGGACGAGGAGGACTATCCTTTCGATATGGCGGAAGTCCGCGGACAGGAGCACGCCAAGCGCGCGCTCGAGATCGCCGCGGCCGGCGGCCACAACAGTATCCTCGTCGGACCGCCCGGTTCCGGGAAGACGCTCCTCGCCCGGGCGCTCCCGTCCATACTTCCGAAGCTCTCGTTCGAGGAGAGTCTCGAGGTGACCAAGATCTTTTCCGTCGCAGGGAAACTTCCCGGCGACAGATCGCTCGTGCGGACCAGGCCGTTCCGTTCCCCGCATCACAGCGCGTCGGCGATATCGCTCGTCGGCGGGGGAAGCCTGCCGAAGCCGGGCGAGGTCAGTCTCGCGCATCGCGGCGTGCTCTTCCTCGACGAGTTCGCCGAATTCCCCAAATCGGTACTCGAGAATCTCCGTCAGCCGCTCGAGGACGGATTCGTGACGGTATCGAGGATAAAAGGCAGCAACTCGTTTCCGGCGCGGTTTTCGCTCGTCGCGGCGATGAATCCCTGCCCATGCGGCTACGCGGGCGACCCGGAGCGCATGTGCTCATGCGCGCCGTTCCAGGCGTCGCGGTATCGCGAGCGCGTGTCCGGTCCGATACTCGACCGGATCGATCTGCAGGTGGAGGTGCCGCGCATCAGGATCGAGAAGCTCGAGGAGACGGAGCGCGGCGAGCCGAGCGCGGATATCCGCGAGCGGGTGGAACGGGCGCGGGCGGTACAATCCGCGCGCTTCGAGGGTACCGACGCCCGGACCAACAGCGAGATGGGGCCGGACGCGATACGCAGGCACTGCGCGCTCGACGAGGCGTCGAAGGAGCTCCTCCGCGGCGCGGTGTCGCGCCTTAAGCTTTCCGCGCGTAGTTACCATCGCATACTCAAGGTCTCGCGCACGATCGCCGATCTCGCGGGAGCCGAGGCCATCCTCGCTCCGCACATCGCCGAAGCGTTGCAATACCGGTTCAAGAGCGAATGACGCCCCTTCCCCAAACAGAGCCGAAGTCGTATAATTGAAACCCCAATTCCCATGGTCGCCATCCCATGAAGAAAGCCTTATTCATCATCATCGCCCCTATCGGATCGTATCTCATCTTCTCCGGGACCGGGGAGGAGAGAACCTTCGAAACCGGTGGGCCGAAAGACGTGACCGTCTCGATCGACGGTTCAGCCGTCCCGTTTTCCGGTGCGAGTTCGGGCACGGTGGGCGATCTGCTCGGGGAACTGCGTTCCGGGACGATGGAAGGGGACAGGGTCTTCCCCGCGCGCGACGTGCGGCTCTCATCCGGCATGACGGTATTCGTGGAGCGCGAGAAGAAAGTCGCGATCAAGGTCGACGGCGGAACGAAAGACGTCGTGACGCACGCGCGGACGGTGGAGGAGGCGCTCGATGAGGCGGGAGTCGCCACCGAGGAGGATGATATCGTGAAGCCCGCACGCGGAGCCCGGCTTGATCCGGAGACGGACATCACCGTCACGCGCGTGGAGATCCGCGAGGAGACGGTCGAGAAAAAGATCGCGTTCGACACGGAGGAGACGGAGGACGATGAGCTCTCGTGGCGCAAGCGCGTCGTGACCCGAAAGGGCGAGAACGGGGTCCGCACCTACCGATACCGCGTGAGCTATCATGACGGCGAGGAGGTGGGGCGGAAACTCCTCGGCAGCGAAGTGACCCGCGAGCCGGTCACGGAAATCGTGACCCAGGGCACGTACGTGAAGACGGGAAAATCGCATCGGGGCGCCGCGTCGTGGTATGCTCATACCGGTACGATGGCGGCGGCCAACCCGTGGCTTCCGATGGGATCGTACGTGAAGGTGACGAACATGGACAACGGAAAATCGGTTATCGTGAAGATCAACGACCGCGGGCCGTTCGTCCCGGGGCGCATCATCGATCTCGATCGGGTCGCCTTCGCGGAAATCGCCTCGGTGGGCGCGGGCGTCATCAACGTGAAGATGGAGGAAGTCGTGAATTGATATATGGAAAAAGTGAAACCGAAAAAATCCCTGGGACAGAACTTCCTCCGCGACGGCGCGATCGTCGAGGGGATCCTTCGCGTCGCAGATGTCCATACGGATGACCGGGTCCTCGAGATCGGTCCCGGCGATGGGGCGCTGACCGCACCGCTCCTCGCTCGCGGCGCGAGGGTGACGGCGATCGAGCTCGATCACGAACTCGTCGAGCGCCTCACCGATCGTTTCCTGGATTCCGACGGACTCTCGCTCCTCGAGGGGAATATCCTCGATCTTGACATGAACCAGTACCTCTCGGAGTCCGCCCTCGAGGACGGGAAGTACAAGGTGGTCGCGAACATACCCTATTACATCACCGCTCCGATCATCCGGCTTCTCCTGTCTCTTTCCGTCCGTCCGGAACGGATCGTGCTCATGGTACAGAACGAGGTGGCGAAACGGCTCGCCGCGGCGCCCGGTGATATGAGCATCCTCTCGGTGATGGCGCAGTACTACGCCGATGTCCGGATAGAGATCTTCGTCCCGAAGACGTCGTTTTTTCCGGTGCCGAAAGTCGACAGTGCGGTGGTGGAGCTTCGTCCGAAACGGCGCTTTTCACAGGAAGGTGATCGGAAGATCTTCCGTGTCGTCCGTGCCGGATTCGCCGCACGCCGCAAGACGCTCGCGAACAACCTCTCCTCGAGTTTCCGTATCCCGCGCGAGGAGATCACGGCGATGTTCGTCGGAATCGGTCTCGGCGCATCGGTACGGGCGCAGGAGCTTTCGGTGGAGGATTGGGAGAAACTCGCGGATATGATCGCCGCCCGGCCGGAGTGAGGAAGTATGATGCCGAAAGGAAAAGAGCGCCCCGGAAGGAGCGCTCTTTCGTGTCCGCGAGGACGGGCTATCGGAGGAGAATGGCGGCGACCGATATGCCGTAGAGGGTGGCGAAGAGCATGTTCCACCCCGAGAGCGTCCGGAATGTCCCCCAGGCCTTCTCGCTCCGCTGGGCGCGATTGATGCTCCAGAAAGCGAGGCCGCCGAAGAGCACGGCCGGGACGATGAGGTCGGCCTCGCGGAAGACGACGGGACTCGCCGCATAGCAGAGGAAGAGCGCCGTGCCGACGACGAGGCGCGCTTTTTCTTCCCCGAGTATCACCGGTATCGTGTGGACGCCGTCGGCGCGGTCGCCCGCGATGTCCTTGAAGTCCTTGAGCGGGAGCGTCACGGCGTAGGCCACGAAGAGGAAAGCGAGTATCGGAAACGGGACCGCACCGAGGTCGGCTTCCGGAGCGAGGACGGAATACCCGGTGATGAGTACGGCCATGCCGGCGAGCGCCGCGAGGACGGTCGCGAGTATCGGGATCCGCTTGAGCCGCAGGGGCGGCATGGAGTAGACCCATGCGAGGCCGTGATAGGCGAGAATGAGAAGCATCGCCTTGAAGCTGACGATGGCCGAGAAGAGGAGTGACACGGCGAAGAACGCCCAGCCGATCTCGGCGTACCGTCGCGGCGGGATGTCGCCGGTCGGGAGCGGGCGCTTCGGATTCGTAGCTTCGTCGATCGCACGGTCGGCGAGGTCGTTTCCCACCACGGAGGCGAACCAGGCGCTTTCGATCGCCATCACCAGGAGCAGTATCGAGAGCACTTCGAAGAAGTGGAAATCCGGTCTCGCTCCGGCGAAGATCATCGCGAGCGCGCCGCCGAGGAAGAGGAGTCCGCCATGCCATACGACTTGCGGGAAGCGGCTGTTCCACAGGAGGGCGAGAAAGGTTCCTTTCGACATGCGGTAGAGGAGCGCTCCGACGCCGAGCGCCGAGAGGATCGCATAGACGATGCTGAGCCGTGAGCCGAGCGACATACGCGGGTCGACGATGTCCTGGCCGAACAGCTTGCTCGGGGCGAGCATCGTACCGACGACGTCGAACTCCGTGACGGCGAAGAATCCTTTCTCCATGCCGAGCATGAGAATGGCGATGTATGACGGGAAGGTGCCGAGGACGAAGAAGGTCGCATAGGTGAGGAGCGCGACACCGAGCGCTTTCAGGAGATTCCGGGAGCGGAAAAACGCGTAGCCCCCGAGCGCGGCCGTCATGAGCGCGACCTCGACGCGGACGCCGTAGGTGATCCCCATGTTGGGCGTATCATCGAAAAAGGTGAAGAACTGGCTCATGAGTCCCCGGAGGCTGTCGAGTTCATAGAAACTCCAGAACCGCTCGCCCTGGAAGACGAGCACGTCTATCAAGGGCGGGGTCCAGATGATGAGAAAGCCGAAGAGGAGGAGATTGGCGGCGCGGGACCATGAGTCGGCTCCGGCGATCCGGACGATCGGCATGAAGAGGAGAAACGCGAAAAGGAAGAAGAGAAAGGTGTGGGAGAACTCGAAGAACATGTAGTGGAGGGATTCCGTCTCGTACGCGCTCGTTCCGCCCTCGATGAAGAGTCGGACGAGGATGATGCCGAGGAACGCGAGGATAAAGGTCGAAAGGCTGAGCGGAGCCGTCTCGATAGCTTCGACCATTCTCCTCATTCCGTGGGCGGCGGTCTTCCATGCGGACCGGATTCTTCGTGGCATAGGCGTTATTCTAGTGGTTGTTTTTCCATTATAGCGTGTTTTTCGGCATTTGCCTCAAGGGTGCTTTTTTGCTATTCTTCGGTGACGGAAAGTAATATTTGAGACCATATCTATGTTGATACCGATCATCATCCTGGGAGCCGTCGTACTCGTCGCCGGCATATTCATGTACAACCAGCTCGTGACGCTCAAGAACCGCACGGACGAGTCGTGGAGCGACATCGACGTACAGCTCAAGCGCCGGTACGACCTCATCCCGAACCTCGTGAACACCGTCAAAGGATATGCGACGCACGAGAGCGAGGTGCTCCAGAAAGTGACGGAAGCCCGTTCGCAGGCGATGCAGGCGGGGACGGCCGGCGGCAGGGCTCAGGCCGAGAACATGCTCTCCGACGCGCTCAAGAGTCTCTTCGCGGTTTCGGAAAACTATCCCGATCTCAAGGCGAACACGAACTTTCTCGAGCTCCAGCGCGAGCTGTCCGATACCGAGAACAAGATCCAGGCGGCGCGCCGGTTCTACAACGCCAATGTCCGTGATTTCAACACCAAGATCGAATCCTTCCCGAACAACGTGATCGCGGGGATATTCACCTTCGGCAAGCGCGAATTCTTCGAGCTCGAGGAGGGTGCGGCCAAAGAGCCGGTCGCGGTACAATTTTAGCCTCAGGAAAACCATCAGGAATCACGGAGCACGGAAAGAGAAGAGAGGGCCTTCCTGATTCTCTATCCGATACCCGTGATTCCTTTATTTCTTATGACGCTCTACACGCATTACGACAAGAACGTACGATTGACGTGGGTATACCTCACGGGTTTCCTCGTGCTCGTGATCGGGGCGGGGTATGTCTTCTCCGAGGCGCTGGGTCAGCGGTGGATCCTTCCGGTGGCGGTCGGTTTCTCGACTCTGATGAGCGTCGGCTCATACTGGTGGAGCGACCGCATCGTGCTGTCGATGAGCGGCGCGAAACCGGTCGAGTTCGAGACGGACAAGGAGCTCTACCGCGTCGTCGAGAACCTCGCCATCACCGCGGGACTGCCGACCCCGAAAATATATACCATCGATGACACCGCGATGAACGCGTTCGCGACCGGGCGCGATCCGGAACACGGCGTCATCTGCTTCACGACCGGACTCCTCTCACGGCTCGACCGTTCCGAGGTCGAGGCGGTCGCCGCACACGAGCTCTCACATATCGGCAACCGCGATACGCTCGTCTCGACCGTCGTCGTCGTGCTCGTGGGCCTCGTCGCGCTGCTCGCGGACTGGTTCCGGCATGCGGCGTTCTACGGATTCGGCGGACGGGACGACAACCGCAACACCCATCCGGCGATGATCGTAGCCGCCCTCGTCCTCTCGCTCCTCGCGCCGATATTCGCGATGCTTATCCAGCTCGCGATCTCGCGGAAACGCGAATTCCTCGCCGACGCGTCCGGAGCGCTCCTCACCCGGTATCCGGAGGCGCTCGCCTCGGCGCTCGAGAAGATTTCCGGCGACACGGAGCCCTTGGAGGCGGCGAACCGGGCGACGGCACATCTCTACATCTCGAACCCGTTCAAGGGGAAGAATATCTCCAAGCTTTTCATGACCCACCCGCCGATGGAGGAGCGCGTCGCGGCGCTCCGCGGAACCGATGTCGGAGGGAAATAGCGTATGCCGTCCCCGTACCAGGAATTTCTCGAGAAGGCCCGGGCGCGGTTCCATGCCAACCGGGAGAAAAAGCGCTCCGGCAACTTCGTCCTGACGCGGCATGCGGAGTTCAAGATGCGCCAGTACGCGCTCTCCGAACAGAAGGTGCGCGGCGTCATCCGCAATCCGCGTCGCATCGAGGAAGGTATCGCCAAGGATACGGTCGCGGTCATGCAGCCCGTGTCACCGAAGCGCGACGCGAAGGGTGTCGAGACCTGGAAGCAGGAAATCTGGGTGATGTTCCAGAAGAAGGCGAACAAAAACGACCTGCCGGGAGCGATCGGACGCGTGAGGATAATCAGCGCGTGGCGGTACCCGGGCGTGAGCCCGAAAAGAAACCCGATACCGGACGATATCCTTCTGGAACTTGAGAGGGAGGATATCTTGGAAGAGTGATGGAGGCTTGTCCGCCTTTGGCGGAAGATTTTGCGGGAACTCGAGGAAGGGAGTATCATGGAGGAGGAGTTTAACGAGTAATACATACGAATATGTCGGAAGACATGCAGTCGGTTCCGGCTCCGGAAGAGCCGAAGATGGAAGCCCCGGTCCAGCCGGTGGCCCCCGCCCCGGAAGCGCCGAAGGCGGACATGTCCGATGTCGAGCAGAACAAGGTCATGGCGATCGTGGGGTACATCATCCCGCTCCTGTTCTTCGTACCGATGCTGGCGGAGAAGAAGAGTCCGTTCGGGATGTTCCACGCGAACCAGCAGCTCGCGCTGCTCATAACGGCGATTCTCGTGCAGATCGTCGGGACCGTCATCCCGATTCTCGGGTGGTTCATCATCCTTCCCCTCGGTATGATCGCGGTGATCGTGTTCGCGATCATGGGCATCATCAACTCGGCGAAGGGCGAGATGAAACCGCTCCCGTTGATCGGAGGGTTCTCGATCATCAAGTAGTCTGTCACGAAGTCGTTCGCATCGGAGCTCCGGCACATGCCGGAGCTTTTTCGTTTGACTCATGTGTCGGAGTGGTGTAGACAGGAGACAGTTCCTTTTGGAAGGAGAACGTGATGAACAAGTTCCGGATTGATTTGTTTCTGTTCGCATCGGTGGCCGCCCTCGTTCTGGTCGCCGTTCCCGGGGAGGAGAAGAAGCCACCTCCTCCTCCGACGAAGACGGATGTCGCCCGGGTGATCCGGGCCTCCGCACAGACGATCCCGCAGCGATTGAAGCGGTCTCCTCATGACGCGAGACGTCTGGCATGCCAGGCATACGGGAAAACCTCGGACAAGGCACGGACGAGAACCGCATGCCATAACTACCCGTATCTGGCGCTTGGAAGGCACATCCTTCCGATCGCATAAGATGCTTTAGACGGCTGAGAATTCAGCCGTCTTTCTTTTTTCATATTGACAAATTATATTTTTTGGTGTATAATATACTGTTCATACGTTTGAACGTTGAAAAGGAGCAGGATCATGAAAGCAGTTCTTTCGTTGTGTATGGCCGTCGTGCTCTCCGGTTGCGGTGTCCTCGGCGGCGGGGTCGTCGAGCGGGAAGTGACGAAGTGCGTCGCCACGCGGACGCTCGATGCGAACGGCAAGATGGTGGTGCTCGAGACCTGTACCGGCACCTCGGTACGGCGCGGGTATCCGACATTCGAAGGATCCGGTGTCGATCAGAAGTGGTGATCAGAGCGATCGACAGCCTCGAAATATCGGGGCTGTTTTCTTTTCCCAAAAATGGCCGAGGAGTGCTATACTTCAGGAGACGAAATCAACATACAAGCCGCTCTCCTATGAAACACACCAAGATCGTCGCGACCGTCGGCCCCGCGTCGGAATCGAAGGACATGCTCCGCTCGCTCGCCGAGGCGGGCGTCAACGTCTTCCGTCTCAATTTCTCGCACAACGAGCATGCGTGGCATCGCGAGGTCATCAACCGGATCCGCGAGGTGAGCGCCGAGCTCGACTCGGCCATCGGCATCCTCGCCGATCTGCAGGGACCGCGTATCCGTGTCGCCGTGGACGCCGAGATCCCGGTATCCGAAAAACAGCGCCTCCGGGTCAGCGATATCTCGCGCAAGGACACCCTCCCCGAATCCTCCGTGGCGACCGTGTTCCTCGATGCCGCGGGCATCTCGGACGCGCTCGAGACCGGGCACACCATCCTCATCGAGGACGGCACCGTGCGGCTCCGCGTGACGGAGAAGGGCGACGGATGGGTCATGGCGGACGTGGAGGACCCGGGTATCATCAAGCCGCGAAAGGGCGTCAACCTGCCCGATTCCCGGATCGATCTCCCGATTCTCTCCGCCAAGGACAAGAAGGATCTCAAGTTCGTTCTCGAAGAAGGCGTCGATTTCGTCGGGCTTTCGTTCGTCGGATCGGCGGAGGATATCGACAGCGCACGGCAGGTGATGAAGCATCTCCTCCCCGAAGGGGCGCCGCTTCCGGATATCGTATCCAAGATCGAGCGCAAGGAGGCGATCAGGAATCTCGACGCGATACTCGGGGCGACGGACGCGGTCATGGTGGCGCGCGGTGACCTCGGCATCGAGATGCCGGAATCCGAGGTGGTCATCCTCCAGAAGGACATCATACGGCGGAGCCTCTCCGCATTGAAACCGGTCATCGTCGCGACGCAGATGATGAAGACCATGACGGAGAATCCGACCCCGACGCGCGCGGAGGTGAGCGACGTGACGAACGCGGTCGTCGATCACGCCGACGCGGTCATGCTCTCCGAGGAGACCGCGATGGGAAAGTATCCGGTCGAAGTCATAACGACCATGCGCGAGATCATCGAGAAGACGGAGGAGTCGCCGTTCGACGATATCTTCAAGGCGCTCGACCTCAATGTCCGCTCCGAGTACGCCACGATCATCCGGAGCGCCTACGAACTCGCTCGGAGCTTCGAGGCTCGGGCGATACTCCTCCTCTCCATGAGCGGGTTCACCGCCCGGCTCGCCTCGCACTTCCGCCCGGACACGGAACTCCTCGTCGCGACCGACAACAGACGCACCTGGAACAAGCTCGCGCTCCTCTGGGGCGTCACGGCGTACCTGTTCGAAGGAGACAGGAGTGCCGATTCGTTCATCGAGCGTATGATCGACGTCGCCAAGACGCAGGGCAAGCTCGAAGCCGGCGATCGGACCGTCGTATTCCTCGGGCGCATCCCCGGTGAACAGAGCGTCCAGCGCCTTGTCGGAATCCGGGAAATACGATAGAATCCATCGTCTGCCATTCTGAGTGAAACGAAAAGTTCAGGGTCTTTGTTCCGGATGGCGATATGGAAGGGTGGCCGAGAGGCTGAAGGCACGCGCTTGGAAAGCGCGCATACCGCAAGGTATCGCGGGTTCGAATCCCGCCTCTTCCGCAGGAATGAAAGGGATGAGAAGTTTATGCCCCGGAGGGGTAAATCCCGCCTCTTCCGCAGGAATGAAAGGGATGAGAAGTTTATGCCCCGGAGGGGTAAATCCCGCCTCTTCCGCGGTCATGTTCTTTTTTATGGAGGTGAACGATGAAAATCGGAATCGATTTCGATGACGTGTTGTTTCATTTCGTACCGGCGTTCCTGCTGTATCACAATCGCATGCACGGGACGGACTTTTCGAAGGACGACGTATGGTCGTACCGTTTTTGGGAGGTGTTCGGTATCGCGAGAGACGAGGCGCTCAACCGCGTGTTCGCGTTCCTCGGTTCTCCGGAAGCCGAAGCACTGATACCGGTCGAGGGATCCCACAAGGGAATCGCTTCGCTCGCGAGAGATCACGAGCTTCACATCATCACCGCACGGCAGGAATGGCTCGCCGAGGTGACGCATGGATTGCTGGAGCGGCACTTTCCGCCGGTCTTCTCCGGAGTGTACTTCGCCAATCATTTCTCCGACGATCGATCGGGATTGAGCAAGGGCGTGATCTGTGACCGGCTCGGTATCGATGTCTTCATCGACGATGCGCCTGCCAACGTGCTCGAGAGCGTACGCGCCGGAAGGAAGATCCTCCTCCTCGACGCCCCATGGAACACGTTCATGGATCCGATCGAGCATATCTCGCGTGTCCGCTCCTGGGACGAGATCGTCGGAGCGATCGCGACCTTCGATTCCGAACGATCGGAACGATGATTCCCGCCGCCTGTCATTCCAGGCGGCTTTTTTTTGCAAGAGCCTGCCCACTCCCTCACCGCAAAGATGAAAAAGGAAAAATCTCTTCTGCTTGTCGGCTAAAATTCCATCATTTCGGCTGCAAATCTCGAAAAGCTTGTCGAAATATCTCGATATTCCTCCTCACTTTTCAAAATTTTCGCTCAAAATTATGAAATTTTATACTCGACATGAGAGAGTGGTCAGGCTCTAAACAAAAACCTCTCCGAACAGGAGAGGTTTCGTTTCGCTGATGACCGGGGCGCCTAGTAGCGCGGTTGGTCATTGCGGGGCGGGCGATCCTCGAGCGGGCGAGCCTCATTGACCGTGAGGCGGCGTCCGTCGAGCTCTTTCCCGTTCCACATGGCGATCGCCTTCTCGGCATCCTCGGGGGATGCCATCTCGACGAAGCCGAAACCGCGGGAGCGGCCGGTCATCTTGTCCATGATGATGACGGCTGATTCGACGGTTCCTGCTTGCTCGAAGGCGGCACGGAGCCCTTCCTCAGTCGAACTGTAGGAAATGCCTCCGATGTAGAGTTTGGTTGCCATACTTGCTAACAAGAGAGCCTATTACACGCGTAAGACGACCTTCTTCTGGCGCGGCTCGGGTCGGACACGTCCTCTCCTGCGCTTGCTTCCGCTCCGAAAAGGAAGGGAAGTATGGACCAAAAAGAAAACTTACACGTGCATTGTAGTACAGAGAAGAGGTAAAAGCAACGGTCGCGGCCGGCGGAACTCGGTACGGAGGTGTTTCCCGAATCGCAAGAGAAGGGTATAATAAGGTAAATCGTTAATCATACGCATATGAAAGGATATATCGGCAATATCGAGGAAAAGACCCTCGAAAACGAGAATTATCGCGAAGTGCTCTTCACGGGCCCGAATCTTCAGCTCGTCGTCATGGCGCTCGAGCCCGGAGAAGAGATCGGTGAAGAGGCTCATGCGGGCCATGACCAATTCATCCGCTTCGAGGCGGGGGAGGGTGAGGTCATTTTCGACGGTGAGCCGACCAAAGTCGGTGACGGCGATGCCATCGTCATACCGGCCGGAACAAGGCACAATGTCATCAATACCTCGCTTGAGGCCAAGCTCAAGCTCTACACGCTCTACGCGCCGCCGGAGCATGAGCCCGGGACGCTCCACCCGCGGAAGCAGGATTCGGTCGAGGACGAGGGTCACTAGAAGCCATGGAACCCTGGATATTCTATGCGCTCCTGTCGGCGATATTCGCCGCCGCGGTCGCCATACTCGGAAAAATCGGCATACAGGGGATCGATTCGACCCTCGCGACTTCGGTGCGCGCGGTCGTGATGGCGGTGTTCCTCGCCGGCGCGGCGGTGTCCCTCGGCAAGCTGAAACTGCTCTCGACCATAGACAGCCGCGCGTTCTGGTTCATATTCTTTTCCGGCATCGCCGGCGCGCTTTCCTGGTTCTTCTATTTCCTCGCGCTCAAGACGGGCCCGGCGACCGGCGTGTCGGCGCTTGACCGGCTGTCGGTGGTCTTCGTGCTCGTGCTCGCGGTGCTCTTTCTCGGCGAGCCGCTCGGCTGGAAAAACGCGATCGGAGCGGCGCTTCTCGTGTCCGGGGCGGTGCTCATGGTCTGGAAATGACTTCCGCTATCATCACCGGAGCCGCGTCGGGAAATGACGCGGCTTTTCTTTTTTTGTGATATACTTTTTTCAGAAGGTGAAGACGTTTGAAAAATGCAAAACCTATGAAAACGGAACAAACAAGCGGCGATATGCCGGAAGTCGCAGTGGCTCCGAGGGCGACGGTAAAATCCAATGACGAACTGTGGGGCAAGATGGTCATCGTCGTTTTCGGGCTCGGCCTCATCTCCATGATCGGATTCTTCGGCTTCCTCGGCTATCAGTTCTACAACCAGCGATCCGAGGAGGGGCCGTCGATCGCGGAGATGCCCAAGAACGAGGAACCGAGCGCCCAGCCTGCCGCGGAAGCGGCTCCGGTGACCGAGACCCAGCCTGCCGCGGAAGCGGCTCCGGCAGCGGATGCGAAACAGGTCGCGATATCGGTCCTGAACGGCGGCGGCGCCAAGGGGTCGGCCGGCGTGCTCGCGGATGCCCTCAAGCAGGCAGGGTATACCAAGGTGACCCCCGGCAACGCCACGGGCGACTATGCCGCTACCACCGTATTTTATGGCGAAGGACAGGAAGCCGCCGCGAAAACCATCCTCACGGAGGTCGTGAAAAAGTATCCCAAAGCGACGGTCGCACCCGCCGATCCGAAGAAAGCCGATACCACGGGGTCGGCCGTGGTCATCGTCATCGGCGCCGCCGGCTAGGCCCGCCGATCTCGGATATCTTCCCCAATACCGCCCTCGGGCGGTATTTCCGTTTCTGCGGTATAATGGGGAAAAGGAGAGGCTCTTTTGCCTCCGGGCGCTTTTTCGGGTATCGTGTCTTGTCCGGACTTCGTGCCCGGAAAACGTTTTCAACCCTATGGATTCAACCGCGGTACAGGATATCAAGGCGAGGCTCAATATCGTCGACGTGGTCGGCGGGTACGTGAGGCTGACCAAATCGGGTACGCACTGGAAGGCGTGCTGTCCGTTTCACAACGAGAAGTCGCCGTCGTTCATGGTGAACGAGGAACGGCAGATCTTCCATTGTTTCGGCTGTGGCAAGGGCGGGGACATGTTCTCGTTCGTCGAGGAGATCGAAGGCGTGGACTTCCGCGAGGCGCTCCGGCTCCTCGCCGAGAAGGCGGGCGTGGAATTGCCGAAATACCGCAAGGCGTCGGTGTTCGCGCAAGGCGGCGTCGAGGAACCCGACCGGACCAAGGAAATCCTCGAGCTCTCGACCAAGTTCTTCGAGACCCAGCTTTGGAGCGGGGAAGGCACGAAGAGCGCGCTTCCCTATCTCCGCGACCGCGGACTCTCGGACGAGAGCATACGGACCTTCCGTCTCGGATACGCGCCGGAAGGATGGCGGCACCTCCTCGATTTCCTCGTCGGCCGCGGCTATCGCGAGGAAGAGCTCGAGCGGGCCGGTCTCGTCATCAAGAAGGATGGCGGCGGGCACTACGACCGCTTCCGCGACCGCATCATGTTCCCTATCGGCGATGTTGTCGGGCGGATCATCGGCTATTCCGCGCGCGTCGCGCCCGGAGGGGATGAAAGCCAGGCCAAATACATAAATACGCCCGAGACGCCCGTCTATCACAAGAGCCGCGCGCTCTATGGCATCTATCAGGCCAAGCAGGCGATGAAGGAGAAAGGATTCTCGGTCCTCGTCGAGGGGAACATGGATGTCATCGCCTGCCATCAGGCGGATATCCGTAATACGGTCGCCGTATCGGGGACGGCGCTCACCGTCGAACAGCTCGATATGCTCAAGCGCTACGGAAACGGGATACGGCTGTTTTTCGACATGGATGGCGCGGGACAGGCCGCTTCGTGGAAGAGCTCGCTCCTCGCACTCGAAAAGGAGATGGAAGTGTCGATCATCGCGCTTCCGCATGGCAAGGATGCGGCCGACGCGGCCAAGGAGGACCCGGAGTCGCTCCGAGAGGCGGCGACACACGCGGTCCCGGTCGCGCAGTACTTCCTCGACAAGCTCCGAGCCGCCAATGACGCCAAAACACCCGCCGGAAAGCGCCGTATCGCCGAAGGATTCGCCCCCCTTCTGGCCTCCATGCGGAACCGGATCGAGCACGCCCATTGGCGCAAGGAACTGGCGCAGACGCTGGGTGTGGAAGAAAAAGTGCTTTCGGATGTACTACAGAGCGAAATCCTTGAAAAGCGGGAAATCGTCCCAAAAGGAGAGAAACAGGCACCCGAACCCAGCCGTCCAACATTCGTGACGCGCTCCGGCGTACTCCGGGATCGGATTGTGGGGCTGCTTCTCCTCGACGGGTCGCTCATGGACAAGGAATCCGTGGACGAACCGATAGGGGGATTCCTGTCAGGTGACGCGTTTTTCGGGATCGTATCAGAAAAAGGGGAGGGCGAGGCGTTTTCGCGAATTGATGGCGAAGCGCAGAAGCGTCGTGCGGCAGAATTGATGTTCGAGGCGGAAAAGCTCTTTGAGGGGAACGAGGCCGACGGTGAATTCGACCGAAACGAGCGCAAAACGAAGGTATTCCGGGAACTTCTCCGTGACCTTGCCATCGAACTGCGCCGGGACGAACGGACAAAGATCGCTCAGGCGCTCGAGGAGGCAAGGAAGTCCGGTGACAAATCACTCGAACGCGAGCTCATGGAGCAGTTTCGGGAGATCTCGCGGGAAAATTGACCTTCCGGCCTGCTGGGGTTGATTTCGAGATACAGGAATGACGGAGGAAAGACACGGTATGTCTTTTCAAGCGGCACCCGCTTGATTTTTTTGTTGCTAGGAACATATATAATTTCCAGGAAGTATTTTTAAGGGAACCTATGAAGAAAAAGCCGATCCAGAAGAAGACCAAGAAGGATATCCGCAGGAAACCGGCCGCCAAGAAACCGGCCGCGAAGAAATCCGCGCCGAAAAAGAAGCCGGTGGTCAGGAAACCTGCTCCGAAGAAGTCCGTGAAGAAGGCCGTGGCCGGAAAAAAGAAGGTCGCACCGAAGGCGTCGAAAAAGAAAGGCTCCAAGCCCGCGGCCAAGAAACCGGCCGCGAAGAAACCGACCCAGAAAAAATCACAGCCGAAAAAGACCGCCCGGAAACCGGAATCCGCCGCGAAGAAGGCCAAGGCGGCAATCATGGAGGGAAAGCAGGAGAGCGCGTTCGCCGAGCTCATCACCCGCGGCAAACAGCGCGGATTCGTGACGGAAGATGAGATCATCCACATCCTCCCGGACGTCGAGACCGATCTCGACGCGCTCGAGCGGCTCTACGGCGAGCTTGAGGAGGCCGGCGTGCGCGTGGCCGGATCCGACGAGATACTCAAGGTCGAGACCGACCGTATCGCCGATGATTTCGGGAAAAAGGAAGCCGCCGCCAAGAAGCCGTCGCGTCGTGCGGAGTCGGATGAGGACACCTCGGACCTCGTCCAGATGTACCTTCGCGAGATCGGCCGCGTCGCGCTCCTCACCGGCGAGGAGGAAGTGAAGTACGCCAAGCTCATCGAGAAGGGCGATATGGTCGCCAAACAGCGGCTCACCGAGGCCAACCTCCGGCTCGTCGTCTCCATCGCCAAGAAGTACGTCGGCCGCTCGCACAACCTCTCCCTCCTCGACCTCATCCAGGAGGGCAATCTCGGACTCTTCCGCGCGGTGGAGAAGTTCGACTACCGCAAGGGATACAAGTTCTCGACCTACGCGACGTGGTGGATCCGTCAGGCGATCACCCGCGCGCTCGCCGATCAGTCCCGCACCATCCGTATCCCGGTGCACATGGTTGAGACCATCAACAAGTATTCCCAGGTGACGCGTCGCCTCGTCCAGGAGCTCGGCCGCGAGCCGCTTCCCGAGGAGATCGCCGCGGAAATGGGGATGGAGGTCGACAAGGTCCGCCACATCCAGAAGATCTCGCAGGAGACCGTCTCGCTCGAGACCTCCGTCGGCGACTCGGACGACGATTCGGTGCTCGGCGACTTCATCGAGGACACCGAGACTGTCATGCCGCACCAGTCGGCCGCCCGCAAGCTCCTCAAGGAGCATATCGGGGCTATCCTCGACGAGCTGACCCCGCGCGAGCAGAAGATCCTCAAGATCCGCTTCGGACTCGAGGACGGTATCACGCATACCCTCGAGGAGGTCGGACAGGAATTCGGCGTGACCCGCGAGCGTATCCGCCAGATCGAGGCCAAGGCCCTCGAGAAGATCCGCGAGCACGACCACGTCAAGAAGCTCCGACACTACTAAGGAAGTCGAAAAGCCCCGAAAGGGGCTTTTTCTTGCCAAAAGCGGATTATTTGTTATACTAATCCTGTTTTCAAATTGAAAATACGCATTCCGGCGTAGCTCAGCGGTAGAGCAGGTGACTGTTAATCACTTGGTCGCAGGTTCGAATCCTGCCGCCGGAGCAAATATGAAAAGAACGTCCGCTTGGGCGTTCTTTTCATATCCATTCTCTAGGTGGCAGGAGTCGAAGCCCAT
This sequence comes from bacterium, assembly GCA_021821305.1. Classification (GTDB taxonomy): domain Bacteria; phylum Patescibacteriota; class Minisyncoccia; order Moranbacterales; family UBA1568; genus JAGOTT01. The sequence goes on from JAKACP010000001.1 coordinate 205,942, forward strand.
GTCCTTCAGGAGCGTTTTTTGTTTGATCGACGAAAAGCCCCTCATTGGGGCGTCGTTTTCGTGCTCTTGACTATATACCGTATGGGGTATATGATGGGTACGCGAATAACTCATTCAAACGGGGTAAGACAACATCATGAAAGCGACTACCGAAAAACTCATCCATCGTCTCAACCGCATCGAGGGCCAGATCGATGCCGTCCGCCGGGCGATCGAGCACGGCGATGCCGACTGCCTCGAACAGATCCATCAGATCAAGGCGGCCCGCTCGGCGCTCAAGAGTTTTGCCGAAGCGTACGTGGAGGAATACGCGCTCGCCTGCGCCAAGGAGAGCCATGCCTCTCCGCGCCTCGCCCCGAAGCTTCGCGAGGTCGTCTCCGCCGCGTTCGCGCTCTAAATATCAATATTAATAAGTCATTATTTCTTATGTACGACATAACACCCATCCATACCTCGCGCGGCTGTCTTTCCTATATCGTCGCCGATCCGGTGACGCGGGAGGCGGCCATCATCGATCCGTCGCAGGAAGCGGGACCCGACGCATACGGGGACATCCTCAAGGAAAAGGGCCTCGAGCTCCGATATATCCTCGAGACGCACACGCATGCGGATCATGTCTCTTCCGCGCGCGAGCTCCGGGGACTGTTCGGGGGAAAGATCGCCATGCACGAATCGTCCCCATTGCCGTCCAAGGACATCGCGCTTGCGGACGGATCGACACTGTCCCTCGGCAGAGGAACGATCGAGGTCCTCGCGACACCGGGGCATACCGATGAGAGCGTCACCTACCGTATCCCGGGCGCGGTTTTCACGGGTGACGCGCTCCTCATCGGCGGGACCGGGCGGACCGATTTCCAGCGCGGAAACAGCACGGACCTCTACGAGAGCCTGTGGCAGAAACTCATGCGGTTGCCTGAGGAGACGATCGTCCATCCCGCGCATAATTATGAGGGCAGAACCGCGAGCACGATAGGCGAGGAGAAGCGCGAGAACCCGCGCCTCCAGATGGAAAAAGAAACGTTCATCGCCGCGCTCGACGCCCACCATCCTCCGCTACCGGAACTGTTCGACACGGCGGTTCCGAAAAACAGCAATTGAACCCATCATTAATCGATATCATATGAACACCATCACCCCGAAAGAAGCGTTCGAAGAGATGCGCAGGGATCCGAGCGCGATCCTGATCGATGTCCGCGAGACATTCGAATTCGCCGATGAACATGCTGAGGGGGCGCAGAATATTCCGCTGGCCCTTTTCCCGCTGCGCGTCGACGAGTTTCCCGCCGACTCCCGGATCTTCTTCATCTGCCAATCGGGCGGCCGGAGCGCGCAGGCGACCGCCTTCGCCCAAGACAGGGGGCTTCGCGGAGCGATGAATGTCTCGGGAGGGACCATGGATTGGATCCGGTCCGGATTGCCGACGGTGGCGCCGGGCGGCTCCTTGCTCGAGGGATCGATACGGAACACGACGATGATCGCGGGCGCCATCGTGCTCGCGGGCGCGCTCCTTGCGTGGGGCATCATGTCTTCCGGGAACGGAGAGTCCGCGACGCGCGTTGAGCGTGTCGCGGCGCAGGAATTCTCGCAGGCCGTCGGGAAGGAGGAAGCGACCATACTGGACGTGCGCACCCCGGCGGAATTCTCGCAGGGGCATATCGCGGGTGCGTCGCTCGTCGATTGGAACGACCCGTCGTTTTCGTCCAAGGTCGCCGAGTTGGACAAGTCGAAGCGGTACCTCGTCTATTGCCGTTCGGGAAGCAGGAGCGCACAGGCGGTCGCGGCGATGCGCGAGATGGGATTCACGGATATCACCGAACTGTCCGGCGGAATCATCGCATGGGAGAAAGCAGGACTTCCTCTCGAGCGTTCCGACGAGTAGCGATGCTGGACACGCGGGTCCGAATCTGCTATAATGGATGCGTACTGAAGACGGGTGAACCCCGTCTTTTTTATTTTTTTTAAGCAGTAAGACAAAAAAATGGATAACAAGAGAACAGCCATAGTCACCGGTGCGGGAGTCGGCATCGGAAAAGGGATCGCTTCGGCGCTGGCCGATGAAGGATACAACGTGGTCGTCGCCGATATCGACGAGGAGAACGGCCGGAAGGTCGCCGAGGAACTCTCCGGGCGCGGCGTCCAGTCGCTCGCCGTGAAGTGCGACGTCTCCAGTGCTGCCGATGTCGAACGGCTTTTCAGCCAGACCGCCGAAACATTCGGCAAGGTCGACGTGCTCGTCAACAACGCCGGTATCTATCCCTTCGTCCCCTTTGAAAAAATGCAGGAGTCGGATTGGGACAAGGTGATGGACGTAAACCTCAAGAGCGTCTTCCTGTGCTCCAAGGAGGCCTTGAAGACGATGTCGGAAGGGGGGCGGATCATCAATATCTCCTCCATCGCTTCGCTGGTGGGATTTTCAGGTCTGACCCACTACTGCGCCACGAAAGGCGGCGTCAACGGGATGGTGCGGGCGCTGGCGCTGGAAATGGCTCCCAAGAATATCACCGTCAATGCCGTCGCCCCCGGCGTGATCCGAACGCCGGGAACACGAGTGGTTGAGGACCTCGAAAAGCAGATGATGCCCATGATCCCCCTGGCGCGGGTGGGTCAGCCCGAGGATATCGCCAATGCCGTGGTCTTCCTCGCTTCGGAAAAATCGAGCTATATCACCGGGCAGGTGATCGTGGTCGATGGCGGTTGGACGGCAAGATAGATCTATCGATCTTCCTTTCGGATCACGCATAAAAATAGCACCCTGACGGGTGCTATTTTTTTGCCGCGATCCTTACCATGTCCATCGCGTCGCGCCTACTGTCTCGCACTCCGGCGGGCCATCTGGTCGATGATGAAATGGAGATTCTTTCTTTACAATCAGGTATGCTGCTACAATGATGTATGTCAACGGAAAAAACGGCGTCGAGGTCGATATGCCGGATGGGACGGAATATATTCGTAACGATCAAACATATGAGCCAGAAGCTGATCATCGGTATCGTCGTCGCCCTCGCCATCGTCGTGGCCGCGCTCGCGCTCAAGGGGGAGCGGTCGCCGGCCGAGGATACGACAGGAAGCGCGATGAAGGCGGAGGAAGCGGCCATGAAGGTCGCTCCGGTCAAGGAGTTTTCCATCAATTCGTTCGTCGAGATGGTCGACGGCAAGCCCAAGCCGCAGTTCGACCTGAAGGAATTCACCGTGAACGAAGGGGACATGGTCCGGATCAAGGTGAAGGTCACCGCGGGAACGCATGATTTCAATATCGACGAGTTCGGTATCCACAAGGCGACACCGCTCAACGAGGAAGTCGTGATCGAATTCAAGGCCGACAAGGCCGGCGAGTTCGTCTACTACTGCAATATGCCCGGACACCGCGCCGCGGGCCACTGGGGGACGCTCAAGGTGCTGAAGGCGGAGTAATCCGTCCGGAGGGGAGGCGCGGCCCGGGCAGGGCCGCTTTTCTTTTCCGCCGTTTTGGCACACCATCGACAATCAGGTACACTGTGGAGTATGAACGAAGGGAAACATCCGGCGCTCGTCGTCGAACATGTGAAGAAAACCTACGCATCCGGGAAGGAGGCCCTGAAGGAGGTCTCGCTCGTCATCCCGGAGGGGGATTTTTTCGCGTTTCTCGGCCCCAACGGCGCCGGCAAGACGACCATCATCGGTATCGTCACGGGCATCGTCGACAAGTCGGCCGGGACCGTCCGGGTGTTCGGGTACGACATCGACCGCGAGCCGGAAAAGGCCAAGGCCTGTATCGGCGTCGTCCCACAGGAAATCAATTTCAATATCTTCGAAACCCCGCTCGATATCATCGTGAATCAGGCCGGGTACTATGGGATCTCACGGAAAGAAGCCATACCGCGGGCCGAATCGCTTCTGCGGAGCCTCGGTATCTTCGACAAGAAGGACCAGGAATCCCGCGCGCTTTCGGGCGGGATGAAACGCCGGCTCATGATCGCCCGCGCGCTCATCCACAAGCCCCGATTGCTCATCCTCGACGAGCCGACGGCGGGCGTGGATGTGGACCTGCGCCGGAGCATGTGGGATTTCCTCCGATCGCTGACCGAGAAGGAGGGGATCACCATACTCCTCACGACGCACTACCTCGAGGAAGCCGAACAGCTCTGCAAGCACGTCGCCATCATCCACCAAGGATCGATCATCGAGTCCGGATCGATGAAGGATATTCTCGGGAAGATCAACACCGACTCCTTCCTCATCACGCTCCGGTCCCAGGTGACGCCGGAAATCGTCGAAGCGCTCGCCGCGTATCGCGCGAAGAAGATCGACGAGAAGACGATCGAGATCGAAACGGACGACGGCCGCGGACTCAACGACGCGATCCTCCTCCTCAACGGACGGGGATTCCCCATCGGGGACATCCGGAACAAATCCGGCCGGCTCGAGGAAGTCTTCGTGAGGCTGACCGGTAAGTAACTGTCCGATATCTCACCGCCCTGAATAAAAGAAAAAACCATGCTTGTCTCATAAAACGTCCGGATCTCGGCTGAAAACCTCTCAAAGCTCGTCGGATTATCATGATAGTCCTTCTCCCTTTTCAAGGTTTTCATCTCGACATCCGAACATTTTCTCGAGACATGAGATATCGGACAGTTACTAAGGAAAACCTATGAACGCGAAAAAACTCTGGATATCGTTCATGACCATCGTGCGCAAGGACGTGCTCCGTATCTTCAAGATATGGCCGCAGACGTTCCTGCCGTCCGTCGTGACGTCGGTCCTCTATTTCCTCGTGTTCGGCACCGTGCTCGGCGAGCAGATCGGCGACGTGGACGGGTTTTCCTACCTGCAGTTCGTGGTGCCGGGGCTCGTCATGCTCGCGGTCGTGACGAATTCGTTCTCCGACGTCGCGACCGTCTTTTTCGTCTCGAAGTTCTTTTCGCGCAATATCGACGAGATCCTCGTCTCACCGACGCCACCCTCGGTCATCATCGCCGGGTTCGTCGGGGGAGGTATCGTCCGCGGCGTCCTGGTGGGAGCGCTCGTGCTCCTCGTCTCGGCGTTCTTCGTCCCGATCTCGTTCGCATACCCTTCGGTGGTACTGCTTTTCCTCGTCCTCTCGAGCCTCGTCTTCTCGCTCGCCGGACTCGTGAACGGCATCTACGCGAAGAGCTTCGACGGCATCTCCATCGTCCCGACCTTCGTGTTGACGCCGCTCGTGTATCTCGGCGGCGTGTTCTTCTCGATCGAGGCGCTGCCGGGATTCTGGCGTGATCTCGCGGCGGCCAATCCGATCTTCTATCTCATAAACGGGTTCCGATACGGACTGCTCGGCCTTTCGGACGTGCCGATCGCGACCTCTATCGCCGTCTTGGTCGGGCTCGCGGCGGCGCTCATCGCAGCCAACTGGTACTTCATCCGCACCGGGCTCGGGTTGCGGCAATAGCACGGTGCCGATTCCGGCTTGCCAGGAAGCTTTTTTCGTGGCACAATGCGTATTCGTGTGGCCGCTAAAAATCCGGAAAATATGGCAGACAACATCGTTTTACGCTTCGACCGCGTGTCGTTCGAATACGGACACAAAAAACCGATCCTCGAGGAGGTGAGTTTTTCCGTGCGTACCGGTTCGAAAGTGACGCTCATGGGACAGAACGGGGCCGGGAAAAGCTCCCTGTTCAAGCTCATCACGGGCGAAATGAACCCGGACCAAGGCCGCGTGTCGATCGACCGGGGCGCGACGGTCGCCATCGGCCGCCAGACCATACCCCGCGATCACCTCGATTTCACCGTCGAGGAATTTTTCGCGGAAGCGTTTCCGGAGAAGCGCTGGGACCTGCCGGCACGGATCAAGGACACTCTCGAGATCGTCAATCTCGTGGCACCGCTCGACAGGAAGATCCGGGAGTTCTCCGGCGGCCAGCAGGCGCGGCTCCTCCTCGGATTCGCGCTCATCCAGAATCCCGATATCCTCCTCCTCGACGAACCGACCAACAATCTCGACGCGGCCGGCATCGCGCATCTGACGCAGTTCCTCATCGACTATGACAAGACCTGCATCGTGATCTCCCACGATGCGGACTTCCTCAACTCGTTCACGCACGGCGTGCTCTACCTCGACGTGTTCACACATAAGATCGAGCAGTACACCGGCGACTACTACGACGTGGTCGAGGAGATCAAGTCCCGCATCGAGAAAGCCGAGCGCGAGAATGTCCGGCTCGAGCGGACGATCCAGGAGAAGAAGGATCAGGCGAACGTCTTCGCGAACAAGGGCGGCAAGCTCCGCGCCGTCGCCAAGCGGATGCGCACGCTCGCCGAAGATCTCGAGGAGAACAAGATGGACGTGCGACGCGAGGACAAGACCCTCCCCGATTTCGAGATTCCCTGCGCGGATAAGGTCGGTCCGATCGTGACCATCAAGACCGCGTCCGTCCTCAAAGAGGGTATCGCGGAAACGAAACCGGTCAACCTCACGCTCAAGCGCAATACCCATCTCTTCGTCTCCGGGCCGAACGGCATCGGCAAGAGCACGTTCCTCGAGGCGCTCGCGCGCGGCGACGCGGAGCGGGTGGAGATCACGCCCGGCGTGAAAATCGGCTACTATCGGCAGGATTTCTCGTCGCTCGACTTCGACGCGACGGTGTTCGACACGCTGCTCTCCGCCATGAAGGAGAAGAACAAGGAGCTCGTCTACAAGCTCGCGGCGAAATTCCTCATCCCGGCCGAGCTCATCCAGAACAAGGTCGAGAGCCTCTCGGAAGGGCAGAAGGGATTGCTCATGTTCGCGAAGCTCTACGCGGAGGAGCCGGAACTGCTCATCCTCGACGAGCCGACGAACCATATCAACTTCCGCCACCTGCCGGTCATCGCGGCGGCGCTCGACGCGTATCGCGGCACGATGATATTCGTGTCCCACGTCCCGGATTTCGTAGCGCAGATCCGCATCGACGAGGTCCTCGATCTGGAAAGTCTGTAGGACTTGCGGATGACAGTTGCTTGGGAATATTTCCTCATAATAATGCCATGGAACAAGAGCCTATCCCGTTTCCGGTCCGTATCAACCGGTACCTCGCGCTTCGCGGGTATGCGACGCGGCGCGGCGCGGAAGAGCTCATCCTCCGCGGCGCGGTGACGATCAACGGCCGCAAGGCGGAGCTCGCCGACCGTGTCGGCGCGGAGGATCGTGTCGAGATCACCGGGGCCGCGATGCCGTCCTCCGATGATTTTTTCTATTTCGCATACTACAAGCCGCGCGGGATCATCACGCACTCGCCGCAGGCGCGCGAGAAATCCATCGGGGACGTCGCGAACGTTCCCGACGGCGTATTCCCGGTCGGGCGGCTCGACAAGGAATCCGAGGGGCTCATCATCCTCACGGACGACGGCCGGGTGACCGACCGGTTGCTCAACCCGCGCCTCGGGCACGAGAAGGAATACGAGGTGACGATACAGGAGCGGATCGTCCCCGGTGTCGCCGCCCGGATGCGCGAGGGGATAACCGACCGCGGGGAGCTGTTACGCGCGAAGGACGTCAAGGTGCACGGCCCACACGTCATGAACATCATCCTCACCGAGGGGAAGAAGCATCAGATCCGCCGCATGTTGGGCGGGGCCCGGCTCACGGTCCAGGCGCTCAAGCGCGTCCGCATCATGGACGTCCATCTCGGCAATCTCAAGCCGGGACAGACCCGTGCGCTCCGCGGCGCGGCCAGGGAAAACTTCCTCCGCGATATCGGACTTTAGGCTTCCTTACCGAATATGTTTTCTGCCGTCGCCTCCGCGACGGCTTTTTCGTGGTAGAATGGGGTCATACTCCTAATTGGAGATGGTAAGAATCCATGACAGAAAACGAAGGTCCGCATCATCGATGACGATGAGGCACTCTGTGGGATTCCGGTCATCATCCTAACCGATATGGACAACGAGGACACGTTCAGGAAAGCCGGCGAATTCGTGATCCATTTCTATCTCATCAAGTCTCTCGTCACGCCGCAGAAGGTCGTCGATACGGTGCACGGGGTATTCCGCCCGCCTCTCTGATACGAGTACCACCATGGATATCGTCTCACACGGCCTCTGGGGATCACTCGCGTTCGGAAGGAAGAACCGAAGGAATTTCTGGACGGCATTTTTCTTCGGTATCGCGCCTGATCTCTTTTCGTTCGGCTTTTATATCGCTGGGACCTGGGTCGGCGTGTTTGATCATCCGGACTGGAGTTCCGGCAATCATCCTGCCCCGAGTACTATCCCGTTCTTCGTTCATGCGTTTTACAATGTGACGCACAGCCTCCTCGCGTTCGGCGGCGTGTTCGGCCTCGTCTGGCTGTTCCGTCGGAAGCCGTTCTGGCCGATGGCAACGTGGGGACTTCATATTATCGTCGATATCCCGACGCATGCCTCATGGTTTTTTCCGACGCCGTTCCTTTGGCCGATATCGGATGTGACGGTGAACGGCGTCCCGTGGTCGCATCCGATCATATTCTTCCCGAACGTCATCCTGCTCCTCGCTTTCTACGTCTGGTTTTTCGCCGCCCGGAGAAAGCGCTCACGGAATATCAGCGGCTGAACCGTACTTTTCCTTCCGATGTCGCCTCGGAGCCGGTTTTTCCACTGGTCTTCCCGCGGAATTGATGTCGCGTCGATCGCCGTCGGGCTTTGATTTTTTTCCTGAATCCGGTCTATAGTTGAGTCATGTTCTTTCCAATGGAAGGGGATCATCATGGAAAATGTCCTCAATTACCGGTCCCGGCCGATTCCGGATCTCGAAGAAGCGTGTCTGCGCCGCAAGGTGTCGCGCGAGCATCCGCTCGTCTTTTCCGACGAACGGTCGTTCGAACGATGCGTCCGTATCGATGAATACGGTATCGCGGGAGATTCCTATTATTACCGGGAGGAGGGCAATCCTCCGTACGATCACCGCGCCGAGGGATCGATACCGCACGTGCTCGTCCGAAAGTCGGTCGCTGAAATGCTCGCCTCCGTCAATGAGCGACTGTGCCGGGTCGGCGTCGAGCTCTACGTCTTCGACGCGTATCGTCCGGTCCGGGTCCAGGATTATTTCTTCCTTGACTGGATGCCTTCCGTGCTCCGGAAACGGTATCCGGACTGGTCCGATGACGAGATCGATGCCGAGACCAGGAATTACTGGGGCCGCGGATCCCGCGAGGACGGGAAAGTCGATCTGTTCTCGCCGCCTTTCCATTCGACCGGCGGTGCGGTGGATCTTCTCCTGCGGGAGATCCGCACGGGAGGCTTCATCCACACGGGTTCGTTCTTCGATGATTTTTCACCGGCCTCGGCGACGGATTTCTATGAGCGGCTCGCGCTCGTGAAGAATCTGGACGCATGGGAAACCGAGGCGCTCCTCAATCGACGATTGCTCTACTGGGTGCTCCTCGAGGCGGGATTCGCCAACAACCCCAAGGAGCTCTGGCACTTCTCCTACGGAGACCAGCTCTGGGCCGTGCTGACCGGAGAGAGGGAGGCGTTCTACTCCTTCTCGCTCATCGACGTATGAGTGCCGCCCCGGCGACCATGTGAAAAACCTGACGGTATCCCGTCAGGTTCTTTTTTTGTGTTCGATCCGAGTAAGGGTGGGTCAGCGAAGGAGAATCCCGAGGAATTCCATCAGGTCCATGTCCTTGCGCGCGGTCAGCACGAGGTATCGCGCGATCGCCTCGCGTTTCGACGGAGTCTTATCCGGGCAGACCGCCTCATACGCGGCTACGTCCTCTTCCGTGAGGCTCGGAGCAGCTATGTCCTGGCCGCCCATGAGGTAATACATGAGCGAGCGGTCGTTGCCGACGTGTTCCTCGATGCCGAGCGCGTGGCCGAACTCATGCGCGATCACGAGCCGGAGATCGTCTTTCCCTTCGAATTGGAATATCTCGATGGACGCGAGCGGCGGGACATAGAGCCCCTGTACGAAGGGACGGGGGTCGCCGTAGCGCTCCTTGAATTTGGCTATGTTCTCGTTCACGGCACCCGCCTTCGTGTTCATGGCCTTGGCCAGGGCGTTGACGCGTCCGGCGAGCGCCTGCAGTTCCTCGCTCGCCTCGGTGAGCCGCCGACCCTCTTCTTCCAGTTCTTTCTTGGTATCTTCCAGTTTCTCGTATATGTCCGCCGGCGCGCCGCCCGCTTCGTTCCATTTCGCCACCTCGGCGTTGTACTCCGCGAGAGCTTCCTCGTATTTTTCGGCATCCGCCTCGAAGCGTTTCTTGTCCCGTTCGTATCGGGCAAGGAGGTCGGCCCGCTTCTTCTCGATCTCCGCGCTTTCCGCCTCATAGGAAGCGACCGTCTCCTCGAGCATTCGCGCCTCGGTCGTCATCTTCTGGCGTTCGTCGAAGATGGCGGTGATCCGGAACGGGGACTGCGGGTCATAGAGGAATACGTCTTTCCCGAGACCGCGCTCCCAGACGGATTCGGCTTCGAGCGAGGCGGCGAGTACTCCCTTCCGATCGAGCGGAAACCGTTGATCGATCTCGCCCACGCCGTAGCGGATCGGCATATCGCATCCCGGAATACCCGCAGGGAGCCGGAAAAGCGCCGGCGCGGCCACGGATACGGCCATGGCGGCGATGAGGCCGGCGGTCATCAGGGATACTATCGGTTTTCGTGAATATGAGGTCGGGAGCATGTCCGCGGATGAAATCATGTACGCGAAGTATACAATGCGGGAAATATGTTGACAAAAGTGCGGTTTTTCCCTATCATCACGCGGATTCGACTTTGTCGGACAATGTGTTCTTTATCAGACCGGAGGGATCATGAATGATATCATTTCGTATGAGAATGCGGTTTCGGAATGTCATTCCGCAGAGTTGCGAAAATCCGTTTCCAAATTGGCAGCGATACATTTTGTTCCTCGCTGCGTGAACCGTCAAGGAGGGAGAAAGCTGATCGTATACGATCGAAGGTTCGAATCGGCCTATCAATCACCGAAATTGCCGGCTTATCTGAAGGAAAAGATACTTTCCACGCTGCTTACGCTCTTCATCGAGCCGTATTCGTCGGAGAAGAAACAAAAGTCATCCCGGACGCATTCGTTCGATTCGACGAACCTCCGTCGCGAGGGATGGATACGGGACCTCCGTGACAACGCGCGGGTGAGCCGCGTCAATGACGAATGGCGCATCGTGTGGAGCGAAGATCCGAGCAAGGTGACCGTCCATGCGGTCTGTCGCCATCAGGATATCTATTCGCAGGAGTGACGACATCGTTCGCCATGAGCGTTCGCGGGCCGGAAAAATTTCCGGTCCGTTTTCTTTGTCTGATCCGGTCCGGGGTTGATTTTTCCTTTGATCCATGCTATAATTGATTTGTGGGAAAATTTGTGCGAACGACCGGGTGACCGGTCTTTTTTGTTGAAAAAGAAAAAATAAGGCTTCACTGAGGGAAAATAAAAACATCGTACGCATATGCCGCTGGTTCGAAACGACAAAAAAATCGAAGATACGAGCCATCGTAGTCCCGATACGGACTCGGCTCTCTATCTGGTCGTCCTGCTCTTGTCATCGGTCTTTTTCGGACTTCTGTTCTCGGCGTCCTCGCGGATACTGACGTACGAGATCGAAAGTGCCGATTTCGTCGGCTCGACTCCGAAATTCAAGACGACATTCGAACGCTCACTCGATAAGATGGTCAAAGGACATCCGATATCGGACATGACCCCGTATCTGGCACAGCAGAACGCGGTGACCGCGTCCTATCTCGTCGCCATCGCCAAGCATGAGAGCAACTGGGGAAAATATTCGCCGAAAATGGATGGGAAAGAATGCTACAACTACTGGGGATACCGGGGACAGACCGAAAAGGTCACCCGAAGCGGGTACTCGTGCTTCGACAGTCCGAGACAGGCGGTCTCGGTGGTCGGGAGGCGGCTCAACTATCTCATCTGGGATCTGCGTCTCGATACGCCTGAGGAACTCCTCGTATGGAAATGCGGCTCGACCTGCGCCGGGCATGATCAGGGCGACGTGAATCGCTGGGCGCGCAATGTGGGCGTATACTCGAAAAAGGTCGAGAATGAAGCCCGATTCTGATACGGAGGGATCAAAAAAGAAAGCCGTGCCGGTAAATCCGGCGCGGCTTTTTCATCGTTCTCCATATATCTCGACGGCACAGGCCATGCGGACATATATCTGGTTTCCTTGTCTGAGCTCGAGGGAGTACGGATTGCTGAGGAGCTGGGGGTGTTCGCCTTGACGCCGTGAAGTGCCGAGGAGGTTCCCGTCGCCGCGTATTTCTCCTACCGTGTATACGCGTACCGGACCCGGTCCGTCATGGAACATGCGCCAGTAGTCGCCGACATTCCGGTCGTCCCACGCGGATCGCCCGGTTTCGTTGCCGCAGATGCGGAGCGCATCGAAGATCCGATGGAAGCACGTTTCGAGCAGTTCTCGCGGCGGGCACAGGTGCGGGTTGTCCCGGAACACCTTGAGTCTCCGGTAGTCCCTCTCGCTCAACTTCCTTTCCATGAACAGTTTGTCCGCGGCGGGCCAGGCATAGCGGAAAAACAGTTGCTCCGGGGTGAGGATTCCCATCATGTTCTCCTTCCTTTTCAATGAACGAAGTGGCATGCTAGCACGGACAACGGCGGGAATCAATGCCATGGACGGATTCCGGAGGGACGGAGGGGTGAAAAGAGAAAGATCTCCTCGGATAAGCGATACTTGCCAGATTCTGTTCTTGTGGTATACTTATCACGGAAACCACAACATGTAGTGTAATAAATAGTTTTAAATAAAAAATATGTCGAATCCGAAGAAACAGGGGAAGAGGAGTCGCATCCCCGAGAAAGTCCCGGGTTCGACCCGCACGAAGGAAGCGAAGAAGCCTCCGGTGTCGCCGTTCCGATACATCGTGAAGCGCGGCGGGCGAAAGGTACGGTTCGACGGGAAGAAGATCGCCGTCGCGGTCGGGAAGGCGTTCGCCGCGACCGGCGAGGGGGGCGAGGCGGAGGCGAAGCGCGTGGCCGCGAAGGTGGTGAGCCTCCTCCGGAAGGACATCGGCAGGGACGGCATACCGACGGTGGAGGGCGTACAGGACATGGTGGAACGGGTGCTCATGATCCTCGACTTCGAGGAGACGGCCAAGTCTTACATACTTTACCGTGAGGAGCACGCCCGGCTCCGCGAGATGGAGAAGGCGCTCGAGCTCTCCTCGGATCTCGTCGACCGGTACCTCCGCGAGCTCGATTGGCGGGTCCGGGAGAACGCGAACATGTCCTATTCCCTCCAGGGGCTCAACAATTACATCTCCTCGATCGTCAGCTCGAAGTACTGGATGAACAAGGTGTATCCGCGCGAGATACGCGACGCGCACGAGGGCGGCGACCTACATCTCCACGATCTCCAGCTCGTCTCCGCGTACTGCTGCGGCTGGGATCTCCAGGACCTCATACGGCGCGGCTTTACCGGTGTTCCCGGGAAAGTGTCGTCGAGGCCGGCCAAGCACCTCTCGGTCATTCTGGGGCAGATGGTCAATTTCATCTATACGCTCCAAGGCGAGGTCGCCGGCGCGCAGGCGTTCTCGAATTTCGATACGCTGCTCGCCCCCTTCGTCCGACGCGACCGACTCTCGTACGCACAGGTCAAACAGGAGATCCAGTCCTTCGTCTTCAACATGAACATCTCGACGCGGGTCGGATTCCAGACCCCGTTCTCGAACATCACGCTCGATATCACGTGTCCCAAGGCGCTCGCCAAGGAAGCGGTCGTCATGGGTGGCGAGCCGCAGAACGAGACCTACGGCGAATTCCAGGAAGAGATGGACATGATCAACCGCGCATTCGCCGAGGTGATGATGGAGGGGGATTCCGAGGGGCGCGTCTTCACGTTCCCCATCCCGACCTACAACATCGGCAAGGACTTCGACTGGGACGACCCGCGGTACCTTCCCATCTGGGAGATGACCGCCAAATACGGCATCCCGTATTTCGCGAACTTCGTGAATTCCGACATGGATCCGGAGGACGCGCGGAGCATGTGCTGTCGGCTCCGGCTCGACAACCGCGAGCTCCACAAGCGCGGTGGCGGACTCTTCGGCGCGGCTCCGCTCACCGGTTCGATCGGGGTCGTGACGATCAATCTCCCGCGTCTCGGCCGTACGGCGGAAAGCGAGAAGGAGTTCTTCGCCAAGCTCGATACGCTCATGGATATCGCCCAAGAAAGCCTCGAAATCAAGCGGAAACTGGTCGAGAAGCTCACCGATCAGGGATTGTATCCCTATACCAGGTTCTATCTCGCGCCGATCAAGGCCCGCCGGGGGGAATACTGGTCGAACCATTTCTCGACCATCGGCTTGGTCGGCATGAACGAGGCGGCGCAGAACCTTCTCGGGACCGACATCACGACCGCGAAGGGACAGCGGTTCGCCGGCAAGGTGCTGACCCACATGCGCAAGCGCATCATCGGGTATCAGAAGGCGACGGGCAATCTCTACAATCTCGAAGCGACACCGGCGGAGGGGACATCATATCGGCTGGCACAGCTCGACCAGGCGAGGTACAAGGATATCGTCTTCGCGAACGCCGAGGCGGTGCGGGAGACGGGAGCGGCTCCCTACTACACCAATTCCTCGCACATCCCGGTCGGCCACACGGATGACATCTTCGAGGCGCTCCGCCTCCAAGACGACCTCCAGACCAAATATACCGGCGGGACGGTGCTGCACGGCTTTCTCGGGGAGAGAATGTGGGATGCGGAGGCGACCCGGAACCTGGTCCGGAAGATCGCGGAGAACTATCGGCTCCCGTATTTCACCCTGACGCCGACTTTTTCCGTCTGCCCCGCGCACGGCTATGTCGCCGGCGAACACCATACCTGCCCCCGCTGTGTCGCGGAGCCGACACAACAAAAATATTCGACCATCGGATGAGGAATATTTTTGAAAGCACAGGTCACAGAACACAAAACGCCAAACAAGACACAAAATATGAAATACAAACATGAAACCAAACATCCGCTTGTGCTTTGAGAATTGTGTTTTGTTTGGATTTTTGTGCTTTCGAACTTTGTGTTTTTAGCAAAAATAAGTAATACGTAACAATAAAAGTATGCGGTGCCATGATTGCGGAAAGGAGCTCGTGAAGGGGGCGGAGTACATGCCGTATCGGGTCGGAGATAGCGGGTTCGCCAAGTGTCGGGCGTGCCACGAGGCGGATCCGGTGCTCCGCGGCTTCCAGGAGGCCGAGGTCTACTCGCGCGTCGTCGGCTATATCCGCCCGGTCAGACAGTGGAACAAGGGCAAGCAGGCGGAGTTCGGCGACCGGAAGGAATATGTGGCGGAAGGTCGCGCGTGCTAGATACGCCCGCTCAACCCGGATTCCTTTCGTTCCCGACCGCATCCTCGCCGCCCGGTTTCTTCTTTTCAAAAATTTCCCTCAATCGACGGCATCTCGAGGAAATTTTTGAAGAAGAAACGGGCTTACTCGAGCAATATGCGGTTCCCGGCAAACGAAAGGAATCCGGGTTGAGCGGGCTCAATTCCTTCTCCGTGACTCATCCGTATGCTCGTCGGCGGTTTCCAAAAATTGACGCTCATCGATTATCCGGGAAAGGTCGCGACCACCGTCTTTACGGTCGGGTGCAATTTCCGGTGTCCGTTCTGCCATAATCCGGAGCTCATCGACTTCCCGAAAGGCGAACTGCCGACGTATCGGAAGAACGAGGAAGCATTCTTCGATTTCCTCGAAAAGAGGAGGGGTCTCCTCGACGGGGTATGCGTGACGGGCGGCGAACCGACGGTCCAGCCGGACCTCCTGGAATTCCTGGAAAAGGTGAAGAATATGGGGTTTCTCGTGAAACTCGATACGAACGGGAGCCGTCCGGAGATCGTCGCGGAAGTGATCGGGCGAGGCCTCGCCGATTTCTTCGCGATGGACATCAAGAACCGGATGGGGCGCTACGGCGAGACATCGGGCTCGGACGTGTCGGAGGAACGGATCCGGGAAAGCATCCGGCGGATCCGGGAAAGCGGAACGCCGTACGAGTTCCGGACGACGGTCGTGCCGGGTCTCCACGACGAGAGCGATTTCGACGGCATCGCGGAGCTGATCGACGGGGCGCCGACGTATTATCTGCAGGAGTTCCGCGATTTCCGTATCCTCTCGCCGGGGCTCCGTGACCGCGCGAAGGGAAAGACGATCGATCTCGACGCGATAGCGGTGAGGCTCGCTCCGCGTTTCGGGAAGGTGGGCGTCCGCCGGTGAGGTCTTTGTCAGGGGGAAAACGAAAATATCCGGAAAGCGAAATCCCGTCTTCCTGACCGAGGACGCTCGCGGTCGCCGGAATTTCCTTCCCGGATATTTTCGTGCGATACGTCGCAAAGTAAAACCGCCCCCGTTCAGTGTGGGCGGTTCGTGTTTTCGGTCTGCGGGGTCTCTTATTATAAGAGACCCATGTTTCCGAAGAGCGTCAACGTGACGACCGGCATGAGGGCGAGAAGAAAGGCGAATGCCATCTCATCGTTCTCCGCCGCTTTCTTGCAATCGGTGCAAGAATGCTCCTGCGCTTCCGACGTCCGTCCTGAGACTTCGTCGGCGCTGACCATGGGCCTTTCAGCTTCCATAGTTTTTTCTTACTGTTTATGTCGTCGAAAAGAAAAAACGGGAATCCTCGCTTTGAGGGCACCCGTTTCTCACTTCAACATATCCATTATACATCAAAAAAACGGGAAAGTCAAGGCGGAGCGGCATCGATATGTAAAGTATGATTGACATACGCCGATTTTCGGGGTAGGGTATCCGTATGAAAGAGATCTTGTCCAATGCCGTCAGGAAACGTCGCGAAGAGGAAGGCGTGACGCAAGAGGAGCTCGCCGAGGAGGTCGGCGTGACGCGGCAGACCATCATCGCCATCGAGAAGGGGAACTATGCTCCCTCGGTTCTGCTCGCGCTCAAGATCGCGGAGTTTTTTCATAAACCGTTGGAAAAAATATTTTGGTATGAGAAAAGATAACTTTTTCGCCGCCCTCGATATCGTGCTCGCCGCGTTGCCGGTCCTTATGCTTCTCCTCATCTGGGATCCATTCGGCTGGTTCGGACTCTCTGATTTCTGGATGATGGCCTCGACCGGTGTGTTCGTCGCGAGCATCGTCCCGTTCCTCGCGTTCGTATGGCGGGAAAAGGCGGAGGACGAGCGGGAAGAGGTTCACCTCGCCATCGCCGGCCGCGTGGCGTTTCTCGCCGGCGCGAGCGTGCTCGCCTTCGCCATCGTCCTCTCCGTCCTCGCGCACAAGCTCGGGCCCTGGCTCCCGCTCGCGCTCGCGACCATGATCGTGGCGAAGATCGGTACGCTCGCGTATCTCCGCGCAAAAAAATAGCGAAAAGAGCTGATGTAAAGTAAACTTGACATACGTTTGCCTGGTAGGTATACTGAAACGGTAATCTTTGTTTTTTGCACTATGCAAAACGATATGATGCAGGGGTCCGGTGCGCCGATGCCGGGGAAGTCATCGCTTCCGCTGGTGATCGGTACGCTCGTCGCGGTCGTCGTCGTTGGGGCGTTCTACTTCGTGACGCGAAGCGATGAGAAGATGGAGGGCGATGCGATGATGGAGGCATCGAAGGACGATGCGATGATGACGGAGGAGAAAGACGAGAAGATGGAGGGCGAGGCAATGATGGAGAAGCGGGAAGTCACCGTGACGCTCGGCGCGCAGAACGCGTCCGGCCAGGAGGGAAAGGCGACGCTCGTCGAAACGGACGGGAAGACCAAGGTGACGATCGCTATCGGATCGGGTACGGCGGGAATCGCTCAGCCGGCCCATATCCATGTCGGTTCGTGCCCCGCTCCCGGAGCGGTGAAGTATCCGCTCACGAACGTCGTCGACGGCCGGTCGGAGACCGTGCTCGACGTGTCCTTGGAGACGCTCACCAAGGAACTGCCGCTTGCGATCAACGTGCACAAGTCGAAGGATGACGCGAAGACCTACGTCTCATGCGGCGATATCACGGCCGCCGCGATGAGCGGAGAGGCGATGATGGAGAAAAAAACGGATGGGGCCATGATGACAAGCGCGGGATCATACGAGACGTATGAGGCATCCAAGCTCGCGATGGCCAAGGAGGGGAAGGTCGTGTTGTTCTTCCGCGCCTCATGGTGCCCGACCTGTCGCGCGCTCGACGCGTCGATACGGAAGGAAGCCTCGGCGATCCCCGGGAACCTGACCATCCTTGACGTGGATTATGATACCTACAAGGATCTCAAGGCGAAGTACGGCGTGACCACGCAGCACACGCTGGTGCAGGTGGACGCCGACGGGAGGGAGATCACGAAATGGGTCGGCAGCGAGAATCTCGCGGAACTCGTGGCGAAACTGAAGTAGATCGCGTATCCGCACTCCTCTCCGGCGACATTCCGGAGAGGTCGCGAATCCGTGATATCACCATATGCTCACCTTGTTGCTCTTCGCCTTTCTTTCGGGGCTCGTGACGATAGCGGCTCCGTGCATCTGGCCGATCCTGCCGATCATCCTCTCTTCGGCGGCGACCGGCGGGAAACGGCGTCCGCTCGGGATCGTGACCGGGTTGGTCGCGAGTTTCACGGTGGCCACGCTCGCGCTCTCGTCCCTCGTCCGCGCGCTCGGCTTTTCTCCGGACGGCCTCCGACTGTTTTCCGTCGTCGTGATCGCGCTCCTCGGCGTGTCGCTCCTCGTCCCGGCAGTCGGCACGAGACTCGAGGGTTTCGTCAGCCGCCTCCTGGGGCGTTTCGGGAAGTCCCGGGCCGAGGGAGCCGGATTCGGCTCCGGATTCCTGACGGGCGCCGCGCTCGGCATCGTCTGGGCTCCCTGTGCCGGGCCGATACTCGCCGCCGTGGCCACGCTCGCCGCGACCCGGTCGGTTTCGATCGAAGCGGTGCTGGTGACGCTCGCGTTCGGCGTCGGCATCGGCATACCGCTCTTCCTGTTCGCGATATTCGGACAGAGGCTGTTCTCGGCCAACCGGTTCCTCCGGGCGTATACGGGACGCATCCAGCAGGTATTCGGCGTCATCATGATACTCGCGGCGTTCGCGATCTATACCGGATATGACAAGACGCTCCAGTCGAAGCTTCTCGATCTCTTTCCGAACTATGGAAGCTTCCTCAACCGGTTCGAGGACCGGCCGGAAGTCGAGAAAGCGCTCGATGACTTGCGGAAAGATTCGAGCGGTGGCCTGTCGGGCGATAGGACGGAATCGAAAGCGTCCGAATCGGGACTACCCGTGCTCGGAACGGCACCTGAATTCCGCGGAATCTCGAATTGGCTCAATACCGACGGAAAGCCGCTCGCAATGGCGGACCTGCGGGGGAAGGTGGTGCTCGTCGATTTCTGGACGTACAGCTGTATCAACTGCATCCGGACGCTTCCGTATGTGACTGGATGGTATAAGAAATATAAAGATGACGGATTGGTTGTCGTCGGTGTGCATACGCCGGAATTCGCTTTCGAACACAAGACGAAGAACGTGGCGGATGCGATGCGTCGGTATGGTATCGAGTACCCGGTAGCCCAGGACAATGACTATGGGACGTGGCAGGCCTATTCGAACCGCTACTGGCCGGCGCACTATCTCATCGACGCGGAAGGCCGGGTGCGCTATACGCACTTCGGCGAAGGGAAATACGACGAAACGGAAAAGAATATCCAGAAGCTCCTCGAGGAAGCCGGGATGATGGCGGAGAAACAAGAAGTGCTTTCGATAACAGGGGAAGGGACGACGCGTGGTCAGACGCCCGAAACCTATCTCGGGCTCGCCCGCATGGATCGGTTCGCCTCTCCCGAGAGAGCGGAACCGCTGTCCCGGACGTATTCGATCCCGGAGACGATACGGCTCCATTCGTTCGCCTACGGCGGGGAATGGAATCTCGATGCCGAACGGGCGATGACGGGAACCGGCTCGTCGCTCGCGCTCCGTTTCCGGGGGAACAAGGTGTTCCTCGTGCTCGCGCCGCCTCCCGGTTCGATCGGGACGGTACGGGTGCTCCTCGATGGAGCGACGGTCACGGGCGATGCGGGCGCGGATGTCGTCGACGGCACGGTGACGGTCGATTCCGATCGGCTCTACGAGCTCATCGATCTTCATGGAAGGGACGGCGAGCATACGCTCCGCCTCGAGTTCGACACCCCGGGGACCGCCGCATACGCCTTCACGTTCGGATAGGATGGTGGACTGTCAAAGGGCGCCCGGAAGGGCGTTTTTTGTTTTTTCCGTTCCATGCTATACTCCATGTACCCATACCCTGGGTACGGGTACGGAGTATTCATAAGGATAAAGAAGAGTATGGATCATCACAAGAACCGCGAGAAGGTGCTCGTGAATTACCGGAAGGCGAGAGGGCTCCTTGAGAAGCTGATCGACATGACCGAGAACGGGAAGTATTGCGTCGACATCATGACGCAGAACCTCGCGGTCGCCGGGCTGCTCCGGTCGGTGCAGGAGATGCTTCTCGAGGATCACTTGAACTCCTGTTTCCGCGGCGCGATGGAGAGCGGAAGCGAAAAAAAGAAACGGGCGATGATCGATGAGATCCTCACGGTGACGAAACTCAACAACAAATGATTATGAACAAGAAAGTTTTCCCCGTGAAGGGCATGCACTGCAAATCATGCGAGATACTGGCCGAGGAGGAGCTCGCGAAGGTCGCGGGAGTGAAGAAGGCGGCCACGGATTTCCGGAGCGGGACCGTGACTATTTTCTATGAAGGGGAGGCACCGTCGGATGCCGCGCTCGCGGACGCGATCCGGCGCGCCGGATACGAGGTCGGAGAGAACGATCGCGCGTGGTTCTCGCGGGATTTCTCCTCCTATCTGGAGACGCTCGCCGCCGCCGTTCTCGTCGGCGTCTTCTATCTCGTCGGGAAGAGCCAGGGATGGTTCTCACTTTCACTCGGGACGAGCGAGGGACTTGAGAGTCTCCCATTCGTCTTCGTGGTCGGGCTGACGGCCGGGGTTTCCACTTGCATGGCGATCGTCGGCGGTCTGGTGCTCGCGATTTCCGCACGCTTCGGCGAGCGGCACCCGGAGGCGAGCACGAAGCGCAAATTCGTCCCGCACCTTTTCTTCAATCTCGGGCGGGTGGGCGGATTCACGCTCCTGGGCGGATTCCTCGGCTTTCTCGGGTCGACGATACAGCCCTCCGCGTTTTCGGTCGGTATCATCACTGCCCTCGTCGCGATCGTCATGGTGCTGCTCGGTCTCCAGCTCCTTGAGCTTTTTCCGCGGATTTCCGCATGGAAAGTGATGCTTCCGAAAGGAATCGCGAGAGTTCTTGGCATTCAAACGCATTCGCAGAAGGAATACAGTCATGGAAGGGCGGCGTTGCTCGGCGCGCTCACGTTCTTTCTCCCGTGCGGCTTCACGCAGGCGGTCCAGCTCTTCGTCGTGACCCAAGGAGACATACTTCTCGGCGCACTCACGATGGGAACGTTCGCGTTCGGGACGGCACCGGGGCTGCTTGGAATCGGTGGGCTTTCCTCGGTCGTCAGGGGCGTGTTCGGACGGTACTTCTTCCGGACGGCCGGTGTCGCGGTCATCGCGCTCGGCGCGTTCAATTTTCAGAACGGGCTGAACCTGCTCAATCTCGGAAAAGTGCAGGTGGTCGCTCCGGAGGCGCAGGAGGCGGTGAAAGGATCGTCTCCGCAGGAAAAGAAAGAGCCGCAGGTCATCCATATGACGCAGGAGGCGGACGGATACTATCCGAATGAGTTTACGGTGAAGAAGGGCCAGCCGGTGCAATGGGTGATCGATTCGAAAGATTCGTATACCTGCGCTGTATCACTTATTGCCCCGAAGATCGGCGTGAAAAGGATTCTTCAGTCCGGCGAGAATGTCGTCACCTTCACGCCCAAAGCGGTCGGGACGATTCCGTTCTCCTGCTCGATGGGGATGTATCGCGGTGTTATCAAAGTCATCGAATAATTCCACGGTAGGTATGGCGTAATATTAAGTCGATAGGAACAGTCATATGAAACTCGGCATCATCCTGCAGTCCAACATCCCGGAGCATGTGTGGAATACATTCCGTCTCGGGATCACCGCGCTCAATGCCGGTCATGAAGTGGATGTTTTCCTCCTGAACGAAGGATCGGAGCTCGAAACCGTTCCCGATAGCGAAACGTTCGATGTCTCCGTAAAAGTGAAGGAATTCAAGGAGTTGCAAGGGAATATCCGTGCCTGCGGGACCTGCCTTCAGGTGCGTGGCAGGGAAGGCTCTGGAACGTGTCCGGTTTCCACGATGTCCGATCTGCTCGGAATGATCGAGCGTTCGGACAAGGTGCTGGTATTCGGTTGATCGATGATAAATCAGTAAGAATACGCGTATGATGTGGGGTTTCGACGGTGGACCGGCATGGTCCGGATTCGGATGGTTCGGCGGGGTATTCATGATCCTATGGTGGGTCGTGATCATTGCCGGTATCATCGCGCTTGTGAAGTGGATCGCGGCTTCCTCGGGCGGGTCGCATGAGTCGTGCGGTCATGAGAAGCGCGGCGACAGCGCGATGGATATCCTCAAGGAGCGCTATGCGAGCGGAGAGATCGACAAGAAGGAATTCGAGGAAAAAAAGAAGGATATAAGCTGAAACGGATATGAACGAACCGAAAACATTCGCCATCAAAGGGATGCACTGCGCGTCGTGCGCGGGTATCATCGAGAAGACCTTCCGGAAAACGGAGGGCGTGATTTCGGCTGAGGTGAATTACGGTACCGAGACCGCCAAAGTCGCGTTCGACGCCGCGAAAACCGATCCGGGCCGTCTATCGGAGAGCATCAAACCGTTTGGGTATTCACTGGAGGTCCCGCTGGCGGAGGATCATTCGATGCATACTGGCGCGGGACAATCGAAACACGAGAAATTGATGGAGCTCGATGAGATGAGGAAGAAAGTCGTCTCGGTGCTTTTCTTGGCCGCTTTTGCCGCGCTCATCATGGGCTGGGATATCCTCGCGGAATTCGGCATCATTCCCGCGATGTCCTATACGGTGGAAGAATTCCTGCATCACCTGCTTCCGCTCTTCGCGACCTACACCCTCTTCGTTGTTGGGCAGCCGTATCTCGCGGGCGTCTATCGGTTCCTCCGGTACGGCAAGGCGAATATGGATACGCTCATCGGTATCGGGACCTCCGCGGCGTTTCTCTACAGCTTCGCCGTCTCCGCGCTCGAGGACGTGCTCCGACCGTTTATCGATGTCGAAAATACCTACTACGACGTGACGATCGTCGTCATCGCGTTCATCACGCTCGGGAAATATCTCGAGGCGCGGTCGAAGCTCAGGACCGGAGATGCGATCGAGAAGCTCCTGAACCTGCAAGCGAAGACCGCTCTCGTCATCCGTGACGGCAAGGAGATCGAAATCCCGGTGGGCGAGGTCGTGGTCGGCGACACGGTCATCGTGAAACCGGCATCGAAGATCCCGGTCGACGGCGTCGTCCTTGAGGGCCTTTCGTACGTCGATGAGTCGATGCTCTCCGGTGAGCCGATGCCGCTTGAAAAAGAGGCGGGTGATACGGTAGCCGCCGGGACGATGAATACGAGCGGCACGTTCACGTTCGAGGCGACGAAAATCGGACAAGAGACGATGCTCGCGCATATCGTGAAGATGGTGTCGGAAGCGCAGGGGAGCAAGGCTCCGATCCAGGCCATGGCCGACCGCATCTCGGCGGTGTTCGTCCCCATCGTGCTCGTGATCGCGGTCGTGGCGCTCGCCGCGTGGCTCTTTTTCGGGACGCAGTCCTTCGGATTTTCGCAGGCGCTTTCGTACGGGTTGGTCTCCTTCGTCTCCGTGCTCATCATCGCGTGTCCGTGCGCTTTGGGGCTCGCGACGCCGACGGCGATCATCGTCGGGGTCGGCAAGGGCGCACGGGAAGGCATCCTCGTCAAGGATGCGGCGACGCTCGAAAAGCTTCATGAGGCGACGGTCGTGGTCGTCGATAAGACCGGGACGATCACGAAAGGGAAACCGGAGATCGCGGCCATACGGCCGTCCGAGGGACACACGGAGAAGGAGATCGTCTCGATACTCGCCTCCCTCGAGTCCCGGTCCGAGCATCCGATAGCCGACGCAATCGTTTCCTATGCGAAGGAAAACAGTATCGATACGGTCCCGGTCGGGCAGTTCGAAATGCTGAGAGGCAGGGGAGTGCGCGGGATCATCGATGGCACGGAGTACTCCGCGGGCAACGCGAAGTTCATGAAAGATCTCAAGCTACCGTTCGACGCGGCGTCCGTAGGACAGGAAACGCGGGAAGGGAAGACCCCGGTCATCCTAGCTACCCGTGAAGCGGTGCTCGGTGTCGTCTTCGTCGCCGATGCGGTCAAACCGGAGGCACGGAAGGCGGTGGAAGATCTCCACGCGCTCGGGATACGGGTCGTGATGTTGACCGGGGACGACCGGAATACCGCCCGATTCATCGCGGACAGCGTCGGTATCAAGGATGTGGAGGCTGAGGTGCTCCCGGAGGGAAAGATGGCCGTAGTGAGGGCGCTCCAGGCGAAAGGCGAGATCGTGGCGATGGTCGGCGACGGTGTCAACGACGCGCCGGCGCTCGCGGCCGCCGATATCGGTATCGCGATGAGCACGGGGACGGATGCCGCGATAGAATCGGCCGGCGTGACGCTCCTTCATGGCGATATCTCGAAGCTCGTGAAAGCGGTCCGGCTCTCGAAGATCACGATGCGCGGCATCAGGCAGAATCTCTTCTGGGCGTTCGCGTACAACATCGTCGGGATTCCGCTCGCGGCCGGCCTCTTCTACCCGGTCTTCGGATGGCTGCTCAATCCGGTGTTCGCCGGACTCGCCATGGCGCTTTCTTCCGTGTCGGTCGTGTCTAACTCGCTTCGCCTGAAGGCGAAAAAATTGTAATTCAGAACTTATGCGTTTGGTACATTTCTTTGTTGCCGCTCCGGTACTCGACGCGGTACATGTATCAGTACAGCTTACTCCGTTCCTCGCGGCGCCTCGAACTGTACTCAAACGCATAAGTCCTGTAATCACTTAATGCATGCGTATGATGAAAATAATTTTTGCGATCATCGTCTTCGCGGCGATCGCGGGAGGAATATATGTTTTGACGGGCGGCCCGGGTGTCCGCAACGGAAGCCCGGCATCATCCGCGGTTCCGGCAACCGGAGTGTTTCCGCAGGATGTTTCCGACCTTCCGGAGGCGAAACCGACTCCCGAGATCACGCTTGGGGACGGGGAGACATACGATGTCGGGATTTTCCCGGTGAAGAAGAAGATCGGCGACACGTGGGTGCGGATGCTCTCGTACAACGGATCCGTCCCGGGACCGGTTTTCCGCGTGAAGGAAGGCGCGGAAGCGACGATCCGTCTCAAGAACGACGGCGACCTCGAAACGACGCTCCACTCGCACGGATTGCGTCTCGAGAACCTCTTCGACGGCGTACCAGGCGTGACGCAGGAGCCGATCAAAGTCGGCGATACCTTCGAATACCGTCTGAAATTTTCCGATCCTGGTATGTACTGGTATCACCCGCACGTGCGGACGGATTACGGGCTCGAGGCGGGGCTCTACGGGACATATATCGTCGATCCGACGGATGCGGGGTACTGGCCGAAGGCGAATCGCGAACTCTCGCTCACGCTCGACGATATCGCGCTCGGAAAAGATGGTCGTCCGCTTTCCTTCGACCGCGGTGAGACGGACCACACGCTCATGGGGCGGTTCGGCGACACGATGTTCGTGAACGGCGAGACGGACTACCGGTTCGCCGCGGCACCGGGGGAGGTTGTCCGGCTCTACCTCGTCAATACGGCGAATGTCCGCCCGTTCGATTTCACGATTCCCGGCGCGAAGATGAAACTCGTCGGTGCGGACCTCGGGCGGTATGCGCGCGAGACGTTCGTCGAAAGCGTCATGCTTTCGCCCGGTGAACGGAGAGTGGTCGATGTCCTCTTCGGAATGCCCGGAGAATTCCCGATCGAGCACCGGACCCCGGAGAAACGGTATGCGCTCGGATCGGTCTCCGTCTCCGGAAGCCCGATCGCGGTATCGTACGCCGAGGAATTCGCCGCTCTTCGGGAGAATAGGGCGGTCGCGGAAGAGATGAATCCGCTCTTCGGTGAGTACCTCTCAAAGGCGCCGGACAAGAAGCTCGATCTCACGCTCGCGATGGGCGGGATGATGGGGGCGCCCTCGGGGATGCACCGGATGTCCGGTGGCGGGATGATGGAGGACGCGATGATGGGCATGGGGGACGACGGCGAAACCATCGAGTGGGAAGACGAGATGGCGGCGATGAATACGGGTTCGACAACCAAGACCCTCACGTGGAAACTCCGCGATGCCGCGACGGGCAAGGAGAACATGAGGATCGATGATTGGAAATTCAAAGTCGGTGACAAAGTGAAAATCCGGATATTCAATGATTCCTCCTCGATGCATCCGATGCAGCACCCGATACATTTCCACGGCCAGCGCTTCGTCGTGCTCTCGACGAACGGCGTCAGGAACGCCGATCCCGTCTGGCAGGACACGACGCTCCTCCCGAAGGGCGAGACCGTCGACATCCTCCTCGAGCTTACGAACCCGGGAGAGTGGATGGCGCACTGCCATATCGTCGAACATGCCGAAGCGGGAATGATGATGACCTTTTCAGTCGAAAAGTAAGTGGATGTAACAAGTAAGGACCAAACATATGCAGGAATCGATCATGACGACGCCGTACGGATACTCCGTGCGTGTCAAGGCCTCCTTCAGGGAGGCGGTGGAGCGGGTGAAGGAGGCGTTCGCGGCCGAAAAGTTCGGCGTCCTTTCGGAAATCGACGTGAAGGCGAAAATGAAGGAGAAGCTCGGGGAAGATATGGAGGACTATGTCATCCTCGGGATGTGCAATCCGAAACTCGCGTACGGGGCGCTCCGGATGGAAACCGAGATCGGCCTTCTCCTCCCATGCAACGTGATCGTCTACCGCACGGACGGCGTGACGCATGTCGCTGCCCAACGGCCGCAGGTGATGCTCGCCGTCACCGGGAACGAATCGATCGTCGCCGCCGCGGAGGAAGCGGACGAGAAAATCCTCCGCGCGATCCGATCACTCGTATAGTGAGAGTTCCGTCATATGAAAGGAATCCTCATCGTCCTTCTCGTCGTTTTTTCCGTGATGGAAATCATGGCGTGGAAGGTGTATACGGCTTCGAAAGAGGAGCGGCAAGCGGATAGTTCCGTACAGGGCGTACCGATCTCGGCCCAAACAGGCATCGCGTCGGCTCCTCCCGAGGAGACGGATGCGAATATCGCGGAGGATGCGGAACCGTCGGCCGAAAAAAACGTCGCCGACCTGCCCGCCGGCGATACCGGGAGCGAGGAGAACGCGACGTATCCGCGCATCAGTGTGGAAGAAAAAAACGGAGTGACGGAGCGGACGATCCACATGGGGGTGCGACAATGGGCGTGGGATCCGGCGGAGATACGCGCGAAACAGGGCGAACTCGTGCGGCTCGTGATCCACAACGCCGACGTGCGGCACGCGATCGTCATACCCGATCTCGGCGTCGAGGCGGATATTCCCGAAGAGGGAGCTATCGTCGAATTCACCGCGTCCCGGCGAGGGACATTCGATTTCCTGTGTGCCACCTATTGCGGGACGGGCCATGCCATGATGCAGGGGAGAATAGTCATCGAATGATTCGCCGCAAGCAAATCTCCGCATCTCTTGTAGTAAGGGAGAGAGACTGCTCTTGTGTGCCCACCTCCATTTTTAAACGATCCGCGCGAGCACTCATATGAACCCTCCGGTTGCCCTTACGGCTGGCCGTGCGACCGATGCGGCCTTGGTGAAAATGGCTGGGCTGCATTAAGTATTTTGATAGAGGAAAGAGGTGAAACATATGATGGGATATTATTACGGCGACATGATGGGTGGCTCCGGGTGGGGCGCGTGGCCTTTGTTCGGGTCGGTGCTTTACGTGCTCGTGCTCGTGCTCATGGTGCTCGGTATCGTCGCGCTGTGGAAGTACATCGCGAAGAAGTGACCGCTGATATCGGATCGGGTGGCGGCTCCCCGGTTTGACAGGGTGGCTTTTTTCGGGCATAATGAACGGTGATCAGGGAAAGGCGGCGACGCCTTTTTCTTGTCGTTTTTTAGAAAGGATCTATGAATATACGCAACATCGCCATCATCGCGCACGTCGACCACGGGAAGACGACCCTGACGGACGGGCTTCTGAAACAGACCGGGTATGCCCAGGAAGGCTTCTCGATGGATACGAATGCGCTCGAGAAGGAGCGCGGGATCACCATTTACGCCAAGAACGCCTCGCTTCTCTGGAAGGATACGAAGATCAACATCGTGGACACGCCCGGACATGCGGATTTCGGCTCGGAAGTGGAGCGTGTGCTCCGCTCGATCGATGACGTGGTGCTCGTCGTCGACGCGCAGGAAGGTCCGATGCCGCAGACGCGGTTCGTACTCAAGAAGTCGCTCGAACTGGGCCTGAAACCGATCGTCGTCATCAACAAGATCGACAAGCCGGCCGCACGACCCGAAGAGGTCAAGGAGATGGTATTCGAGCTCTTTCTCGATCTCGGCGCCAACGACGCTCAGCTTGATTTTCCTGTGATCTACGCGATCGCACGGGACGGAATCGCGAAGAGGACGCTCGAAGAGGAGGGAAAGGACCTCTCTCCGCTCCTCGACACGGTGCTCGAGCGCGTCGAGGAAGCTCCGCATGATATGGATTCGCCGTTTCGGGCACAGCCGTTCAATCTCGGCTATGACAACTTCCTCGGCCGTCTCGCCGTCGCCCGCGTCTACGAGGGCCGAGTGAAGACGAACGAGCAGGTATGGATCAAGAGCCCGGCCGGCAAGGCCGAGACGGGGCGTATCGTCAAGATTTTCACGTTCAAGGGACTTGACCGCGAGGAAGCCACCGAGGCGACGGCGGGAGATATCGTCATGATCGCCGGGCTCCCGAACGTGGAAATCGGGGACACCCTGTGTGCCTCGGCGGATGCGGAGACGCTTCCCGCGATTTCGATCGACGAGCCGACCATCTCGCTTTTCTTCCTCGTCAACGACAGTCCGTTCGCCGGCCGCGAGGGCAAGTTCGTCACGAACAAACAGCTCCGTGAGCGCCTCATGAAGGAACTCGAGATCAACGTCGGTCTCCGAATCGATTTCTCGGAGACGGACCGCTACAAGGTGTTCGGCCGCGGCGAGCTCCATATCGCGATCCTGCTCGAAAACATGCGTCGCGAGGGATATGAAGTGCAGGTGTCCCAGCCGCAGGTCATCATAAAGGAAGAGGACGGCGTGAAAGTCGAACCGTTCGAGGAGGTGATCGTCGAATGCCCCATGGAGGTCACCGGCACGGTCATCGAGAAGATCGGGAAGCGTAAGGGAATCATGATGGAAATGAAGGAAGGCTCCGGCGGCTTCCAGCGACTCGTGTTCGAGGTCCCGACGCGCGGACTCCTCGGATACCGCAACGAATTCATCATCGATACCAAGGGCGAGGGGACCATCTCGAGCCGCTTCGTCGGGTTCAAGCCGTACGTCGGCGAGATCTCGCATCGCGACGTCGGCTCGATGATCTCGATGGTCCAGGGCAAAGTCGCGGCGTTCGCACTCGACAATCTCCAGACCCGCGGCACGCTCTATATCGGTCCTGCAGTGGAGGTGTACGAGGGCATGGTCATCGGCAACGCCGTGAAGGGCGCCGATATGGCTGTCAATCCGATCAAGGGAAAGAACCTGACCAACATGCGTTCCTCCGGCGCGGATGAGGCGATCAAGCTCACGCCGCCGTGGGAACTCTCCATCGAACGCGGACTCGAGATCATCTCGGAGGACGAGTACCTCGAGGTCACGCCGAACGCCGTACGTCTCCGCAAGAAGCTTCTCACCGAAACCGACAGGACGAAGGCGGGAAGAAAGAAGTAGCGGACGAATATCGAATGCGGAATGGCGAATGAAGAATGAAAAACCGGCCACAGCCGGTTTTTGCTTGCTACATTCTACCCACTACCTACTACAAACTTATTTATACCGGAGCGCTTCCAGTGCGTCCGTCTTCGCCGCTTTCCGGGCCGGGAAAAGTCCGGTGAGGAAACCGACGAACGCACCGAACACGGTGACGGAGAGCACGAACCACAGCGGGCTATGGAACAGGTCGACTTCCTGTCCGCCGAAATTCGTCGCGACGAGGTTGAAGAGGATGTTGATGAGCTCTCCTCCGAAAAATCCGATGCCGATGCCCACGATACTGCCGAGCAGTCCCATGAGCGTCGACTCGACCATGAACATGAGTGATATGGAGATCGGGGCGGCGCCGATGGATTTCATGATGCCGATCTCCTCGGTGCGTTCGAGGAGGGTGATCGTCATCGTGTTGAACATGCCGATCGCGGAGACGACGAGCGCGATGACGCCGAAGAGCATGAGGACGATCTGCACGGCACTGAAGACCTTGTTCGCCTGGTCGATCGTCTCCGATATGGATGAGGCCGAGAGCGAAAGTTGTCCGACCGCATCGCGGAGCTCGGGGAGGGAGTCGGTCGACCTCCCTTTGACCTTGAGCTTGGTGGCGGCAGGCATCGGAATGCCGTCGAACGCGTCGGTGGATACGTACAGGATGTTCTCGTCACCTTCGACGACGCCGGAGATGACGAACGGTTGTTGGATCGGTATCCTGGTCTCTTCCCTGCGTCCGCTATGTCCCGTGTCCTTGGGGAGGAATATGGCGAGCGTCGCGGGCTTCCCTATGAGCTCCGCGGGTTCTTTCTGGAAGGCTTTGGCCATCCCGAGCGTTATGACGACCTCCCTCCCGTCGGAGGAAAAGTTCCGTCCGTCGGTGAACTTCAATCCCTCGAGCTTCAGGAATTCCGGCTGGGAGACGACGGTACCGGCATCGAGCGTGATACCCTCGATCTTCGTCTGCCCGCGGAGCTCGATGACCGGAATGACGGCTTCGACGAAGGGGAGCGGCGTGAGGTGATCGATGACGGTGCGGTCGAGTCGGGGCGAGGTGTCGTCGGTCCGGGTGATATCGATCGTGGAGAGCGCGTCGGAGGTGGTGATCTTCTCGAGGAGCGCGCGCTGGAGCCCGTATCCGAACGAGACGAGCAGCATGATCGCGGCGATGCCGACGCCCATGCCGAGAATGGTCAGGATCGTCCGCATGGTGCGGGCCTTGAACATGCGCAGCGAGAGTTTGAGAAGGTCTGAGAAGAGCATAGGTTAGCGGTATTTGAGAAGCATGATGATCTCCATTTCGCGCGAGACCTTCTCGGCGGTCTGTCGATGGAGGCCGACGCCGCCCTGTCTGACCGGTCTGTCGAGCCGTTTCATGAGTTCCAGCTGGCCGATCTTGCTTTCGACGCGCAGGAGCAGTATCGCCTGGAAGCGGAGCTCCTGGGGACTGTCGAGCTTGAGGTGGAATCTTTCCGTGAGGTATCCGGCGAGTTTGGGTATGGCCGATCCGGGGTCCGTGCTGAGCGCGTCGACTTGGGAGAGGATGCTTGCGGTGCGCTCGGCTATGGCACGCGCCCGTATCTTGTTCCAGCCGCCGCCGCCCTGCTCGTACGGCATGTCGAGGCGGTGCTCCATCTCCTCGGTGGCGATGTTCTTGAAGAGGACTTCGCGGACGAGCGCCTCGGCGATGCTCACCTGTTCCTCGTTGAGCTCGGAGAGGAGGTGGTTGAGGAGCTGTTTGGCCTTGAACGGAACGAGGAGCACGTCCACCTGCTGCGGGAGCAGGTTCTTGAACGAGGACATGAGCATCTTGAGTTCCAACGATTCCTCCGGAGGCGGGATTTCCACGATCTCGGTTTTTTTGGCCTCTACCGGTCGCTTGTCCCGCTGGATCTCTTCCTTGACGATGCGGCCGTCGCGCATGTGGATGATGCGGTCGGCGTAGGCGAGGTGTTCCGGGTTGTGTGTGACCATGACGATGGTCTGCTTGTCGACCTCGTTCAGCTCCTTGAGGATCTGGAGCACGTTCTGCGCCGATTCGCTGTCGAGGTTGCCGACCGGCTCGTCCGCGAGGATGATACCCGGCTTGTTGATGAGGGCGCGTGCGATGGCGACGCGCTGTTTCTGTCCTCCGGAGAGCTGGCTCGGGTATTTGTCCGCATGTTCGACGATGCCGAACCGGTGGAGGAGCTGAATGCCCTCGCGCCGTCGGTCGGCCAGTCTTTCTCCGCGGAAGGCCTTGGGCAGGCAGACGTTGTCGAGAACGGTGAGGGAGGGGATGAGGTAGAACGCCTGGAATATGAGTCCGATGCCGGTCTGGTGCAGCTCGAGCATGTCCGCGGGTGTCATCTTGGAGAATGCCTTGCCGTCTATGGTGACGTCGCCGTAGGTCGGCTTCTGGAGACCGGCGATCGAATAGAGCAGCGTCGATTTCCCGCAGCCGGATGGGCCGTAGATGATCACGTATTCCTTGGGGAAGATCCCGAGGTTCGTTTCCTCGAGGGCGCGCGATTCGTTGGATTTCCCCTGATTGTAGATGACGCGGAGTTTGTCGACGGAGATGAAGGGTTCCATGGTTTTTTCTTCGGGAAGCTTTTCGTATATCATACCACATATTTCTGTTGTTTTTCTTCCTTTTTCCCGATAGAATGGGAAAACGTGATAAATCACCACGATCCGTATGGTCGAAAAACTCCTGCTTCTCGGATTCCGGCTCCACTCCGTCCTCTTCACGTGGCTTTCGAGGCATATCCGGACGGTGAAAACGGTCATCCTGATCGTCGCGCATGCCAGCCTGATCGGCCTTTTCTTTCCCGAGATGAGAACGGAGTTCGGCGAGATGTCCCTGAATATCCTCATCGTCATCCTCTTCCTGAGTCCGGCCGCGGCGATCACGCGTATGCCGCTCCTCCTCGTCACTATGGGGTTCCGCCGGGAACTCGGTATCCTCGTGGGGTATCTTGCGATGGTGCACGGCCTCGGATACTTCATCGACCCCGTTTCGTTCGCTCTCTCGATCGCGCCCTACCTGCCCGGGGATATCCTGTCCATCGACCCGATTCTCCTTCTGGGAATCGCCGCGCTCGTTCTCCTGTTTCCGCTCCTTCTCACCTCGAATGCGTTCGCGCTCCGGACGCTCGGCGGGGTACGGTGGAAACGGCTTCATACCCTCGTCTACCCGATGTTCGTCCTCGTCGTACTGCACCGGTTCATGGCGTCGGGAGGTCTCTCGGGAGGGATGGCCGAGGTCGGCGAAGTCATACTGCTTCTCGGCGGTTATTCGCTCCTGAAGTTCCTCGCCTGGAAACCGGAGTCGTTCCTGTTCCTTCGTAGGATCCTCTCATCCATCGGCGAGCGCTATCGGCGATATCAGTTTTCAGGAGGAACGGTAAGTTCCTCACCATCATCCCTATGAATCATCTGAAATACGTTTTCTTCGCGGTTGTCCTCCTTTTCGGCGCGCTCCCCGTGTCGGCTGAGGATAGGGTCCAAGTGGAAGTGCTCGGCCGCGACGATTGCACACACTGCGCGGATGAGAAGGCGTTCCTCGAGGAACTTTCACGGGAGCGGGACGACTTCTCGGTCCGGTGGTACGATATCGATCTTCCGGCCGATCGTGATCTGTTCGATCGTGTGACGGAGAGCGAGGGGCTCTCGAAATCCACCCCGATCACGCTCGTGGGAACGACGATCATACAGGGTTTCGACAAGCCGGAAACGACCGGTGTCCGTATCGAGGCGCTTCTCGACGAGGTCGCGGCAAGTGGAAACAACTATGGTTTCGAAGGGCTTCTGGCCGCGGGCGGAAGCGAGGGCGTCGAAAAGACGATCGGCGGAACCTGCGACGACGGAGGCGTGTGCAAGACTCCCGGCGGCGAGCCGCTCCTCGTCACGGTGCCGTTCTTCGGGACGATCGATGCCGCGGAATATTCCCTCCCGGTGCTCTCCTCGGTGCTCGGTTTCGTCGACGGTTTCAATCCGTGCGCGATGTGGGTGCTCGTCACGTTTCTTCTCGTGCTCATCCAGCTCGGGGATCGATCACGCATATGGATGGTCGCCGGACTCTTCATCCTCGCCGAGTCGATCATGTACTATCTCATCCTGAACGTCTGGTTCAGCGCCTGGGATTTCATCGGGCTCGATCGTTTCGTGACGCCGATCGTGGGCGTCGTCGCGATCGGCGGAGGACTTTTCTTCCTCTATGAGTGGCTCTACGCCGGCGGCACCTGCCAGGTGACGGATTCGCGGAAACGCGCCAAGATTTCCGGCCAGATACGCAAACTCGCGACGGAGCCGCTCACCTGGGTCACGGCCGGCGGCATCGTCGCGCTCGCGCTCTCGGTCAATGTCATCGAGTTCGCCTGTTCGATCGGCATACCGCAGGCCTTCACCAAGATCATCGAGCTCAACTCGGCCGGCTTCCTCGAGACCCAAGGATACATGCTCCTCTATATCCTCTTCTATATGATCGATGACCTCCTTGTTTTCGGTCTCGCGCTCTGGGGAGCGGGGAAACTGCAGATGACGACGACCTACGCGAAGTGGTGCAACCTCTTCGGCGGCATCCTTATGATCATACTCGGCGTTATCCTTGTCTTCGCTCCGGAGTGGCTCCGGTTCTGAAAGAAGCATTCGTTCTGTGGAAAATCGTATGAGCCTCATTTCCGAATTGAAACGATGGCGGGAAACGGCGGCGGCCCGGGAGGGCGTCGAGCTGTATCGCGTGCTGCCGAACGCGGCCCTCGAGGAGATCGCGGAAATCATGCCCAAGACGCGCGAAGAACTCCTGTCCGTAAAGGGCATCAAGGAAGCGAAATACCGAAAATATGGCAAAGACATCCTCTCGATCGTCGCCCGGCATGGAGCGGCCGACGCAATCGGGGCCGTGATCTCCGATGACGAGGTGTCGGATGCCGCGGTACGATCAGCGGTCGAAGCCGTTGAGACCGTCCCTGATACGCTCTCCGTCTCCCAGTTTCTTGATGCGCTCAATCTCGAACTGTCGGGGATGGCGGCACGGATACGGGGCGAAGTCTCGAGCGTGGACGAGCGTGACCGCGTCGTCTATTTTTCCTTGAAGGATGCGAGCGACGAGGCGACGATCAACTGCCTCATCTTCCGTTCCGCCTATGTGCTTTCCGGTGTGCGGATCGCGGTCGGCGATGAGATCATCGTGGAGGGGTCACCCGATATCTACAAACCGAACGGGAGGCTCTCCCTCAAGGTCGGCCTCATCGAATTCGCCGGTGAAGGCGCTCTCAAGAAGGCCTACGAGGAGCTCAGGAAGAAATTGGAAACGGAAGGGTTGTTCGCGCCGGAGCGGAAGCGCGCGATCCCGGAATTCCCGGAGCACATCGCACTCCTCACCTCGCGTGACGGCGCGGCGATAGGGGATTTCATGACGAACGTCGGGCGGCATGGCTACCGGATATCGCTCTATCCGTCGAGCGTCGAGGGAAAGCGGGCCGTGTTCGAGCTTCTCGCCGGAGTGCGCTATTTCAACGCGCATCCCGAGCGTTACGACGCGCTCGTCATCATCCGCGGCGGCGGATCGCTCGAGAGCCTGCAGGGGTTCAACAACGAGGCGCTCGTGCGAGCGGTCGCTGATTCGAAGATCCCGGTCATCGCCGGCGTCGGGCACGAGAAGGATATCACGCTCGCGGCGCTCGTCGCCGACGCCATGGTCTCGACGCCGACCGCCGCATCCCGGCTCGTGAGGCAGTCGTGGGAGGAAGGCATGGAGCGGGTCGGAA
Organism: bacterium; assembly: GCA_021821305.1. Lineage (GTDB taxonomy): Bacteria > Patescibacteriota > Minisyncoccia > Moranbacterales > UBA1568 > JAGOTT01. The sequence continues at coordinate 241,568 of JAKACP010000001.1, forward strand.
GCGCGGAGCACGTCCTGCGATCGCGGGTGTCCGATCTCGTCATCCGTCTCCGCGAGGCGCTCGGCCGTGCGGACACCGCACTCCTCGACCGTTTCCAGGCGATGAAGGAACGGATCCGGACGATCGTCGAACGATTTCTCGCGAAGCGCGAAGCGCTCGCCTATGGGATACGCGGTGAAGCCGAGTCCGTTTCCGCCTTCGCCGGCGGGCTGAAAAAAGGAAGAGCGGCCCTCTTCGCGACGGCGAGCGACGCGCTTTTGCGGATCGAGAAACTGCTTCTCCAGTTCGACCCGACGCGCGCCCTCAATCTCGGCTACAGCCTTGTCCGGCTCGGCAACGGCAGGATCCTCCGCAAATCGACGGACGCGCGGGTCGGTGATAGACTGGACATACGGCTTTCCGAAGGAGCGATAGGCGCCGAGGTGAAAGAGGTTCTCTAACGAATTAAGCATCCGTTTTATGGTAGAAAAAAAGCAATCATTGTCGGAATCGATACGGAAACTCGAAGGCATCGTGGAATGGTTCGAGGGTCAGGAGGAAATCGACGTCGAAAAGGGTCTCGAGAAATTCAAGGAGGGCGCATCGCTCGTGAAGTCCTCGCGTGCGCGCCTCAAGGAAATCGAGAACGAGTTCCGGGAAGTGGAGAAGACGCTCGACGAAGCATAGCTTCGAAAACACGGTTTTCAAAACACAAAAAGCCAAACAAAACACGAAGCAAATACTGAAAGCACAAACCTCGCAATCTCGAAGTTTGTGCTTTGTATTTTGTGATTTGTTTGGACTTTGTGCTCTGTGCTTTGTGTTTTTTTGATGGTATACTGGAAGAGAAAATACACACAAACGATACCGTATGCGGCATTTCTATAATGATCTTTCCATCGTGCTCGGCGGAGCGGCGGGGCAGGGCGTACAGACCGTCGAAGCGATACTCATGGCCGTGCTCAAGCGCGAGGGCTATCAGGTCTTCGCGTGCAAGGAATACATGTCCCGTGTCCGCGGCGGATCGAACTCGACCGAAGTCCGTCTCTCGTCGAAGAAACACCGTTCCTACGTCCGACGGATCGACTTCCTCTTCGCGATGGACGGCAATGTCGTGGCGCATCTCTCCGATCGGATGAGCGACAAGACGATCGTGTTCGGGGAACGGGAGCGGATCAAGGAGTCTCCCGACCTTCCGCACTTCGTCGACACGCCGATGACCAAATTTGCCAACGAAGTCGGCAATCCGATCTTCGCGAACACCGTCGCGGTCGGAGTCATCCTCGGTATCCTCGGGGCGGAGGAAACCGTTTTTCACGCGTATCTCCGGGAATTCTTCGCGAGAAAAGGCGAAGAGGTGGTCGAGAAGAACATCGAGGCCGCGAAAAAAGGCTTCCGTTTCGGGAAGAACATCGCCTACCAGGAGGACATCGAGATAGGCCTTCCTCGCGATGAGAAATACACGAAGGAACTGCTCATCGACGGGCATACGGCGCTCGGTCTCGGCGCGATCGCCGGCGGCTGTGATTTCATCTCATCGTACCCGATGTCGCCGGGGACGGGCGTGCTGACGTTCCTCGCGGAGAAAGGCGGCGAGTTCGGCGTCGTCGTCGATCAGGCGGAAGACGAGATCTCGGCGATCAACATGGCGCTCGGCGCGTCCTATGCCGGTGCGCGCGCGATGGTCTCGACATCCGGCGGCGGATTCGACCTCATGCAGGAAGGCATGTCGCTCGCCGGTATCATCGAGACGCCGATCGTGGTGCATATCGGTATGCGCCCGGGACCGGCGACCGGACTGCCCACCAAGACCGAACAGGCGGACCTCAATCTCGCTCTCTATGCCGGGCACGGGGAATTCCCGCGTGCGATATACGCGCCGGGGACGCCGGAAGAGGGTATAGCGATGATGAGCCGGGCCTTCGATACGGCCGACCGGTATCAGATTCCGGTGTTCATGCTCTCCGACCAGTATTTCCTCGACTCGCTCTCGGGCATTTCCGAATCATCGATAGCGCTGTCGCGGCCGAAGAAGCATATCGTCGAGACGGGTGCCGACTACGCCCGCTACCGGCTGACGAAGGACGGGATATCGCCCCGTGGTATCCCCGGATGGGGGCAGGGCATCGTGAAGGTGGATTCGGACGAACATGACGAGACGGGACACATCACCGAGAGCTACGAGATCCGCGAGAAGATGATGGAAAAACGGATGAAGCGGCTCTCCGCGATGGCGAAGGATGCCGTCATGCCGACCGAGATGGACAATTATGCCGACGCGGAAATCGCGGTGGTATCATGGGGGTCGAATCGATCCGTGCTCGATGAATCCCTCGGTGCGGTACGCAGCAAGAAGCTCGGCGGGCTTCACTTCGCCCAGGTCTACCCGATCAATCCCAAGGTCAAGGACCTGCTCAAGGGGAAGAAGATCATCGTCGTCGAGAACAACCATCGCGGGCAGTTCGCCGATCTCCTCGTCCGCGAGCTCGGGGTCAAGATTTCCAAGCGGATCCTGAAATCGACCGGGGAGCCGTTCGCCGTCGAGGAACTCGTGGACACATTCAAACAATATGCCTGAAACCGGAAAAAAGAATTTCGATATGCCGCATGGCACCGACATCGCGTGGTGCCCGGCGTGCGGGAACTTCCCGCTCTTGAACGTGGTCAAACAGACGCTCTCGGAGCTCGGACTCGATCCCAAGGACCTCGTCCTCGTGTCCGGTATCGGACAGGCCGCCAAGACGCCGCAGTACGTCAACGCGAACATGTTCAACGGGCTTCATGGCCGCGCGTTGCCGGCGGCGGTCGGAATCAAACTCGCGAACCGCAATCTGACCGTCGTGGCGGAATCGGGCGACGGTGACATGTATGGCGAAGGAGGCAATCACCTCACCCATACGATCCGCCGCAACCCCGACATCACGAACATCGTCCACAACAACATGATCTACGGCCTGACCAAGGGGCAGGCGTCGCCGACATCCTCCCTCGGCCTGCGAAATCCGATCCAGCCGAACGGAGTCGTCGTCGATCCGTTCAATCCGATGGCGGTGGCCGTCGCGCTCGACGCGTCGTTCGTGGCACGTGCGAATATCGGGGATATTCTCCAGACAAAAGCGATCCTCAAGCAGGCGCTCGAGTGGAAGGGGTATGCGCTCGTCGACGTCTTCCAGCCCTGCGTCGTCTTCAACAAGGTGAACACCTACGAGTGGTTCAAGGAGCATACCTACTATCTCCCCGACGATTACGATCCGACCGATAGGCAGGCGGCTTTCGCCAAGGCTTGCGAGACGGAGAAGATGCCGCTCGGTATCCTCTATAAGCACGAGCGCCCGATCTATGAGGACGAACTCGGCATCAAGGCCGACACCCCGCTCTATCGCCAGGAGCTCGACACGGAAAAATTGGAGGCACTGATGAAATCGTTCGTATAAAGGCGCTGTGCCCGTACCTGGAAGAAGCATAGAGAAAAATCCCCGCGCGGGGATTTTTCGTTTCCGACTTCTCGAAAATCTTTTTACGGGACGGTCCTACTCGAATCCCAACTGCGCCTTGGCGGCCTCGGTCATCTTGGATGGGTCCCACGGGGGATCGAAGGTGATCTCGGTCTTCACGTCCTCGATCTCGGGGATGGCCATGAGCGCCTCTTCGATCTGGGCTTCGATCACCCCGAAGAGCGGACAGCCCATGGTGGTGAGCGTCATCGTGACCTTGGCGCGGCCGGACTTGGTCACGGAGACGCCGTAGACGAGGCCGAGATCCACGATCGAGATGCCGAGCTCGGGATCGAGCACGGTTTTCAGTGCCGTTTCTATTTTCGTTTGGAGCTTTTGATCCTTCATAAAAGAAAAACACAAATTTCAAAAAACAAAAACCAAACAAAGCACAAATCCTAAAACACAAGCGGTTTGTAGACTGTGTTTTGTTTGGCTTTTTGTGTACCGTGTTTTGTGCTTTTGAAATTACTCGGGGAATACCTGCTTTCCGTCCTTGTCCTTGATGATGATCGCGGCGACGGGGCAGGATCGGGCGGCATTGAGGATGGTGTCGGTCGAATCCTCGTCGGCCGTCGCGAGGACGGTCGCCTTGCCCTCGTCGTCGAGCCCGAACGTCTTGGGAGCCATCGCGGTGCAGGGCGCCGCGCCGATGCAGACATTGCGGTCGACTTCCACCGTCCAGCCGTTGGCGAGAGTGACCGGTCCGCTCGGTTTCGATTCGTCTTTGAGAGCCATAATGCTTCCGTTCGTTGATTACTTCCATAGTATAGCGGGAAAAAGGCAAAAAGAAAACCGGCTCCGATTATCGGAAAGCCGGTCTGAATACGAACCGTCAGAACCTGAACCCGCTTGGAATTATCACGATGCCGCTTGCGCTCACGTGGAAGCCTCTCGCTTCGTCGGCCTTACGATCGACGCCGATATGCGTACCAGGCGGAACAGCCGTTTCTTGGTCGACGATGGCGTTTTCGATCCGACTTCCGGCACCGATCACTACCCCGTCAAACAGGATGGAGCGAGATACTTCCGCCCTGTCATAGATCTCGACCCGTCGACCGAGTATCGAATCTTCGACCATGCATCGCTGGAGGATGGATTTTCCACCAACGAGACAGGCCCGATCATGAGGGACGTTGATTCCGATCAGTTTGGCTCCCGGGAGATTGTCGGAGCCCGTCCGAATCGGCCACGCTTCGGTGTTGTGGATATTGAATGGCGGATTGATGGAAATGATGTCCTGGTGGGATTGCCAATAGGCGTCGACCGTCCCGACATCGCGCCAGTAGTGTCCTCCCGCGCCCGAGACGACGTTGTCATTGAAGTTGTAGGCGAAGAGGTCCATCCCTTTTTCGATGAGATAGGGGATCACATCCTTCCCGAAGTCGAGCGCATGTTCGATTTTTCCGGACATTTCCTGAAAAACCTCCCCGAGGAATTCCCGTTCAGCGATGTAGTTCCCCATGGATACGAGGCAATAGCCCGGTTTTCCGGGGATTTCTTTCGGATCCTTTTTCGGCTTTTCCTGAAAGCCGATGATCCGCATATTCGCATCGACTTCCAGTACGCCGAGCCCGCTTACCGAATCGGACGGCATTTCGAGTACGGAAACCGTGAACTTGGATCCGACATCGTAGTGGTAGGAGAGCATCTGTGAGAAGTCCATGGAATACACGTGGTCTCCGGAGAGTATCGCAAGAGTCCGGAAATTCCCGATTTTTCCGATGATGCTCATATTCTGCTCGACGGCATCGGCGGTATCCTGATATTCCGTGTGTCGAATATGCTGTGGGAACAGCGGATATACGAAAAAATCATGCGCCGGATCCGAGTTCCACACATGTTGCAGATGGATCATGAGCTCGAAACTTCCGTACTGCGGCAGGACCACGATATTCCGGAATCCGGAGTTTTCCAGGTTGGACATGGGGAAATCGATGATCCGGTATTTCCCTCCGAACGGAACGGCCGGTTTTGCCCGGCTTTCGGTGAGAGTCTTGAGCCGACTTCCGCGCCCCCCCGCAAGAACCATTGCGAGGACTTTTCTGGAAAGGTTGCTGGGATTGCGCATCATGTGCCTCCTTCTGGCGTCGTTGAGAAAAAGTTGTGAAGAAACAGGTAAAAATCGTACCAGGAATTAGTACACTTGTCAAGGAAATACCTTCTTTTATCGCTTTTTTATCGCTTTTTTCAGCGTTTCAAGCGAGAGGAGCGCGCATTTCATGCGGGTCGGGGAGAGGGTGACGCCGAGGAGGCCGAGTACGTCCTTGGGCCCGAGCGCGAGCGCCCACGTGACGGATTTCCCTTTGACGTGTTCCGTGAGCAAAGACGCCGCCGCCTGGGATATGGCACAGCCGACACCTTGAAAACCGATGTCGTCGATGACGCCGTCCTTCACCGAAACGTCGATCGCGAGGCGGTCTCCGCACGTCGGGTTCTTGGCTTCGCCGTGACAGGGGCACGACGGGATCGCCTTGAAGTTGCGCGGGTTCCGATAGTGATCGAGGATGATGTCCTGGTAAATTTCCATAATCAGATATTGAAAATCTTTCTCGCGTCACGCATGCCGTCTATCAGCCGGTCGACGTCGCCCTCTTCGGTATAGACCGAAAAACTCACGCGCGCGGTGGCGGGGATATCGAGCGCGCGGTGGAGCGGCGCGGCGCAGTGCTCGCCGGCACGGATGGCGATATTCTTTTCGCCGAGTACCTGGGCGAGGTCGTGCGGGTGTACGCCGGAAAGCGTGAAGGAAACGAGCCCGCCGCGATCTTCCGCCTTTTCGGGGCCGTAGATCGTTATGTCGGCTCCGAAGGAGGATCGCAGTCTGTCGAGAGCGTAGCGGGTGATTCCGATCTCGTGTTCCCGTATGGCGCTTCCGCCTATCCCCCCGATGAAGTCGATCGCCGCACCGAAACCGATGATGGCGGCGATATCCGGCGTTCCCGCCTCGAAGCGATGAGGGATGTCTTTGTAAATGGAAGCGCAAGCCCGCCCCGCCGCAGGCGGGTTCGGGTAAACATCCAGCACCATGCCGCCGCCCACCTGATAGGGCGGGAGCGTTTCGAGGATTCCGCGCTTCCCATAGAGGATTCCGACGCCGGTCGGGCCGAACATCTTGTGTCCCGAGAAGGCGAGGAAATCGCAATCCCACTCGCGCACATCGATCGCGACATGTCCCGCGGCCTGGGCGGCGTCGACGATCGTCAGGATCCCGGGATTGAGGCGCTTCGCCTCCCGGACGAACGCGGCGACCGGGTTGATCGTCCCGAGAACGTTCGAGACGGCCGGGAACGCGAAGATGCTTGTCTCGGACCCCACATGGTTCCGAAGTATCTCCATGTCGATGGATCCATCTGCGGAGAGGGGAATGACGCGGAGTTCGGCGCCGCGTTCCCGCGCGAGCCGCTCCCAGGGGAGGAAGTTCGAATGATGCTCCATCGCGGTCACGACGATGTTGTCGTCCCGTTTCACGCGATCGGCGAGGACGGAGGCGAGGAGGTTCATCGACTCGGTGGTGCCATGGGTGAAGATGACCTCTTCCGTGTCCGCTCCGATGAAGCGGGCGGTCTTTTCGCGCGTTCCTTCCATCCGCGCCGTCGTCTCTTCGGCGAGCGGATAGAGCCCGCGCCCGACATTGGTCGAGAGCGTCTCGTAGTATCCGGAGACGGCGTCGATCACGGTCTCGGGCTTGAGCGCCGTCGCGGCCGAATCAAGATACGTCAGGTCGGGATGATGACGGAAGATGGGGAAATCGTTCTTCATGCCCTGGATGTTTTTCATATGGTGATGAGAGGATCCCTCTCGTATTTCGCGAGCTCCGGAAACGTCCCGTACCGTCCGATTTCCTCGAACAGGGATTTCCTGAATCCGTCGGCCAACAGGCGCTCGGCCTGCTTGCCGTCGAGTCCCCTCGTCTTCATGTAGAGGATCGCCTCCTCGGAGAGGGTCCCGGTCGTCGAGGCGTGCTCGCAGGCGACATCGTTCGTCAGTATCTCGAGCGAGGGGATCGAGACGGCCGACGCCGATTCGGAGAGGAGGAGGTTCCGGTTCTCCTGTTTCGCGTCGGATCCGTCCGCGCCCTTGTCGATGCGGATGAGCCCTCCGTAGGAGAGCGAGGACGCGTCCGAAAGCAGACTCTTCACCAGCGCGGAGGATGTCGTGTCCGGAGCCTTGTGGTGCTGGAGGATGTCGAGCGAGAACTGTCCGTTTCCGGCCCCTTCGAAGAGCGCGAATATGCGCGCTTCCGCGCCTCTCCCGGCGAGCACGAATTCCAGTGTGCCGGAGCGGTTCTTCATGAAGAAAACGGCCTTCTCGTTTTCCCCGAGGACATAGCGGTTTTTCTTCGAGTCGGTGATGTCGATGAATCGCATAGGTCAGCCGATAGAGCCTTTCATCTCGAGGTCCATGAGCCGGTTGAGCTCGATGGAATATTCGAGCGGGATTTCGCGCGCGACCGGTTCGATGAAGCCGTTGACGAGGAGCCCCTCGGCGTCATCTTCCGATATCCCGCGGGAGGCGAGGTAGAAGAGCTTGTCGAGCGAGAGCTTCTCGACGCGCGCCTCGTGCTCGATACGGGCGTCCTTGGATCGGATCCGCATCGTCGGGTACGTGTCGGAACGGGATTGCGGGTCGAGGAGGAGCGCATCGCAGACCACCGAGGAAGAGGCCCGCTTGGCTCCGGGGGCGACATGGACGAGTCCGCGATAGGATGTCCGACCGCCGTCCTTGGAGATGGATTTCGACACGATGCGCGACGAAGTGTCGCTCGCGAGGTGGACCATCTTCGCGCCGGCGTCCTGATGCTGGTCCTTACCGGCGAACGCGATCGAGAGCACCTCGCCGCGGGCGCCCCGGCCCGCGAGGTAGACGGCCGGGTATTTCATGGTCACGCCGGAGCCGATGTTGCAGTCGATCCATTCCATGATCGCACCTTCTTCGGCGCGGGCGCGCTTGGTGACGAGGTTGTAGATGTTCTTGCTCCAGTTCTGGACGGTCGTGTATCGGACGCGCGCGTTCTTGTGGACGAAGATCTCGACGACCGCGGCGTGGAGCGACGCGGAAGTGTAGATGGGAGCGGTGCATCCTTCGATATAGTGGACCGAAGAGCCCTCCTCGGCGATGATGATGGTGCGCTCGAACTGTCCGAAACGTTCCGCATTGATCCGGAAATAGGCCTGGAGCGGGAGGGTCACCTTCACGTTTTTCGGGACATACACGAATGATCCTCCCGACCAGACGGCGGAATTGAGGGCCGCGAACTTGTTGTCGCCCTGGGGGATGAGGGTGCCGAAATATTTCCGGACCAATGCCGGATACTTCCTGACCGCGGTGTCCATGTCGCAGAAGATCACGCCCTTCTTCGAGAGTTCCTTCTGGATGCTCTCGTAGACGACTTCCGATTCGTACTGCGCGGAGACGCCGGCGAGGAACTTCTTCTCCGCCTCGGGGACGCCGATCTTGTCGTAGGTGTCCTTGATTTCCTGAGGGAGGTCGGCCCATGCGTCGGCGTTGCCCTCGGACGCCTTGAGGTAGTAGGTGATGTCCTGGAAGTCTATCTTCGAGAGATCGGCTCCGAAGCTCGGCACCTTTTTCTTCTTGAACACCTCGAAGCTTTCCAGCCGGTACTTCCGCATCCACGCGGGTTCACCTTTCATGTCGGATATTTCCGCCACGATGCGCGCCGAAAGTCCGGGACGGGTCTTTTTGACCGATCGTTCCGGCATCGAAAATCCGTAGCGGTAATCGAAATCGATGGATTCCTGTTTCATGTCAGATATTTTCAAATCCCTTCTTCTCTATCTCGGTCGCGAGCACGGAAGTGCCGCTCCGCGCGATCGCTCCCTCGCGCATCACGAAGACGCGGTCCGGCTTGAGGTACCGGAGTATCCTCGTCGAGTGCGTGATGATGAGGATCGAGCTCTCCTTCGTACGGTGCTTTCCGAGGAACCGGGCGATCTTCCGGAGCGCGTCGACGTCGGCACCCGAGTCGATCTCGTCGAGGATGAGGAGCTTGGGGGCGAGTATGCCGGCCTGGAGCGCCTCGACCTTCTTCTTCTCGCCGCCGGAAAATCCGTCGTGGATCGAACGGAAGAGGAGGCTCTCGTCGATGCCGAGCTCCTTGGCGTACGCTTTCGCGCGGGTGCGGAGCGTGAGCGGGTCCTCTTTTCCTTCGCGGGCGAGGCGGAGGAGATCGAGGACGGAGACGCCGGGCAGGGGAAGCGGATTCTGGAACGAGAGGAATATCCCGAGCTTAGCCCGCTTTTCCGGGGGAAGATTCTTTATGGATTTTCCCTCGAAGAGGATGTTCCCGTTCCGGCCGACCGTGAAGTTCGGATTGCCGGCTATCGCGTGGGCGAGCGTCGACTTTCCGGATCCGTTCGGTCCCATGAGCACCGCGATCTCGCCTTTCCGGATGTGGAGGGAGAGGCGTTTCAGTATCGGTTTCGATCCGACTTTCACGCTGAGGTTGCTGAGTTCGAGCATATGGTTATCGTATCAATGAGTCGAGGGTGATATCCGAGAGGGTTTTTTCTATCTTCTGTTCGAGCACGCGCCAGAGTTCGTTCGTCTGGCAGTGCGAGGGGATGGAGCATGGGAGGACGCCTTTCGGAGTCGGCGGCGGGCTGATGCGGGGGAAGGGACTGTCGAGCGCGGAAAGCACGTTCCAGGCGCTTATCTCATCGGCGCCTCGGGCGAGGGAGTAGCCTCCCTCGACGCCTTTTTTCGCGACGACCACCCCGGATTTCTTCAGTTTCTGAAGGATTTTCTCGAGAAAGTCCGCCGGCAGATGTTCGGATATCGCCAGATCATGCGCGGATACGGGATTTTTCGACGCGGAGAGGCGTATCGCCGCCCGCATGCCGTAGTAGGCTTTTTTCGATATCTTCATAGTATGAAAGTGGACCTATTTAGTCCGAATTTATGGTACCAAACAGGCACAAACGTGTCAATGAGCGCTTCAAACCCTTGAGTTTTTGCGGAAACTTCTGTACCTTCCTTCTAAGAGTCTGTTCAACATCTCACCGCTTTACATATAAAGGAAACCCTCTCGCTTGTCGTCCAATACTTCAGAATTTCGGCTGCAAATCATTTATCACTCGTCGGCTTATCGCGATAGGCCTTCTTGCGATGCATGATGTTCGCTCGAAATTCTGAAGTACTGGCTCGACATGAGATATTGAACAGACTCTTATGGATATACACATGGGTTTTTGGAAAAAACTGCGAAAACCGTTCCTAGTGCTCGCACCGCTGGACGATGTCACGGACGCGGCGTTCCGCCGTATCATCGTGAAATACGGCAGGCCCGATGTCGTCTGGACGGAATTCGTCTCGGCGGACGGGCTCATGCACCCGGAGGGCAGGAAGGCGATACTTCCCAAACTCTGGTTCGATGAGAGCGAGCGGCCGATCGTCGCGCAGCTTTTTTCGGCGTTTCCGGAAAAGATGCGCGGGGCGGCGAAGCTGGTGGCCGAGCTCGGGTTCGACGGGATCGACATCAATATGGGCTGTCCGGACAAGGCGATCAACAAGCAGGGAGCGGGTGCGGCCTGCATACGTGATTTCGGGTTGGCGCAGGATCTCATCCGGAGCGCGAAGGCGGGCATCCATGACGCAGGGAAGGATATTCCCGTTTCCGTGAAGACACGCCTCGGGTTCGATACCGATATACTCGAGGAGTGGCTGCCGGCGCTTCTCGAAGCCGGACCGGCCGTCATCACGCTCCATGCCCGGACGAGGAAGGAGATGTCCGATGTGCCGGCCCACTGGGACCGCGTCGCCCGCGCGGTCGAGATCGCGGCCGGGTCCGGGACGCTCATCATAGGGAACGGCGATGTCCGCGACCTCGCGCATGCGCGCGTACTCGCCGCCGAAACCGGAGCCGACGGCGTCATGCTGGGGCGCGCCATATTCGGAAATCCGTGGCTTTTCGCCGAGGATGGGGAGGATGTTCCCATGACGGAGCGGCTCCGCGTCATGGTCGAACACACGAGGCTCTACGAGGAACTCTTCACCGGAGTGAAAAGCTTCGATCTCATGAGGAAACACTATCATGCCTACGCGCACGGGTTCCCGGGTGCGAAGGAACTGCGGATCCGGCTCATGGATTGTCGTGATGCCCGCTCCGTGGAGGAAACGGTGGCCGAGTTTCTTGGCAGGCATGCCTGAGTGAGGAGTTTCGTCCCGCGTTGACAGTTCCGGAGAAATGAGACAAGATAGGATTCACGTTTTTCATGAGAGGAGGACTGAAGATGGCAGTGAAAAGTGACGATGAAGTGTTGGCCGGTCTCGCGAGGCAGGCGCTCAAGACCGCCGAACAGCTCCGGGATCCCAACGATGGTCCGGAAAAAAAGGAGGCCCTGCGTCTCTCCTGCATAAACCTCAGATCGTTTCTGACGGTGTGGGGGAAATCCAAGTCTCGGCCCCTGGAAGGGAGCCTGCATGATACGGTGTTCCATATCATCACCGACGCACAGAGACAGTCCGGCATGCCGAACGCGAGCCGGGAGAAAATGGCCGGGTTCGCGAAGAGGGCCATGCGATTGTGTATCGCTCCCGGGAGCTGGAACCGCGACATCGCGGTGAAATTCTTTCAGCGGATAGGAGAGATGGCCGGCGCGGAACGCGAAAAATCGCTTCCGTCCCGCGAAGACGCGATCCACTGAGACGATGCGGGAGGATGATATTCCTCCCGCTCTTTTTTTACCGTATCATTCCCATTTCCGTGATTTCCTGTTTGAATGGTCGTATGAAGATAGCGATGCTCATATCCGGCGGAGTGGACAGTTCCGTATCCTTGCGGCTCCTTAAGGATGCGGGACACGATATCACCGCTTTTTATCTCAAGATCTGGCTCGAGGACGAACTGTCGTTCCTCGGGGAGTGCCCGTGGGAGGAGGATATCGAATACGTGAGCCGGGTGTGCCGTGAAGCCGGCGTCCCCTTCGAGGTCGTGCCGTTCCAGAAGGAATACTGGGAACGCGTCGTCTCGTACGTGATCGAGGAGGCACGGCTCGGCCGGACCCCGAATCCCGACGTGTTCTGCAATGCGTGGATCAAGTTCGGAATCTTCTACGATCGCTTCGGCAAGGATTTCGACAAGGTCGCGACGGGACACTACGCGCAGACGGAGGAACGGGACGGTCTGTCGGTTCTCAAGAAGTCGCCGGACCCGGTGAAGGATCAGACGTATTTTCTTTCCCGGCTCACGCAGGCACAGCTGTCGAAGGCGCTCTTTCCGATCGGGAAATATCGGAAGGAGGAAGTCCGCGAGCTCGCGCGGACATACGACCTCCCGAACGCGGAGCGCAAGGACAGCCAGGGGATATGTTTTCTCGGGGCCGTGGCGTTCGATAAGTTTCTCGAACACTATCTCGGGACGAAGGAGGGCGACATCATGGATATGAAGACCGGAAAAAAAATCGGCAGGCACCGGGGATACTGGTTCCACACGATCGGGCAGCGCCGCGGGCTGGGCCTCTCCGGCGGACCCTGGTATGTCGCGGGCAAAGACATGGCGTCGAATACCGTGCTCGTCTCCAATGCGTGGCGGAGCGAGGAGATGGAGCGGAGCGAGTTCGCCGTCTGCGAGCTCAGCTGGATCGCCGGCGTTCCTCCCGAAAAAACGCGCCTCTCCGTGAAGATCCGACACGGAGCGAAGGAATATCCCTGCGATATCGTCTTCGGGGAAAACGGAGACCTCACGGTGAAGCTCGACGGCTCGGACCGCGGTATCGCGTCGGGGCAGATCGCCGCGTTCTATGACGGGGATTATTGTCTCGGGAGCGGCATCATCGCGTGATCCGATATCGACGATCCCGTGATACAATGAAAAACCGTCGGAAATGTTTCCGACGGCCGATATGCTTCAGGGCTGGAGATGGGCATGTTCGAGGAGCTGGAGCTCGGTGGCGCCATCGGTATCCGTGCCGAGGATCCGTACTTTGGCGACGACCTCCGATCGTGAGCTGATGGCCTTGCGCAGTTTGTTCGAAAAGACTTCCATGAGATGTTCTCTCGAGAGCTGGTTTCCGGACATCGAGAGCACGTTCCATGACGTCGCGAGCTCGGAGCCTTTTATGGAAAACAGCCCCGCGGGGGAATAGCTGAGTAATGCGATTCTCTTCGGCATGATCCGTTCCTCCTCTTGTGAAAAAACGATATACCATTTTCTTATACCATGCGCACCGCGTTGTCAACAGGGAAAATCGGGTTTCTCGAACGTGTACTCCGTGATTTTTTTCGCCGGGCCGGACGGGAACACCTGCCGTGGCGCGCACGGACCGTCGGCGCGTACGAGATCTGGGTGAGCGAGATCATGCTTCAGCAGACCCAGGTATCCCGCGTGATCGGGTATTATGAAAAATTTCTCGTACGATTTCCGACGGTCGGATCGCTCGCGAAAGCTACGTGGGAGGAGTTCCTCCCGTACTACCGGGGACTCGGGTACTATGCGCGCGGGCGGAACATGCTCGCGACCGCGAAGATGATCGTCGAAACGTATGACGGAAAATTCCCGAAGGACGTGAACGAGCTCGGGAAGCTCCCGGGCGTCGGGCCGTACACCGCGGCGGCGATCGCGAGTTTCGCCTATGGAAGGAATACGATCGCGTGGGACACCAACCTTCACCGGGTCGTCGGGCGGTTCTTCTTCGGGTCGAGGCGAGCGGATCTTCCGAAGGAGAAATTGGAGGATATCCTTTCCATGAAGGCGAAGGTGTTCAATGCGGCGATGATGGATTTCGGCTCGGCGATCTGCACCGCGCGGCCGAAATGCGGCGCGTGCCCCCTCTCGTCGCGATGCGTATATTTTTCCGAAGACGGTCAGAGAGAAAAACAAGAGACAAGACACAAGAAACAAGATACAAAAATATCCAAAACCTCAAATAAAAAATCCAAAATCAATTGGAGGGACGCACGAGCGTTCGTGTTCCTGCACGAGAACCACAGGAAATATTATTCGTCGCGCAAGACGAAGTTCGTGCCGTTCGCCATCCCGCCGTCACACAACACGCGCGCCGGGGTCAAGGACTGGTTCCGTGATCGCCACGGACTCGAGCTCGCCGTCCGTCCGCCGCACAGGAAGGAAATGGTCGACGGCAAGCCGACGATCTTCATCAACGCGCAGATCCTTTCCGGAACGCCGGAATTCGCCGTCTTTCCCAAAGGTGTGTTGCCATAATGCGATCACCGAGGCAGTCGGTGGAAGAAAAAAAACGCTCGGGTGTATTAAGTCGTAGAGCCGGATCTTTGACATCGATGCGCAGAAGATATGCTAACCATTAATGTAAAGCGTATGGACTCGTATGTTTCTTCGCGGACGAAGCCGTTGTATCGGGGCACGCAGATCGTTTGGTACGTGCTGGGTTTTTTGGAGGCGCTACTCGCATTCCGGTTCCTTCTCAAACTTCTCGGTGCCAATCCCGGTGCGGGTTTCACGGATTTCATCTATTCAGTCACATATCCGCTTGTCGCGCCGTTCCTCAACGTGTTCGGGACGGTGAGGGTCGAGGGAAGCGTGTGGGAGTGGGCGACGCTGCTTTCCATGCTCGTGTACTGGCTCATCGCCTCGGGAATCGTGAAACTGCTCGTCATGAGCAAGCCGGTCTCGACGCCGGAAGCGGCCGTGAAATTGGACCGACAGGACTAACTGCCTGTCCCTAACAAGTAAGCGAAAACGCTATGGCAACGATTATCAACAATCCGGATAGCGGTGGTGGCGGCGGCGTCGGCGTCGGCATAGTGGTCGGAGCGCTTGTTCTCCTGGTGATATTCCTCCTGTTTTTCTTCTACGGTTTTCCCTCACAGCGCGGTAGTGATACCGATTCCGGCGGCGACGGCGGGACGACCGTAAACGTTCCGGACAAAATCGAGGTGGACGTGAACGATACCTCGACACGATAGGCTCAAGGATTTTCGATCGTATAAATCACTAAGTTACGTGTATGGGTATAATTCTTTGGATCGTCTTCGGTGCGTTGGCCGGGTGGATCGCTTCCCTGATCATGAAGACCGACGCCCAGCAGGGGGCGTTGCTCAACATCGTCGTGGGAATCGTCGGTGCCTTGATCGGCGGGTTCCTGATGAACTTCTTCGGGCAGACCGGAGTTACGGGGTTCAATCTCTACAGCCTGCTCGTGGCGATCATCGGAGCGATCGTGCTTCTGGCGGTTGTCAGGGCGCTCCGCTGATACGGGCTCTCCCGGAGTTCATCGAAAGGGTCCTTCCCGGGCCCTTTCGTGTTTTCACGCCATTCAGGACGCTTCGTCTCCGGTATGAATTCCGCTTTGCTTTTTCAGCTCTTTTTCGGTAGAGTATCTAATAGATGTGCCTCATATCTTTCGGTCGGTAGCGGCACGGAAGCGGTTATCGATCATCACGCCATCAGTATGAGCCTCCCGAATATCAATATCTATTTTTTCCTCGCGCTCCTCTTCCTCGCGGGTGTTGGCGTGTTCCTTATTTTCCAGCCCTTCCTGACCGCCATCCTCGTCGCGGCCATTCTCGCGGTCTTCTTTGCCCGGCCTTACGAATTCCTCAAAAAGACGTTCGGCGGCAACGAGGGATGGGCGGCGATTTTCACCTGTCTCCTTGCGATAATCATCGTCATCGTGCCGCTGTCGATAGTGCTCAGTCTCGCGATCAATGAAGCCAATACGTTCTACCATTCGGAGCAGAGCTCGGGTCTGCTCGAAAAGAGCGTGGGTCTGCTCGATAAGATCCCACTGCTCAATTTCGGCGGTGGTGAGGGAGCCGCGCAGAGACTTTCCGGCTCATTCCAGGAGCTGAGCAAGACCATGATCGGATTTTTGGGTGCTGCATACCAGAGCGTAGCCGGATTCGTGCTTTGGCTGTTCGTCCTGTTTTTCTCCCTGTTCTATTTCCTCATCGACGGCAAGCGGGCCGTCGGATACCTCATGCAGCTTTCCCCCCTTCGCGACGAACATGAGAAGCTGCTGTTCCAGAAATTCATATCCATCAGCCGGGCGACGCTCAAGGGAACCCTGATCGTCGGGCTCATCCAGGGCTTTCTCGGCGGGGTAGCCTTCTGGATAGCCGGCGTGCCTTCGCCGATCATCTGGGGAATTTTCATGGCCATCCTCTCCCTCATCCCGATGGTCGGGGCGGGCATCATCTGGTTTCCGGCGAGCATCGTCCTTCTCCTCACGGGGAACATCTGGGAAGGGACATTCCTCCTCCTGTTCGGTGTCGGCATCGTCTCGACCATAGACAACATCCTCCGGCCCAAGCTCGTCGGTCGGGACACCCAGATGCACCCGCTCCTCGTCTTCTTCGCGACGCTCGGCGGCCTCTCGCTCTTCGGCATCTCGGGGTTCCTCATCGGCCCGATCATCCTGTCGCTCTTCATGGCGCTTGCGGACATCTATTCTTCCGAATATGCCTCGGAATTGCGTGAGTGCAACCATAACGGCAAGGTATGAGTGACGGGTGGTGGCGGCACATCCCGGAAATCATAGACCCGATCGTCTTTTCGCTCGGGTCTTTTTCACTCCGATGGTATGCCGTTCTCTTCATCTTCGGCTGGATGGCGGCCGTCACCTTCCTGGCATGGAGGATCCGGAGGAGGGAGTTCCTGCTCGGTCGTGAGGCGCTGTGGGATATCGCCATCATCGTGCTTGCCGGCGCAATGGTCGGCGGACGGCTCGGGTACGCGATTTTTTATGATCCGTCGCTGCTCAGGGAGCCGCTTTCGCTCATCTCGCCGTATGATCCGTCCGGGATGTGGACCGGTATCCGTGGCATGAGTTTCCATGGGGCGCTTGTCGGTGCCGTTTCCGGCCTGTTCCTCGTCGCGAAAGTACGGAAGATCGATTTCTGGATCCTGGCTGATTTCCTCGTACCAGCCGTACCGATAGCCATATTTTTCGGCAGGATGGGGAATTTTTTCAACCTCGAGCTGATCGGACGGGAAACCGGGAAACCATGGGGGATGTATTTCCCGAATTATCCGTCTCCCCGGCATCCTTCACAGCTCTATGAAGCCTTTTTCGAGGGAATTCTCCTCTTTCTGCTTTTCTCGCGTCTTCGAAACAAAAAGCTTCCGAAAGGGATGCTGTCGGCGATATTCCTGGCGTCATACGGAGCACTCAGGTTTCTCCTCGAATTCTGGCGTGAGCCGGATGTCGGAGCCGAGCTCGTTTTCGGCTGGATGACGCCTGGGCAAGCGCTTTCAGTCGGGATGTTCGCCATATCTTCGGTGGTATTCTTCTGGATATTCCGGAGGAAAAATGCTATGATGAGAAAAGACAGATAAGACTTTTTCGTTTCTTATGGGAAAAATTATCGGAATAGCCGCAGTGATCGGACTCGTCTTGGGCGGAGCTTATTTCTGGAACATGCAGGACCGCGGAAGCGATTCGAATCCCTCTTCGTCGTCTGATCAGGGGATAGTCTACTACTACGGGGAAGAGTGTCCGCATTGCAAGGATGTCGCGGCTTTCCTTGAGGAGAACAAGATCGCCGAAAAGGTCCGATTCGAGAAGAAGGAAGTCTGGCACAACAGATCGAACGCCGCGGAAATGGACGGAAAGGCCAAGATTTGCGGGTTGGACAAGGAGAGTGTGGGGGTTCCGTTTCTGTTTGCCGAGGGGAAATGTTATATCGGCACACCGGAAGTCGAGGGGTATTTCAAGGCGGCGGCCGGATTGCCGGGCGGAAAGAAGAAGTAGCCTAAAACAAAAGGACTCCCTATGCATTCACGGGTGTTCCCCTTGAGGGAACAGCGGACCAATACCATAGACGGCATCGCGCCACCGACACGGACAAATCGATCGGTGGCGAAACGCGCTTCCGACCGATCGCCCGATTCCTTCGCGGCGACGGTGTTTTCACGCGGAAAGCGATCGTCGGTGGTCGTCTTCGCGAAGGACGGCTATGTGTATCCGGCACGGGCCATCGATATCCTCGGCGAGCGCCCGCTTTTCCTTTCATCGACGGGCATGGTCGACGGACTGCACAAGAAGGGCATCGTGATCCCGGCCGCACATATCCGGAAACCGGCGTTGTTCGTGGAACCCAGCCGCGAGGCGTTCGCGGCCGTGGAACGGAGCTTCCGGAATCTCGGTGAAAACGTGGCCGCCGGAGTTTCCGGATTCCGTCTCGGATTGTCGCCGTCGCGTGCGGCATACGCGCCGCTTGTCGGTGCCATGGCGCTCGGCATGGTTTCCGCGCTCCTGCTCGAACATTCCTTCGGCGGGGGAGTCAAAGCGGAGGAGGCCCGCATCGTCTATGTGGAACGACCGGCGGAGGGAGAACGTGTTCTCGGGGCCGGATCCGATGCGTCGGATCTCCTCGATACGGAAGCGATCCTTTCCGATCTCGCGATCGAGGATCCGAGCAAGAAGGAATTCGAGGAGCGCGTCCGGAACATGGTGAAGGGATACCCGATCGAGGACATGATCCCCTATATCGTCGAACAGGACCGGACGGTCGCGATGTTCCTCGTCGCCATCGCCAAAAAGGAAAGCAACTGGGGTCGCCGGATCCCGGTCCTCGATGGACAGGATTGTTTCAACTATTGGGGATATCGCGGGATACGGAAAATGATGGGCACGGGCGGACATACCTGCTTCAATAGCCGCGAGGATGCCGTCGATACCGTCGGAAAACGTCTCGACACGCTTATCAACAAGCACGATCTCGACACGCCGGCGGACCTCATCCTCTGGAAGTGCGGTTCCTCGTGCGCCGGGCACAGTCCGTACAGCGTGAAGAAGTGGATTTCCGATGTCGATCTCTACTATCAGAAGCTCAACAAGGAAGGCGACGCATAGTCCGATCGGATCCGCGTCAAGGTCGATTTCGGGCGAGAGAATATCTCGTTTTTGTTTTGAATAAGGTAAAAAAATGAAAATCCCTTTGACGGATTCCCGAAAAAACGATAGAATGGACAGTACGTTCTTTTGACACCGCAGGGCTGGAGGGTCTTAGCAACTGTTCAAACTCTCACCGCACAAGTTAAGAGAAGAGATTCCGCTTGTCGGATGAAATCCGAAAATTTCGGCTGCAAACCCTTCACGTCTCGTCGGGGTACGACAGTAACCCTTCTCGACGTTCACGGTTTTCGCTCGAAATTTTCGGATTTCATCTCGACATGAGAATTTGAACAGTTACTTAATGATTAACTGCCAATTATGCAGGAAATCGGTTTGGTCGGAGGGGATGAAGAAGCGAATAAACGTCGAAAAAAATCAATCCGAGTGTATCCGAAGCGACGCGTGAGACGCGCCCTTTTTCTTTCGGGTATGTTGTTCTCGCTGGGAGCGTCGGTATTCGCTCTCGCTCCGGAAATCGGCACGGAGGAGCGCATGGATGCGCCTTCCGAGCGCATTTCCGATATCAGGAAGGAACTGTGCATCATCCGTCTTGAGCGGGGATTCTGGGAGTCATTCGCGGAGCGGGATACGGAGAGCCGGCAGTCCGATGGGATGGCCGAGTGCGTGGACCTGGTCTACGGAGAGGAGTCGCTCGTTTCGACGAGCGTGACCGATCTTGAGAACGAGATACGACTGCTCGTAGCCGGTACGCCGATGGAGGCGATGGCCCCCCATATCGCGCGCTTCGACCGCGAAATAGCCGCGCTCCTGGTCGGTATCGCCAAAAAGGAATCGAGCTGGGGTCAGAGGGTTCCTCTCGATGCCGCCGGGGAGGATTGCTTCAATTATTGGGGATACAAGGGGGCGGGAGCCCGCGGTGTCGCCATGGGGCATGGCTGTTTCGGGTCTCCGGAGGAAGCGGTCCGGATGGTGGGCAACCGACTCGTCGAACTCGTCGCACTGCGACAGACGAGCGAACCGGAGAACATGATCATCTGGAAATGCGGTTCCTCGTGTGCCGGGCACAGCCCGGAAAGCGTCCGGAAATGGATCGCCGATGTCGATCTGTATTACCAGAAAATCGTGAAGCTCTAGCGGCAGACATGCGAGCGATCAGCCGTCCGATACGGGGCGATGGAGCACTTCGGCGATCCGCCGGGGTGCTTTTCCTTTCCCGTCGGTTGAGGTAGAATGACGGCATGACATGGATATTCATCGCGCTCGGCGGATACTTCTTCAATGCTCTCGCGGCGCTGTTCGACAAACTGCTCCTTTCGGATAATCGTATAGGTTCTCCGGCGCTCTACGCGTTCTTCACCTCCCTCGTGAGCCTGTTCGCGATCGTTCTCCTCCCGTTCGGTTTCGTCTTCATGCTGCCCGATGCGGTCTTCCTTGGAGTCATTTCCGGCATTCTCTTCCTCCTCGGGCTCATCGCCTTTTATGCGGCGGTGAAACGAAGCGAGATATCGCGCGTCGCGCCGTTGGTCGGGGTTTCCGTCATCGGCTTCCTTTTCGTCGCGACCATCGTCCGAGGCGTCGCCGCCGGATACGAGTACGATGCGGTCAGTATCATCGCGCTTCTCTTGCTCGCGGCGGGGAGTTTCTTTCTTGCGAAGCCCGGGAAAGGGGCGCATGATCCGAAGCTTGTCCGATTCGTGCTGCTCTCCGGCGCGCTTATGGCGGCCTCGCTCGTCGTGCTCAAGGAGTCCTATCTCCTCTCGAATTTCGCCACCGGATTCTTCTGGTCGCGGATGGGCATGTTCCTCACGGGTATGAGTCTGCTCGCGTTTCCGGCGCTTCGCGGCCAGATCTTTTCCGGGAGCGACCGGCACGCGAAGCCGACGAAGCGCAACGCCGCGACGGCGACGCTCTTTTTCATGAACAAGGCGTTCGGAGGACTCGGCGCGTTCCTCATATCGTACGCGGTGTCGCTCGGGCCGGTGACGTTCGTGCAGGGGTTGAACGGAACACAGTTCGCGCTCGTCTTCCTGCTCGCGGTACCCCTCTCGATCCGGTATCCGGAAATTTTCCGGGAAGAGACCGATCGGAACACCATCATCCAGAAGACGGCGGCGATCATCCTTATCGCCCTCGGCATCGCCCTCATCGCGACCAATGGACAGCTCTCCGGATTTCTCTAGGGATTCCGAGTGAACCCCCGGAGCGTCGAAAACAAACATTAATATGCAACCGTTATGTGGAGAATTTGGCCGATAGTGAAAATTTTCGGGATGTTCCTTCTCGCGGTCGTGTTCCTCGTCGCCCTCCTGTTCGCGTATTTCAATCTGCCCGGGCCGGAGCCTCGGGAAGACGTGGAGTTGGGAGTGACCTTTTCGTATCGGTATGCCGAAAATCTCGGCTTGGACTGGAAAGAGACGTATACGGCAATCCTCGATGATATCGGCGTGCGGAAACTCCGGATCCCGGTGTATTGGGATGGCGTGGAGACGGAAAAAGGAGCGTATGATTTCTCGGCGATCGACTGGCAGTTGGAAGAAGCGAAAAAGCGCGATGCCGAGGTGATCCTATCCATCGGGCAGCGCGTACCGCGTTGGCCGGAGTGCCATATACCCGCATGGGTCGAGGACAATGGGGATGAGACCTATCGGGAAACCAGACTCCTTTCGTTCATGGAGAAAACCGTCGAGCGGTATCGGGATAATTCCGAAATAACGACCTGGCAGGTCGAGAATGAGCCGTTCCTGGTCTTTTTCGGTGAATGTCCGCAGTTTCGTCGGGGATTTCTCGATGAGGAAATAGCGTTCGTCAGGAAGCTCGACCCTTCGCGTCCGATACTCCTTACCGACAGCGGGGAACTCTCGACGTGGTATCCGGCGGCGAAGCGCGGGGATATGTTCGGGACCACGATGTATCGGAAGATCCACAAGCCCGGGATAGGATACTATACGTACCCGATCGGTCCGAATTTCTTCCGGTTCAAGGAAAAGATAGTACGACTCCTCACGAATCAGGAACGTTTCATCGTCATCGAACTGCAGGCCGAGCCGTGGGCGAACGGATGGGTGGGAGACGCGTCGCTTCAGGAACAGTTCCGGACCATGGACGAGCATCAGCTCCGCGATATCGTGACCTATGCCAAACGGGTCCGTTTCCCGGAGGTATATCTCTGGGGAGCCGAATGGTGGTACTGGCTCAAGGAGAAAAAGGACTACCCGGCGGTGTGGGAGACGGCCAGGGAGATTTTCCGGGGTTCCCGCGGATCGGCCACGGCAGAAACAGCCGACAACAGATAAGCCCTTGGAGGGGATCGAAAAGATCCCATAACATGAACGGGTATGAAGAAAAAACAGAAACTGGCCATCTTCGACATCGACGGGACGATATTCCGCAAGAATCTCCATTTCGAGCTCATCAACGAGCTGTCATGGATCGGCGCGTTTCCGATGTCGGTCCGGCGGAAATTGACGGAGGTCTATTCGGGATGGCTCGCGCATGAAGGGACGTACGAGGATTATCGCAAGGCGATCGTCTCGCTCTACGCGGAACATATCAAGGGATGTACCGAGGAATCCGTCCGGAAAGCGAGTCAGATCGTCGTGCCGTTCCATGCGAAGCGGACGTACATTTTCGCCGAGGAGATGATCACGAAGTTCCGCAAGGAAGGCTATCACATCCTCGCCGTTTCCGGTTCTCCGCTCGAGATCGTCGAGGAGTACAACGAGAAGTATCTCAAATTCGATTCCGTATACGGGAGCGTCTACGAGCAGGACGAGGCCGGGCTCTACACCGGCGTCGCTTCGTTCGAGCCCTCGAGAAACAAGGGGGACATCGTGAAACAGTACGCGTACGAGCACAAGCTCGACCTCACGGATTCCTACGGTATCGGCGACACCGAGTCCGACATCAGCTTTCTCAAGCTCGTGGACCATCCGATCGCGTTCAATCCGAACCGGAACCTCCTCGACGCGGCGAAAAAGGAAGGCTGGCGCATCATGGTGGAAAAAAAGGACGTGGTGTATGATATGACGCAGTGCATCGAGGCGAAGAAGGACATAGAATTCCGATCGATATAGATACGTATGAACCAGATGATAGACAATTTCCTCCGTTCGACCCTGTGGATATGGCTTCCGTTCTATGCGTTCCTTTCGCTCCTGCGCGAGGCGACGGGCAAACCGAAAAAGTGAACATATGCTGAAACGATATCTTCCCGTGATCCGGGAAAAACGGATGGCGGCGTTCCTCCTCGTCCTCTGGATGGGGGTCATTTTTTCGTTCTCGTCGTTTCCGGGTTCGCCGGTCAAATATGAGATGCCGTTCACCCTGTATCTCGAGCGCAAGGGCGCGCACGTGTTCGAATTCTTCCTGCTCGCGCTTCTCGCTTGGAACGCGCTTCATGCGTTTTTCCCGAAAGAAAAGAGGAGCTTCCTGCTCAGTATCGTGGCGATGTCCGTGCTTTTCTACGCGTTCCTCGACGAGACCCACCAGATGTTCGTCCCAGGCAGGGAGGGAAAGCTCACCGACATATTGTACGACAGCAGCGGCATCCTGATCGCGATCACGGCGATTCTGTTCCTGACGAGGAAAAGGAAAATGGATCGGTAAACGATATGACAAAAAACCCCGCTCTCATGGAGCGGGGAGTTTTTTGATCTTTTATCCTGCATCTTCCGTCTACATTGTCTTCACCTTCTCGATGAACGCCTTGAACGATTCCGGCTGCTTCATCGCGAGTTCGGAGAGCACCTTGCGGTCGAGCTCGATGTTCTTCGCCTTCTCGAGGGCGATGAATTCGCGGTATTTCACGCCATAGAGGCGGAGCGCGTTATTGAGCCGGGTGATCCAGAGTCTCCGGAACGTCCGCTTCTTGTTGTGGCGGTCGCGGTAGGCGTACGTGCCGGCCTTCATGACGGCCTCCTTCGCCTTGGTAAACAGCTTGCTCCGTCCCCATCGGTAGCCTTTCGCGGCTTTGAGGACGTTCTTGTGGCGCTTCTTGGTCATCACGCCGCGCTTCACTCGAGTCATACTACGGTTCGATTAATCAATTAAGGGGATGATCGCTCGCGGATGTGTTCCGTCCGGGTGATCTGCTGGTCGCCTATGCGTAGGGGAGGGCTTTTTTGATGTTGTTCTCATCCTGCCGGACGGCGATACCGTGGTCGCTGCGCTTCTGCCGGGTGTCGTTGCCGGTGTCACGGGAATTGTAGTGGTTGTGTCCCGTCGAGCGGCGCATGAGCTTTCCGCTGCCGGTGACCTTGATTTTCTTGCTGACGGACTTCTTGGTCTTCTGCTTCATGATATTGAGTGATGGATTATTCCGGGACGATCATTATGCTGAAACCACGCTGGAATCTCTTCATTTCCTCCTCGACCTTGTAGGGTACGGAGAGGGTCCCGAGAAAGGCGTTGATCGCATCCTTGGCCCGATCGGGCATCGCCTTTTCGCGTCCGCGGAGAAGTATCTCTATCTTCACCTTGTGACCCTTCTTGAGGAATTTCTCCGCCTGATCCTTCTTGAAGAGGAGATCGTGGCTGTCGGTCCGGAGTCCGAGGCGGATGCCTTTGATGTCGACCTTCTTCTGATTGCTTTTCGAGGCCTGTTCCTTCTTCGTCTGCTGATACTGGAACTTTCCGTATTCGAGAATCTTGCAGACCGGCGGGGTCGCCTGCGGCGAGACTTCGATCAGATCGAGATCGTCCTCGCGCGCCTTGGCGAGCGCGTCCGCCGTCGGCATCTCCCCGAGCGGCTCCCCATCAGCACCGATAAGGAACACGGTCGGCGAGAGGATCTGCTCGTTGGAGCGGAACCGTATGACGACCTGTGGCTTCGGTTTGGGTCGATTGTGGCGCCTTCGTCTCATTTGTTTCCGTGACAATCAAAAAACTTCTTAACCGGTGGAGTTGATGGGAATCGCACCCATGTCCAGATCGCGATTTTCCAAAACCTTCTACAAGCGTAGATCGCTTTCAGATTCCGGAGAAAAGCAGGAAAGCGTTCGAAAACCTTTTCTCAGGCCGTGTTTCTGTGCCGGGCTCTGCGGAAGAAATCAGGAAAGATCCTGCAGAGTCCGCCCGATTATATGACACCGGAGATCCCGTACCGGGCATCAGGGTTCCGATGGCTCGCACCCTTAGGCGCGGGCAAGTGCGAAGGACGGAGAGAACGCCGAAGCGAACGTCGCCTTCACTCTTGATACGATGTTGGCAGTTATCGTGGTCGAAGGATTTTTTACGATGATCCCTTCACCATCGGCTTGCAGGTTTTGAATGAGCGCGCTGTCGAATCTATACAACCCCCAGCCGCAACAACTTCTTCATTCCCGTTTGTTGCGCTTGGCGAATGTCTAAATCTTCTACTTTTGATGAAATCTTTTCTGTTGCGGAATTTCCAATTTCCAAATCACAATTTCCAAACAAATCCCAATATTCAATTTCCAAAAGAAACGCGTTCGTTAGTTGTGCTTTGTGGATTGTTTGGTTTCTGTGTTCTGGGCTTTGTGCTTTACGAACGCATTGCTCTTCCGATATCGCGGCCCGCTTCGCGCCGCTTGATCGTTTCGCGCTTGTCGTAGCTCTTTTTTCCCTTTCCTACGGCAAATTCGAGCTTTATGAGCTGCTTCCGAGTATACAATCGAATGGGTACCAGTGTCAAGCCGAGCACGCGGGATTTTCCTATCAATGAGCGGATTTCCGAACGCTTGAGGAGGAGCTTGCGGGCGCGGGTGTCCTCGTGATGGGTGTCCTTGTGGGCATGGGCATAGGGAGGAATGAGGGAATTCGTGAGGTAGAGCTCGTTTCCTTTGACGGTGACGAACGCCCCCTTGAGGCTCACATGTCCGGTTTTCACCGATTTCACTTCGTTTCCCGTCAACGCCAAACCGGCCTCATAGCGATCCATGAGTTCGTAGTCGAATGATGCCCGTTTGTTGATGGCGAGTACTTTCATATGTCTGGCATCAGTATGCGGTATCGGGTACGAAGTATCAAGTTTTTTTGTTTGACTGGAGGCCTCGCGGGAGGGTAAAATGAAGCCGTAACCAACCCTTTCGGTCAATAACGAGGAAACTATGAAATTCGGAGAACAGCCGACATATTCACGGCAGGCGTACGAGGACACCGAGAAAGGAATCCAGGATGTCAAAGACATCGCCCAAGGAAGTGACTCCGTCGAGGAGTTGCGTACGCTTGTCCAGGAAAAGAAAGGACTCGAGGCCCAGAAAGCCGAGCTTCATGGCCAGGCATGGGACGAGGCGAATGAGATGAACAAGGAACATGATGCTCTGGCACAAGAGAGCGCGGCGCAGGCAGAAACCGACGCGGCGGAAGTCGCCCGAATCCGAGCGGAGATTTTGGGAGAGAGTGCTGCAAGCGAAGCTGCATCCGTGGAGGTGGATTCCGATCCAACGAGTCCGGAATCGACAAACTTTGTTACAGAAATGTCTTTGACAGAGCAAAAGATTCAGGAAGAACAGAACATCCCGGAAGAGGAACCGGATTTCTCCGAATACGAACAGGGAGTGGTTTCGGATATCCGAAATATGATGAAGTTGGATGATTTTTCCGGCGTGTTCAAACGGATTTTCAAGGAGCGAAAGCGGGCGGATCAGTATCAGGAGGCTTCATCGGGGCAAGCAGGCTTCTTCAAGAAGCTCATGGCGCCGAAGGGAGGTGCTGTTTGTGATATGGAAAAACTCGGGAGTGAAACGGAGTCGCTTCTTGAAGAGAGGCTCAAGGCAATCGTTGCCAAGGATGACCTTGATACCTATAAGCGGTACGTGTCCGCGGCGAAGAGCAACGAGGCCGTTTTCGACACGGATCTCCCGGGAGGGTTTTCTTTTGGTGTAACGGACTTCGAATCGGTCGGACCGAAAATACAGGAGTTCAATTTCGGGCGAGCGAAGCAGGAAATATCTTCTTTCGATCAAGATTCATCAAATGTTTCCCTAGAGAATTTCGTTTCGGGACGAGCGCGCTTGTTTGGGAACGGTGATTCTCAATTTCGGGAAGCAATACTGAAGTCTTCGGAGTCGAGAAAGCAGTTTCTGAAGTTGGCCAAAATAGTGAGTTCGCCCGACAGCATAAGTGGGAATACGGCCAGTCATTTACAAAGACTTGTTTCTGATGGGTATCTTACGCAAGCTGACATAGAGAGCCTCTAGGTGAATGGCGAGGAAAACGGAAGTACCTCTTCCGTTTTTGCCTTTCTCGTGAGATTCGGTTAGGATGGGGCTATGATAAGCGAAAGCATACGGACGCTCGTCGAGGCGGCCGTTTCGAAATTGCGGGACGCTCAAGGCTGGGATCTTCCGGAGATGCCGGCTTTTGACGTGTCCCGGACCAAGGACGAACAGTTCGGCGACTGGGCGGTCAATGTCGCGATGATGCTTGCCAAACCGCTCGGGAAGAATCCGATGGAAATCGCCGAGGCGATCAAGGATGAGATCCTGAAACAAGTTCAGGACGACAAGATGTCATTCGAAAAGATAGAAGTCGCGAGGCCGGGGTATATCAACTTCTTTCTTTCGCCGGCGTACCTCACGGCCGTCTTGGGCGAAGTGCTCGAGAAAGGGGAGCATTTCGGCGACTCCGAGATCGGCAAGGGCAAGAAGATAAACAACGAATTCATCTCCGCGAATCCCGTCGGTCCGCTCCATCTTGGCAACGGCCGCGGTGGGTTCTACGGCGACGCGATCGCGCGGATTCTCCGCAAGACGGGGCATGAAGTCGTCAACGAATACTACGTGAACGATGCCGGGGAGCAGATCCTCGTCTTGGGGCACAGCGTGCTCAAGGACGAACAAGCGATCTATCCGGGCGAATACATCGACGATCTCCACGAACGATTCGGGAAACAAGGCGGCGATGTCCGTGAGGTCGGCGAACGATCGGCCGCGTACCTCCTGGAGAACGACATCAAAAAAACCGTCTCCGAGGAGATGCGGATAGCATTCGATTCCTGGATTTCGGAGAAGAAGGACATCGTGGAGACGGGTCTCGTCGACCGCGCCCTGGCCGTGTTCAAGGAAAAGGGCATCGCGTACGAAAGCGAAGGGGCGCTCTGGCTCCGCACGACCGATTACGGCGATGACAAGGATCGGGTGCTCGTGAAGCAAGATGGGGTACGCACGTATTTCGCGTCCGACTGCGGGTATATCCTCCACAAGATGGAGCGCGGTTTCGATACGCTCATCGTCATTCTCGGTGCCGACCATCACGGCTATACTGCGCGCTTCCGCGCCGCGGCGCAGGCGCTCGGATTCGCGGGTGAGATCAGATTCTTCGTCGTCCAGCTGGTGCGCCTCATGAAGGACGGCAAGGAAGTCCGCATGTCCAAGCGGGCGGGCAACGTCGTCTCGATCGATGAGCTCGTCAGGACGGTCGGGCATGACGCCGCGCGGTTCTTCTTCCTCATGTACTCGCCCGACACGCACATGAACTTCGACCTCGGGCTGGCCGAGGAACACTCGGAAAAAAATCCCGTCTATTACGTCGAGTACGCCCATGCGAGACTCGCGAGCATTCTCCGCAAGGCGGAGGAAGCCGGGCTGTCCCCGGGTCGCGGTTCGCTCCCGCTCCTCGTCCATCCCAAGGAAGCGACGCTCATGCGGGAACTCGCGTTCTTTCCCGAACTGCTCCGCACCGCGGCCGAGCAGTACGCTCCGCACAAACTGCCGACCTACGCGATACGTCTCGCCGACAGACTGCATTCGTTCTACGCCGAGTGCCGGGTGATCGATCCGGAAAACAGTGAGCTCTCGCAGGCCCGTCTCGCGCTCGTGTCGGGGGTGAAAGTCGTGCTCAAGGAGACGCTTCATGTTCTCGGCATCGACGCGCCGGAAAAAATGTAAGACAAACAGGAAAAAGGAATCTATGCCGAAGAAACGAGGTCAGGATGAGGAAATCCTTCTGTTCGCGATGAAGGTCGTGGGGCCTGTGGCCGTGTTTTTCGTCGCCGCCGCGGTGACGGATATCACGCACGTCGTCCGGTGGGCGAGCTCCGGCCCGATCGATTCGGCGCTCTACGCCGTTTCCGGGTTGATCGACTCGATATTCTGAGACGAGGGATCCATTCCTAGCGCAAACATATATGGAAATCGAACCGACGGTATTCTATCTCGTGCGTCACGGGGAAGCGGAGAATAATGTCCTCCACATCCTGAATTCATATTCGGAAGCGGACCGGTATGCGCTTACGGAGAAGGGACGCGGACAAGCGACGAAGGTCGCCACGAATGATCTGTCCGAAGATACGATCGACATCATCTTCAGCTCGCCGATCCGGCGTACCCGCGAGACCGCGGAAATCATCGCTCGCGCGACCGGCGCGAAAGTGATATTCGACGAGCGGCTTCGTGAGACGGATTTCGGAATATACAGCGGTCGCCCGACATCCGCGCTCTGGGGGAAATATCCCGATCCGCTGATGCGTCTCGATGGGAACGAGGAAGAACATCTTGAGGGGTTCGGCGCGATGCGGGATCGGCTCGAATCGTTTCTGAAGGACGTCCTCGCGAAATATGCCGGAAAGACGATCGTCATCGTCTCGCATGGTGACCCGCTTGAGCAGGTTCACGGGATCCTGCTTGGAGATTCCGTACAAAGGTCCGTGAATGGCTGGTACCCGGAGAAGGGGAGTTGTACGAAAGTGATTTCAAAACTTCACGATATGTCGCGGTCGTGAAGAATTGTGAAATTTTTTGACACATGGAAAATATCGCATCAATGTCAGACGGATTCAGTTTCGGGCTTGCAGGGCTCGTGTTCGGGGCGTATCTCGTCATTGATGCGTTGTACGCGCAGTATACTTATTCGGTCGTGGGGAGGAAGCCGATCCAGGCGGCAAATATCGGCTTTATCATGCATTTTCTCCTCGCATTCGGAGTGATTAATTACGTTGAGAACTTTCTCTACGTCATTCCGCTCGCGCTCGGCTCTTGGGCGGGCACGTATCTCGTTGTGTGGCGAGAAAAACGGAGAATGATTGCCTGAAATGCAGATTTCCGTTAGACTTTCCATACAATCTTGAACGGCGATGAAGGGATGATCCTCCCGGAGCCCCAGGAAGAACGCCATTGTGGCCGGTAGAACCTGGCGGGTAAGCCCGTAACAGCGCGAATGAGTCCGCCAGCCGGCGGAGAATGAAGGTGGTACCACGTCATCGACGTCCTTCTCCGTTATTCGGGGCGGGATTTTTTGTTTATAAGGTATGGACCAGTGGAAATCTCAACAGGCGATAATTTTTCTTACCGAACGGATGTCGAAGGTTAAGCTTTCGAAACCGTCGATTATTCATGGTATCCGTGCCGGCCTCATCGCCGAAAACTGGTGTGTGGATGAAGATGCGATTCTCGCAAGCTATCTCCATGATATTTTGGAAGACACGGATACGACGTACGATGACATGGTCGCTGCTTTCGGGGGAAAAGTAGCGGAAGCGGTCCGTGCCAATACGAAGTTCGGTACGAATGGAGAGAAAAAAGATATCGGACAGATTATCGATTCTTGTCTCCGTGTAGGGGAATACGCGGTCATAGCGAAAGCAGCGGACATTCTCGACAATATCCGGAACTACAAGGGATATCATGCGCAGGAAAAATGGGAGCGCGAGCGCGAGTCGCTTGAAAAAAAACGGGAAGTTTTTCTGGACAGGTGCGCGGCGTATGTTGACCGGAATTTTTATAAAGACATGGTATCCGCAATTTTCAGCAAGTAGCCATAAACATATGTTCAAGAAAGTCGATCCGAAGGTGAGTTTCCCGAAGATGGAGGAGGAGATTCTCGCATACTGGGAATCGAACAAGATATTCGAGAAGTCGGTGTCGAAAGATGCGCCGAACGGAGAATTCGTGTTCTACGAGGGACCGCCGACGGCGAACGGCAAGCCAGGGCTTCATCATGTCCTGGCCCGTTCGTTCAAGGACATCATCCCGCGGTACAAGACGATGAAGGGCTACCATGCGACGCGCAAGGCCGGCTGGGATACGCACGGACTTCCGGTCGAGCTTCAGGTGGAGAAGGCGCTCGGACTCAAGAACAAGCAGGACATCGAGAACATCGTTCCGGGTGATGCGCGGGCGAGCGTCATCGAGTTCAACAAGCGATGCAAGGAATCGGTATGGGAGTATCGCGATCTCTGGGAGAAGATGACCCGGCGGATGGGGTACTGGATGGATATGGAACATCCGTACGTCACGTATGAAAACCCGTATATCGAATCGGTCTGGTGGCAGATCGCCCGCATCGCGGAACTCAAGGACGAGAAGGGGGAGAGCCTCCTTTATCGCGGGCACAAGGTCGTCCCGTACTGCTATCGGTGCGGCACGGCGCTCTCGTCGCACGAAGTCGCGCAGGGGTATCAGACGGTGAAGGATAATTCGGTGTATGTCAGGTTCAAGGTGAAACCGAATGCCGGGAAAGGATACGACGACCACACCTATTTCCTCGCGTGGACGACGACGCCATGGACGCTTCCGGGAAATGTCGCGCTTGCCATCAACCCGGTGATCCCTTATGTGCTCGTTTCCGCAGGCGAGGAGAAGTACATCATAGCTGAACCGCTTCGCGAGAAACTGTTTCCCGATGCTCACGTCGAGAAGTCCTTCCAGGGCAAAGAACTGCTCGGTGATCGATATGAATGCCTCTATCGGACAGGCGAGGAAGGAACCTGTTATCGGATCGTAGCCGGTGATTTCGTGACGACGGATTCCGGAACAGGCATCGTCCATATCGCGCCGGCATTCGGGGAGGACGACGCGAATGTCGCTCGGGAGAGCGGACTGCCGACGCTTCATACGGTCGACCCCGAGGGGAAAGTCAGTGTCGATGTCCCCGGAAAAGGGATTCCGGTCAAGAAGAAGAACGACAAGAACCGGTACATGGTCGATGATCTCATCATCGAGGATCTGAAAACGAGAGGACTGCTCTTCAAGGAGGAGATCTACGAACATGAATATCCCTTCTGCTGGCGCTGTGATACGCCGCTCATCTATTTCGCGAAGCCGTCGTGGTTCATCGCGATGAGCGCGGTGCGCGAGGAACTCGTCGCGAACGCCGAAGCGATCAACTGGATTCCGGAGAATATCAAGGAAGGACGGTTCGGGGAGTGGCTTCGCGGTGTCCGCGACTGGGCGATCTCGCGGGACCGGTATTGGGGAACGCCGATTCCGATCTGGACCTGTGACGCGTGCGACCGGAGAGTGGTCGTCGAATCGTCGGCGCAACTCGAGAAACTTTCAGGCAAGAAACCCGATGATCTGCACAAGCCCTATATCGACGATGTCGAATGGGTGTGCGGATGCGGCGAGGGGACGATGGAGCGGACGCCGGAAGTGCTCGACGTATGGTTCGACTCGGGGGCGATGCCGCTCGCCCAGTTCTCCTATCCGGCCGGTGCTTCGGCGGAAGAGAAGGAAAATATCGAGACAGGGAAATCATTCCCGGCAGGATTCATCGCCGAAGGCGTCGATCAGACGCGTGGGTGGTTCTATACGCTTCATGCGATCGCGACGCTCCTTCACAAGGCCGGAGCGGTGCCGGCGGGGAACGCGTACGGCAATGCCATCTGCCTCGGACACATGCTCGATGGGAAGGGGAAGAAGATGTCGAAGTCGAAGGGGAACGTGATCGATCCGTTCCAGATGTTCGACGAGTACGGTGCGGATATGCTCCGGTTCGCGCTTTTCTCGATCAATCAGCCGGGACTTCCGAAGCGCTTCGACACCAAGGTGATGCGCGACGTCCAGAATCGCGTGTTCCGGATGCTCTGGAATTCGTATTCGTTCTTCATGACGTACGCGAGCATAGACGGATGGAAACCATCGGACAAGGGACAAGAAACAGGGAACAAGGAACAGGGGAACATCCTTGATCGGTGGATAGTGTCGGAGCTTCAACTGCTCATGAGATCGGTCGATGAGTCGCTTGCTGGCTATGACGTGTATGGGCCGACCCAGAAGATCGAATCGTTCATCGACGATCTCTCGAACTGGTACATCCGTCGGAGCCGCGGTCGTTTCTGGAAGCCTGCCCGAACGATGCAATCGGGCGGGACGGAGGACGATGCCGACAAGGAAAGCGCGTACGCGACGCTTCACTCTGTGCTCGTCGAACTCTCGAAACTCATGGCGCCGTTCACGCCATTCCTCGCGGAAGAGATGTATCGCAATCTGACGGGCAAGGAATCGGTACATCTTGAGGAATATCCGATGGCGGATGAACGTCTGATTGATGTGAAATTGAATGAGGACATGAAACTTGCTAGGTTCATAGTTTATATGGGTCTTCAAGCACGAGCCGAACATAAGATTAAAGTAAGGCAGCCATTGCAGTCTGTCAGTGCACGTCCTCTTGGAATGGAGCTAGAGGAAATCGTTAAAGAAGAATTGAACGTGAAGGAATATGACAGTAGTGATCATGATGAAAATTATCGAGGTTCCCTTAATCTTCTTGATTTAACTATAACTCCCGAACTCAAGCTCGAGGGACAGGCGCGTGAAATCATCCGCGCTATCCAGGAAGGGCGCAAGAAAGCCGGATTCAACGTGGAAGACCGGATCATGCTCGGATACGAGGGCATGGAAGGTGTGTTCGAGTCCGCCGATCTCAATGCCATGATCGCTGGTGAGACGCTCGCCGAAGGCGGGGTCTCGAAAGGTGAGATCGCTGACGCGGACTATACCGATTCCGTCGATATCGACGAGGAACGATTCGCTTTCTGGTTGAAGCGGTAATCGGTCACAAAAAAAGACGGTGCGATTATCGCATCGTCCGGTCCCGGGAAATTGTTCCTAGAGGGTAAGGAATATCTTGAAAGGCCTTTCTTTCGCTTCGCTCAGGCAGTATTCCCATACCGCCTTCAGGTCGTTGCGATTCGCGGTCTTTTTCGGCCCGCTTTCGATACGGTAACCGTGCTCTTCGTTTTCTCCTACTCTGAAAGGAGTCGCCTTGGTTCCGATCTTGTATTTGTACGATATTTCCAGCAAATCGGCCTTTCGCCCCGTCTGCTTGAGGTATATTCGTGCGTAATCGACGGCATCGTCGATACCGGGAAAGGCTCCTATGCGCTCACTATCGATTATGGTGAACGGGCCGGCCTTATTCCTGCTTGCGATGAGCATGGTACAATCCTCCTGAGAGAATGCCTTAGGGCATGACTTCTTCTATCATAGCCGATGATCCGTGTAAAGTATGGAACTCCGCTACACCGCTATCGTGATCGGGAAACGGGAGGTCGGCGAGACCGACCGTCTCTATACGTTCATGACGCGCGAAGGGGGCAAGATCCGCGCCAAGGCGATCGGCGTCCGCAAGGCCGAAGCCAAGCTCGCCTCGTCGCTCGAGACGCTCACGCTCTCCGATATCACGATCGTCCGCGGTCGCGGTATCGGGCGTATCGCCGGAGCCATCGCCGAGGAGACCTATCCCAACCTCCGATCGGATCTGGATACCCTGTCGCAGGCGCTCGAGGCCGTGCGCATCTTCGATTCCTTGGTCGGGCTGGAAGAACCCGATCAGGCGATGTTCGAACTCCTGCATGAATACCTCACGCTCCTCGACGGTCTCGCGGAAACAGGCGGGCAGTCGGCCGCACCGCTCCTGTCCGAGGCGTTTTACGTGAAACTCGCATCCGGACTCGGGTACCACCTCGAGACGTCCGTCTGCGCGGTTTCGGGGGAGCGTCTCTCGCCGGGAGCCGGGTGTTTCTTCAGTCCGGACGCCGGCGGGGTCGTGCTAGAGGCGCACGCCGACCGGTACTCGGTCGCCATAAGCGAGAACGCGGTCAAGATTCTCCGTATATTCCTCGCCAACCGGCTGTCGTCGATCCGGAAGATACGCGTGGACAAGCGCGACGTCGAGGAGCTCTCCCGCATCCGCGCGATCTTTTTCCGGCATATCCAACGCTGATACCTTCGGATACGGGCACTTTTTTGCTATACTTGGAGCAGCGGATCGATTGTTTCTCCCGCCATACTCTATCACCTAAAAGCTAGCACCTGTTTTTATGGGTCTTCAGGATCTCAACGAGGATATCTATCGTCGCGACTATGCGGACGGGCGCGAATCGCGCACGGAGTATGACCCCGGGAACCCCGAGGCCAAGGGAGACGTCCAGTTCAAGTCGGACACGTGGGGGGTCAACGAGACTCCGGTCAAGACGAGCGTGTTCTCGAGGATCGGGGAATTCTTCGCCACGAAATGGAAGTGGGTCCTCATCGGGCTTATCTCGATAATCTTTCTCGCGTTCCTCGCGAACCTGACCTTCATCCGTGAGATGCTCTTCACCGATGACCGTATCGGCATAAGCGTCGTGGGCCCGTCCGAAGTCGCGAGCGCCGAAACGGTGGAATATACGCTCCGCTATGACAACGGGAACGTCCTTTCGGCCGACGATGTCAGCATCACCCTCACGTTTCCGGACTCGTTCAAGATCGAGCAGGGCGAGGGCATGTCGATAGAGGGGAACAGGGCGACGCTCTCGGTGGGAGAGGTGGGCGGTCGTTCGTCCGGAGAGGCGAAGTTTTCGGGGAAATTCTACGGATCCAAGGGTACGCTCACCTATCTGAAGGCGACGTTCGGCTTTTCCCCGTCCGGGATGTCGAGCCGCTTCGAGAAGGACACCCAGTACGGCGTGACCATCGCGTCCTCGCCGCTCGTGCTCGAGGCCATCGCCCCCAAGGAAATCGCCTCCGGAAACGAGGTGGAGTACGTCATCTCGTATCGCAACGAGAGCGATCTGTCGTTCTCGAATCTCCGCGTGAAGGCGGAGTATCCGGACGGCTTCCGTTTCAACCAATCCGAACCGAAATCGACGGAAGGCGATTCGCTCTGGCGCATCGGTAACATCCTGCCGCACGCGAGCGGTGAGATACGCATCAAGGGAATCCTCACGGGTTCGCGCGATCAGGTGAAGGTGTTCCGCGTGTCGCTCGGCGTCCTCCAAGGCGACGATACGTTCGTGGCATACGATCAGAAGGAGCGGACGACCCGCGTCGTCATGTCTCCGCTTACGATCACGCAGACCGTGAACGGCAAGACCGAACTCTCCGTGAACCCCGGCGATATGCTCAAATACGAGCTCAAATACATGAACGAGGGGACGGTCGGACTGCGCGACGTCATCATCACCCTCGAGATGAACGCGTCGCTCCTCGACGTGACGCGGCTCACCCTTCGCGGCGGTTCCTACGATACCGCGAGGAACATCATCACCTGGAGGGCGTCCGATATTCCCGAACTGGCACGCCTCGAGCCGAATCGCGGCGGGACGGTGACTTTTTCGGTGCCGGTGCGCGGGGATATCGCGGTCAACACCGAAGCCGGAAAACATCTCTCCGTGAGGACGGTCGCGAAGATCGACAGCCTGGATATACCGTTCTCGTCGCCGACCAACAAGGTCATCTCGAGCAACATGCTCGATGTCCGTATCGGGTCCGTCGTCGATTTCCAGATCAACGGTTTCTATTTCGATGCCGCACTCCCGAATACCGGTCCGATTCCGCCCAAAGTCGGGGCGGAAACCACCTATACGTTGCGGTTCAAGGTGACCAATTTCCTCAATGACATCTCCAAGGCCCGGGTTTCCGTGCTGGTTCCGACATCGGTCCGCTTCACCGGGAAACGGTCCCCGGACAGCGAATCGGTATCGTACAACGATCGGACCGGACAGCTCACGTGGGATATCGGAAGCATCCTCGGCGGCGGTGAGAGTTCCCGCGAGGTGGCGCTCCAGTTCTCGATCACGCCGAGCCCGAACCAGATAGGCAATGCGGCCCAGCTCCTCACGAATGCCGTATTCGAGGCCGAGGACGTGTTCACCAAAGATCCGATCCGCATCGAGCGGGGAAGCAAGACGACCTCGCTTCAGGAGGACAAGAGTATTGCCAGCACGGCGTATGTCGTCGTACCATAGCGGCATGTTTTCACACGAAGGAAAAACCGGAGAAGGCCGGACGGGCCTGCTTCAGACGAGAAACGGGGTGATACCGACCCCGTTTTTCATGCCGGACGCGACCCGCGGATCGGTGCGCGGGGTATCGGGCGAGGAACTGGAAGCGACCGGGATCGGGGCGATGGTCGTGAATACCTATCACCTCATGCTGCAGCCGGGCCCGGAGTACCTGAGGGATGCCGGCGGTATCCATCGCTTCATGGGATGGGACAAGCCGCTTCTTTCGGATTCCGGCGGATATCAGGTCTATTCCCTCATCCACAAGAATCCTGAGATGGGGCGGATCACCGAGGAGGGCGCGGAGTTCCGTTCCGTGCTCGACGGGTCGAAACACCTCCTGACGCCGGAACGCGCCATCGCGATCCAGTTCGATCTCGGCGTCGATATGATGGTGTGCCTCGACGATCCGCGCCCGAACGATGTTCCGGAAGGCGAGATGGCGGCGTCGGTCGAGCGGACCATCCGCTGGGCGAAGCGGTGCCGCGAGGAATTCGATCGGCAGGTGGCGGCGCGCGGACAGGACGACACGACCCGCCCGCTCCTCTTCGGGGTCGTGCAGGGCGGGACATCCGTCGCGCTCCGGAGGCGGTGCGCGGAAAGCCTGGCATCCATCGGCTTCGACGGATACGGCTTCGGCGGGCGGCATGTGGATGCGGAGGGGAATTTCCTCGAAGAGATCGTCCGCGAGACGGCGGCGGCCATTCCCGAGGATGCCCCGCGTTTCGCGCTCGGCATCGGCACACCGGAAGATATCGTCCGGTGTCACGCGCTCGGCTGGGATATGTTCGACTGCGTCATCCCGACGCGGGAGGGACGCCATGGGAGGCTTTTCCTCTGGAAAACCGAAAGCCCGTTTTACGAAACTATCAATATCTCGAACGAGCAGTTCCGGGAAGATTTTTCACCGGTGGACAAGACCTGTGATTGTGAACTCTGCAGGAATCATAGCCGCGCGTATCTGCGGCACCTTTTCCGTGTCGGGGATTCGCTCGGCGGCAAGCTCGCCTCGATCCACAATCTCCGCTTCTACATGCGGCTCATGGAGCTCCTTCGCGGGGAAAAGTAAAACCGCCCGATATTCGAGCGGCAAAGATTGCTACCGGCTCTCCTCCGCCGGTCGGATTGCTCGGGCGAAGGAGGGATTCGAGTCTTTCGAGGAGACGCTCATTTTCCGGATGCGGGAAGTATCGGGTGAACTCCCTCTGTACCTCGATACATGCCGAGAGGATCTCGATCGACCGATCATCTAAA
The DNA here is from genome assembly GCA_021821305.1 of bacterium. Lineage (GTDB taxonomy): Bacteria > Patescibacteriota > Minisyncoccia > Moranbacterales > UBA1568 > JAGOTT01. The sequence continues at coordinate 280,036 of JAKACP010000001.1, forward strand.
ATGGCGAGGGTCGGATGGCGCTCCGCCGAGTAGCGGGCGAAGGCGCGCCACCACAAGGACACGCGCCTGATGTATTTGAGAGTCCTTTTTCTGCGGAAAATCATGGTATGTCTCCCTGATTGAAGGAACGATACTTCCTTTATACTCCCGAAGGGGCGTTCTTCACAAGGAATACGTCAACCCTCGTTCATTTCGGGAAACCCCGGGAGTATCCCGAACGCGCAAAAAAAGACCCGGGCCTTCGGCTCGGGTTTTCATTTTTCTTGGCTTCGATGGAAGCGATCCTGCTCCGGAATCTTCCAGCTGATCCGTTCTTTGCGGATGCGGCGGAGACGGACGACCGCCATGATGACGAGAATCGTGGCGATGATCCCGACCACGAGTGGTTCGATGAGTCTTGCGATATTCATGTCGCTCTCCTCCGATTGATTGAAAGGACTATGCTCCATCCTTTATACCACGGGCGTCTTCGCGCGACAATTTTTGACTTTCATCCTGGAAAAAGGTAGGGTTGAAGGGAAATAACGAACTTTTTTCCTATGGCTGAACAGAAAAACGACCTCATGGACAAGATCGTCTCCCTCTGCAAACGGCGGGGATTCGTGTTTCCTTCATCCGAGATCTACGGCGGATTCGCGGCGGTGTATGATTTCGGTCCGTACGGGGTCGAGCTCGCGCGCAACATCCGCGAAGCGTGGTGGAAGGCGATGGTGAGGGACCACGACAACATCGTCGGACTCGACAGCGCGATCTTCATGCACCCGAAGGTCTGGGAAGCGTCCGGGCATGTCGGGGGATTCTCCGATCCGCTCGCGGAGTGCCGCGAGTGTCATTCGCGCGTCCGCGTCGACCACCTCCTCGAGGAGGCCGGCGTGCAGGCGGACGAGAAGATGACCGACGAGGACATCAACAAGCTGTTTTCCGAGCACAAGGACAAGGTCGTCTGCCCGAAATGCGGCAAGAAGAGTTTCACGGAAGCGAAGAGCTTCAACCTCCTCGTCCAATCCAATCTCGGCAATTTCACGGGCGACTGGACCAAAGAACCGACCTATCTCCGCGGCGAGACCTGTCAGGGTATCTACGTCAATTTCAAGAACGTACTCGACTCCTCGCGGGTCAAGGTGCCGTTCGGCATCGCGCAGATCGGCAAGGCGTTCCGCAACGAGATCACCGCGCGGCAGTTCATCTTCCGCAAACGTGAATTCGAGCAGATGGAGATGCAGTACTTCGTCCGGCCCGAAGAGGCGGCCGCGACCTATGAGGAATGGCGCAAGAAACGATGGCAGTACTATCTCGACCTTGGGATCCGCGAGGAGAACCTCCGCTGGCACGAGCACGAGAATCTCGTCTTCTACGCCAAGGCGGCATGGGATATCGAGTACAAGTTCCCGTTCGGGTTCAAGGAGCTCGAGGGCGTCCACAATCGGAGCGACTACGATCTCACCCAGCACTCCAAGTTCTCGGGCGAAGATCTTTCCTATCGGGACCCGATCACGAACGAGAAGTTCATGCCGTGGATCATCGAGACCTCGGTCGGGCTCGATCGGACCTTCCTCGCGGTGATGACCGATGCGTACACGGAAGAGGAAGTCGGGGAGGGGGACACGCGCGTCGTACTCAAATTCCCCAGGAAGCTCGCCCCGGTACAGATCGCAGTCTTCCCGCTCCTCAAGAACAAGCCGGAACTAGTGGCGAAGGCGCGCGAGATATTCGGTTCGCTCAAGGAAAATTTCCGCGTCGAATTCGATGACAATGGCAACGTGGGCAAGCGCTATCGCCGCCAGGACGAGATCGGGACACCGTATTGTGTGACCGTCGACTTCGATACGATCGGCCTGGGCGACCCGTCTTCCGATGGAAGCCGGGCAGGAGACAAATCTCTCGAAGGCACCGTCACTGTCCGCGATCGCGACACGATGAAACAGGAGAGGATCCCGATCGCCGGATTGCAGGAGTATTTTTCCGAACGGCTGAAGTAAATTCCATTCTACATACCATATGAACTACAAGAAACTCACCCTCAAGAACGGCTTGCGCGTCATATTGGCGCCGATGCATGAGACGGGAACGGCGACGGTCCTCGTCATGACCGGAGCCGGGTCGCGCTATGAAGCGAGAAAGGAGAGCGGTATCGCACACTTCCTCGAGCACATGTTCTTCAAGGGGACGAAGAATCGTCCGACGGCATTCGATATCTCGCAGGAGCTCGACGCGATCGGTGCGGAATACAACGCGTTCACCGGCAAGGAATATACCGGCTACTATGCCAAAGTCGAGGCGCATCATGCCGATACGGCGCTTGACGTCGTCTCGGATCTTTTTTTGCACCAGAAGCTCGAACAAGTAGAGATTGATCGTGAGAAGGGGACGATCCTTCAGGAGATCAATATGTACGAGGACCGACCGTCCTCCCGTGTAGGCGAACACTTCGAGGAGCTTCTCTACGGAGATCACCCTGCGGGGTGGCGTATTCTCGGGCCCAAGGAGAACATCAAGGGATTCAAGCGTTCGGATTTCGTCCGATTCCTGAAGAAGATGTACACGGGCCCGAATGTCGTCATCGGCGTCGCGGGGAAGATCGACGAGAAGAAGATTCTCCGTGAGATCAAGAAACGGTTCGATGTCCTTGAGAAAGGGGAGAAGCCGTCATTCAGGAAAATTTCCGAGAAGCAGAAGATGCCGGCGCTCCTTATCGAGAAGAAGAAGACCGACCAGACGCACCTTCTCCTCGGGGTGCGGGCGTATCCCGCGGAGCACAAGGATCGATATGCGCTCTCGGTACTCTCGACCATACTCGGCGGCGGGATGTCGTCGCGGCTCTTTATCCAGGTGAGGGAACGGCGCGGACTCGCGTACAGCGTGCATACGAATTACGACGCTCTTCATGACGCCGGCTATCTCGCGACCCAGGTCGGCGTCGAGCATGAGAACCTCGAGGAGACGATCCGGGTGATACTCAGCGAGTACCGCAGGATCGCGACGGAGAAAGCGGATGAGGAGGAAATCTCTCGCGCGAAGGAATATATCAAAGGGCGCCTCGCGATGGGGCTTGAAGGGTCGGATGACGTTGTCGAATACCTCGTCACGCAGGAGGTGCTCCGGGACAAAGTCACGCTTCCCGAAGAGAAGGTGAAGAAGATCGACGCCGTGACCGTAGATGACGTGCTGCGCGTCGCCAAGGATATCTTCGTCAACGAGAAACTCAACCTCGCGATCATCGGGCCGCATGATGCCGGGATGAAAAAGAAGCTCGAGAAACTGCTCGTCCTATGAATCAGGAATCCGTCGTCGATATCGGAACCAAGCTCATCCTCCGCGTCGCGCTCATAGCGACGGGGGTGTACTTCCTCTATCTCCTCCGCGGTGTCGTGCTCCTCGTCATGCTCGCGGTGCTCACGGCGGCGGCCTTCTATCCGATCATCGGGCGGCTTGCGCGGTGGAAATTCTCCCGGACCGGCGCGGTCGTGACCGTGTACCTGAGCTTCCTGACGCTTATCGTCGCGATGGTCGCGATCTTCATCCCGCTTTTCGTCTCGGAAATGAAGAACTTCGCGGCCGCATGGCCGGCGTACGGCGAGAAACTTTCCGGAATCCTGTTCGCGTTCGAGCAGTACTTCTGGTCGTTCGGCGTGGACTTCAGTCGCGAACAGCTGTTCGCCGAGGTCGAGACCGGACTTTCGCAGGGCGTGGGAAACATCGTCGCGACGACGGTCGGGATCTTTTCCGGGCTCATCCATTTCCTCGGATACTTCTTTCTCGCGCTCTACCTCTCGCTCGAGGAGGACGGTATCGAGAAGTTCTTCCGCGCCCTCACACCGGACCGGTATCACGCCCGTGCGGCGGAATTCGCGGGCAAGATCCGCGACCGCGTCTCCCGGTGGCTCGGCGCACAACTCCTCCTCATGGCGATCGTGTTCGCCATCTACTACGTCGGGCTCTCGCTCTTCGGCGTCCCGTACGCCTTCGCGATCGCGCTCTTCGGCGGTCTCGTGGAGATCGTCCCGTATATCGGGCCTATCCTCGCCGGTGTTCCGGCAGTCATTTTCGGCCTGCTCGAGGCGCCGGTCATCGGGTTCTCGGTACTCGCCTACTATGTCATCGCGCATCAGCTCGAGAGTCACATCATCGCGCCGCAGATCATGAAACACTCCGCGGGGCTCAACCCGGTCGTGCTCATCGTCGCGGTGTTGATCGGCCTCGAGCTCGGCGGAGCGATCGGCGTCCTCCTCGCCGTTCCGACGGCGATGATCATGGGTGTCTTCGTGGAGGATTTCATGGAGAAACAGCAGGCCGGTAAACAGTGAATCGGAATCATGACACCGGAAACGAAGGGACAATTGCTCATCGTCGCCACCCCGATCGGCAATCTCGAGGACATCACGCTCCGGGCGTTGCGCGTGCTGCGCGAGTGCGACACGGTGCTCGCCGAAGACACGCGGGTCACGAGGAAGCTTCTCTCGCATCACGGGATCGACAAGCCGGCCGTCTCGTGTCACGAACACACGGACGAGGGCAAGCTCGCGCGGCTCGTGGAAGAGATGAAAGAGGGGAAGAGTTTCGCCTACGTGACGGACGCCGGGACGCCGGGCCTTTCGGACCCGGGTAACCGCCTCGTCTCGCTCGCGGTCGCCGCCGGTATTCCGGTTTCGCCGATCCCGGGCGCGTCGGCTCTCGGCGCGATCGTCTCGGTCGCGGGAATCGATATGCGCGAGTTCGTCTTTCTCGGGTTTCCTCCGCACAAGAAGGGGCGTGAGACGTTTTTCAAGAAAGTGACGGCATCCGAATATCCGGTCATCTACTATGAGTCGCCGCATCGGGTGATCAAGAACCTGCGCCTGCTCGGGGAGTTCGCTCCCGAAAAGCGGATCATCGTCGGCCGCGAACTCACCAAGATGTTCGAGGAAGTCGTCCGCGGTCCGGTCGCGGATGTCCTGGCCTATTTCGAAGCGAATCCGGGGAAAGTGAAAGGGGAGTTTGTCGTCATCGCGTATTCGGCATAAAATGAAAAAGCCCGATGCGTTGCATCGAGCCGTGGTCGGTCGGAAAATCCTAACCGGAAAAGGTGGTGGCGATCCAGTCGAACCAGGTGCCGCTGGCGAAAGTACAGCTTCCACCCGTGGCACAGTCGGCCGACAGACTGGTGTATACGATCACCAGGAGAACGATAAACGCCATAAAAGCCAGTTTCCGGTCCTTCCGTTCCAGTGCAGTGTCCATCTTTGATACCTCCTTCTGGTTGAGAAAATTGTGAAGCTACGATTACAAGTTCGTATTATACTCCGAAAAAACCGTTTTGTCAACCCTGTTAAACAATAAAACGTGCTATTTTTCTTTATGTAGAAGCGATTCTTTCGTTTAACAAGGTCAAGAGTATATGAACGAAAATACTGAAAATAAGCCTTTTTACATAACGACGACTCTTCCGTATGTGAACGGATTGCCGCATCTCGGATATGCGCTTGAGGCGGTTCAGGCGGATGTGCTCGCGCGCATGGCCCGGGCCCGCGGAGACGAGGTGGTCTTCAATATCGGGACCGACGAGCATGGGCAGAAGATATTCCGGAGAGCCGCCGAGGAAGGCATCACGCCGCAGGAATTCTGCGATCGGATGTCCGAACATTTCCGTGCGCTCAAAGACACGCTTGATGTGAGCTATACGCATTTCATCCGGACGACCGACGCGCACCATATCTCCGCCGCGCAGGAATTCTGGCGTCGGTGCGAGCGAAGCGGCGATATCTACAAGAAGCAGTATCAGACGAAGTATTGCGTCGGCTGTGAGATGGAGAAGACCGACTCGGATCTCGATCATGGGAAGTGTCCGGATCATCCGACCCTGGATATCGAGATCGTCGAGGAGGAAAACTATTTCTTTCGCTTTTCGAAATACCAAGATGCGCTTCTCCGGCTTTACGGGGAACGGCCGGATTTCGTGGTACCGGCGAACCGGCTCGCGGAGATACGAAACTTCGTGGAAAAGGGACTGCAGGATTTCAGCATCTCGCGGCTCGCGTCCAAGATGTCGTGGGGGATCCCGGTGCCGGGCGACGAGGAGCACGTCATGTACGTGTGGTTCGATGCGCTCGTCAACTATATCTCCACCCTCGGGTGGCCCGAGGACGATGCCACGTTCGGGAAATTCTGGCCGGGACTTCAGATCGCGGGCAAGGACAATCTCCGCCAGCAGTCGGCGATGTGGCAAGCGATGCTCCTCTCCGCCGGGTTCGATCCGTCACGACAGATCCTCATTCATGGTCACATCATGGTCGGGGGCCAGAAGATGTCGAAGTCGCAGGGCAACGTCATCTCGCCCGATGAGCTTCGGGAGAAATTCGGCACGGACGGAACGCGGTACCTGCTCCTCTCCTCGGGCAATCTCGAGAACGATCCGGATATCACCATGGAGCGCCTGACCGAGAAGTACAACGCCGATCTCGCGAATGGTCTGGGCAACCTCGTCTCCCGCGTGCTCAAGCTCGCCGAGAAACTCGACCGACAAGGAGCGAGGAGCGAGGAACGAGGAACGCCCGAGGAGCTGACGCAGCTGATCGACGGATATAGGTTCGCCGATGCGATGGAATGGGTGATGGCGCTCGTCCGTGAGGCGAACAGACACATAGACGACGAGAAACCATGGGAGCTCGTGAAGACCGATACGGAGCGGTTCGAGGGCGTGATGCGTACCCTCCTCGATCGCCTCGCGCTTCTCTCGGTCGCGCTCACCCCGCTTCTTCCCCGGACTTCCGAAAAGATCGCACGAGCCATCGAGGAAGGAACAACCGAACCCCTGTTTCAAAGAATCCGATGATGTTTCTGAGAGCTCTCAGCTAAAAGCCAAAAGCCGTGCTGGATATCCACACCCATCTCTATTTCCCGGATTTCGATCTCGACCGGGACGAAACCGTGAAACGCGCGAAGGAAGCGGGTGTCGGTTTCATGATTTCCGTCGGGACCGACCCGGAGGATAACGCGAAAGCGATCGGCATCGCCGAGGCCTACGACGGCGTATCCGCGTCGGTGGGGCTCCACCCGCATTTTTTCAACCGTCCGGAGATCGATGAGACGCGCATAGCGGAGGAAGCCGGGAGACTGGAGACGCTCGCGGGACATCCGAAGGTCGTCGCGATCGGGGAGTGCGGGCTGGATTATTTCTCGCGCGAGCCCGGACGCCCGATAACGGACGAGCAGAAGTCGAGGCAGAAAGAGGGGCTTCTCGCGCAGATGGGAATCGCCACGAAACTCGGCTTGCCGCTCATCCTCCATACGCGTCCGTCCCAGGGATCCATGGACGCATACGAGGATATGTTCGACATTCTCAAGAGTGAATCCCTGACAGCCGTCCTACACTGCTATCAAGGTGATACTGGGATCACCCGGGAATTTCTCGGACTTCCGAACGTGCACTTCTCTTTCGCCGGCAACGTGACCTACCCGGTCAAGAAAGCGCTCGAGGGAACGAAGGACGATATCCGCGAGACCGTGAAACTCGTGCCGTCCGATCGATTGTTCGTCGAGACCGACTGTCCGTTCCTCGCGCCCCAGGATAAACGGGGAGGGCGCAACGAACCGGCGTTCGTGCGGATGACGGCCGGCGCCGTCGCCGCGATACGGGCGGTTTCGGAAGAGGAAATCGATCGGCAGGTCGGACAGAACGCTCTTCGGGTTTTCGGAAGAAAGTGATAAAATGAAGCTGTTGGAGGGGGCATAATCAATTCAGCTAAAACATATGGGATTTTTCGGTTTCGGAGGCGGGTCGCCTGAAAAGAGCGCAGCTCAGGGGCGAAGCGAGGATGCCGTGTACCGCGGCGAGATTTCTCCGATCGATGGAGCGGATCCGAGCCAGCCGATCGAGTTTTCGCTCACTCCGGAGGAGTCCGAAGAGGCCCAGCGGGGGTTGCTCGCCGCGAAGGAGGCGGCGGGGCGGATCGATACCGAACGTATCGAGGTAAGTCGGGAGCACATTTTCGGGGAACAGACCGAGCGGGCTCCTGCCGAGCCGATCGGTACTCCGCGGAGCGCCGCGTTCATCGAGGAGGCGGAGCATTTCGCGGCCGAAGTGCCGGTGACGACCGCGAATCCCGGAAATCAGGGGAACGGTGAGGAGCGTATCAGATTTGACCTCAATCCGGAGCCGATCGAGGCATCCGCCGAAGGATCTGATGAGGAGCCGGTGGCACCGTCCGTCATGGGTGGCTTCTGAAATTTCCCTTGTTTGACACATCGGTGCTTTCGACATAGAATATATGGCGACGCGTGAGGCGTCGCCTTTCGTTTCCGATTCTTTTCCCTGGTATGGAGATATCGATCGCCGCTGAGAAATTATTCTCGTTCTTCGGATTTCCGATGACGAACGCGTTCATCTGGACGATCGCGGTGAGCGGGTCGCTCGCGTCGATCGCGGTGCTGTCCCGGTCGCGGTTCCGGGAGATTCCGACGGGGTTCCAAAACGTCGTCGAAGCGGTATTCGAGAGTCTCCTCGATCTCGTCGACAGCGTCATGAAGGACCGGACGCAGACGGCGCGGTTCTTCCCCTTGATCGCGACCATATTCCTGTTCGTACTGTTCTCGAACTGGCTGGGCCTGCTCCCGGGTCTCGGCACGGTCGGTCTTTCGGCCTCGCACGAGGGTCAGGCGACGATCGTCCCGTTCCTCCGGAGCGGTTCGGCCGATCTCAATACCACGCTCGCGCTGTCGCTCATCGTCGTTTTCACCATACAGGCCGCGGGCATCATGGCGCTCGGACTCCGCGGGTACGCGAAGAAGTTCTTCATAAGCCCGATGCACAAACCGTACGTCATCGGAACGTTCGTCGGACTCCTCGAACTGCTCGGGGAAGCGACGAAGATCCTCTCGTTCTCGTTCCGTCTGTTCGGCAACGTGTTCGCTGGCGAAGTGCTCCTCACGGTGATGCTGCACCTCGTTCCCTATTTCCTGCCGCTCCCGTTCCTCCTGTTCGAGGTATTCGTGGGCTTTATCCAGGCGTTCGTTTTTGCTATGCTGACCTTGGTGTTCCTCAAGATGGCGATGCTCCCGGCGGAGGAGCACTGAGATTGGAGTGCTACGGACCCGGGACTTCCCAGAGAAATCCCGAGTCCGTAACCCTTTAATCCGTTGATTCGGACAAATGCTATGGAAGAAGCGAAGACCATCCTCGAGAATGTCGAGGGAATGAAGTATCTCGGCGCGGCGCTCGCGATCGGTCTCGGGGCCATCGGCCCGGGCATCGGTATCGGCGTGCTCGTGTCCAAGGCCATCGAGGCGATCGGCCGCAACCCGGAAGCGCAGCCGAAGATCCAGACGATCATGTTCCTCGGCATCGCGTTCACGGAGGCGATCGCGATCTATGCGCTCGTCATATCCCTCATGATTTTCTTCAAATAAACATCCATATTCGGCGAACTTCTTCGTTGCGACCTCCGATGCTCGCCGCTGTACCTGAATCGGTACAGCCTGGCTCCGCTTCTCGGCTGCGCCTCGGATTTCATCCGAATATGAATGTTTCCTAGAGTAGAGAGACGCCTATGGAAGCTCTGCACAATCTCGGTATCGATGGGAAACTCCTCCTCGCGCAGGTGGTGAACTTTCTCATTCTTCTCTTCATCCTGCGGAAATTCGCCTATCGCCCCATGCTCGAATTCCTCGAGAAGCGGACGGCGCGGATCGAACAGGGGATCAAGGATGCCGAGGCCGCCGGCAAGCGCCTCGAGGAAGCGGCTCGCAAGGAGGAAAAGATGCTCGTCCAGGCCCGCGAAGAGGCGAGGAGCCTCGTAGCGAAGGCTGAGATCGCCGCCGAGAAGCGCGCGGAGGCGATCATGGATGCGGTGGAGTTGAAGTCGCAGGCGATCTTCGCGGAGTCGAAGAAGCACGCCGAGGCGGAGCGCGAAAAGATCTTCCGCGAAGCCAAGGAAGAGCTCGCTTCGCTCGTGCTCCTCGCGACGGGCAAGATGCTCAAGGAGAAGTCGGAAGGCAAGAACGACCGGGAATTGGCGGAGCGGTTCCTCGGGACCCGGTAAGGACTGAACCATTATGCGTCTCACGGCCTCACAATATGCGAAAGCCCTTCTCGCGCTCTCCGCGGGAGCGGAAGACCCGAAACGAGTCGCGTCGTCGTTCCTTTCGTATGCCCGCAAGAATCGTCTGACGAAGAAGCTTCCGGACATCCTGCGGATATTCGAGGGACTGTCGGAGGCGAAGGCGGGGAAGCTCTCGCTCTCGATCGAGACGGCGCGGAGCGCGGACGCGGCCGAACGGGAGGCGCTCGGCCGGTTGGCCGAAGCCTCGTTTCCGGGGAAGAAGCTTTTGCTTCGCTATGTCGTGAATGCCGACCTCGTGGGCGGGGTGAGGATGCTGTCTTCCGATGAGATGGTCGATGCGACGGCGAAGAGGAGGCTGCGGGAACTCGAGTCACGGATCAAGGGATGATTTGCGATCGGGGATTTATGATCTACGAAGAGATTCCTAGATCCTAAATCCAGATTCATAAATCGAATACCTATGGCAAACACGCTCATCGATGAACTGAAACGGCAGATCGCCGATTTCGACCACGCCGCGAAGAAGGAGAAGATCGGTCGGGTCATGGAGACCGGAGACGGCGTCGCGCGCCTCTCGGGGCTTTCGGATGTCGCGTCGTCGGAGATCGTCGAGTTCGAGTCGGGCGCGGTCGGCGTCGCGCAGAACCTCGAAGAATCCGAAGTCGGCGTCATGATCCTCTCCGGCGCGGAGTCGGTGAAGGAAGGCGAGACCGCGAAGGCGACCGGGAGACTTCTCTCCGTACCGGTATCCGACGCGATCGTCGGCCGCGTCGTCAACGCGCTCGGCGCTCCGCTCGACGGACGCGGGGAAATCGCCGGAGAACGGAAACTCATGCCGATGGAGAAGATCGCTCCCGGCGTCATCACGCGCGAATCGGTCCATGAACCGCTTCAGACGGGTATCAAGGCGATCGACGCCCTCATACCGATCGGCCGCGGACAGCGCGAACTCATCATCGGTGACCGGCAGACGGGCAAGACCGCGGTCGCGATCGACACGATCGTCAATCAGAAGGGACAGGACGTGATCTGTATCTACGTCGCGATCGGCCAGAAGGAATCCAAGGTCGCGCGCATCATAGGCGAGCTCGCGAAGCGCGGCGCGATGGACTATACCGTCGTCGTCTCCGCGGGAGCGTCCGAGCCGGCCGCGCTTTCCTTTCTCGCGCCCTACGCGGGTTGCGCGATCGGCGAATACTTCATGGAGCAGGGCAAGGACGTGCTCGTGGTCTATGATGACCTTTCCAAGCACGCATGGGCATACCGTCAGATCGCGCTCATCCTCCGTCGTCCGCCGGGACGCGAAGCGTATCCGGGCGACGTCTTCTACGTCCATTCGCGCCTCCTCGAACGGAGTGCCAAGATGGACCGGAACCACGGCGGCGGATCGATCACCGCGCTTCCCATCATCGAGACGCAGGCGGGCGACGTCTCCGCGTATATCCCGACCAACGTGATCTCCATCACCGACGGACAAATCTATCTCGAGAGCGATCTTTTCTACAAGGGCATCCGGCCGGCGCTCAACGTCGGACTCTCCGTCTCGCGCGTGGGATCGGCCGCACAGATAAAGGCGATGAAACAGGTCGCGGGAACCCTCCGGCTCGACCTCGCGCAATTCCGCGAACTCGAGGCGTTCGCGCAGTTTGGTTCGGATCTCGACGAGGGGACGAAGCGCCTCATCGATCGGGGACGTCGCGCGGTGGAGCTCCTCAAACAGCCGCAGTACGCGCCGCTCGTCGTCGAGGAAGAAGTGGCGGTGCTCTACGCGCTCTCCCGCGGACATCTCGACGCCGTCCCCACGGAGAAGATCCGTGAGTGGGAGGAGGAGTTCCTCTCCTTCCTCCGTGCCGAGGGCGGCGACGCGCTCGACGCGATCCGGGAAAAGAAGGAGCTTTCGGAGGAAGTCGAGAAGGTATTGAAAGGAAGGGTGGAGGAATTCAATAAGAGGTTCGCCATGTGAGACATGCGGATTCGATCCGCGCTCATCAATCGGTGATTCAGGAAATATGGCTTCAGCTCGGGACATACAAAGGCGGATAAAAGGCGTCCGATCGACCGGGAAAATCACCCGGGCGATGGAGATGATTTCGGCCGTCAAGATGCGTCGGGCGGTCTCGGCGGTCATGAACGTGCGGCCGTACGCGAAGAGCGTGTTGGTCGTGCTCCGACAGCTCGCGATGGTGGAGCGGAGCGAGAGCCACCCGTTTCTCACGGATCGGCCGGTAAAGAAGGCGATCTACGTCGTCATCGGATCGAACCGGGGTCTCTGCGGATCATTCAACTCGCAGGTCTCGCGGCGTCTTCGGACGGTTCTCGAGGAGGATCGCGGGCGCGAGGCGGAATATGTCACCATCGGACGCAAGGCGGACGCCATGGTGCGCCGGCTGGGGGGAGATATCATCGCGTCGTTTCCGGACATCCTCCCGGCGCCGGAAGTGTCGAAGATCCGACCGATCGCGAAACTGCTCGTGGAGCGGTTCCTCTCGGGGGAGACCGACCGCGTGGTGATGGTCTACACCGACTTCGTCTCCGTGCTCTCGCAGGTCGTGAAGGTCCGCGCGTTGCTTCCGATCGTCGAGAAGGACGTGTTGAAGGCGCTCCACGAGATGTATCCTGATACCGGAACGGACGAGGCCGTCCGATCCGACGCGGAGTACGTCATCGAACCGTCGTCCAAGGAAGTGCTCGACGGGCTCGTGCTCCAGCTCCTCACGATGGAGCTCTACCACGGCGTGCTCGAGTCGAACGCGTCCAAGGAAGCGGCGAGGATGATGGCGATGCGCAATGCGACTGACGCGGCCAAGGACATGGTCTCGGGATTGACGCTCGCGTACAATCAGATCCGGCAGGCCAAGATCACGGCCGAGATCGCGGAACTCTCGGCGGGCAAGGCGGCGCTTGAGAATTAGGATGTGGGACTTGGAATATGGAATGCAGGTATCCGTCCCGGGTACGCTCCATTTCAGATTCTAACTTCTAGATTCCAAAACGGTATGCATTCAGGAACAATCCTACAGGTCATCGGCCCGGTCGTGGACGTGGAGTTCGCGGGAGAGGGCGTCGTCCTCCCGGCGATCCATGACGCGATCGATATCCCGCTCCCGGAGGGGAGACTCGTCGTCGAGGTGCACCAACACCTCGGTGGCGGTCGGGTGCGCGCGATCGCGATGGGCGCGACGGACGGATTGCGGCGCGGGATGGAGGCGAACGCCACCGGCGCTCCGATCTCGGTTCCGGTCGGCAAGGAAGTGCTCGGACGGATGTTCAACGTGCTCGGCGATCCGATCGACGGCAAGGGTGATATCCCCGCGAAGAAGAGGCTTCCTATCCATCGCGGAGCGCCGTCGTTTCAGGAGCAGTCCACGGAAGCCGAGGTCTTCGAGACCGGTATCAAGTCGATCGACCTCGTGTGTCCCTTCATGAAGGGCGGCAAGGTGGGGCTCTTCGGCGGTGCCGGTGTCGGCAAGACGGTCATCATCCAGGAACTTATCCGCAACATCGCGCAGGAACACGGAGGATTCTCGGTCTTCGCCGGTGTCGGCGAGCGGACGCGCGAGGGGAACGACCTCTACCATGAGATGAAGGACTCCGGCGTGCTCGAGAAGACCGCGCTCGTCTTCGGACAGATGAACGAACCGCCGGGCGCCCGCGCCCGTGTGGCACTCTCGGCGTTGACCGCGGCCGAGGCGTTCCGCGACGAGGAAGGCAAGGACGTCCTCCTCTTTATCGACAACATCTTCCGATTCACCCAGGCGGGGTCGGAGGTCTCCGCGCTTCTCGGGCGTATCCCGTCGGCGGTCGGATACCAGCCGACGCTCGCCGAGGAGATGGGACTCCTCCAGGAACGCATCACGTCGACCACGCGGGGCTCGATCACGTCGGTGCAGGCGGTCTATGTCCCGGCGGACGACCTCACTGACCCGGCCCCGGCGACGACCTTCTCGCACCTCGATTCGACCGTCGTGCTCTCGCGTCAGATCGCGGAGCTCGGCATTTACCCGGCCGTCGACCCGCTCGACTCGACTTCGACCGTGCTCGACGCGAACATCGTCGGCGAGCGGCACTACAAGGTCGCCCGCGACGTACAGAAAGTGCTCCAGCGCTACAAGGACCTCCAGGACATCATCGCGATCCTCGGAATGGAAGAACTCACGGACGATGACAAGCTGACCGTGCTCCGCGCCCGCAAGATCCAGAAATTCCTCTCCCAGCCGTTCTTCGTCGCGGAACAGTTCACCGGAAAGCCGGGAAAATACGTGAAGCGCGAGGAGACGGTGGCCGGATTCGAACGGATCCTCTCGGGCGAGCTCGATACTATCCCGGAAGCCGCGTTCTACATGAAGGGGACCATAGAGGAAGTCCTGGAAGAAGCCAAGAAATAACCCGAACATCGGAAAGTATGTCGCTCATCCGACTGAAAATCGTCACCCCCGAAAAGCTCGTACTCGAACAGGAGGCGTATTCGGTGACGCTCCCGGTCATCGGCGGAGAAGTGACGATCCTTCCTGACCACATTCCCTACATAGGATCGCTCGCTCCCGGGGAGATATTCATCCGCCGGGAGATCGAAGGCGAACCGGAAGCCCTCGCGACCTCGGGCGGATTCGTGGAATTTCACGGGAACACGCTCACCTTGCTCGCCGATACGGCGGAAGCGGCCGAAGAGATCGATATCGACCGCGCCGAGGAGGGCCGAAAACGCGCGGAAGAGCTCATGCGCGAACGCGGTTCGATCGATGAGGAGGAATATGCGCGTGTCGCCGCATCCCTCGAGAAACAGCTTATCCGCCTCAAAGTCGCGCGGAAGCATCGGAGCCGCGGCGGATTCACCCTGCCGGAAGAGGAGTAATCTTGAAGAAAAGTCCGCATTGAAGTACGATAGCACGGTAAGTGCTATCGTATTTTCGTATGGAGAGCCGGTACAGCCCGAAAACCATCGAGCCGAAATGGCAGGAAAAATGGGAGAAAAACGGGACTTTCCGGCACTATGACCGGCCGGAGAAATTTTACGTGCTCGACATGTTTCCGTACCCGTCCGGGTTCGGGCTCCATGTCGGCCATCCGAAGGGATATATCGCGACCGACGTGGTCGCCCGGATGAAGCAGCTCCAAGGATACGCGGTGCTCCATCCGATGGGATGGGACGCGTTCGGACTGCCGGCGGAGCAGTTCGCCATCAAGAACAAGGTGCATCCGAGTGTCGCCACGAAACAAAATATCGCGACCTACAAGGAACAGATGCACCGGATCGGTTTCACCTACGACTGGGATCGGGAAATCGACACCACGGACCCGGACTATTACAAATGGACGCAGTGGATATTCCTCAAGATGTGGGAAAAAGGACTCGCCTACGAATCGCATGAGCCGATCAACTGGTGTCCATCATGCCAGACGGGACTCGCGAACGAGGACCTTGAAGACGGTGCCTGCGAGCGATGCGGGACGCCGGTCGAGAAGAAGCCGATGCGCCAGTGGGTGCTCCGGATGACCGAATATGCGGACCGTCTGCTCTCCGATCTCGACCGGGAGGACCTCGACTGGGAGGAACAGATCAAGGAACAGCAGCGAAACTGGATCGGGCGGAGCGAAGGCGCTGCCGTGCGTTTCGCGTTGGCGACGGAGGATCAGGCATCCGTCGAGGTGTTTACGACGCGCCTGGATACGATCTTCGGCTGCACCTATGTCGTCGTGGCACCGGAACATCCGATAGCCGAACACCAGGGAATCAGGAACCGGGCGGAGGTCACGGAGTACATCGGAAAAACGAGGAAAAAATCTGATCTGGAGCGCACGGAGCTCGCCAAGGAAAAGACCGGCGTGAAACTCGAGGGGATCGAGGCGGTCAATCCGTTCACGGACGAGAAAGTGCCTGTGTTCGTCGCCGATTATGTTCTCGGATCGTACGGGACCGGAGCGGTCATGGCGGTTCCGGCGCACGATGAGCGCGATTTCGAGTTCGCGAAGAAATATGGCCTCCGTATCGTCGAAACGGTTTCGGGTGGTGATCCGGCGACGGAAGGCGCGTTCACCGACGATGGCGTACTGGTGAACTCCGGGGCATTCACCGGACTTTCGTCCGCTGAGGCGAGGGAAAAGATGACGGCATGGCTCGAGGAGAGGGGATTCGGGAAAGGAACGGTGAAATACAAGATGCGCGACTGGACATTTTCCCGCCAGCGGTACTGGGGCGAGCCGATCCCGCTCATCCACTGCGAGAAATGCGGAGTGGTGCCGGTGCCGGAGGCGGACCTGCCGGTGAGGCTACCTGACGTGGAGTCGTATGAGCCGACCGGGACGGGCGAATCGCCGCTCGCGGATATCGACGAGTGGGTGAACGTGCCGTGCCCCTCGTGCGGCGGTGTGGGAAAACGCGAGACGAACACGATGCCGCAGTGGGCCGGGTCATGCTGGTACTATCTGCGCTATATCGATCCGAAGAACACGGAGTCGTTCGTGGGAAAGAAAGAGGAGAAACGATGGATGCCGGTCGACCTCTATGTCGGCGGAGCGGAACACGCGACGCGGCACCTTCTCTACTCACGGTTCTGGCACAAGTTCCTCTTCGATCTGGGCGTCGTCTCGACCGACGAGCCGTTCAAGCGCCTCGTGCACGTCGGCCTCATCAACGCGTCCGACGGGCGCAAGATGTCGAAGCGCTGGGGGAATGTGATCAATCCGGATGACATCATCGACGACTTCGGGGCCGACGCCCTGCGTCTCTATGAGATGTTCATGGGTCCCTTCACGCAGAATATCGCGTGGAATACCGAAGGACTCGTCGGGACGCGCCGATTCCTCGAAAAAGTATGGAAACTTTCTCCGGAAACGAGGGATGGACAACAGGCGATGGAAAGCAGGGAGTTGGAAGCGCTTCTGCATCGGACCATGCGGAAGGTTACGGAGGATATCGACGGATTCCGATTCAACACTGCCGTGAGCGGCCTCATGATTCTCGTGAATGCGTTGGAAAAGGAATCGCGCATATCACGCGCCGCCTATGAGACGACCCTCATCCTCCTTTCCCCGTTCGCGCCGCACATCGCCGAGGAATTGTGGCAGGAGCTGGGGAACGAGCGCTCCATATTCCTCGGGAGCTGGCCGCAGTATGACCCGGAAAAACTGATCGAAGACGAGGTACGGATCGCGGTATCGGTGAACGGAAAGGTCCGCGACACGTTCTCGGTTCCGCGGGATATCCCGGAGGAGGAGCTGAAATCGCAGGCGCTCGAGAGCGAAAACGTCCGGAGGCACATGGAGGGGAAGGAGCCGAAGCGGATCGTCGTCGTCCCGGGGCGCATCGTGAATATCGTCGTTTAGCCCAAGCATATGAAAACACACATACCGGAAATGCTGCCGCTCGAACGCCCGCTGGTCATCTTCGACCTCGAGACGACGGGTCTGACACCCGGCGAGGATCGCATGGTGGAGATCGCGTACGAGAAGATCTTCCCTTCGGGCGAGATACACGCGTCCGTCGTGCGGGTCAATCCTGGTATCCCGATGCCCGAGGATGCGAAGCGCATACACGGCATCAGTGATGAGGACGTGGCGGGTGCGCCGTCCTTCGCGAAGCTCGCGTATGAACTCTGGAGCGCGTTCGAAGGGGTCGATGTCGGCGGGTTCAACGTGCTCGGATTCGATCTCCCGTTTCTCCGGGGGGAATTCTCCACGGTGGGGAAGACGTTCGATTTCTCCACACGACGCGTGCTCGATGCCAAGATCCTCTATCACAAGATGGAACCTCGCGATGGGTTTTCCCCGCGAAACCTCTCCGCCGCGTACAAGCTCTACTGCGGCAAGCGCCATGAGACGGCGCACACCGGCGCGGGGGACGTCCGCGTGACGGTGGAGATCCTCGAGAAGATCCTCGAGAAGTATCCGGAGCTCCGGAACTGGGACACGCTCATGGAGCTGAACGGCCAGAAGAAACTGCTTGAATCGGCAAGGCCGGAGCATACGCCGCTTGTCGGCCCGTCCGGAACATTGTTTTGAACTGTATGTCATTTATCGACGCGGTCATTCTCGGTATCGTGGAGGGGCTCTCGGAATTCCTTCCGATCTCCTCGACGGGGCACCTCATTCTTGCGTCCCGACTGCTCTCGCTTGAGCAGACGGAATTCCTCAAGATGTTTGAGGTCGTGATCCAGCTCGGCGCGATCCTGTCGGTCGTGACGCTCTACTGGCGCCGACTGTTCCTCGAATGGGAGACGATGAAGCGCATCGCTCTCGCCCTCGTTCCGTCGGTCGTCATCGGCGGGATATTCTACTCCTCGATCAAGAAACTGTTCGAATCGGAGGCGACGGTGGTCGCCGCGCTCTTCCTCGGCGGTATCGCGATCATCGCCTTCGAACTTCTCCACAAGGAGCGTGAGGACGCGGCTGAGGACATCTCCGTCATCCCGTATAAGACGGCGTTTTTCATCGGTATGTTCCAGACGCTTTCCGTCATCCCCGGCGTATCCCGTGCGGGCGCGACCATACTCGGCGGACTGTTCCTCGGCATGAGACGCCGGGCGATCGTCGAATTCTCGTTTCTCCTCGCGGTGCCGACCATGATCGCCGCGAGCGCGATCGACCTGACGAAAAACGCGGGGAGTGTCGCGGAATCGGAGTGGCTGCTCCTCGCTGCGGGGTTCGCGGCTTCGTTCGTGGTGGCGATTCTCGCGATCAAGTTCTTGCTCCGGTTCGTGGAGTCGCACACCTTCGTGCCGTTCGGAGTCTATCGTATCGTCGTCGCGGCGCTGTTTTTCATCTTCGTCATCTAGCACATGCCTATACTTTCAGGGAAACCCATAGCGGAGAAGATCCTTTCCGAAACGAAGGCGCGTATCGGGCAATCCGGTATCGTGCCGGGCCTCGGTATCGTGCTTGTCGGCGACGATGCGGCATCACGCATCTATGTCGAGCTCAAGGAAAAGCGCGCGCGCGAACTCGGCATACATGTCGTCAGGACGGAGCTTCCCATGACGGCGACGGAAACGGATGCCCTCGATGCCGTACGGGCGTTCAATGCCGATTCCTCGATCCATGGCATCATCATGCAACTGCCGCTCCCGGGGCATATCGATGCCGATCGCATCATCGCGGCGGTCGATCCGACCAAGGACGCGGACGGATTCATCGCAGGGGACCCCGTCTTTCCCGAGGCGATCATCGAGCTCGCGAAATCGGTCGCGGGGACGCTCTCG
Organism: bacterium; assembly: GCA_021821305.1. Lineage (GTDB taxonomy): Bacteria > Patescibacteriota > Minisyncoccia > Moranbacterales > UBA1568 > JAGOTT01. The sequence goes on from JAKACP010000001.1 coordinate 299,264, forward strand.
GGAAAAAAGGGAGTGGTGATCGCGAACTCCGAGCGCTTCGGAGAAACGATGAGACGCTCCCTCGAGCACCAAGGGATGGAAGCGGAGTATGTTCTGGGAGACTCCGTCGCCTTGGAGCGGATACGCGATGCCGATATCGTCGTGACCGCGCTCGGCCGACCCGACGCGCTTCCGAGGAATATGTTCAAAAAAGGCGCTATCGTGATCGATGGCGGTATCGCGAGAAAGGACGGGCGGACGCGAGGAGATGTCTCGTCGGAGGGGGATGGCGAGGACGTGTTCCTCTCTCCCGTTCCCGGAGGGGTCGGGCCGGTCACGATCGCGTGCCTCCTGCGGCGGGTCACGGATCTGGCTATACGAAAAACGGCCCTGTAGGCCGTTTTTGCATAGGTGCCGGGGGAGACCCGCCCACTCCGCTCCGCGGAGCGTTTCGGGCAGGGACTCGATTTGTACCGCTGGTCGGAGTCGAACCGACATGCCTCGCGGCACACGATTTTGAGTCGTGCGTGTCTACCAGTTCCACCACAGCGGCATACCGGGAGCATAGGGAATTGAAAAGGTCGTGTCAATGATGTAGAATCGGGAATATGGCCAAGATCGTCGCATTCGTGAATCAGAAAGGCGGAGTCGGGAAAACGACTTCGACCATCAACGTCGCCCGATATCTCGCCGATCTCGGGAAAAAAGTGTTGCTTGTCGACCTCGACCCGCAGGGCAATGCGTCGTCGGGGCTCGGTATCGACCCGCGCGGCCTTGAGAAGAACCTCTATCATGCCATGATCGGTGGGCTTTCGCCCAAGGAGATAATCTTGTCCACCGAAACGGAAGGGCTCCATATCATTCCCGCGGCGCAGGATCTGGCCGGTGCGGAGATCGAGATGGTGCATATCGACGCGCGTGAGTTCCGCCTCTATTCGGTGCTCCGTCAGGTGCGTTCGTTCTATGATTATATCCTGATCGACAGCCCGCCGTCGCTCGGGCTGCTCACGGTCAACGGGCTCGTGGCGAGCGACGAGGTCGTGATACCCGTACAGGCGGAATACTACGCGCTTGAGGGGCTCTCGCAACTTCTGGGAACGATAGAGCTCGTCCGTGAACGCCTGCAGCCGAACCTGAAGATCATGGGCGCGCTCGTCACGTTGTTCGATCGGCGCAATCGCCTCGCGCGGCAGGTGGTTTCCGAGGTGCAGAAACATTTCCCCGGGCCGGTCTTCGAGACGATTGTCCCGCGTTCCGTCCGACTCGCTGAGGCTCCGAGCTACGGGAAATCCATACTTGATTTTGACGCGTTCTCGAAGGGTGCCCGCGCATACAAAGCGGTCGCCAAGGAGATCATCGCGAGGGAAGAGGCGGCTCAGTAAACATATAGAGGAAGGCACTATGGCAGCACAACAGCACGGACTCGGCCGGGGACTGTCCTCGCTCATCCCGCCGAGAAAAGACGATGGCAAGGATTCGCCGTTTCGCGATATGGTACTCAAGACCATGGCGGCGCAGGGCGTGTCCGTCGATGGCGCACCCGCATCGGCTGTCGCTTCTGAGGCGACCCCGTCGAAGAACGCCGTCGTGGAAGCGGCGATAGGATCCGTCGTTCCCAATCCGCATCAGCCTCGACTTCGCTTCGACGAGGAAAAGCTTCGGGAGCTCGCCCTGTCGATTCGGGAACACGGTATCCTCCAGCCGCTCGTCGTGACACCGCTTCCACAGGGGAAGTACGAGCTCATCGCCGGCGAGCGGAGACTCCAGGCCGCGAAACAGGCGGGGCTCGAGACGGTACCGGTGCTCGTCCGTGATGCCGGGGAACAGCAGAAGCTCGAACTCGCCATCATCGAGAACGTCCAGCGCCATGACCTGAATCCGGTCGAGGAGGCCAAGGCATATGCGCGCCTCGTGGACGAATTCGACCTGACACAGGAGGAAACGGCCAAGAAAATGGGTAAAAGCCGAAGCTCGGTCGCGAACACGCTCCGCCTCCTGCTTCTCCCGGTCGAGATGCAGCGCGCGATCGGGGAAGGCAGGATCACCGAGGGCCATGCCAAGGCGCTCCTCGGCGTGGAGAATCCCGAAAGGCAGCGCGCGTTGTTCGAACTCATACTCAAGGACGGCTTGACCGTACGCGAGACGGAAACGAAGGCGAGGGAAATCTCGGTACGCCCGCACGTGCGGCGCGTCCCGACCATCCCGCCCGAACTCGCCGAGAAAGCGGATCGCCTTTCGGCGGCGTTCGGGACCAAGGTCGCCGTGAAGCCGTCCGGAAAAGGAGGACGGATCGTCGTCGAATACTACTCCGACGAGGAACTCGACGGCATTCTCTCTCGCGTAGTGAGGGATTGATACGAGGAGATATGATATAATTCTTCCGTAACCGAAAAACAAACACGAGACCACATATGTTCATCCCGACTCCCGACAGGAACGAGCGCCTCCTCAAGTACGCGCTCATCGGCCTCGGCGCCACCCTCATCCTCGCCCTCCTCTCCGCGCTCTCCTTCAACCTCACCTCGCTCCGCCTCCCGGAATCCGGAAACGAGCCGACATCGGACACCGTCCTTTCGACCCAGGACGAGCTGAAGCTTCAGGAAGCGATCGCGCCTCTCATCGCGTCAGGCGACATGAAGGCCTGCGAACAGATCGACAACGCCATGTACCGGGCGGTCTGTATCAATAACATCGCCCTCCAAAAGGCCGAAGAAACGAACGATATCGCCTACTGCGGCTACCTCGACGACGAACTCATCCCCGAGGAGACCTGCGAACGGCAGGTGATCTTCCAAAAATCCGTCGACGAGGGGAATACGAATGCCTGCGCCGAAACGAAAAACGACGCTCTCAAGCGGGAATGCGAGGACTCCTTCCCGATTCGCCTCGCATTGGAGAAGAACGACCCGTCGCTCTGCGACCGGTCCCCATCTCCCGGCGACTGCAAGGACATCCTCGCCCTCGGGCGGTTCTCGACGGACCCGCAGAGCCTCGACTGTGCTTCCTTCTCGACCGAGGACGCGAGGAACGACTGTACTTCCCTCAAGCCCCTCTTCCTCTCGGCGACCCCCGACCTCGCCAAACTCACGGAGACCTGCATGGGCGTGAAGAGTCCGCTCTTCGCGCGTGTCTGCGCGAGCTCAGGAATGGTCGCCCCGTCTCCTGCACAGCCGTAGCCCCACCGCCATGCGATCCTTACAGACACATATGAACAAGACACTTCTGCCGATCATCACTCTCGCGCTTCTCTTCGTCGCCATGCCGGGGTCGGTGCGGGCGGAAGGCGAATTGGCGTGGCAGTACGATGCTATTCCCACGTCGTACCAGTATTCCGACGTGGCCGTGACCGCCGATGGCGTGTTCGCTCCTTCGTGGGTTTCTTGGGGACAGATCGCCGTTGAAAAGCGGGCTACGGATAACTCCGGGGGGTGGAAGAACTCTTTCGCCGTGCCGACCGGTTCATGGGCGAACGGCACCCCTCATATCGCTGCGGACGCTACCGGTGTCTATGTCGCGGCCGCGACGGCCATCACCATCAATCTGCGCAACGGAACATTGGCAATCGCGAAACTGAGTCCGGTGAGCGGGGCGATAATCCAGATCAGAAATTCCAACGCGCCGGGATACGTGAATGTCACGAACGTGGAAGTGGATTCCACCGGAGTCTATGTTGCAGGCGGATCGAGCGCGGACCGGGGATTCGGCGGAACAAGCTGGAGACTCGAGAAGTGGAAAAAGGACCTCAGCGACGGAACTCCCATTTGGGGGTATTCTTCCGCGCAGTCCGGCGGAAATGCCGGCGACTACTGGGGACCGGGGGCTGTGGCCATGAATGCATCGTCGATATATCTCGGCGGGAGCCGGCTCAATCCCGGTCCAGGAACGATCGGTATCCGGATCGACAAGGTCGACAAGAGTACCGGTGGAGCGGATTGGGTCCGGCTCGAACCGTACGGATCGGGAGCGATAGGCGTAATGGCTTTGGATGGCTCCAATCTTTATACGGTTTCCTCATCCGCATACTGGGGAGGATTTTCCATGGTCTATGCTTCGAGACTTGAAAAGCGGCCCCTTATGAACGGCCCCGCACTCTGGGCGATCGATACGGCCGACAAGACCATCGCTCTCGCTGTCGATGGCACGTCCGGACTCTATCGGGGATATGTCGCCAGCGGGGACGCGAGTCATCGGATGATGCTCGACAAGCGGAGTCTGCTCGATGGTCAACAAATCGGTACGACCACGATAGCGAGCGGTGTGCTTACATCCATGCGTGCCATAGCGGGATTTTTCGGGGGATATCTTACGAACAACCTGTCGGTCGACGCCTCCGGACTCTATATCGCCGGAAGGGACGAATCCGGATTCACATGGGGTTCCCTGAATTCTGCACGAATCGAGAAATACAACCACTTCGGTTCGGTACCCGGCTCCTGCGGCCCCGCCGACGGCATCCCTACCGCCACCGCTCCGACTCCGACGCCCGCGACACCTCCGAACAACCTCTGCACCTCCGGCTCGACTCCGACGGTCACCGATGCCGGCGCTTCTTTCACCTGGACCTGTGACGGCCCCGACGGCCTCCCGGTCACCCCGGACGATGCGGCATGCTCGGCGCCGAAGATCGCCACCCTCTCCCTCTGTACCACAGGCGGTATCCCGATCGCCTCGACCCCCGGCCCCCATTCCCGTTCGCTCGTCGCCGGCACTTCCGAGATCCTCAACGCCTACTACGACACTACGCCGAATATCTGCGGTGACACCTCTCCCGTGACCAACGCGAGCTGGTCCGATGACCCGCTTTCGACCGTGGTTTCGATCGCAGGCGCGACCGCATCCCCTCAGACGGTGACCGCGGGGGCTTCCGGTACCGAGCGTGTGACTATCAGCAGGGGGGCGGAAACGATTCTCCTCGATTATACCGTGAGCGTTCCCTGTAATCCGACGACCACCTGCGGCGAGCAGTCGAGGGATTACTGTCAGGGACAACCGTTCACCATCCCCGACAACGGCTGCGGTTCCCCGCTCAACTGCACCGGTACCCGCTTCTGTGACTTCAACTGGAAGGAAGTGGCTCCGGGAAACTAAAAGAAAGGGCGGTAGGGAAATATGGCGGGTGATAGGGCATAGCATGATCGTAAGGGTCGTCCTCGGGCATAAGGGCGGCCCTTTGATTTCGCTTTGATATTTGGATTTTTCATAGTACAATGGGACGAGAATCAATCAATGAATTTGCCCTATGACAGAGCAAGATATGTACCTTTCGATCATCATCCCGGCATACAAGGAGGGGGAGCGGATCGGCCGTAATCTCCTCGAAATCGACAAGTATCTCAAGGAAAAGAATTTTTCGTATGAGATTCTCGTCGTCGTGGACGGATCACCGGACAATACCGCCGAAATAGCCAGAAATTATTCCCTCAAGATACCCAATCTCCGCGTGATCGACAATCCGGAAAACCATGGAAAGGGCTATGTGGTCCGACAGGGATTGCTCGCGGCTCGTGGGCAGTACCGGGTGTTCCTCGATGCCGACGGCTCGACGTCGATCACGCACTGGGATGCGTTCGAACAGGAATTCAAGAACGGATTCGACGTCGTCATCGGATCGCGCGATCTGCCTGACTCCTATATCCAGGTGCATCAGCCGAAACACCGGGAAATCATGGGGGATATGGGCAACTGGCTCATCCGTATCGCGCTCGGGCTCTGGCGCTATCCCGATACGCAGTGTGGCTTCAAGGCGCTTTCTGCGAATGCGGCCGAGGCGGTGGCCAAGCGTATGGTCGTCGACCGGTTCGGATTCGATTTCGAACTCATCACGCTTTCCGAGCGGCTCGGGTTCAAAGTGAAACAGCTGCCGGTACGCTGGATGAACGAGGAAGGCTCGACCGTCGCGCTGACCGGAAAGAACGGCTTCACGCAGGTGCTCATCGATCTCTGGAAGACGCGGGTCCGGCTGTGGACCGGTGCGTATAAGCTGAAAGACGTGGTCTAGGATTCGGGAAATCCGAACGACGGGGAAACATACAAAACGCGTGTGAAAATAGAAATCGAAAAACCGAAAAAAACGGCTGTATCCTCCGAGTCGGAACTCAGGCAGGATATCGTGACCGGGGACTGGGTGGTCATCGCGACCGCACGCGCCAAGGTCCCTGTCGATTTCGTGGCGGACCGCCGGGCAGAGGATAACCCCGATGTCGCGGATCCGTTCGCCGACCTGTCCGGACAGGAAGAACCGGTGCTGATGTACATGAAGGACGACGGGGATTGGAGTCTCGCGGTCATACCGAACAAGTTCCCGGCTTTCACGCGGGGGCGGACGCCTCGGGATATTTCCGAGGGCCCGTACTTCGCGATGAGCGGTGTCGGATACCATGAGGTCATCATCACGCGCGATCCGAAGCGTTCGATCGCCGAACTTGAGCCGTGGCAGGTTGCCGAGGTGATGGACGCGTACCACGAACGGTATCTCGCGCTCATGAACAAGAAGAACGTGAACTATATCCAGATCATGCATAACCACGGCAGGGAAGCCGGCTCCTCGATCTCCCATCCGCACTCGCAGTTGATGGCGATACCCGTCGTGTCGCCTTATCTCGAGCTCGAGCTCCGCGGCGCCGAACTCTATTACAAGAACAACCGGGAGAACGTCTACGGCATCATCGCGGAATACGAATCCGAACAGAAGACGCGTATCGTGTTCGAGAACGATCACTTCATCGCCTTCTGTCCGTTCGCCTCGCGGACGGCATTCGAGGTATGGGTGCTTCCGAAATCGTCGAATCCGTATTTCGAACGCATCACCGACGACGAGAAGCTCGCGCTGGCGGAAGCGATGCGGATGGCGCTCTCCGCCATCCACAAGGGACTCGGCGACCCGGCGTACAATTTCTACCTCCATACCGCGCCATGCGACGGGAAGGATTACCCGCACTACCGATGGCATTTCGAGATCCTTCCGAAGACGAGCACGTGGGGCGGGTTCGAACTCTCGACCGGGATAGAGGTGTCGACCATACAGCCGGAAAAGGCCGCCGAACACCTGAGAAGCCAACTCTGACTTTGACCGGATGACGAGCATGAAAAAACGATATCTCATCGGAAACCTCAAGATGAACATCCTCTCCGTCGAGGACACGGAGCAGTACCTCTCCGTATTCCGTCGCGAGATGAAGGGGAAGAAGCAGGAATCGACCGTGACGGTCATCGCTCCGCCTTTCCCGTACCTTGAACGTTTTCATAAGGAGCTCCCTGAGAACGCCGCTCTCGGCGCGCAGGATGTCTTCTGGGAGAAGGAAGGATCATATACGGGGGAGGTCTCCTATCCCATGCTGAAGGATATCGGCACGGAGTACGTCATCGTCGGACACAGCGAACGCCGACAGTATGGGCGGGAGACGGATGAGGACGTGGCCAGGAAGGTCCAAGCGCTCCTCAAGGGGAATCTCCGGCCGGTGATCTGCACCGGAGAGACGGAGGACGAGCGGAGGCGCGGGGAGACCGCGGCCGTCCTCGAGGCACAGCTCCGTGGCGCGCTCGAGGATCTTTCGCCGATGCAGGCGGAGAAGATACTCATCGCCTATGAGCCGAGGTGGGCCATCGGGACGGACCGGACGCCCGAGTCGGAGGATATCCTCGAGGCGAAAGTCATCATCTATCGGATGGTGGCGGCGGCATACGGTGCCGCGGTCGCCGAACGCATCCCGATACTTTATGGCGGTTCGGTCAAGGCATCGCTCCTCGACCGGGTCTGTTTTTCGGCGCAGATGGACGGAGTCCTGGTGGGGAGAGAAAGCCTGTTCCCGTATGAGGTCGCCAAGATGGCCGACATCATCGAGAACTACCAGGCTCCCGAACGTCGTGAGGGGAAACCGGAGGAGGGGTAAGTAACTGTCTAAAATCTCATGTCGAACTGAAATTCGGAAACTTCGAGCGAAAATCGTGAAAGTTGAGGAAGAATATCGGGATATTTCGACGAGACTTGAACGATTTGCAGCCGAAGTTTCCGAGTTTCAGACGACAAGCGATGTTTCTTCTTTTATTACTGCGGTGAGAATTTAGACAGTTACTAAATAAATATCGAATCGAGCATATGATAGTCACGACCAAAGTCCTTCTCGACGAGGCGAAGAAAAACGGGTATGCGGTCGGCGCGTTCAACACCGTCAACCTGGAAACGACCAAGGCCATCCTGAACGCGGCCAAGGAGATGCGTTCGCCGGTCGTCGTGCAGATGACGGAGAAGACGCTCGACTATGCCGGCGGACGGGCGATGTTCCACCTCGTCAAGAACATGGCCGAATTCTATTTTCCGGATATCCCGGTCGCGATCCATCTCGACCACGGTAAGAGCATGGAGATCGTGGAGCGCGCGATCGAGGTCGGATTCCCGTCGGTGATGTACGACGGATCCCGCCATTCCTATAGCGACAACGTCCGCACGACCAAGCGGGTGGTCGAGATCGCCCGAGAGAAGGGCGTGTCGGTCCAGGCGGAACTCGGCAATGTCCCGTATCTCTCGGAGGTGTCCGAGAACATAAACTGGGACGACTACATGACGGATCCCGAGGAAGCCGCCCGGTTCGTGGAGGAGACCGGCATCGATACGCTCGCGGTCGCCATCGGCAACGCGCACGGATTCACCAAGGAACGCGATGAACCGGACTACGATCGGCTCGCGAAAATCGCGAAGAGCGTTTCCGTCCCGCTCGTCCTCCATGGCGGATCGGACTGGGAGGACGGCCGCGCGAAAAAGGTGATCGAACTCGGTATCTCCTGCTTCAACGTCGATACGGCGATACGGCTCGCCTTCATCGGGGCGATATCCCGCATGCTCGCATCCGGTGAGGAAACCGAAATCCGTAAGATACTCGGGAGCGGCATGGACGCGGCGCAGGAGACGGTGATGAAAAAGATGGAACTCTTCGGCAGCAAGGGCAAGGCGTGAGACGTCCCCCGGGGTCAGGATATCGGACATCAAAAAATAACAAACATGGGATTATGAAGAGGATAGCAATCAACGGGTTCGGGCGCATCGGGCGGGCGGCGTTCAAGGTCGCGCTCCAGCACGAGCATATCGAGGTGGTCGCGATCAACGATCTCACCGACGCGCCCACGCTCGCGCATCTTCTGAAATACGACACCGCGTACGGGAAATACCGCCGCGAGGTCTCGTCGCGGGACGGCGCGCTCGTCATAGACGGCAAGACGTTTCCCGTGTATGCCGAACCGGATCCGAAGAAGCTTCCCTGGAAGGATCTCGAGGTCGACGTCGTGCTCGAATGCACGGGCCGTTTCGTCGATGCCGAATCCGCCGGCCAGCACATCACCGCGGGAGCGAAAAAGGTCGTGCTGTCGGCGCCGCCGAAGGGGGAGGGGGAGATCCCGACCTATCTCATCGGCGTAAACGACGATCGCTACGCTTCGGAGAAGATCATCTCCAACGCTTCGTGTACGACGAACTGCATCGCGCCCGTGGCCCGGGTCATGGAGGAGCGCTTCGGCATCGACAAGGCCATGATGACCACCATCCACTCGTATACCGCGGACCAGAATCTCCAGGACGGACCGCACAAGGATCTCCGTCGCGCGCGTGCCGCGGCCGAGAACATCGTGCCGACGACGACGGGCGCCGCGATATCCGTGACGCGGATCATGTCGGAACTCGAGGGGAAGTTCGACGGTCTCTCGGTCCGCGTGCCCACCATCGTCGTCTCGCTCACGGACTTCACGTTCCTCCTCCGGAAGGACGTGACGGCCGAAGAGGTCAATGCGGCGATCGAGGAGGCGGCACGCGATCCGAGGTACTCCCGCGCGCTCACGGTGACCCGCGAACCGCTCGTCTCGTCGGACTTCGTCGGCAATCCGTATTCGAGCATCGTCGATCTGTCGCTGACCAAGGTGGTGGGCGGGAACCTCGTCAAGGTGATGGCGTGGTATGATAACGAATGGGGCTACTCCAACCGCCTCGTGGAACTCGCGGAACAAATCTGATTTTTTCGCTATGTACGATCTTCTCATCAGGAACGGAACGGTGATCGACGGGTCCGGTACCCCTATGTTCCGTGCGGACATCGCCGTCAAGGAGGAACGGATCGCGGCGATAGGCGATCTCAAGAGCGAAACCGCGGAACGTATCATCAATGCCGACGGCCTCTATGTCGCTCCCGGGTTCATCGACGTCAACAACCACTCCGATACCTATTGGGAGATATTCCGGAACCCGGGACTGCACGGGATGCTGCTCCAGGGTGTGACCACCATCGTCGGCGGCAACTCCGGGGCATCGCTCGCGCCGCTCACCGAACCGGAAAGCATCCGCTCCATCCAGAAGTGGACCGATGTCGAGAAGATCAATTTCAACTGGCTTTCGATGAAGGAGTTCCTGCTCGAGGTGGAGCGGAAAAAACTCGCGATCAACTTCGCGACGCTTGCGGGACACGGGACGATCCGCCGCGGTGTCATCAAGAATCCGACGAGCAAGCCCGAGGCGGCCGATCTACGGGCCATGGAAAAGCTCCTCGAAGGCGCGCTCGACGACGGGGCGATCGGATTTTCGACCGGACTCAAATATACGCATGCGCGCCTGGCCGAGAAGGACGAGATCGTCGCGCTCCTCTCCCTCGTCGGCAAGGAGAAGGGCGTCTATGCGACGTATATACGCGACGAGGGGGAACATCTCCTCCAAGCCGTCGAGGAAGCCATCACGACGGCCCGGGAAGCCGAGATTCCGCTCCATATATCCCATCTCAAGGCCGTCGGCAGGCAGAATTGGCATCTTTTCGAGGAGGCGCTGTCCGCCATCAAGACGGCGAGCCTCAACGGGCTCGACATCAGTTTCGACGTCTATCCGTATACCTCGAGCGGCTCCGTGCTCTATACCTTCCTCCCGGAGTGGGTGACGGAGAGCGGTCGCCAGGCCATGCTCCACCGTCTCCGGGATTTCAAGACGAGACAGTCCGTGATCCGGGATATGAGGGCAAGCGGACACGACTATTCGCAGATGACGCTCTCCATGTCCGCTCTCAACAAGGTCATGACGCGCACGACCATCGCCGATATCGCCCGGGCGCAGGGGCAGTCACCCGAAGACGCGGTGCTCGACGTCCTGCTCGCGAGCGCGGGGCGGGCGATCGTCTCGCTCGAGGTGTCGAGCCAGGAGAACGTCGTCAAGGCGGTGCAGCACCCCTTCTCCATCATCAGCTCCAACGGCGTCGGGTATGCCAAGGAGCACGCGGCGACCGGCGATCTCGTCCATCCCCGAAATTTCGGGACGTTTCCCAAGGTGTTCGCCGAATATGTCCGGGAACGCAAGACGATCTCCTGGGAAGAGGCGGTGCACAAGATGACCGGCAAGCCGGCGGCCAAGTTCCTGATACGGGATCGCGGACTCTTGCGCGAACGGCACAAGGCTGATATCGTGGTCTTCGATCCGGAGACGATCGCCCCGCGATCGACCATGGATGACCCGTATGAATATCCCGAAGGCATCCATTTCGTCATCGTGAACGGCGTGGTCGCCGTCGAGGGCGGGGGATGGAACGGCTCCCGATCGGGGGAAGTCATACGGAAGAAATCCGGATTCCGATTTTGGTAAGTAACCGTCGGACAAGCATGGTTTTTTCTTTTATTCCGGGCGGTGAGATTTTAGACAGGATCTGTATTATGAAACAAGCGGACCTCAAGGGGAAGCGGGTGACCGTCTTCGGTTTGGGATTGAACGAAGGCGGGGTCGGAACGGTGGAATTCCTCGAACGCGCGGGCGTACGCGAGATCATCGTGACCGACGTGAAGAAGCGCGACGATCTCCTGCCGTCGCTGAAAAAACTCGAACGATACAAGAATATCACCTATATCCTCGGCCAGCATCGGCCCGAGGATTTCACGCATACCGATCTCGTCGTGAAGAACCCGGCCATTCCGTGGACGAACGAGTACGTGCGGCTCGCCGAATCCAAGGGCATTCCCGTGGAGATGGATTCGAGTCTCTTTTTCGCGTCCTGCAGGAATAAGATCTACGGGGTGACGGGAACGAAGGGGAAGACGACGGTCGCGAGCATGCTCGCTCATATCCTCGAGTCCGCCGGCCGCCCGGTGGCCCGGGTCGGTATCAGCCAGACACCGGTACTCGGGATGTTGGAAAAGGTGAAGCCCGGCGACACGGTCGTATTCGAACTTTCGAGCTGGCGCCTTTCGGCGCTCGGCCGGGCCAAACGCAGTCCCGAGCTCGCCGTGTTCACGAACCTCTATCCGGACCACCTCAACTACTATCGGACCATGGCCGGATATCGGAAGGACAAGAAATATATCTATCAGTTCCAGAAGAAGACCGGAATTCTCGTGGCCAACGATTCGCTCGACTTCATCAGGGAAGAGCCGCCCGCGGGGACGACGCTCTATTTCTCGGAGTCGGGTACGGTTTCGGGAAACGGCGGATTCTTCCGCGACGACGAGGCGATCGTGGTCCGAGATGGCGTCGAATCGGTCCTGTTCCGGAAATCCGAGCTCCTCATTCCCGGAGTGCACAATCAGGGAAACATGCTCGCCGCGGCGCTCGCGGCCTTCGCGGCCGGTGTCGAACCCGCGAAGATCGCCGCCTCGGCCCGGACATTCAAAGGGGTTCCGCATCGGCTCGAATTCGTGCTCGAAAAGAAAGGAGTCTCCTTCTACAACGACACGGCGGCGACGATTCCCGAGGCCGTGATATCGGCACTCCGGTCGTTCGATCGATCCGTCATCCTCATCGCGGGCGGTGCGGACAAGAATCTCTCGTTCGGGGATTTCGCGGAGGAGATCCTTGCCCGAACCAAAGGCGCGGTCTTTTTCAGCGGAAACGCGACGGAAGGGCTGCTGCGGGAAATCCGGAACCGTCTGCCCGCGGATGATGCGCGTCGACAGTTCGAGGTGGCGCCGAGCATGGAAAAAGCGGTGGAGCTGGCATATCGTGCCGCGGAACCCGGCGATATCGTCCTCCTTTCGCCCGGCGCGGCGAGTTTCGGCATGTTCACGAACGAGTTCGACCGCGGTGAGCGGTTCCGTACGGCGGTCGCCGCATTGCCCGGAGCGTGATTTCGGGGTATACTGTCCCGACGTAAATATTTGTCCAAAAAACATATGCAGTATGACGTGATAGTCGTCGGTGGGGGACCGGCGGGAGTGTCGGCGGGAATCTACTCGTCGCGGAAACAGCTCAAGACACTCGTCATTTCCGAGAGCTTCGGCGGGCAATCGGCCGTTTCGGCCGGAGTGGAGAACTGGATCGGCGAGGTCAGCATTCCTGGCTGGGAACTCGGACAGAAATTCGAGAAGCATCTGCGGGCGCAGGATGGGATAGAGATACGGACCGAACGCATGACCGGCATGACGGAGATATCGGGCGGATACGAAGTCGCCACCGAAACCGGGAAGTATGAGACGAAGGCGGTGATCATCGCGCTCGGCGGTCGGCATCGCCATCTCGACGTCCCCGGCGAGGAGAAATTCAAGGGTAAGGGCGTGGTATACTGCTCGACCTGCGACGCGCCGTTCTTCCGCGGGAAGACGGTGGCGGTGGTCGGCGGAGGCAATTCCGGTCTCGAGGCCGTGGAAGACCTGCTTCCGTACGCGGACAAGATTTTCCTGCTCACGCATTCCGACGCGCTCAAGGGCGACGAGGTCACCAAGGACAAGATACTTCAGTCGGACAAGGTCGACGTCATCTACTTCGCCAAGACGATGGAGATTCTCGGTGAGGAGAAGGTCACCGGCATCCGCTACGAGGATACGGAGGCCAAGGCGACCAAGGAGCTCGCCGTCGACGGTGTCTTCGTCGAGATCGGCATGGTGCCGAATTCCGACCCGGTGAAGGACATCCTCGAGATCACGCCGTACGGGGAGGTGAAAGTCGATCCGCGCACCTTCGCGACAAGCCTGCCGGGAGTGTTCGCCGCGGGCGACATCACCGACATGCCATATCGGCAGAACAACATCTCCTCCGGCCAGGGCGTGGTCGCCGCGCTTTCGGCGTACGACTATATCCGCAAGGGCGCGTAGCGCATCAGCACTTTTCGGATCCGTACCGGAATGGGGTGGCAGAACAACATCTCGGAGCATCGTCTTTACAGAGGGGGAAAAACGTGCTATAATGGCTTTGTAAGGATAAGAAAACGGGTGATTCCAGCGATGGAACCCCGTTTTCTTTTTTAGGTGGCGAAACAAAAAAAACGACAATATGAAGCGTATCCTGAGTACCATCTTCCTCGTTCCGATATTCTTCCTGGCTTCGGCCGGTGTCGTTTCCGCGTCCGGATCGATGTCCCCGTGGGCGGAGGACGCGGTCAAGCTCATGAACCGCGAGCGCGATGAACGCGGACTTCCGCCGTTCGTCGTGGACGAGACGCTCGCCGAGGCCGCTCAGGCGAAGCTCGCCGACATGGAGAAAAAGCGATACTTCGCGCACACGTCGCCCGAGAAACGGACGCCGTGGTCCTTCATCGAAGTCGCGGGATATGAGTATCGGTTCGCCGGGGAGAATCTCGCGATCCATTTCAAGAATCCGGAAAGCGAACATGTCGCCTGGATGAAGAGCGAGAAACATTGTCAGAACATCCTCGACCCGCGGTTCCGCGAGGTCGGTATGGCGGTCGGCAAGGTCTTCTTCGAGGGGCGCGAGACGATGCTCGTCGTGTCCATGTTCGGTACGAAGGCCGGGGAGGCGATCGACGCTTCCGCGACCAAAGAAGCCGCGCTTGCCATGTGCCGCGGCGAGGAACCTGTCGTCTCGGGCGCCGTGTCGGACGAACCGTCGGACAGCCCCGAAGGGCGCGTCGCTCTCTTCGTGAAGGATATTTCCCTGAAATCCGCCTCGCTGTGGAAACTCATCGTCGAAAGCCCGCACGATGTCGCACAGCTCCTGGCGACCGCGATGTTCGCCGGATCGCAGGTGTCGGCGCTCGTGCTCGTTTCCGGCGGGGTGCTTGCGCGCGAGCGGCGTGACGGCATCTTCCCGTCGTAGCCAACGTATTTTTTTTGGCAGGGGAGAGCGCCCGTATCCCGGGTATTCTCCTCCGCCTGAAATAATGAGGCGGTATCGTACTTTTAAAATCAAAACAGAAACACAAACAATATAAGGAATGAATTCTCTTTCCTCCTGTCTGGAGTTTCATCCGACAGAAAACATAAAAACCCTCCAATAAGAGGGTTTTTAATTTCCCACGACGCGATCACCTCCCCGAACGGTCGTCTTCTATTAGGGTGAGACGACGGTCTTCACGGACTGTACAGCCACGAACTGGCGAGATCGCGTGGTCAAGATCAAATCCGAGGGTATCGCCGGATCCACTGCGCGGGCGGTGGAGGTGGCGATAAATCCCGTGGAAGAATGAAGCACATCCGAAAGGATGCTTTGTCGATCATGCCGTTATTCGGCGCAGGACGGATATTTGCTTGCCTATCAGGCCGATTTCGGCTAGAATAGGTCCATTATGGACGTATTCGAGATCGAAGGGGGAAAGCGGCTCAAAGGCACGATAGAGGTGCGCGGGTCCAAGAACGCGACGACGCCGATCCTTGCTGCGGCCCTCCTTTCCGAGACAACCAGTGTCATTTCCGGCATCCCGCTCATCGAGGACGTGTTCCGTATGCTCGAGATTCTCGAAAGCCTCGGAGCGACGGTGGAGTGGAGAGGGAAGCGGACGGTGGCGATCACGCCCGGGAAGATCGACCCTCGCCGGGTGGACGTGGAGCTGGTGAAAAAGATCCGTTCGTCGATACTTCTCCTCGGTCCGCTATCCGCGCGCTTCGATCGGTTCACGCTCCATCAGCCGGGCGGATGCGTCATCGGTAAGCGGCCGACGGACACGCATATCGATATCCTTTCGAAACTCGGCGTCGCGATACGACGCGAAGAGAAGGGCTACCGTGTCGACGCGTCGACACGGAGGCCGGGCAGAGCCGTCTTGCGCGAGCTTTCGGTGACGGCGACGGAGAACGCGATGATGCTTGCGGCCGGCATGCCGGGTAAGACCGTCATCAAGATCGCGGCCGCCGAACCGCATGTCGAGAACCTCGGACGGTTCCTCGTAAAAATGGGAGCGAAAATCAAGGGGCTGGGGACGCACACGCTCGAGATCGAGGGGTCGAAACGGCTCCGTGGCGCCTCGCATACGGTCATCCCCGATGCCAACGAGGCGGCGACCTTCCTCATCCTCGGCGTCGCGACGGGAAGCCCGATCACGGTCAAGAACGCCCGCGAGGAGCATCTCGATCTCGTGCTCGAGAAACTGCGCGAGTTCGGTGCGGATTTCACGGTGACCAAGAATGCCATCACGGTCGTGCCGGCGAAGAAGCTCGTCGCTATCCGGGAAGTCGAGACGAGGACCTATCCCGGTATCCCGACGGATATCCAGGCGCCGCTCACGGTACTCGCGACCCAGGCGGACGGCGAGACACTCGTGTTCGATACGCTCTTCGAGGGACGGTTCAATCACGCGTACGAGCTCGAGAAGATGGGCGCCAAGGTGATCATCCTCAATCCGCACCAGGTGATGGTGCTCGGGAAGACCCCGCTTCGCGGCACGGACATCCGTAGCTATGATCTCCGCGGGGGAGCGGCGCTCATCATAGCCGCCCTCTGTGCGCGCGGGACGACGATCATCGAGGAGGCATATCAGGTGGACCGTGGGTACGAGCGGATCGAGGAGCGTCTGCAGAAACTGGGTGCGGAGATACGGAGAACGGAGAAATAATATTCCTATCATGAGTTTTTTCGTCAAAAAAATCGGCATCGATCTCGGGACCGCGAATACCCTCGTGTTCGTGCCGGGCAAGGGCGTCGTCGTCAACGAACCGTCGGTCGTCGCCGTCTCGGTGGCCGAAAACAAGGTGCTCGCCGTGGGCAACGAGGCCAAGGAGATGATCGGGCGGACACCGGATACGATCATCGCCTCGCAGCCGCTGCGCGACGGCGCTATCGCGGACTATCGGGTGACCGAGGCGATGCTCCGGTATTTCATACAGAAGGTGAGCGGAAAATTCCGTTTTTTCCGGCCGGAAATCGTGCTGTCCATACCGGCCGGCGTGACGTCGACCGAGCGGCGCGCCGTGATCGACGCGGCGCTCAAGGCCGGCGCCCGGGCGGCCTATGTCGTCAAGGAGCCGATTCTCGCGGCGATCGGCGCCGGCATCCCGATCCATACCGCACAGGGGAACATGATCATCAATATCGGTGGCGGCACCTCGGAAATCGCGGTGATCTCGCTCGGCGGCGTCGTCGCATCGGCCTCGGCACGGGTCGGCGGGAACAAGATCGACCTCGCCATCTCCGATTACATCAAGCGGAAATACAGCCTCGCGATCGGGGAGCGGACCGCGGAAGACGTGAAGATCGGTATCGGCGCGGCGATCGCGCAGGTGAAGGAGGATCACATGGAGATACGCGGCCGGGACCTCATGGGAGGCCTGCCCAAGACGATACTCGTCTCGTCGAACGAGGTGACGGAAGCGATACAAGACGAGCTCCGGGAAATCATCAACGTCGTGAAACAGGTGCTCCAGGAGACGCCGCCAGAACTCGCGGCGGACATCATGGACAAGGGCATGGTGCTCTCCGGTGGGACGGCACAGCTCCGTTTCCTCGACCAACTCGTCGGGAAGACGATCGGCGTGCCCTGCTACGTGGCGGATGACCCGGCTTTCTGCGTGGTGAAAGGCGCCGGCATCGTGCTCGAGAACCTCGATGCCTACAAGCGGAGCCTCATGATGGGAAAGTAGTCTTTAAAACACAAAACACAGTTCACAAAATGCCAAACAAAACACAAGACACCGTTTTCAAAGGACAAACGGAAGATGGGGAGTTTGTGATTTGTGTTCTGGGCTTTGTTTGGTATTTTGTGTTTTGATCTTTTGTGCTTTGCTATGGTAATTGGTATCGACGCTTCGCGCGCCTTTCTGAAACGTCGGACGGGAATCGAGGAATATTCGTATCAGGTCATCTCCGCGCTCCGGGGCCCGCTCGGCGATACGGACGTCGTCTTGTATATCCGTTCCGACCAGTCGGTGTCGTTCGATCTTCCGAAGCGCTGGCGCGTGAGGAAGCTCCGCGCTCCGCGGTTCTGGACGCAGATACGGCTCTCTTTCGAGATGCTCTTCCATCCGCCGGACGTGCTGTTCGTTCCGGCCCATACGGTGCCGCTCATCCATCCCGCCCGGACGATCGTGACGGTGCACGGACTGGAATACGAGGTGTTTCCGAACGGCTACTCGTTGTGGGAGCGGCTTTACATGCGCTTCTCGATACGTTTTTCGACGCGTGTCGCGAAGCGGGTGATCGCGGTTTCGGAGAACACGCGGCGCGACCTCGTACATCTGTATGGTATTCCGACGGAGAAGATATCGGTGGTGTATGAGGGGATATCGGAAAACGTCAAAAGAAACGCTCCGGATGCCGGATCGCGACCGGACGAGACGGGAGCGGGATCCAGACATCCGTACCTCCTGTTCATAGGGCGTCTGGAAGAGCGCAAGAACATCGCCCGGATCATCGAGGCGTTCGGGATGCTCAAGGAGAAATACGGTATCCCGCACGAACTGATGCTTGTCGGGAAGCCGGGATACGGATATGAAAAAATAAGCGGCAAGATACGGGAGACAAGATACGGGATACGGGAAATGGGGTACGTAAGCGAGGAGGAGAAATTCGCGCTCCTGAAAAACGCCGACGTCTTCCTCTTTCCGACGCTCTACGAGGGCTTCGGCCTGCCGGTACTCGAAGCGCAGACGGCCGGGGTGCCGGTCGTCACGTCGGATCGGAGCTCGCTTCCGGAAATCGGCGGGGAGGGAGCACTCTATGCGGACCCCTCGTCCACGGCGGACATCGCGGAAAAGACATGGAAACTTCTCTCGTCCAAGGATCTGCGGGATGATATAATGGAAAAAGGACGCGGGAACGTACGCCGATTCGGTTGGGATCGGTGTGCTGATTCCATCGCCGCTCTGCTTCGAGGCTGACCGTGTCGGTGCGCGCTCATAAAGACTGAAATATGGCCCAGGACAAGGAGATAAAAGTCGCGTTCGTTCATGACTTCCTCGTCTCATATGGCGGGGCGGAACGGGTGTTGGAAAGCCTGATCAGACTCTATCCGGAAGCGCCGATCTATACCCTACTGTACGACGCGGAGGCGATGGGCGGGCGATTCGCCGGAAAGGACATACGGGTATCGTTTCTCGCGAAACTGCCGGCTTTTCTGCGGCGACGGCATCGCTGGCTCCTTCCGATATTTCCGGTCGCGGTCGAGGCCTTCGATCTCCGGGATTTCGATCTGGTCATCTCCTCGTCCGGCGCATGGTCCAAAGGCGTCGTCACGAGGCTCCATACGGTGCATGTCGCCTATCTCCACTCGCCCATGAGGCTCCTGTGGGATGCGAACGAGCGATACCTCGATATGATCCGGGCCGGATGGTGTAAACGGTTCTTCGGGCGCATCGTGCTTTCCTACCTGCGCCTCTGGGACCGGGAGGCGGCCGATCGACCCGATGTGATCGTCTCGAATTCCCGCTATACCGCCCTCCGCGCGGAGAAATACTATCGCCGCGAATCGCCGGTCGTCTACCCGCCGGTCGTCGTTTCCGGAACCGAGGAAACGTCTACGGGCCGGCAGGTCGTGACGGAAAAGGAAAAATTCTTTCTCGTCGTGGCGCGTCTCTCCGAGAGCAAGGGAATCGGGACGGCGATCGAGGCATTCAACAAACTCGGACTCCGGCTCGTCGTGGTCGGGGAGGGACGGGAGCGCCGACGCCTTGAGGCCATCGCGGAGAAGAATATCTCCTTCACGGGACGGGTGGATGATACGGAACTCACCTCGCTCTATCGGCGCGCGGAGTCCCTCATCATGCCCTCGGAAGAGGACTTCGGCATGGTCGCGGCCGAGGCGATCGCGCTCGGGACGCCGGTCATCGCGCTCGGCCGAGGCGGCGCGCTCGAAATCGTGGAACCGGGGGCGACGGGGGAACTGTTCCGCTCCGAGACGCCGGAAGTGCTGGCCGATGCGGTGCGCCGATTCCTCGACCGGGGACGAAGCGCCTATGAACCGTCGTGTCGGGAGCGATCCGGACGGTTTTCTGAGGAGCGGTTTCTCTCGGAATGGCGCTCTATCATCGAAAAAGCGATGCGGGAAAAGTGACTCCTCCGGATTCCTTCCATGCCTTTTCGTTCTCGTATCCGCTCATCTCTTCTTATGAATATCATCGGCCACGCTCGTATACGGGACATGCTTCGCGGAATCGCTTCCCTCGAGGAACTGCCGCATCACGCGTTTTTCTTTTTCGGTCCGGACGGTGTCGGAAAGTCCCTCGTCGCGGAGGAATTCGCTTCGCATGTCCTCGGATACGGCGGAGAGGATCCCAACGGGAAACAGGATTTCCTCCGTATCGTTCCGGAAGAGAAGAAGGACGGGAAAACGAAGAAGATTCCCGTGGAATCGATCCGTGAAGCCGGCATCTTTCTCTCGCGGTTTCCCGCGGAGGCGCGGAAACGGGTGGTTCTCATCGAGGACGCCCAGGAACTTTCGGAATCCGCCCAGAACGCGCTGCTCAAGGTGTTCGAGGAACCCAATCCGACGTCCGTCATCATTCTCGTGGCCTCCCGGCGCGGTCGGATACGCGACACCATCTTTTCCCGGGCGTTCCGGGTCCCGTTCTCGACCGTTTCCGAGGACGATCTCCGCTCAGGCGCCGCTCGGCTGTTTCCGAAGGCGGATGTCGAATCGCTGGAGCCGTTCTTCTTTTCCCTCGGCCGCCCGAGCCTCATCGTAGGGGCATTGTCCGATAAGGAGGCCTTCGCCGCGCGCCGAGATACGCTCCGGACGCTCTTCAAGCTCTCCTCGCTGTCCCTCTCCGAACGGCTGTCCCTCTCCGAACGGCTGTCCGGATCGCTTCCGGAAGCGATCCGGCTTCTCGAGTGGTGGCTGGTCGGTCTTCGCTCGATGAAGACGGACGAACGGAATCCGAAAAGAGTCGCCTCGCTCTACCGCTTCTTCGACGATCTCGAGGAAGGCATACGGACCCTCCGCGATACGAACGCGAACGCCCGGCTCGTCATCGATCGTATTTTTCTCAAGGTATGAGAATTTAGACAGTTACTGATGTCATGGCACGTATTCCCATCGAAGAAGCCTGCGAGATCCGTCGCGTCACGGTCCGTTTTCGGATTCCGAAAAAAGCGGAGTTCTTTCGCGGCCGAGGGGGCCTCGGGTTTCCCGTTCGGTATGGCCGCACTGTGGCTCACGGCCGGGTCGGTCGCCGCGTATACGCTCCTTTTCTCCACGTTGCATGAGATAGACGGTGTCCGGGTGACGGGCGTGCGCGATATAGGCGACGAACGGCTGGAATCGGAGGTCCGGGAGTTCCTTTCACAAAAACTGCTTCTGGCGTTTCCTGGGGATAATTATTTCCTTTTCTCCGGTGACCGTCTCGAGCAGGATCTCAAAGAGAAATTTCCCAAGCTGTCCTCGGTCCGGGTCGAGAAGCGCTTTCCGCATGAGATCGACATTTCCGTGGCCGAACGCGACCGGATATTCCTCTGGTGTTCGGGAGGCGGCTGCTTTCTCGTCGACGAAAAGGGATGTACGGGCGATGCGAGGTTCGCCGAGCAGGAAATGAACCACCCCTTCCTCGTCCGTTTCACCGATGAGAGCGCGGTACCGATGACCGCAGGGGATTGCTCCGTTCCCTCCGATCTGCCGGACATCATACTGCGTCTCGAGCGCGGATTACGGGAGGAATCCGGTCTCGCGCTCCGCTTGCCCGCATTCACGCCTTCCCGGATATCGAGGGAGATCCGGTTCCGCACCGAAGAGGGATGGGAAATATGGATGAACGCCGATATCCCGCCGGAAAAGACGCTTGCCGCCCTGCGAGCGGTGCTTGAGACGGAGATTCCTCCCGAGGGACGGGTAAAGCTTCGCTATATCGATCTGCGTACCGAGAACAAGGCTTTCTATGCGTTCATCGTGGAAGAAACTCCTCTGGCCGATTCGGGAGCCTCGGAGGGGACCGATGCGTCTTCGGAAGAGAAGAAGGAAGAGAAGCGATAGTCGTTTCACGGAAATGAAAGCCGGCCCGGAAGAATGTCTCGGGCCGGCTTTTCTTCGCACGTGCATCCGTCTATTCGAGCCCGTCATACTCCATGCCCTCTTCCGGAACGTAGAAGATGAAGATGGAATCGCCGGCACGGGCGATGAGCGGATACTCCGCGAGCCAGGCATAGGTCTGTTTTCCTTCCGGATTGTCGCGATAGAGACTCTCCTGATAGAAGAGCGAGGATATGGCATACCAACCCGGCTCCGGCGGCAGCTGGTCGTACCAGCGCTCGTAGCGGTCTCCGAGGTAGTATGCCGGTTCCGCTCCGCCGAAGTAATCGACGTGGATCGTGTCGATCCCGTTTTGGTCGACGAAATCGCGGAGCCGTTTCATGTCCTGTCCCCAGTCGTAGTTCGAATCGGTCGCGACCATGTAGCCCATCTTCGGACCGCCGCCGGCCTCGTTCCAGTAGGTGAGATAGGAGGGATAGGAGAGGATCGGGATGGCGGCGACCCAGAGCGCGAAGAGACCGAGCATTACGCGTGATACCCGCTCGCCCTGGAAGTCCTGCCGACGGATGAAGTCGAATGCCGTTTTCGCGATGAGGACGTAGAGGAAGGGCAGGATCGGGAAGAGGTGCCGGAAACCGATGTTGAGATTTCCCGTGATGCTGATATAGGCGTAGAAGAGGACGAAGAACGCCATCAGGTACTGTGCGATGTGCTGTTGGAACGACTGCGCGAGGAGCTTTCGGAGAGAACCGACGGATGTCCGGCGGACCGCTTTGCCGATGCGGAAGATCGTGTAGAGCCCCGTCGCGGTGAGGAGCACGAGGAAAGGGAGGGTTTCCTTGAGCGCGAAGATGATCGGGAAGTACCACGGGTTCGCCTCGCTTCCGACCGTTCCGAGGAAGTAGAAGTTGTTGCCGCCGCCGACGCGTTCGAAGACCATCCCGACACCGAGGAAATAGGCGGAGAACGGCTTGAGGAGGGCCGAATCGCTCGTCGAGGCGACGAGTCCGTGCGCGAGACGTGCGTAGTCGTTCGGCTGCCCGAGCTTGATGTCGGCCACCTCGACGAGCTTCTCGCCCGGCATCGCGGCCGTGTTCGGATAGTAGACGATCCAGATAAGCGCGAAGGCGACGACGACGACACCGGCATACCGCGTCAGGTAACGTCCGAGGGAACGCAGTTTGAATCCGAGCGCGGACGCTTTCGTATCGGCTCTCCCGCGGGCGAGCGTGATGGCGTAGAGGAGCGAGAAGAGTCCGAAGATAGGGAATAGAAGGACGGCGGAGAACTTGGTCAGTTCCGCGATGCCGAGAAAGAGACCGGCGAGGAGAACATTCTTCCCGTCCGGCTTCTTCAGGAAACGGACGAAGAAATAGAAGGCGAAGAACAGCACGGCGGCGATGCCGATATCGGTGGTGACGTAGTGGCTGTGCGCGATGATGTTCGGGTCGGCGACGTAAAGGAGGGTCGCGAAGAGCCCGGCGACGGTTCCCGCGAGCTCCTTGGTCCACCGGTAGATGAACCATCCGAGGAGGAGCGCCACGAGGATGATCGGCAGGCGCGACCAGAAGACGATACTGTCCGCATCGTTGCCGCTTTCATAGAGGAATGCCGTACCGAGCGACCATTGTCCGTGAATACCGCTCTTCTCCCAGTCCGGGTGATCGTAGGGGAAGGTGAGATCAAGAAACAGGAGCGGAAAGCCGGCAAGATCCTTGAGAAGCGGGGGGTGTTCGGGGTTGAGACGCATGTCGGCCCGGTCGAGGTACGTGTAGGCGGCTGGGATATGCGCCCGCTCGTCGTAGGTGGCGGATTCCTGCCAGGCGAGCGAGACTGAGAGGATGGCGAACGCCGCGAGCATGCCCGAGACGAGGAGTTTGGCGTGTTTCTTGAGGTTGTCCATAAGTGTTCGATGGAGAAGGGGTTATTCGGGAATGACGATGGCCGTGAAAGCGGTGCCATGCCCGGGCCGGAGATCGATGTCGAGCGCATAGGCCTCGGGGATGCGCATCCGGATGTTCTCGAGGATACGCTCGTCATAGCGCATCGGGATGATGATGGCGGGTCGGTGGACGACCGTGTCCTGCTTGAGAAAGGCGAAGTTTTCCAGTTTTCCGTGGATGAGGAACGCGAGCGGCTGCGCGCCGAGCGGGGTGACGGTCTCGTTGCTATCGATGTTGGCGTAGACGTATTTGTACGTCTCATCCGGAAGTCCGAGCAGATAGGTCGCCATGTTCGTGGTGCGTGCGTCGAATGCGGCGTGCTGTTCCGGCCGATCGGCGAACAGTACGAAATATTTCGTGATATTCCATGCAGCCGATCCGGCGAGGACGAGGAAGAGAAATCCGGCGACCGCGAGCGAGGAGCCGGCTTTGGCTCGGGCGAGCCGTCGATAGACGAAGACGATGGGAATCGACGCGAAGAGGAAGACGAAGGGCTGGGTGCCGATGGAGCGGAGCGCGTGCGGAAGCCCTTCGTCCGTGAGGAATTCGGGGGCGAGCATGACGATGAACCCGCCGAGAAGGAGCGCGTGGACCGGAAGCTCGACGTCGCGGCGGCGTTCGCGGATGCGTTCCCCGAGGAGCTTCACCAGCATCCCGACCGAGAAGATGAGTCCCGCGAGGAAAAAGGTCCCGACGATGGGATCGAGTACGGGGTAGGGCGGGTAGTTGTGCCGCCAGTTCTGGTCGCCGACGAAGTTATACTTGATGAGCGAAAGTCCGATCGTCTTAGCGAGCGTTCCCCAGAGGTTTCCCTCGTTCACCTCTGGAGAAAACACGGAGATGGCGGCCGAACGGGAGGCGAGGATGTCCGGATTCGTCACGAAGGCGTAGAACATGGGTGCCGCGGCGATACCGGCCGCGACGACGAAGACGAATGCGTGTTTCCAGAACCGTTTCAGGAAGTGCTCGTATGAGAGCATGAGGAACGGGAGAAGGAATATGAGAATGAACGGCGCGAGCCGGAACGCGATATAAGTGTGGAGTCCGAGGCCGAAGAGGAACCCGGCTACCGCGAACGGGAACAGTGTTCCCTTGCGGAGGCCCCGGAAGAAGAAATAGAACGAGAACGACAGAAGAAACGGCACCATGATCGCCCGGAAGCCGATACGGGAGAAGTTGATGGCCCAAAACGAGGTCGCCATGAGAAGGGCGCTCACGATCGCGGCCGAGCGGCTCCGGAAGAGCTCCCAGGCGAGGAGTCCTGTCCCGAGTACGGCGAGAGAGCCGAAAATGCCGCTCCAGAGCTTGAGCGCGGGTATATCGATGCCGAACACGAGGAGCGAAAGCGCCTGGAGATTGATGAACAGTCCCTCACGCCCGAAATTGTTCGGATAGAAGAGGCGGTAGTTCCCGGTCTCGTTCGCCTCGATCGCGTCGATGCCGTTCATCGCCTCGTCGGGATAGAGTCCTGCCGGGATGCTGTCGATGTGATAGCTGCGGAGCGCGAATGCGGACAGGGTGATCACGATGAGGAGCGACCAGAAGAATGGGCGCGAACGGAGCAAAGCCGGCATATGTTTTTTCTTTTTTCTTTTATGATACTGTGCTAATATTATACCATAAAAAGAAAAAGAATCGTTTCGAAACCCTATGCCGCAACAGCGCGATGCGAGCCTTGTCGATTCGGATGCCTATCGGAGGCGCGGCGAGGTGATGATGGATGCTCCGACGATCGACGAGTCGGAGGAGATCGAGGCTGTGGGCGTGCCCGCGGTAGAATCATCGTCGGCCGAAATCGATTCCATCGTCGCCGCGATGGACAAGAAGGCGCGTTTCCTCGAATCGGAAATCGAGACAGCCCGCCTCAATGGGGTGATGACGGAGGATGAGCGGCGGAGCTTAGGGCGACTTCTCCGTTATTCCTGCGGTTTCGCATCGGCGAGTCTCAATGATTGCTATGACAGGAAGGAAATCGATGAGGAGGAACTGAAGAAACGGCTCGCGACCTCGTGGCACGAGATCGAGTCCTATTTCAAGGAAATGGAAGCGTTGAAGGAGAAAAAGAACCTGAAAAAAGGGGAGGACGTCGCGGCCGCGCCCGTCGTCACGAAAACAAAAATAATGACTTCGAAAGAGGGAAAACTCGATGAAGGAGAGGCGCGTACCGATATTCCCGTTGAAGCTCCGTTTTCGGGTGATATCGATGTCTCCGGAATCGGGAATAACAAGTTCGGCCTTTCCAAGGGAAGGATACGTGCCACCGAGAAGGACATGGTTCGCACCGCGGAAGAGGCGGCGAAGCAGGAGCCGTTCTTCATTGGGAGGAAATCGGCGACGATGGACGGTACCGAGTCGGGCAAGTCTTCCCGTGTGGAAGCCTCTCTTCCCGCGGAAAAGATCGATGAGGAAGCGTTATACGGGGAAGCGGACCTTACGAAGGCTATCGGGGCAGCGGAGACGCTCCACGATTTCTATTTTGCCATCCGGAACTTTTCAGACAAGATACCGCAGGACGACAATGAGAACAATCGGTTTTCCGGGAAGCGGCTCGCGGATTTCCTCGAGGGGATGGAGCACCAGCTGAACCGGATGACCGACGAGGAATTCGGACGGTCGAAACTGTTCGCGCACGTCCCATCGAAGTACGGCATCGCCGAAAAATTCAGGGATCTGGTCTCCGCGGAGCGGGATTCGTATTCCAAAACCGAGATGTATCGCGGTGCAGATACCGCGGAGCCGATATCCGAACGGACGAAACCCGAGGTTTCCCCGGAGAACGAGGAGATGCCCGCGGTCATGCGGCACCGACGCGACACTCCGAGCGCCACGGACACCGAGAAGCCGAAACAGGAGGACCTCGAAAAGGAACTGGCGAACATCCTCTCCGAGATGAGCAAAAAATCCGAGGAATTCGCGAGGGCCGAGCGGGAAAAACTGAACGCGAAAGAATACTGGGAGGAAGCCGTCGAACTGCGGGAACGACAGGTAAAGAACCTCAAAGGAATATTCGGGTCGTTTTTCAAGGAGGAAACCCTGAATAGTCTCCGTGAGGAGGAGGCCGAGGATGAGCGCCGCTACCGATCCATCGCCGCGCGGGCCGACGAACTGAAGAGACAGGTCGACCTTCTCAAGAGTCGACGTGACGAGATCGAGCGCGATCTCGAGGATATGCCGGCAGGCGAGAAGTCGGCCGTCACGGAGCGTCGTGCCTCGGAGGGCGTGTTCACATCCACAGTGGAACGACCGAAGTCGGAAGAAGATCGTATCCCCGAGAACGTGCTTTCGAAGTTCGAGTCCATGGGCATCGGGTCCGAGCATCTCGGGAAGATCGAGGGATTCGCCGATCTCTCCGTGGGCCAACAGCTCCTCGTCTTCGAGAACCTGCGGCAATTGGCCGTCGGTCGGATAGAGGAAGAGGCGCAGGGACAGGCGAAAAATGATCTGCAGGAGTCCGGATGGGCCGGCAGGCTGTGGAAATCCGTTTCCAAACGATATCAGATCGCGAAAGCCGAGAAAAAGGTGGCGGCCGACATCATGACGGGCGGCTTCGCCATGCATGGCGAAACGCTTCAGCAGCTCGTGCATGGCATGCGGAGCCAAGGACCGGAAGTGAAGGTCGGCGAGGACGGGACGTCGCTCGAGATACGGTTCGCGTCCGGTTTCAAGGATCTTTCGGACAAGGATCGTGCGACGGTGGACGCGTTCAATGACAGCGCCAATGCCTTCGCCAGGATGCCTTATGAATGGTCGCTTGAAACGGCGACTGATGATGAGAGGGATCGCTATGCCGGCGCCAAGAGAAAGTACGATGTCCTTCGGAAAGAACTTTTCAATATTACGATGGAGCAGGCGGAATCGACGCCCGAGGGGATGCTCGAAATGAACGGGATCGATGACCGGGTCCGCATGATGCAGTTCCTCCAGAACACTCCCGAGCTCGAACAGAAGCTCGATGACCTGAAGGACGGGAATGCTTGGCAGACCATCCTTACGTCCGTGGTCACCGAGAGAGGTCTCTACATGGCATCGGGGTATGCCGGTCGGACCCTGCTCGCCGGAGCGCTCGGCTGGGTCGCGGCGCCCGCCGTCGCGACGATCATGGGCGGAATCGCGGCCCGGAAACGCGCCGAGCAGGAATTGAAGGACCGGGAAATCGCCGCCAGAAAGGGACGGAAGGACACGAGCGAGCAGGCAAAGAATTTCGTGCCGGTAGCGGGTCTTTCCGAGAAGCTCGAGAAACTCCTTCACAAGGTCACGGAATCCCAGGGGGAAAAGGGCCAGATGAAGGCCGCCCTTTCGCTCAAGACCCGTATCGAGTACACGAGGATGAAACTGGAGGAGGGCTTGGTCGACTTCGGATCGGATACGAAAGATCGTGTCTGGGAGCAGTATGACCTCTTTCAGATCCTTTCCCAGGCGGAAGCGACCGTAGGAGTATACTCAGGGGAGAACGAGGAACTGAAAGAGCGGCTTCTCAGTTTTCTCGCATTCAAGGATACGAAGATAAAGGCCGCTGAAAAACGATACATACGGAACCAGACGATGAAGGGCGCGGCATACGCGGCCGGGTTTTCCCTCGCGGGTGCCGGGGTGAGACATTTTTCGGAAATGGTGGCGGATCGCATGGCGGTTCCTGCCGGGGAACCGGAAACACTGGAAGACGTGCTCGGAACGGCTGAGGAAGCCGACGTTCCGGAAGTGTCACCGGTGTCTCCCGAGAGCCCGGACGTAATATCGCCATCAGCGGAACCGGAAGCATCCGACTCGTGGAGCGAACAGGCATTGTCCGAATCGAAGTCCGGCGTCAGCGCGGATACGGTGCACGGCGATGTCGAGTCCATGGGAGGACCGGATCCGGATACCGAGCGGATGGCCGAAGAGGAACTCGCGGCTCTCCGTGCGGGAGAGACAGCGGTATCCGAAACGGCCGCTCCATCCGGGATTTCTCAGGAGTGGAATGAAGCCGCGGCAAACGCGACGCTGGGAGAGAATCCTCGCCCCGAGGTGGCGCTTTCGAACGAAGCGCTCCTCGGTTCGGCCGATGCGGATGTCCCGGAAGCGGTTGTGGGGATGGATGAGGCTGGCATGGATGAACTCACGGAAAAACTTTCCGAGCCCGAGGTCGCGGCAGCACCGGAAGCTCCGGACAACGCGACCATGGTCACTGAGGTGAAAGAAGCCATGCCCGCTCCCGCCGAGGCGGTATCGAGCGAGGCTCCCGCACCAAGCGCTCCTCTCGACGCCGTCGAGACCGCCGAGTCCGCTCCGGCCCCCGCTGAAATACCGAAGGTGCTCCTCGGCGATACGAGGACATTCGTTTCCGAGAATCCGGACATGCTCGAACCGCTCAAGCGCGAGGTCGGCAGTTACCGTGTGAGTATCTTCCGGACGGTGGAGACGGAAGGAGATATCAGCCATGACTACATCCACGGCGGTCTCGGGAAGACGGAGATGGCCGAGGCGCTCGAGAGCCATGAGTACGGAAAGCCGTCGAATCTCGACATGAGCCAGCTCAGGAATCTCTCGGAATTCCGGGATGCTACGGAAAAGGCATTCGTGGCGAAGCTGGGTGAACGTGAGGGCAAGGGCGTCGCGATGGCCGCGGCAGGAGAGACCATCGACGAATATACGAGGCGTATGGCGACGATCGCGCTCCAGCTCGGCGTGAAAATCAAGGGATTTTAGACAGACGCTAATCGAACATAACGAAAGGACTATGTCGGAAGAACTGAATGTCGCGGGAGGGGAAAAGATGCCGGAGGAAACGATGCCCGGAACCGGAGCCGAACGGTCCAAGGAGACCGGTCCGTCGGACGGGATCGAACATGCGCCCGAGACGGCGGCGGAGAGTGCCAAGGAGAAATATGCGGAGATGATGGCGCAGGTCCGGCCCGCCATGCCGGCGGCACCGACGCCGGCCGATGAGGCCGTGGCCGTCGACGCGAAGGCGGTGTACGATGAGACGGACGCCGAGGCGCGCGTGACCAAGCTCATGTCGCTCGCCGAAACCAAGGGCGCGGCGCACGCGGTTCGGGTCGCGGAGCGTCTCAACGACTTTTACGTCCTCGATCGGATGCACGATGAGCTCGCGGAAAAATTCTACGACGCGCTCAAGGCCAAGGGAATGCTCAAGGACGAGTAGGGCGCTTCCGGGGAAGAGGATCTAAACAAACAAAAACGGACATATGGAGGCAGGGGTAGCGTTCGATCTCAATAGCGTATTCGTTCCGGTCGCCTGGTTTTTCGGGTTCCTGGCGCTCTTTACCGGCTCACTGGTCCTCATCAGGGGATTTTTCCGTTTCCGCGCCCAGGTCAACCAGTCGATCGCCATGGATATCGAACTCGTCCGGGTGGCCAAGCCGGCCGCGCGGGAACAGGCCACGCAGGACGCCTGGAAGGAAGAGGTGCTCGTCATGGAAAAACTGCTCGAGGCGATGGCGTCTTTCAAGCGGAGCGTGAGTCCGATGAAACGGCTGTTCTACGAGGCACCGACGGTCGTGCTCGAGATGGCGAAACCGGCGGGGAGCGAGGAGATATTCTTCTACCTGGCCATGCCCAAGAAGTTCCGTGACGGCATCGAGAAACAGGTGCAGAGTTTTTTCCCGCAATCCGTCATCGAGAAGATACCCGATTATACGATATTCTCACCGGGAAGCGCGTCCGCGCTCTCCGTGCTCGAGCTCAAGGGGAATCCCGAATTGCCGCTGCGGACATACAAGGCGTTCGGGACCGACTCGCTCGACGAGTTCGCCACCGCGATGAGCAAGCTCGATCCGACGGATGAGGGGGCGGCGATACAGGTCGTGCTCGCGCCCGCCGGGGGCAACGCCTGGCGGAAGCACGCCAAGGAGATTTCGCAGCGGATGCAGCAGGGCAAGCGTCTCAAGGACGCCCTCAAGGCATCCTCGGACGCCCCGAATTTTTTCAAGGAGGTCGGCAAAGGGGTGGGCAAGGAGATGCTCTCGCAGGCGACCGGGGGCGTGGCGGATGCGAAGCCCGATCCGTCGAAACCGAAATCGGCGGACAAGACGATATCGCTCACGCCGGAGGAACAGGAGCTCTTGAAGGCCATCGAGGAGAAGTCCAACGACGCCGCGTTCCGGGTGAATATCCGGATTCTCGCCTCGGCCAAGACCGAGTCGCGGGCGGAGCAGATGCTTTCGCATATCGAAAACGCGTTCACACAGTTCGAGTACGTCGATTCGAATACCCTCCGGGTGAAGAAGCGCGTGAAGAACAAACGGGCGGCGTTCGACTATATCTTCCGCAATTTCGACGAGGAGAGCGCGATGCTGCTCTCGGCCGAGGAGATCGCGAGCATCTTCCATTTCCCGATATCCGTGACCGAGACGCCCAAGATAAAATGGCTCAAGTCCGGAGCCGCCGCGCCGCCGGTCAATATCCCGAAGGAAGGCATACTCCTCGGCTACAGCGACTACCGCGGCGTGAAGACGGATATCCGCATCACGGACAAGGACCGCCGCCGGCACATGTACGTGATCGGTCAGACGGGTACCGGAAAGTCCGTTTTTCTCGAGAACATGGCCAAGGCGGACGCCAAGGACAAGAAGGGATTCTGCGTCATCGATCCGCACGGTGATCTCATCGAGGATGTGCTCGCCGCTATTCCCCGCGAACGGGCGGACGATGTCATCGTGTTCGATCCGTCCGACATCGGTCGCCCTATCGGCCTCAACATGCTCGAGTACGATGCCAAACATCCGGAGCAGAAGACCTTCGTGATAAACGAGATGATCGGCATATTCGATCAGCTCTACGACCTGAAGTCGACCGGCGGCCCGATGTTCGAGCAGTATATGCGAAACGCGATGCTCCTCATCATGGAGGATCCGTCGACCGGGTCGACCCTGATGGAGATACCGCGTGTGCTCGCGGACGAGGAATTCCGGCGGCTCAAGCTTTCCAAATGTCAGAATCCGATCGTCCGGGACTTCTGGCTCAAGGAGGCGGAGAAGGCCGGGGGCGAGGCATCACTCGCGAATATGGTTCCCTATATCACGTCCAAGCTCACGACGTTCATCTCCAACGACATCATGCGGCCCATCATCGCCCAGCAGGAATCCGGGCTCGATTTCCGCGATATCATGGACAGCGGTAAGATCCTGCTCGTGAACCTGTCCAAGGGAAAGATCGGGGAGATCAACGCGCGGTTGCTCGGTATGGTGGTCGTCGGTAAGATCCTCATGGCGGCACTCTCGCGGGTCGACACGCCGAACGAGGACGATCGCCGCGATTTCTACCTGTACCTGGACGAATTCCAGAATGTCACCACCAATTCCATCGCGCAGATACTCTCGGAGGCGCGCAAGTACCGGCTCGACCTCGTTCTCGCGCATCAGTTCATCGGCCAGCTCAAGGAGGAGATCTCCAAGGCGGTGTTCGGCAACGTGGGATCGATGATCACGTTCCGTGTCGGCCCGGAGGACGCCGATTTCCTGGAAAAACAGTTCTCGCCCGTATTCTCCGCGAACGATCTCATGAACGTCGACAATTTCAACTGCTTCACCCGATTGCTCGTGAACAACGAGCTCACCAAGCCGTTCAATATGAGGACGAACGCGCCCACGGGCGGGGATCGCGAGCTCGCAAAAGCGTTCAAGGAGCTCTCCCGCCTCCGCTACGGTCGCGACGCGACCATCGTGAACCGCGAGATCCTCGAGCGGGTGAACCGTTTTACCAAGATAGCGGACTCGGTGATGAAGAAGGACTGATCGTGCGGTCGATACGACCGGAAAAGCGAAAGCCCCGCATTTGCGGGGCTTTCGCCGTAAGAAAGAACTTCATGAAGTCTGTATCCTGATCCTATTTCCTGAATTCCGCCACGCGGGAGGAATACTTCTCGAGATTCTTGAGCTGTCCTTCGGAGAGCGTCTTGGATTGAGCGATAGCCTGTCCGATGAGATCTTTCGAGAACTCGACGGATGTTCCGATCTCGACGCCGCCTTGGTGCGTGACCGCCTTGCGGAGATAATCCTCGATGTAGATCTTATGCTCGACGGTGAGCGACGAATCCGGGTTCTTCTCGAGGTAGTTCGCGGTGGCCTTTCTGGCGAGGTGCGTCAACCCGTCACCACGTTCCGCCGTTTCGATGAACGATCCGGCCGTTTCGCGGCTGGTTTCCGTCGGGGCGACGGTCTCCTGTCCGGATACCGGCTCCGCTTCCACCTCCTCCGCCTCCATGCCTTCCTCTTCCGCTTCGGTGGCTTCGGACGAGACACTCGTCTCATCGGCGGTCATCGATTCGTCTGACGGCAGGCTTCGGTCGGAGTATGAGTAGATACCGAGCGCGATCGCCGCGACGATGAAGACGCTGACGATGACGCGGAGATTTTCCTGTATCCACGCCTTCGTCTTTTCAGCTGTTCCCTCCTCAAAGTCCATTTCTTCGTTTTCCATATGAGTCACCTTCCTTTCTAGCTAATAGGTTATGGAAAGGAACCGCTTGCGTTGAAGCTTCTCTTTTTGATGCGCCCGCGATACGTGATCTTGGGCGATCGACCCCCTTGCCTCCATGGTAGAGCCGTCCACGGGATGCGTCAACACTGGACAACCTACCCCGTTTATGGCGATATTTCCTTTTCGTATCGTATTTTTTGAGCGATTTTTCGGCCGGCTTTTCCATGTCAATGCATGAAAAACATTTCCGAACGTTTCTCAGCCGGGAAAATTTCTTTCGCATCATCATATTCGGAATATGCTTCGTATTTTCGGGAGTGAATCTTTCGGATGAAAGAGCATAGACGTGTTCGAGTGAAAAAATCGAAACATCGATCACTGATCGTTCATCGCATGTGAAATGTTTTTCTTTCTTTTTATTTTTTCATGCGGGAGCTTTCATTTCGTTCGACGATACCTCTTGACAGGATTTTATTTCGCTTCCATTTTTTGAAAAAATATCATACAATAAATTCACGTAGGAGAAAAAAATTTCTCCGCGTGACATAAACAATTCGCGTTCGACGATACAACGTATCATCGTTGCGCGAACAAATCTCCGCGAAAGCGGAAACACGAAAGGAGGTGAACAACCATGGCCGCAAAAAAGAAAGTCGCGAAGAAGAAAGTCGCGAAGAAGGCAGTGAAGAAGACCGTGAAGAAGGCTGTGAAGAAGGTCGCCAAGAAGGCGGTAAAGAAGACCGCGAAGAAGGCGGTAAAGAAGACCGCGAAGAAGGCTACCAAGAAAGCGACGAAGAAGGGTAAGAAATAGTCTTATTTCTCCACTTTTTGGTTCTTCGAATAATCCCGCCGCAAGGCGGGTTTATTCATGTCCGAGAACAAAGGAAAAGATGCGTGATCTCCCCGACAGATCGGGGAGTATGGAGGACCGTTCGCGCGGGAATGTCCCCTTGAAGAGGTCGGTGATGAGGGCGTCCTGTTCGGGACCGATCTCGAATATTCCACGGATGCCAAGAGACGGATATGCCTCCGTCATTTTTCGTATCTGTGAGAAGAGTTCGCGATAGTGATCGAGTCCGTCCGCTCCGCTTTCGAGCGCGTCCTTCGGTTCGTAGAGTCGCACGTCGTCGGAGGAGGAGCGGTAGATATCCGAGGAGAGATAGGGGAGATTCGCGAGGATGACGAGCTCATCAGTGGCGACGATCGATCCCGTGATCGGTTCGAGAAGGCTTCCCTGATGAAATGAGATGATATCGCCGACCCCGTTTCGTTCCGCGTTCGCTTCCGCCATCCTGAGCGCGGCGGCGGAAATATCGATGGCATGGAACGCGAACATCGATTTCTCCTGCATGAGTTCGGCGGCGACGGATACGATGATGGCTCCGCTGCCGGTGCCCACATCCGCGACGAGGATGTTCTTTGCCGGCTTTGCCGTTTCATCCGCGATGAGCCGGCGCAGCTCCTCGATCGCCCGTTCCACGAGGAGTTCGGTTTCCGGTCGGGGAATGAGCGTATTTTCGGTCACGAGAAAGGATCGGCCGAAAAATTCCTTTTCCCCGACGATGTAGGCGACCGGTTCGCTCCGCTTCCGCCGTTCGAACATCCCGACCGCTTTTCGGTATTCCTCGTCGGAGAGGACGTGTTCGGGATGGGCGAAGAGGAACTCTTTCGACCGGCCCGCGGCATGGGCGAGCAGGATGAAGAGGTCTTCGGGAGCGAGCGCCGCCGCGTACGCTTTCCGGATGTGTCCGACCGTCTTATCGTTCATCGGAATTGTGGTGGCTGTCATTTGTTCGATTCCTGTTCGAGTTTGCGGCGCATGTCCTCTTCCTCGAGCGCGGTGGCGATGTCCTTGAGGCCGCCGTTCAGTATCCCGGGGATGTTGCTCCACGATTCCTTGATGCGGTGATCCGTGACGCGATCCTGGGGGAAATTGTACGTGCGGATCTTCTCGGAGCGGTCTCCGGTACCGATCTGGTTGCGCCGCGTGTCA
Organism: bacterium; assembly: GCA_021821305.1. GTDB lineage: Bacteria > Patescibacteriota > Minisyncoccia > Moranbacterales > UBA1568 > JAGOTT01. The sequence goes on from JAKACP010000001.1 coordinate 334,663, forward strand.
CCGAGCTCCTTGGCCTGCCGCTCCTCCTCCATCTGGAGGATGCGGGAACGGAGCACCTTCATCGCCTTTTCCTTGTTCTTGATCTGGGATTTCTCGTCCTGACAGGACACGACGGTATTGGTCGGTATGTGCGTAATGCGCACCGCGCTGTAGGTCGTGTTGACCGATTGGCCGCCGGGGCCGGAGGAACAGAAGGTATCGATACGCAGGTCGCTCGGATTGATCTCGATGTCGACCTCTTCGGCCACCGGAAGCACCGCGACCGTCGCGGTCGAGGTGTGTATGCGGCCGGCCTTCTCGGTTTCCGGTATGCGCTGGACCCGGTGGACACCCGATTCGTACTTCAGTTTCTGATAGACGGGGGAGGGGGAACTTCCACGGCTCACCTCGAAGACGACTTCCTTGAACCCGCCGACTTCGGTCTGGTTCGAGTGGAGGACGTTGAGACGCCACTCCATGATTTCGGCATAGCGCGAATACATACGGAACAGATCCGCCGCGAACAGACTGGATTCGTCGCCACCGGCACCGCCGCGGATTTCCACGATCGCATCCTTGTCGTCGTTCGGGTCGCGGGGGAGGAGGAGCTTCTTCAGCTCCTTTTCGAGCGTGTCGCGGCGGACGGCAAGCGAGATGTTCTCCTCCATCGCCAGTTGCTTGAACTCCTCGTCGTCGGAATCCCTGATGATTCCCGCGTTTTCCTTCATCGATCGCAGGACGGCGTCGAATTCCCGCGCACGCTCAAGGACGCCGGAAAGCTCCGCTTTGCGGCGACCGAGCACGGCGAGGCGCTTCGGGTCCCTCGAGACCTCCGGGTCGCTCAGTTCGGCATCGACCCGCTCCGCCTCCTCCTGGATATTTTTTATGAGTTCGTCCATATGTCTCCATGATACTACGAAAGCGTCTTCAATCTAAGAGCCTGTTGAAAAACTCACCGCCATGAAAGAAGATACCCGCTTGTCGGCTAAAATTCCGAAATTTCGTCTGCAAACCGCTCACGCCTCGTCGGAATATCTCGATATTCCTCCTCGACCTTCACGGTTTTCGATCGAAATTTCGGAATTTGTAGCTCGACATGACTTTTTCAACAGGCTCTAAGCAAAAGGCGCCTGCCGAAATCGTATGGCAAGCGCCCCTGTTTCCGCGCCGGACTACTTTGCGGCGACAGCTTCCTTTTTCTCGGCTTTCTTTGAGGCCTTTTCTTCCTTCGAAGCATGCTTCTTGGCGGCCGTCTTCTTTTTCTCGGCCTTTTCGGCGAGTTTCTTGAAGCGATCGACCCGTCCGGTGGTGTCGACGTACTTCTTCTTCCCGGTGTAGAACGGATGGCACTTCGCGCAGATCTCTATCTCGAGATCCTTGGTCGTCGAGCCGGTCTCATAAACCGCGCCACAGGCGCACTTTATGGTCGCATCTTCGTGATATTTCGGATGAATTCCCTGTTGCATAGCGGTGTGAGGCGGAGAGGCTCAAAAAGGATTATAAAAAAAGACGCTTCTCCTAAGCGAAGGAAGCCTACCATGCGTTATCGAAATTGACAAGGGGCGGAAGTTCGTTTATGCTCAATCGTGCCTTCCGCTCTAAGGAGCGGTCGGACATCATTCATGTTTTCCGCGATTTCCGGCCTTTTCCTGTCCCGCTTCGGCGGGATTACTGGTCCGGTTGGAGAACAGGTGGTAGCGCCATGTATCAGGCGTTTTTGTTTATCGAAGACGCAAGATCGGCGCTTCCGGAGTAAATCAAGGGATTCTTTCCCCTCCGGATTAAGCAATTAAGGAAAAACGTATGTCGAATGCAGCAATATCCGCCGAGCCGGAGGTTTCTCCGGTGAAGGCCAAGGCGTCACCGCTCGCCGAACTTTCGTTCACGGAGTTCGATTTTTCGGGTCTCGACCAGAGCCTCGAGTCGATGCTCAAGAGCGGCGTCCACTTCGGACACCTGAAATCGCGTCTTCATCCGAGGATGGCCGATTTCGTTTTTTTGACTCGGCAGAATATCAATATCATCGACCTTGAGAAGACGAACGAATATCTCGGGCGCGCCGGAGAGTTCCTCGCGAGCGTCGCGAAGAGCGGCAAGCCGATCCTGTTCGTCGGCATGAAGAAGCACACGCACATCTTCATCAAGTCCCTCGCGGACCGGCTCGGCGAGCACTACGTCATCGACCGCTGGCTCGGCGGCACGCTCACCAACTTTTCCTGCATCCGGAAGCGCGCGGCGTATCTCTGCGACACCGAGGAGAAGCTCGAGCAGGGAGCATTCAATATGTACACCAAGTTCGAGCGGCAGAAGAAGCTCGAGGAAGTCGAACGGCTGGAGCGGCGCATGGGCGGTATCAAGAACATGAAGGAGCTCCCCGGAGCGATCGTCATCGCCGACGGCAAGGAGGCGAAAATCGTCATAGACGAGGCCCGCGCCATGGGTGTCCCGGTCGTGGCGATCATCGACACGAACGCCGATCCGTCTTCGGTCGAGTACCCGATTCCCGGCAACGATGACGCACTTTCGTCGCTTCGGTTCCTGCTCGGATCCCTCGGGAAAACGGTTTTCGAGGCGAAGCACTCGGCCCCGAAGGAGACAAAATAAATATTGAGTGACAACCACTATGGCAACCATGGAGCAGATAAAAGCGCTTCGTGAGCGGACCGGGGCAGGCATCGTCGATGTCAAGAAAGCCCTCGAAGAAGCGAACGGGGACGAGGAAGGGGCGATCAAGATCCTCCGGGAGCGCGGCGCCGCCAAGGCGGTCAAGAAGACCGACCGCGAAGCCAAGGAAGGCTTCATCGGGTCGTACATCCACACCAACGGGAAAGTGGGATCGCTCGTCAAACTGTACTGCGAGACCGACTTCGTGGCCCGCAATGACGATTTCAAGACCCTCGCGCGCGACATCGCCATGCACGTCGCCGCGATGAACCCTTCGGTGGTCCGTCCGGAGGACGTGCCCGAGGAGACGATCTCCAAGGAGCGCGAAGTGTGGGTCGAACAGGTCCGACAGGAGGGGAAGCCGGAAGCCATCGCCGAGAAGATCCTCGCCGGCAAGGAAAAGAAATTCCGCGAGGAGACCGCGCTTCTGACCCAGAGCTTCGTGAAGGATCCGGAAGTGACGGTAGAGACCCTCATCTCGACGAATGTCCAGAAGATGGGCGAGAACATACAGGTCGGATCGTTCGTCCGCTTCGAGATATAGGGTATTAATCGGGAACACCAGCATTCACGTTCATGTGGTATCTCATCGTCCCACCATTCATAGTGATATTCGGCCTCGGGGTGCTCTTGTGGTATCTGTCCCGGAGGATGGACGACCCGACGACGATCGAGAAGATGGAGGCGCTCAAAGGTACGATCGACTCGGGGGCCCATTCCCGCTCATTGGATAGGAAGGCTTTTTTCCTGAAGCTTCTGGAAAAGAACGCCTCCCGGTTCAAGACGGGAACGCTCCGTGTCCACAACTTCTTCCAGTATTCCCTCGAGGGGCTGCGCGCGAAAAGGAAAAAGCTCGATGAGATGCGGAAAGAGGTGGAGGAGAGACGGCACGCCGAGGCCACTCCCGAGGAGAAGCATCGCTTTCTCGGCGGATGGGGCAGGAAGAGCGAAGAGACCGTAATCGAGGAGCCGACGGTTCCGGCGGTTCGGGAGGAACCGATCGCCACGCCCATCATCCAGAAACCGGGTCGCTCGTTCAAGCGATTTCTGCAGAGGAATGTTCCGGTAGAGACCGAAACGGTCGTTACCGCGGAAGCGGAAGCCGAGAAGTCGTTCGAACCGACGGTGAGCCGCAGGGTAGCGAATCCCGACACCGTCCCGGAAATCGCTCCAAAAAAGAGTGCGCGCGAGGAAGCCCTCATCTCGAGGATCGCGGAGAATCCGAGGGACGCAGCCGCCTATGAGGAGCTCGGTGACCTGTATTTCTCGGCGAAGAACTTGCAGGATGCCAAGGCCTGCTACCGGCAGGTGATCAAACTCCATCCGACGAATCGCGCGGTGAAGATCAAGATCAGGCGATTGGAAAAGTTTTTTGAAGGCGGTGCTTTGTAGTATACTGTTGCGGTGAGGGTGCCGCGCCACCTTAGCTCAGTGGTAGAGCAGCGGTTTTGTAAACCGTTGGTCCTCGGTTCAAATCCGAGAGGTGGCTCATGGAAGGGGATGGAAACATCGGAAGGTGCAACGGTCGTATTCCGCTTGTCGGAATCCCTCGTTCTCGTTCCGAGATTTGCATCCGCAGGTCTCCGTGGGCAGGTGGCGGAGCGGTCAATCGCAGCAGACTGTAAATCTGTCGCCCTACGGGCTACGGGGGTTCGAATCCCTCCCTGCCCACAGAAGCCGTTTTTGATGTCGCAAGCGTGGCAATGGAGTCGGTTTTATGAAGAAGGAGGGAGGGATGAGAAGTTTATGCCCCGCAGGGGTAAATCCCTCCCTGCCCACAGAAAGCCGTTGTAGCTCAGTCGGTAGAGCACGTCCTTGGTAAGGACGAGGTCACCGGTTCAATCCCGGTCAACGGCTCAATATTGACGGAATGCGCTTTTTTCCGTACAGTAGGTACATTATCTTTTTTGAATCGGTATGGGGAAGATCAAGGACAACATGGCGAAAATGAAGTGCTCCGAGTGTGGACGCATCACGACGTATACGAAGCGGAATAAGAAGAAAGTGAAAGAGAAGCTTTCCCTCCAGAAGTACTGCAATTTCTGCAGGAAACACACCACGCACAACGAGAGCAAATAGGCTCTCGTTGCGGGTTTCGGGAGTGTCGTATAGTGGCAGTACAACGGTCTCCAAAACCGTTTGCGTAGGTTCGATTCCTACCACTCCTGCTGAAGGCAACGCCGAATCATGGCCCTATCGTCTAGCGGCTAGGACATCTCCCTCTCACGGAGGAAACAGGGGTTCGATTCCCCTTAGGGCTACGGATAAAATCATAAAATTGAGGCTTTACCGAAGCCTCTTTTTTTATTGACAAAATTGCAATAGTATGCTATTATATGCAGTTGCGAGTACTCATCGCAATCGCCTGATTCTCAGCGTATGAGAAAGCTCTTTCAAGGAGAAAATGATGGCCCGTTACCACTTACCGTATTTGTTTCTGGCGTTCTTGTTGTTGGGATGCGATCCTGCTTCCAATCCGAAGAATGTTGAGGAAGAGACATGCGGTGAGGTCGACTACCGTAATGGTGTCCTCTTCTTCCCATGCGCAAGAGACAACTTTGCGAATAGCCTCAGTCGTTATCGGGAGGCACATCCGGATCTGGATGTCGTTAGCATCGCTGGAAATAGTGCTGGTTTCTACGGTACAGACAAAGGATACTTCGTAGTTGTCAAAAAGAAGTAAGCGCTTCAAAATTTTTCGGGTATAAAAGAAACCCCGAAAACCGCGCACACAGGAACAACAATTCTCGTGCGCGGTCTTTTTTTATTCCGTTTCCTCAATTTAGTACGCCAGCCAGCAGTTCATTCGCTTACTCACCAATAAGCTCCAGCTCCCTGTTATCTGATTCCAATCGTTTCTTATGTTGACTACAAAAGACCCGCCTTTCGGCGGGTTTTGTGTTAGAATAAATATCTAAGGCTTACCCCTATGGCCACCCTCATCTTCGACATCGAGACTATCGGCGAGGATTTCGACGCGCTCGATGAGGTGACGCAGGAGGTGCTCACGCGTTGGATCAAGCGCGACGCCGAAAGCGAGGAGGGGTACAAGGCCCTGCTCACCGACGTGAAGGAGGGGCTCGGGTTCTCGCCCTTGACCGGGGAGATCGTCGCGATCGGCGTCCTCGACGCGGACAAGGGAAAGGGCGCGGTGTACTTCCGGTCGCCCGGAGACACGAAGGGCGCCTTCGAGGAAGGTACGTACAAGTACGATCCGCTATCGGAAAAGGAGATGCTGCAGAAATTCTGGGACATCGTCGGCAAGTACGATACCTTCGTCACGTTCAACGGCCGCGGGTTCGACGTGCCGTTCCTCATGGTCCGTTCGGCGATCCACGGGATCCGTCCGTCCAAGAACCTGATGGCGAACCGGTACCTCAATTACCAGCCGGGAAACGCCCGCCACATCGACCTCTTCGACCAGCTTTCGTTTTACGGGGCGCTCCGCCGCAAGGGGAGTCTCCACCTTTGGACGCGTGCGTTCGGTATCGAGAGCCCCAAGGCGCAGGGCGTCTCCGGGGACGATGTCGCGGCGCTGTTCCGGGACAAGCGGTACGAGGATATCGCCCGGTACAATGCCCGCGACCTCGAGGCGACGCTCGCTCTCTATCGGAAATATGAGGAATTCCTGGCGTTCTGAAGCGTATTTCCCAAGGATTGCCATTTTCCGTTTCGGTGTTACAATGGCATGGTTGCTATGGATATCTCATCGGAACTCAAGGATTTCAAGACGCGGATCGACCCCCATATCGCCGCGTATTTCGATACCGCCATCGCGGAAGCCCGCAAAGAGGATAGTCTCGTGGAGGAGGCGCTCATCGCGGTGAAAGAGCTCGCGCTCGCCGGCGGGAAGCGGCTTCGTCCCGCGTTCATGCATCGGGCATACCTTGCGGCCGGCGGCGATGACGAGGAAAGGATTCTCAAGACATCGGTATCCGTGGAGCTCCTGCATCTCTTCCTGCTCGTCCACGACGACATCATCGATCGCGACGATACACGCCACGGACTCCCGACGCTCCACCGGAAGTACGCGGAGATCGGAAAGAAACATTTCGATATCGGCGATACGGATCACTTCGGCGTGTCGATCGCCATCATCATGGGCGACATGCTCATGGCCTTCGGCAACGACATCATTTTCCGCTCCGGGTTTCCGGAAGACCGCGTCTTCCGGGCGCTTTCGAAACTGCAGAGCGTCGTTTCCTATACGGTCATCGGCCAGGGACGGGATATCTATATGGAATACAAGAAGTCCGCGACCGAAGAGGAGATACTGCGCATGTACCGGAACAAGACGGCGAAATATACGGTCGAGGGGCCGATGCATCTCGGCGCGGCGCTCGCGGGATCGCCCGAGGATACGCTTCAGAAGTTTTCCGCGTACGGGGTCCCCATCGGGGTCGCCTTCCAGATCCGCGACGATATCCTCGGGATCTTCGGATCCGAGGAGAAGCTGGGGAAACCGGTCGGATCCGATATCGAGGAAGGAAAGCTGACCCTGCTCGTCTCGCGAGCTCTCGAGAAGGGGTCCCGTGCCGAAGAACGGGAGCTTCGGCGGATTCTCTCGGTCGGGGAAGGGTTGTCCGGAGAGGATATCGATCGGTTCCGGGACATCATCCGTGGGACCGGCTCGCTTGGATACGCCGAGGATATGATGCGCAGGCTCGTCGACGAGGGACGATCGGCGCTCCGTCTCATCGGCGGCGGTTTCGGCGAGGAGCACAGTGCTTTCTTTCTCGGGGTCGCGGACTATCTCGCCGCACGGGAGCAATAATCAGACATATCCGGAGGGGATCGAATCATGAACGAACATATGAACATTCCGAATCACATCGCTATCGTTCCGGACGGCAACCGCCGCTGGGCGCGTGAGCGCGGGCTCCAGCCATGGGAGGGACATGAAGCCGGAGCGGGAAACACCGAAGAAATCATCCGGGAAGCGAGACGGCTCGGTATCCGGGAGATCTCGTTCTGGGGCTCCTCGCTCGAGAATCTCGCGAAGCGTCCGGTCCTCGAGACGAAAGCGCTCCTTCGCATCTACACGGAATATTTCGGCAAGATCCTCGAGGACGAGGACATCGTCCGCGAAGAGGTGCGGATCCGCTTCATCGGGCACTGGAAGGAACAGTTTCCTGCGCCGCTTCGGAAGCTCCTCGAACGGATCGAGGAAAAAACGAAACATCATGGCCGGCATTTCCTCAATTTCTTCCTCGCATATAGCGGAGTGGATGACATGCTCGGCGCGGTACGCGGTATCGTCCGGGAGGGAATGTCACCGGAGAAGGTCGATGAGGGGACGATCAAATCACACCTCATGACCGCCGAACTTCCGCCGGTCGACCTCCTCGTCCGGACGGGCGGCGACGCCCATCTGTCTGCGGGATTCCTCATGTGGGATGCGGCCGACGCACAGCTGGTTTTTTCGGACCTCCTCTATCCTGATTTCGGACCGAAAGCCTTCAGTGAAGCCATTTCCGAGTATGGCCGGAGGGAACGCCGCTTCGGGAAATAGGTCGCGTCGGGTGGGGAACGAATGTTTTTCCGCGGGCTTCCACGGCCGGTGGACCATATGGGTTTGACAAAATACGGGATGTTGCGTACAATGGTTCCACACAGAAAAAACCGCTTATCCTTCGGGACAGAGGCGACGCAGGAAAGATTTCAGGAACGAGGATCGGTTGTCCGGCGGAAAGGCTCTCTGTTTTTGTGTTGTCTTTTTCGGAGACATTAATTTTCATACAGACAATCCATCTTTTTCCTATGGGAAATACCAAGGAAGTGATACGGATGGAAGGCGAAGTCGTCGAATCCCTTCCGAGCGCGACATTCAAAATACGGCTTTCGAGCGGCCATGACGTACTCGGACATATCTCCGGGAAGATGCGGGTGCACTACATACGCCTTCTTCCGGGAGACCGGGTCATCATCGAGATGAGCCCGTATGACCTTTCGAAGGGGAGGATCGTGCAGCGCCTCAAGCAGTAAGATACTTGACGTTTGACCGGAAAATAGCTATGAAAGTAAGAGCATCAGTCAAAAAGATCTGCGCGCACTGCAAGATCGTGAAGCGGCGGCGGAAGATATACGTCATCTGCTCCAATCCGAAGCACAAACAGCGCCAAGGATAAATCTTCGTTTTCCCAAGAAATCAAATGCTATGGTAAGAATCGCAGGTGTCAACATCCCGGATGAGAAGCGGATAGAAATGTCCCTCACCTATATATACGGTATCGGCCTTACTACGAGCCGCAAGATTCTTGCCGCGCTCGACATCGATCCGAACGTCCGCACCAAGGATCTCCCCGCGACGGATGCTAACAAGCTCCGCGAAGCGATCGAGAAGAAGTATCGCGTCGAAGGAGAACTCCGCCATCAGGTGAAGATGAACATCAAGCGGCTCAAGGAAATCAGCTGCTATCGGGGGACGAGACACCAGAAGGGACTTCCTTCCCGGGGTCAGCGGACCAAGACCAATACCCGAACCGTCCGCGGCAACGTGCGAAAGACCATGGGAAGCGGTCGCCGCAAGGCAGGAGAGAAGACATAATATTTCCCCTTGGTATCGATCGATTGATTACGAGAATCTCATATGGCAGATGAAGTGAAAAAAGAGGAGTCCCTGACGACGGAGCCTACCGGCGCCGATCAGGCCGTCGCCGAGGCCGAGGCGACCAAGAAGCGCGGCAAGAAGAGCAAGCGTCAGGTTTTCCGTGGCCGGGCGAGCATCCAGTGCACGTATAACAACACGATCGTGACGCTCACGGACCAGAACGGCGCCGTGCTCGGATGGTCGAGCTCCGGACATCTCGGTTTCAAGGGAGCCAAGAAGTCCACTCCGTACGCCGCGACCCAGGTCGTCGCCAACGTGACGGAGAAGGTCAGGAAGTACGGTCTCCAGGAACTCGATGTCTTCGTACGTGGCGTCGGTAGCGGTCGCGAGGCTTCCGTCCGCGCGCTCGCGAACAACGGATTTTCCCTCCTCTCGATCAAGGACATCACGTCCATTCCCCATAACGGTTGCCGCCCGAAGCGGCCGAGAAGGATCTAAACGAGAAACGATATGGCAAAGATAATGGACAAGTGCAGACTGTGCCGCCGCGCCGGGGAGAAACTCTTCCTGAAGGGTGACCGTTGCTTTTCTCAGAAATGCGCGATGGTTCGCCGTCCGACGCCCCCGGGTGTCCATGGCGCGTCCAAACAGCGCTCTCCCAGCGAATACGGCCGTCAGCTCGCCATGAAACAGAAGATCAAGCGCGTCTACGGCGTCATGGAACGCCAGTTCCGCAAGCATTTCGAGGAAGTGAAGAAGCGCAAGGGGATCGTCGGTAACGAACTCCTCGGTCGGCTCGAGCGTCGTCTCGACAACACCGTCTACCGGCTCGGATTCGCCTCGTCGAGATCGCTCGCGCGACAGCTCGTCTCCCACAAGTGTTTTTCCGTCAACGGGAAGCGCATGGACATCCCGTCGTTCGAGCTCAGCATCGGCGACGTGATCGCGGTCAAGCCCGGGAAGAAGGAAAAAGTCTATTTCAAGAATCTGGCCGAGACGATAAAGAACAAGAAAGGCCTGCCGGGGTGGCTCTCGCTCGATGCGGAAAAGCTCGAGGGGAAGGTCGTCTCCCTTCCGGCTCGGAACGATGTCGAGGTCAATGTCGACCCCCAGCTCGTCGTCGAATATTATTCGAAATAATTAAATCGCAAGGAGGGATGTCCCGACGCCGGAAACGCCCGTCGGAACATCTGAAGCAAACCTATGATTTCCGTCCCGCAACAGCCCAAGGTCACTTCTCTCGGAGAGAACCACTCGAAGTTCGAGATACTCGGATGCTATCCGGGTTATGGCGCGACGCTCGGCAACGCCATCCGGCGCGTGCTCCTTTCCTCGCTCGACGGTGCCGCGGCGCAGTCGGTCAAGATCAAGGGCGTTTCGCACGAATTCGCCACGATTCCCGGCGTCATGGAGGATGTCGTGCAGCTCCTGCTCAACCTCAAGCAGATCCGCTTCCGCATGCACGGTGATGAGACCGTCAAGGTGACGATCAAGGCCAAGGGAGAAGGCGAGGTCACCGCGGGCGATATCAAGGCCCCGTCGTCGGTGGAAATCGTGAACCCCGCGTACAAGATCGCGACGCTTACCGACAAGAAGGCCGAACTCGAGCTGGAGCTCGAAATCGGAAAGGGAATCGGATACGTTCCGATCGAGGCTCGTGACGGTGAGGACCGGGAGATCGGCGTCATCGCGCTCGACTCGATCTACACGCCGGTCCGTCGCGTGAACTACGAGGTCGAGAACATGCGTGTCGGCAAGCGGACGGATTATGACAAGGTCTCGATCGAGGTGGTCACCGACGGAAGCATCACCCCGGAAACGGCATTCGCCAAATCGATAGATATCCTCGTCGGCCAGTTCGAATCCATCCGGATGGAACAGCCGAAGGAAGAGGCAGCGGCGGAAGAGAAGCCGAAGAAGGCCGCCAAGAAGGCCGCCAAGAAAGCCGAAAAGGAAGAGGCATAAACAACGTTGTTCGAGTTTCGTATGAATCACCGGAAAACAGGGCGAATATTGTCGAGAACCCGGAATCAGCGCCGGGCGCTTCTGAAGACGTTGTTCGGGAGCCTTATTCTCCATGAGCACATCCAGACCACGGAGGCCAAGGCCAAGGAAGTGAAGCTCCATATCGACCAGCTCGTGAACAAGGCCAAGCGCGCCCAGACGGACGAGGTCCGGAAGATCAGCCTGATCCGCGATCTGCGCAGGAAACTCCCGCTCGTCGCGGTGGAGAAGCTCTCTTCGCCGGAGTTCATTTCCCGATTCTCGGGACGTGGCAGCGGGTATACCCGTGTCGTGAAGCTGCAGGCACGGAAAGGCGACGGCGCCCACATGGCCATCATTGAATTTGTCTAGAAACCAGTATGCCCCAAGGAATACACCGGAAATATCATCTCTTCGACGCCCAAGGAAAGGTCCTCGGACGTTTGGCGACCGAAATCGCCGGCGTGCTTTCCGGCAAGGTGAAAGTCGATTACGCTCCGCATGTCGATGGCGGTGATTTCGTGGTGGTCATCAACACCGACGGCATCCAGGTAACCGGCAACAAACGTGAGGGGAAACTCTATCACCACTTCACCGGATATCCGGGCGGCATCCGTTCGATCGCGCTCAAGGATCAGATGAAGAAGGACTCGAGGAAGATTCTCCAGAGCGCTCTCTACGGTATGCTCCCCAAGAACTCGCTCCGCGACCGCATGCTGACGAGACTCCTCCTCTACAAGGGAGCCGAGCATCCGCACAAGGCTATCCACGTGACCCACGAATAAAACCATTATGGCGACGACGAAGAAATCGGCTATCATCGAGAAAAAGACGGAAGGACCCAAGGCGAAACTCGGGAAGTATTTCTATGCGGTCGGTCGCCGCAAGACCGCCGTGGCCCAGGTCCGCCTGTACTCCGAAAAGGAGAACAAGGGCGCCGGACACAGCATGAACCGGAGGGCGCTCGAGGAGTATTTCCCCGCGGTCTCGCATGCCACGCCGATTTTCCCGCTCACGGTCACCGGACTCGGTGAAGAGTTCCAGGTTTCCGCCACCGTCCAGGGCGGAGGCGTCCAGGCGCAGGCCGAAGCGGTCCGCCTCGGTGTCGCCCGCGCGCTTCTCAAGCACGACGAGTCGCTCCGTGCCACGCTCCGTGCCAACGGTCTCCTCACCCGCGATGCCCGATCCGTCGAGCGCAAGAAGCCGGGTCTCAAGAAGGCCCGACGCGCGCCGCAGTGGGCGAAGCGCTAGGACGATCTCGAACGGTTTTCCAAGACCCGCGTTTCGCGGGTCTTTTTCATGTGTGGTATAATATTCCCCATGGAAGAGCTTCGGCAAAAAATAGAGGACATCTTCGAATCGGCAGGGCTTTCCGAGGAGGATCGGGCGTTGTGGCGGTCGCGCCTCTCGGCGGCCGACGATTCGTTTCCACGGACCTTCGTGACCCTGTTCGATGAGGAGGGTGATATGCTCCGTTTTTTCACGAACGATCTCCGCAAACGTGCGGAAGCCGGAAACGATGCCGAAAAACTTTCTTCCGTCCTCCGGGAAGAGAAGGAGTATTTCGCCAATATCCTCGCTGAGTAGCCGTCTCAAATCTCACCGCGTAGATAAAAGAAGAACATAGTATGCCATCATTCGAAACTTTTCCCGCGTCACACGGAACGGACGCGGAATCCGGGAAGAAAGCCTCCTTTGAACTGAACGGCACCTCGGTACCGGTCGAGGAGTTCATGACGCACCCGGCCGAGGCTGCCCTGGCCATACACGAGGCGAAGGAACGGCAGGAAGATCTCGGTGAATTCCGGACACATATGGAAGAGGCGATGCGGAACATCGAATCCGCGCTTCCGACCATGTCCGGAGAACAAGCTCCCGTGGAAGGAGCTGCTCCGGAATCCACCTCGAAGGCGGCCGAGAGACCATCCGAGGAAGACGACAAGGACGCGTTGCTCCTCAGGATCGCTTCCTTTGCGGAACGCATACCGGGCGGCAAAAACGCGCTCGGTGCGCTCGCGCTCGTCATCGGTCTCTCCTCCCTTCCGAAAGACGCCGAAGCGTTCTCGTTCGATCCGATCCAAGTCGCCGAGAAGGAGGTGGAGAGAGGCGTCAACAGCGGCGTCCGGGGAGCGAGCCGCGATGCCGGCAGAGCGGTCGGCGGCGTGATCGAGCAGGCGGTCGGCGCCCTTCGCAAAAGCATCGGCCTCGAAACGCCCCAAGAGCGGGCGAAGCGGGAAAACGAGGAGAGGCGTGCGGAACAGCAACTCAAAAAACAGCATGATATCGAGGTGAGGAAGTTCAACCAGGAACAGGTTCAGCGGGTACGCGAGGATACCAAGCGAGTGACGAATTTCGAGCGGGCCACGGATCAGTACCAGCGGAAGCTCGAGGAGGTCCGAAGGACGTTCAATCAGGAGTTCGACCGGGCCCAGGCTTCCTACGTACAGCAACGGGATCGCGTGGGTTCACCCGAGCAGGCCAAGCGCTACGAACGCGAGCAGTGGCAACGGTGGCTCCAAGCGGCGAGGAGCGGCCTGCAGAGATTGGAGCAGTATGACAATGAGATGGACAATGCCGCGACGGACGTCTCGGGCGTGGTTTCCAGCCTTACGGAGCGTGCCGCGGAGGCCGAGCAGGAGCGAAACGGGCTCCTGCGGTCGAGCGAGGAGATGCGCCGGGCGTTGTCGGATCTTGCGGACAAGATGGAACGGAATCTCGGAATCACCGAAAACGCCCAAAGCCCGCTCCGAAATCTCGAAGAGGAGAGGACGTCACCCGCCCCGTCTTCCCGGGCGGAACGGTCGTCCGGCGAAGAATCTTCCAGTCGTGATGACTGGGGCAAGATAGACCCGAAATATCGTTTTTAGAGCCTGTCTAAATTCTCATGTCTTGAGAAAATATTCAGATTTCGAGCGAAAACCTTGAAAAGGGAGGAGGGCTATCGAGATACCCCGACGAGCTTTGAGAGGTTTGCAGCCGAAATCTGGATATTTTATCAGACAAGCTGTGAGTTTTCTTTTCTATTGGGCGGTGAGATTTTAGACAGGCTCTTGGTTGAACGAATAAAATACGCTCGACGGATTTTCCTCGAGCGTGTTTTTTTGTCGTGAATTCAGGCGTGCTTCAGTTCGTCGGCGATCCAGAGCGCCGCGAGTTTGTGATCGATGAACCCGCGCTCGGCTTCCCGCTCGAGTACGAGCGCCGTCTTTTCCAGGGTGTTTCCCGGTTTGTAGGAACGGGGATTTTTGAGCGCGTCGAAGATGTCGGCGGCGCGGAGAATCCAGCTCGCACGGAAGGAGGAACGGGAGATGGGCTCCAGCCCCTCCGTCGCCGGACGGTGGTGGTGGCTTTCGGCGATCTCGGCGGAGACGCGGAACCCATAGGCGCGGAGAATCTCGCCGGAGAGCAGGGCGTGACGGCCCATGATGATGCCCAGCGGAAGATCGGGGTCAATGCCTTCCTTCCGGAGTTCCTCGGCGATATCGGACGAGATCGTGCAGGAGAAGGGGACGAGGTCCTTGGCCCGGAGGTGCGGGCTCTCCGTGAGCGCCTGTGAGACCGATTCGAAATTCTTCTGGTGGAGAAACGCCTTGGCGAGCATGATCCACTCGTCATCCGTCGTGACATCGTGGAGGATCTCCTTGGGGATGGTGACCTTGCCGATATCGTGGAGGAGTGCCGCGCGGTAGAGATCCTCCTTGGAGACGTCTTCGCGGAAGAGATGGTCGCGCAGGAAGATGCCCACCGGGCGGCGGCCGGTGACCTTGTCATATATCGATTCGAAGACGCGCAGAGCGTGCCTGAACGTCAGCTGGTCGTAGAGTTCGAGGATGGTGAGTATCTCCCATTCCTTCTCCGAGAGGAACGTGACGTGGTGGAGTCGCGGCCCGTATTCCTGCCGGATGCGCTCGCGCTCGCCTTCGTAGAGACCGCTTTCCCGGAGATGTTCGAGCAAGGTGAAATAGTCGCCGGACCGACAGACGCCCCGTGCGATCGTCTCCGGGTCCGGTGCGGTCTCCGTGGCCTGAAGCGTCATATCGCCCGTCAGTGTTGCGATCTCGGACATAGGTGGTTTATCTCACGAAGATCCCCGTTTCCTCGGGAAAAGTGATGAACGAGAACGACGCGTCCCCTTGGTCGTTTCTGGTGAGAAGGTAAATACGGTCTTCGCCGAAGGAGGAGAGCGCCTGTACGAGGGTACTGCCCGTCGGAATCGGAATCAGGGTCTCCATCTGGCGGCGATCGCGGTGGTCGAGCTCGGCGATCTTCACTTCGCCGCCTATGCCGAACAGGATGTGTTCGTAGTCTTCGGTCCACTGCGCGGAGGAGAGGGGGGAGGAGAATCGGGCGATCTGGAGGACGTCGCCGCTCGATCGGACCGGCTGGACCTCCCAGTCGCGGGTGAACGCGACGGAGATCTCGTTTTCCGAGTAGAAGAGGAGCTTCTTGCCGTCATCGGAGAACTGGACGCCTTCGACCGCGTCGCCGAGCGATATCATCGCTGGGTTTCGGCCGCCGTCGTCATTGTAGAGGATTCCCTTGCCATGGAGGTCATAGACCGCCACCCGTCTCTCGTCGTAGACCGTGAGGACCGGGGTTTCGGCCCCGAGGATCGATTCGATCGGCGGGGTGATGGGATCCGGACCGAATTCCTCCTCGTTTCCGTAGGCTGACCGATAGACGATGCCTGTTTCCGCCTCGAGGGTGTAGAGATATCTCTGCGAGAGATCATAGGCGGATATGCCGGAGGAGAGGAGGACGGCTCTTTTTTCGGGAAGCGATTCTTTGGGTCGGATGACATAGAGATCCGAGTCCCCGGAGAGGACGAAAAACGCCCGCTCATCGGTCGGATGCCAGCGAGCGAAGGACGGGGCCGTGATCGGCGCGATATCGCGGATATCGGTGGTCTCCCCGGTCTCCCGGTCGATGATGAGTATGGTGGCGCCCCGATCGTCCGTGACGGGGACGAGTATACGTTCCTGGTCGGACCAGGAGAGCTCGATGTTCTCGAGGGTGTTGTCCGAGAACCGGTAGCGATCGCTTTCGAATACGAGAGTGCTTTCCCCGGAGATTTTGTCGAGAGCGTTGATGAATATCCGCTCGCCTTCCGTTCCGGAAAAAAGTATCGTGGCGCCGTCCGGAGAGGGGAACGCCTGCTCGTAGCGATCCGTCGATATCGTCTCCATCGGGTACTCTTGTCTCGGAAGGATGATGTTCCAGAACTCGGTCGATATCCCGCTCCCCACGGAGATCTTCTTCTCCCAGGGCTTGAATCCTGCGGCTTCGACGCGGATGAAGTGTTCGCCGGGCTGTATGCCGGCCACATGCATCGACTGATTGATGATATTGAGCATCCCGTTGGGGACCTTTTTCCCGTCGAGGAAGATATCCACGGTCCTCGGGTTGGACTTGATGGTCGCCGAGCCCGTGTAGATGAAGATGCCCCGATCGGCGCTCCACCGGTAGCCGAACGTCAGGAACAGCACGAGCGCGGTCGTCGTGACGAACAGGACGATAAGTGTCCAGGAAAGCACAAATCGGAGGCGGTCGATACGCATAGGAGAGAGTGAAAGAGTTCTTAGTAACTGTACAAATTCTCATGTCGAGATGAAATCCGAAAATTTCGAGCGAAAACCATGAACGTTGAGAAGGGATACTATCGTACCCCGACGAGACGTGAACGGTTTGCAGCCGAAATTTTCGGATTTCAGCCGGCAAGCGGAATTTTTCTTCTTATTCTTTCGGTGAGAATTTGGACAGTTACTTAGTATGCCGGGAGTATACCACGCCCGCCCGTTCTTGAAAATCCTCTTTGACAGGGCATTTCTCCGTGGTGTACACTTCCGGAAAGGATGACTTTTTCATGATCTGCCGCCATGCCGGACATACTCTCCTTCCTTCCGAGCGTCGGGCTTTCCAAGGACATCGCCAGCATCCTCTCGTTCGTGTTCCTGTTCGCCGGCGTCGCCATCGCGGCCGGCTTCGTGTTCGGGCGCAACAAGCTCGTCAACATATTCATCAATATCTATATCGCGCTCGCCTTCACGAAGGCGATGCCCGTGGACGATATCTCGTCTTCTCCGTATGCCGAGGCCATACTGTTCGTCGTCTTGCTCGTGTTCCTGACCGCGATCGACGAGCACCTGTTCGACCTCCACATCCCGAACGCTTCCTATGATATCTTCTGGCGTCTGTTCGTGATGAGTCTGCTCGTGGTGGGAATGGTGACGAGCGTACTCGTGACACTGCTTCCGAAAAAAGCCCTCGCCGCGATCCCGTTCCCGTTCCTGACTGATTTTTTCGGCTTGCCGGTGGCGCATATCCTCTGGCTCTTCGTGCCGCTCATCCTGCTTATTTTCATGAATAAAAGGCTTCGTTAAGCCATTGATAAGAGGGGATTCCCGTGGGATTTCCCGGGAGGGCCGGACCGGACGGCGAGCCCGGCAGGCCGACTTGACAGCTTCCCGCAGGCCCCCTATACTTGTTAGGCAGTCTGAAGGAAGTACTGCTTCTTTTTTACTGTATTCCGCACATTTACAATCGATGGAGAAATCACAATTTTTTGTGGTTGGTCCTAAATTTCTTTGAGAAGGGTCATAGTCATCTTTGTAGGGTTTCCTTCGGGAAGCTCTACTCGGGGAAAACCTGTCTTCGGATAGATTTTCCTCTTTATTGAGAGTTTGATCCTGGCTCAGGATGAACGCTGGCGGCGTGGATAAGGCATGCAAGTCGAAAGGGTTTAGACCCTTGGCAAACGGGTTCGGAACGCGTAGGAATTTACCTCGAAGTCGCGAATAACTCGGAGAAATCCGTGACAATACGCGATGTGCTCTACGGAGCAAAGATTTATCGCTTCGAGAGAAGCCTGCGTCCTATCAGCTTGTTGGTAAGGTAATGGCTTACCAAGGCTATGACGGGTAGGGGGTGTGAGAGCATGACCCCCAACATTGGCACTGAGACACTGGCCAAACACCTACGGGTGGCTGCAGTCGAGAATATTCCACAATGGACGAAAGTCTGATGGAGCGACGCCGCGTGCAGGAAGAAGGCCTTCGGGTTGTAAACTGCTTTTCTTAGGGAGCAATTTCGATGAGAGTACCTAAGGAATAAGGGGTTACTAACTCTGTGCCAGCAGTAGCGGTAATACAGAGACCCCAAGCGTTATCCGGATTTATTGGGCGTAAAGGGCAGGTAGGCGGGTGTATTAGTCGGGTGTCAAAGCCCTCGGCTCAACCGGGGACAGGCATTCGAAACGGTACGCCTAGAGAATGTGAGAGATTGGTGGAATTCACGGTGTAGTAGTGAAATGCGTTGATATCGTGAGGAACACCCAAGGCGAAGGCAACCAATTGGCACATTTCTGACGCTGAGCTGCGAAAGCGTGGGTAGCGAATGGGATTAGATACCCCAGTAGTCCACGCCCTAAACGATGCATACTAGGTGCGGGAGGAATCGACCCCTTCCGTGCCGTAGCTAACGCGTTAAGTATGCCGCCTGGGAAGTACGAGCGCAAGCTTAAAACTCAAAGGAATAGACGGGGATCCGCACAAGTGGTGGAGCATGTGGTTTAATTCGACGATAAGCGAGGAACCTTACCAGGGCTTGAAATCTTACTGCAAAGTCTAGAAATAGACCTTCCTTCGAGGGTGTAAGACCAGGTGCTGCATGGTCGTCGTCAGCTCGTGTCGTAAGATGTTCCGTTCAGTCGGGAAACGAGCGCAACCCTCATGAAGTGTTACGATGTGTCACTTCAGACTGCCCAGCCCTTATTTTTTGAAGAGTTCGAAAAATGAGGGCTGGGAGGAAGGCGGGGATGACGTCAGATCAGCATGGCCCTCTGACGCCCTGGGCCACACACGTGCTACAATGGCGAGGAACAAAGGGCTGCGAAGTCGCGAGACGGAGCTAATCCCAGAAAACTCGCCTCAGTTCGGATTGGAGGCTGCAACTCGCCTCCATGAAGCCGGAATCACTAGTAATCGTGAATCAGCCACGTCACGGTGAATACGTTCTCGGATCTTGTACTCACCGCCCGTCACACCAAGAGAGCTGGCAACACCAGAAGGCCCTGTGTCAAATCGGGGACTACGGTGGGGTTAGTGATAAGGGTGAAGTCGTAACAAGGCATCCGTAGCGGAAGCTGTGGATGAATCACCTCCTTTCTAGGGAGTAAACGGTGGGTGCCGGGTTTCTCGCAAGAGAAGTCCGGAACCAACGAAGGTCGATCGTTCCGATTCGTCGGAACGATACCTTCTCAAAGAACTGGACCAACCACAAAAGATTGTGAATCTTGAAAAAACACCCATAATGGGTGTTTTTTTGCTTTTCTTGAGGGCTGTTTGACAAACTTCCGTGACGTTATATACTTATGAGTGAAAGAAAGGTAAACACATAAATCGGGACGTATGGATATTCTCACGCCGAAGCAGAAAATCGTGTTGCAGGCGATCAAGGACTTCTTCTCCGAGAACGGGGAGATGCCGACGGTGCGCGAACTGCAGGGCCAGGCCGGGCGACTGGGGCTCAAGCTCAAGAGCCTCCGGAGTTTCTTCCTCTACTTAAACGAGCTCGAGGAAAAGGGCTACATCGAACGGACGAGCGAGGACCGGGGGATCCGGCTCAAGGGAGTCACGAGCGAGAGTTTCCTCGACGTGCCGGTGTTCGGCATGGCGAACGCGGGCGCGGCGACGATGTTCGCGGACCAGTATATCGAAGGATACCTCAAGGTTTCCAAGAAAATCGTCCGCAACGCTCGGAGCGTCTACGCGATCCAGGTATCGGGGACATCCATGAACAAGGCCCGGGTGAATGGCAAGACCATCCAGAACGGGGACTTCATCCTCGTGGACTCCTCGTGGAATCACTATGACAACGGCGACAAGGTCTTAGTCGCGATCGACGGCCTCGCTACGGTCAAGACCTATCGGACGGTCGACGGGCGCAACATCGTCCTTCTCCCGGAGTCGACCGACAAGAAGCACAAGCCGATATTCCTCACCGACGAGGACGATTTCGTGATCAACGGCAAGGTGATCGACGTGCTCAAGATGAAATAGGTATCCGATGACCGTCAGATCGAAAGCGCCCTCGCCGGGCGCTTTTTCGGTTCCTGGGTATGGTATAATTCGATCGTGAACGGACACGGATCGAAACAAAGACATCATACGGAACAATGAAACACGCTGGCCTCTCCCTCTATCCGCGACAGCCACTCTGGTTCCTCCTCCGCGCATCCGCGCTCGTGGTGATCGGAACGATATTCTTCCTCCTCGTCACGGGGAAGAAGCTTTTCGGGCTGTCCGGACTCGAGCTGTTCTGGGTGGTGCTCATGCCGATCGCGGTGCTCACGATGTATTTCGCGCCGCTTTTGTGGCGCAACGTCTGCCCGCTGTCGACGGTGAGTCTGTGGCACTGGTCGCTCTTCGGTCGGAGGCGGCTCGAGCGCGAGGGGATGTCGGCGCGGATACTCACCGGGTGGCGCGCCGAGGCGCACGCGTTCCTGACGAAAAACGGGCTGATCGTGTCCGCCATCCTCTTTTGGATCATCGTGCCGCTCCGGATCCCGTTCTTCAACAGCGAGGCGCAGGCGACGCTGTGGCTCCTCGCGCTCGTGTTCCTCGCGGCGGCGGTGTTCGGATCGCTGTTTCCGGTCAAGAGCGGATGGTGCACGAGCATCTGCCCGGTGGCGGCCGTCGAGAAGGTCTATGGCTTGAATCCCGCGGTACGGGTGAAGAACAACCGCTGTCACTACCGGAACAAGGAAACGGCCGCGGTGGCGAGCTGTAGCGGATGCTCGTTCAACTGCGGCGATGTCGTCGAGCCGGAGCATGCCTATTGGCAGGCGGAGAAGGGAGGCTTGTTCCATGACACGATCAACGCGGAAATGCGCAAAGTGTTCATCGGGAGCTTTCCCGGATTCATCCTCGCCTTTTACCTCTATGCGTCGAAGATACTCGTGCTTCCGGACGGGCTGGTCGAGGGTGTGCTCGTCCTCTATATGACGTTCGCCGCGTTCATGGGGATATCGGCCCTCATATACCTGCTCGCGAAACGGCGCCTGCGGGCCGGCGCGGAGCGTCGTGAGGGGGGCATGACACCGGGAACGGTTTCCCTCTCGTATGCGGTCTCCAAACGCCGTCTCGACATGGTATTCCTCACGGTCGCGATCAATGTCATCGCCGGGTTCGCCTTCAACTCCATCGTCGGGAAAGTGCTCCCGAAATGGTTCGCGCTCACGCCGGAAACGGGCACGGCGATCCTCGCTTCGCTCATCGCGGTCTTTTTTCTCGCCTCGCTCTACAGCCTCCGCAACGCCTGGAACGAAGGTCCGATGCCGGGACAGTATCGTCCGTCGTGGTGGTAAAGTAAAAGCCCCCGGAAGCGGACTCGTGTGAGTGCTTGGCGGGGGCGATTGAGGGGATACATCGTTGATGGATCTCCCGGGAGCTGAAAGGATGAAGATCCTTGCGGGCTATGGGGTGGCGGGAATGTTTCCTGCCAGAGTCTCTGTCTTTTCCTTCCGGATATTTTTCCTGTCTTTCGACGTGTGTCGCTACCGCGATGGTCCGGTTCATGGGAGAATCGGATCGTTTTTTTTGGTTGCGGAGGTTGGGAAAAACGGATGGGGGAGGGAGGGGACGGGAGACTGGGAGAGGGAGCGGATGAGTGGTGCGGGAAAAAAAGGATTCCGCGCGGATCCATCCGACAAAAGATTGTGAAAAAGCGACCGCTTCCTCCTTGCAAAAATGATCCGAAGATCCGACATTAAGGCAGAAATGATTTCTATCGCCAATGAAGGGCGAGCCTGTCGGAAACGGATATTCCCCGAAGGGAGTGCGAGGGATGAAAGAGCGGCCCTCGCGGGCAGCATGGAAGGAAGCAGTGGTTTCGGGGAAAGCCTGTTTCCCGAAAACCGCTGCCCCCTTCACCGCATTCCGGAGGGAAAGTCACTCTATGATATCGGGAGAAACTTGTCAAGAGCGGTTTGCCGGAAAAGAAAACCAGGCTCGCCGGGGAGGCGGACCTGGAATTCGGAAGGATTCCGAAGAAACGGCCAAAGGGGTGACTAGAGGGAATCGAACCCTCATTCATGGTACCACAAACCATTGTCCTGCCATTGAACGATAGTCACCCCTTCACTCGCTTCTTTTCGGAGTACTGCTTCCTTGTGCCCTCGGCAGGAATCGAACCTGCATCAAGGGCTTAGAAGACCCCTGCTCTATCCATTGAGCTACAAGGGCAAACCGGGTGGGTCGTGGAGGATTCGAACCTCCGACCGTTGGCTTAAGAGGCCACTGCTCTACCAACTGAGCTAACGACCCGAAACGCAAAAAAAAACGATGTCCCAGGAAAGACTTCTCACAAGATACCGTAAAAGCAGGGCTCTGTCAAACGCCGAAAATCCTGTTGACGCGGGCTCTCTTTCACGGTACAACGTATGAGTGGCTCGCCGATCATTCGGCTGAAAAACGCTCCTGTGGTGAAATGCCTGCTTGTCGGCAGACAGGGATATCACAAGGGTGATGCCCCGATAGCTCAACGGATAGAGTACCGGTCTTCGGAACCGAGGATGGGGGTTCGATTCCCTCTCGGGGCACAATAAGTTGGGAGTGTCGTCAGTCCTGGTCTTCCTGCGGAACGTCCTTGGGAATGGTCGCGTAGGCGGCCCGAAGTTTGGCTTCGTAGTCGGCTTTCTGAACGAGGTATTCGGACCACTGCTTCTTGGTCCATGATTTCGGTTTTTCGGACAGTATCTCGAATTTCGGATAGAGATCGGGAGATCGGTAATTGCTCGGGAAAGCGTCGTCGATGATCACGTTTCCCGAGGCGTCGACCACCTTCTGTGAGAAGGTCGTCTTCATGCTGCCGTCCGGATTCGACTCGAGGACGTGCGGACCATCGATCGAGACGGAACGACCGTCCTTGGTCCCGTAGAAACGGAAGGCGAGTTGGGTTCCTTCGATGGCGGCTTGGATGAGTATGTGATTCGGCGTGTTGTTGACGAATTTTAGGTCAGGGCTGGGTATATAGATGGTGGCGTCGAAGCCGTATGGTTTGTAGTATTTCACCGGATAGGCATGATTCTTCCTGCCTGTTACCTTGAAGCCCGCGTTGATGGCCGCGCGGAACACCGTGGTGGAGACCTGGCAGATACCGCCGCCGAATTCCGGTTCGGTCTTGTTGTATTTGATCACGAGCTCCGGCAGGTATCCGTTCGCTCCGTCGACCTCTCCGAGATATTCCACGAAGGAGAATTCCTGACCCGGCGCGAGAAGGAGTCCGTGGTACTGTTTCATCGCCCGTTTGATATTGTACAATCGGTTTTTCGGTGATCCAGCGAAGTCGGTGACCCCTTCGCTGACGAGCTCCCGGAGTCCGAGCTTCTCCATGTCTGTCGAAGCGATCATCGGCGCTATCTTTTCCGACGGGAGCACCGCGGTGTCCCGGCCGTCCTCGATGGCCGCAAGGATGGCGGCCGTCGCCGCTTCGGCGTCCATGCGGATGCCCTCCTCGCTCGGTTCGACGACGACGATGCGCCGTTCGGTATCCTCGCCGAACACCGCGTTTTTCGGATCCCGGTTCGCTCTCGAAACGATGGTCTCGACATAGGAGCGGACCTGCGCCGAATCGACGCGTTCGGTGACGCGGACAGCGGTCGTCTCCCGGCTCTGCCGCGACATGGTCCACTGGCAGAGGATCGGAGCCTCGCAGAACGATATGTTCTCGATTTCCGACCGGGTATCCGATTTCGGGACGAGGATCGTGTCGACGAAGGTGAAGGAGGACAGGGTATCCGTCGGTATCTCCTCGCGGAAGGATCCCGACTCGACCGTCAATGCCGCCGCAGGCGAAGCCAAAAGGGTTCCTGCGATCAGCAGGCCGTATGAGAGCATGGTTGGGGAAGTGCGGTTCGTCATACCGTTTGTGTTCTCCTGATTGTAGCGGTTTTTTCGGAAATTGGGAAGAAAGACGGAAAGCCCGGTCCGACGGAACGTAGACCGGGCTAAGTAACTGAATGCGTTATCGGTCAGAATCCGCGGACCTGGATCTTCTTGACCTTGGTCGTGTCGGCCTTGGGGAGACGTATGGTGAGGATGCCGTTCTTGAGCGATGCGTCGGCTTTGTCCGGGATCACGTCGACCGGAAGGAGCACCGACCGGGAGAATCCGCCCCAGTAGCATTCCTGGTAGTAATAGTTGCCGTTGTCGACGACCTCCTCGTTCCGCCGTTCGCCCTTGATGGTGACCATGTCGTTGTTGATGGTCACGTCGAGGTCCTCCGGCTTGACGCCCGCGATCGTGGATTTGATGACGATTTCCATTTCGGTCTGGTAGACGTCGATCGTGAGCTGTCCCTCGGCGTCGTTTTCGGAGGGCATGGTCTGCGGTTGGACTTGCGGCTGCATCTGGGCCTGGTAGGCCGGGGTGCTCCAGGCAGGCTGGGATTCCATGGGCATGGCCGGCTCGCTCTCGGTACGCATCGAGAACTGCGAAGTCTCTTCTTCCTCGTATATCGGGACGGAGGCGCCGTCGGAGGAATCGCCCTCATCCATGCGCTTGGCACCGGTCAGACGTTCGAAAAATGACTTCTTTTCCTTGGTAGCCATAGGATATTTCGTTTATCGCGGTTATGAGGATAGTATAGGAAATTTCGGCTTTCTACGCAAGGAAGACGTTGTAGAAGAAGTGGAGGAGGGTGCCGAGCAGGAATGAGGCCGGCCAGAGGAGTTTCGGGATATTCTGCCTGACGGCGTACCCGTAGAGGAGGGCGGTCACGAGATGGAGGGTGGGAATGCCGACGAGCGCCGGGACGGGCATCTCGGGAAACATGGCCCGAGCGATGAATATCTCGGTTCCGCCGAATCCGATGCCGAAAAGAACGAGGGAAAGCGTGAAGGCCGCTTCGCTCGGGAATCTTCGGATGAGCTTTCCGATCGTCGCGAGCTTCACGGATTCCTCGATGATCGCGAAGACGAGCAGTCCGAGGAACGGTGCGAAGAAGGTCCAGTCGTTCCCGGAGGGGGCGGGAACGATTTCCGCGATGAGGCTCGCGGCGAGCTCGAGGAATCCCGCGGCGACCGCGGCGAGGACTCCCATGATGAGGTAGGTCGGCATACGATGCGGTTACGAGAGGGATGCGACGTGCTCCCGGAGTTCGCCGGCTTTCGCCCGGGTTTCTTCGAGGAGTGTCTTCGTGCTCTCGACGATTTCCTTGGGGGCGCGGTCGGCGAAGGCGGGATTGCCGAGTTTCGATTCGAGTGACGCCGCGTATTTTTCCGTCTGCGCGAGGTCGGCTTCGAGCCGGGCTTTTTCCTTGGCGATGTCGATCACGCCTTCGAGGTGGAGGAATGCCTGGAGGAGTCCGACCTGAATGAGGAGCGAATTTTTCGGGGTGTCGGCGGAGCTGTCGATGCTCCGTATCTCACCTATGCGCGCGATTCGTTTAATAATTTCCTCATTGTCGTGGATGGTATTTTTATGACGGATTGTTCGTTCTGATGCGCCTCGAGCGCTCAACACCATTTTTATGGCAGGGTCGATGTGGTAGGTCGCGCGGATATTGCGGATGGCCGTGATGAGTCCTTTGACGAGCTCGAACCGATTTGCGTCCGCAATCATCTTGTGAGTGGATTCAAATACGGGCCACTTGGCGATCATGAGGAATTCGCTCTTATCAAGATGGAATGTCTGATGGATCGCTTCGGTGACGAAGGGCATGAACGGATGCCAGAGCTTGAGGATGACGTCGAAGGCGTGGCGCAGGAGCGCGTCGTTTTTTTCGATCTTATGGACTTCGACATACCAGTCGGCGAAATCGCCCCAGGTGAAATCGCGGAGCTCTTCGGTCGCGAGCGAGAGTTCGTAGCGGTCGAGATGACGCGTGACGCTCGCGGCGACCTCTTCGAGTTTCCGCATGATGTATCGGTCGGCGTCGGATCGCGGTTCGGGTGCGGCGTCCGTTTCCGCGCTCATCGTGCCGATATAGCGGGCGAGATTCCAGAGTTTGTTCGTGAAGTTGCGCATCGCGACGATCTTCTCGTCCGAGAGTTTCACGTCGTTGCCGGGTGTCGATCCGGATATGAGCGCCATCCGGAGTGCGTCGGCGCCGTGGACTTCCGAGACATCGAGGGGATCGATGATATTGCCGAGGCTCTTGGACATCTTGCGTCCCTCGGCGTCGCGGACGAGGCCATGGAGGTAGACTTTTTCGAATGGGGGCATCCCGATGAAGTATTCGCTCATGAGGATCATCCGCGCGACCCAGAAGAAGAGGATGTCGTAGCCGGTCTCGAGGAGGTTGGTCGGGTGGTAGGTCTTGAAGTCGTTCGCTTCGGTATCGGGCCAGCCGAGCGTCGAAAACGTCCACAGTCCCGATGAGAACCACGTGTCGAGCGTGTCCTGATCCTGTTCCCAGCCGTCGCCTTGGGGGGCGTCGATGCCGCAGAAGATCTCCTCGCCCCGATACCACACGGGTATCCGATGCCCGAACCAGATCTGCCGCGAGATGCACCAGTCGCGGAGGTTGTCGATCCAGTGGAAATAGGTCTTGGCGAACCGGTCGGGGAGGATGGCGATATCGCCGGATGAGACGGCCTCGCGCATGAGCTCCTTGAGCGAGACCTGCCGTCCGTTCTTTTCGAATTCCTTGTTCACGTCGATGAACCACTGCTTCATGGGCAGGACTTCGACGACGTCCTTGAACCGGTCGCTCGTGCCGACGCTCTGGTCGACCTCTTCCTCGTGTTCGAGGAGCCCGGCCGCCCTGAGCGAGGCGATGACCTTTGCGCGCGCGTCCGCCACGGAGAGTCCGGCATAGGCGTCGCCCGCCCATCGTGTCATTGCCCCGTCTGTCCCGATGACCGCCTCGTCCGCGGGGGCGAAGGCGATCTCGGCTTTGTGCCGGAGGTAGAAATCATAGTCCGTGTGGCTGTGCGCCGGGGTGATGCCGACCGCACCGGTGCCGAACGCGGGGTCGACCATCTCGTCGGCGATGATCCGGATGGAGAGGTTCGGGCCGCCCGCGAAGGACCCGATCTCGTAGGTCTTGCCGACGAATTCACGGTATCGCTCGTCGTCCGGATGCACCGCGACGGCGGTATCGCCGAGCTTGGTTTCCGGCCGGGTCGTCGCGATAGCGATGGGGAAATCTTCGGAGTACCTGAAGGTAGAGAGTGTCGCCTTGCGGTCGATGTAGACAAGCTCGTCGTCGGAGCAGGTGGACTGTCCTTTCACGGACCAGTTGACGGTCCGATAGCCGCGGTAGATGAGTCCGTCGTCATACATCCGTTTGAACGCGGTGCGGACGGCGAGGGAGCGTTTCTCATCGAGGGTATAGGCTTCGCGCGACCAGTCGACCGAGGAGCCGAGCTTCTCGATCTGATGCTTGATACGATCATGGCTTTCCCGGGCGAATGTCTCGAGACGCGCGAGGAACTCCTCGCGGCTGAAGTCGTAGCGTGTCTTTTTCTCCTCCTGCCAGAGGATGTCCTCGACCTTGCTCTGCGTCGCGACGGCGGCGTGGTCGGTGCCGGGGAGCCAGAGCGTCCGGTCGCCTCTCATGCGGTGATAGCGGACAATCGTGTCCTCGATCGCGAGCATGGCGGCGTGTCCCGCATGGAGGACGCCGGTCACGTTCGGCGGCGGGAGCACGATGGAAAACGTCGGTTTCGTCGCGTCCGTGACGCCCGCTTCGATGCATCGGTCCGGATCGAAAAACCCGCTCTCCGTCCATCTGCGGTAGAGATCGTCCTCCCACTCTTTGGGGGTATATGCCTTGGGGATGTCGGTTTCGTTCATAGTCGAATGAAGACTCCACGGATCGTGGATCCTTATGTTTCCCACGATAGCAGGAAAAAGGCGGTGTTTCAAGGAAAAAAGAAAACCGCCGGGCGTGGCCATGCGGTTCGATCGTGTTTTTACAGGTGGGAGCCGCTGGTTCTGTCTTATGTCAAAGGGCGAGATTGGAGTCCGCATCGAGCGACAGAGCGTCGGTCGCGAGTCGGTCGCGATCTTCGGCTCCCATGTGTCCGTAGCGGAAGACCGCAGCCGAGCCGATCATCGCCGCGTTGTCGAGAGAATACTTGAATTCCGGCATCATGAACGTCGTCTCCGGAAAATCGCGCAAGACGAGCTCGCGCATCCGGTCGCGCAGGCGCGTATTGGCCGAGACGCCGCCGGCGATGATGACGGTCGTGGGGGAATACGCTTCGATCGCTTTTCCGGTCTTGGCGACGAGGACGTCGACGACGGCTTCCTGGAATTCGTGCGCGACCGCATCGATGAAGTGCGTATCGTTTTTCCGCGCCTCGTTCTCTTTCATCAGATACAGCACCGCCGTCTTGAGTCCCGAGAAGGAAAAGTCGAGATTGTCGGAATCGATCATCGGGCGCGGCAACGGGAATTCCGGATTCTTCCCCGGTTCGTGATTCTCCGCCCGCGCGGCGATCGCCGGTCCTCCGGGATAAGGGAGACCGAGGAGCCGGGCCGCCTTGTCGAACGCCTCACCGGCCGCGTCATCGCGCGTCTCGCCGAGGATCTCATATCGGAAGTGATCCCGCATCAAGACGAGCTGCGTATGGCCGCCGGATACGATGAGGGCGAGGAGCGGGAACGAATCGGTCTTGTCGGGATCCGTTCCGATGAAGTTGGCGTAGATGTGTCCTTCGAGGTGATTCACGCCGAGCAGGGGTTTTTTCCAGACGAGCGAGAGGGTCTTGGCGGCCGAGACGCCGATCAGGAGCGCGGGGATGAGACCGGGTCCCTTGGTGACGGCGATCGCGGAGAGATCGTCCGGGGCGATGCCGCCCTTGCGGATCGCATCCTCGACGACCGGGATGATGTTCTCGACGTGCTCGCGCGCGGCAAGGTTCGGGACCACGCCGCCGTACTTGGCATGCAGCTCGATCTGGGTCCTCACGACGGACGAGAGGACGGTGACTTTCCCGTCGACCACGCCGACCACGGCCGCCGCGGTCTCATCGCAGGAGGTCTCGATCGCGAGTATAGTGATGTCGTGTGAATCGTTCATGATGCTTTACTTTATTCCGTTTTGTGATAGAACACAAGGAAGGCATACCCTATGGAAAAGAAGGCATATACCGACGCTGAGCTCGCGCTCCGTTCCCGGAAGGGCGATCAGGCCGCTTTTCAGGAGCTCGTGTCGCGGTATCGGGAAAAGCTCTCGCTCTACCTCCGCCACCTGACTCTCGGCCGTGACGAATCGGAGGATCTCGTCCAGGACGTGTTCATGAAGGCGTACCGCGCACTCGGGAGTTTCGACGGGAGACGCCGGTTCTCGCCGTGGATCTATCGGATCGCGCACAACGAGGCGATCAACTACCTGAAGCGCAAGAGCCGCCGCCGAGTCGTCTCCTGGGAGGATATTTCGGATTCACAAGACGAGCTCGAGGCCGCACAGATTGCCGATACGCCGGAGGAACTGTGGGCGAACGAAGAGGATCGGGAGAGGGTGCGTCACGCGCTCAGCGAACTGTCTGAGCCGTATCGCGAGGTGCTCATACTCCGGTACTATCTCGACAAGTCCTACACCGAGATGAGCGAGATACTCGGCAAGCCGGAGAATACCATCGCGAGCACCCTGAGCCGGGCGAAAAAGAAGCTGGCGCAACGGTTGGACCGGCGAAAGAAGCCGAGATGAACGACGACATCAGGATTTCATAAAAACATCCGCGAGTGGCGGATGTTTTTTGTTTCTTGTTCCGGCGGGCGCGGCTACTGCTTCAGCGCAGAGCTTTGAGCGCGGCGATCAGGACGATGGCGCCGACCAAAGCTACTGCGAAACTGCCGATGTTGAAGCCGGTCACGCCGCCACCGATGCCCAGGAGGCTGAAAATCCAGCTGCCGAGCATGGCGCCGACGATACCGACGATGATATTGAGGATGATACCTTGCTGTCCGTCGGTGTCCATCAGCACCGAGGCGATCCAACCGACCAGCCCTCCGAAAATGATATAGATGAGGAGACTCATAGGGGTACGCGTGAATGGGATTATTTGTCCTGCTGATCAAGCTTCATCGCCGCTTCGGGCGTGGAAACGGTCTTGCCCATCACCAAGAGTTTGATTATACCCCAAGCCACGACGTAATAGACGAACATCGCGAGGATGGTGGTCCACTCGAAGACGCTTCCCTGCGCTTTGGTGACATTGAACACCGCGGCAAAGGGAGTGGCAAACGGTGCCGTGACCGCATAGATGAAACTGGTGAACCCGGCTTCGGCATTGGCACCGAGGAGTTTCAACACGAAACGGAACGCGAGAAGAACCTCGACGAGGCCCAAGATATACCAGACGATCTGCGTGCCACGATAGAGCGGTTGTGTGCTGCCTGATGATTGCGCGTCCATATGTTTTGAGCTAGATGATTACTGGCGACATCCCGATACGGCTGCGTAGACCCATATCGTGTGTAATGAAAAATTGTAGCTCTATGAATGAAGTATACTCCTCCTAGCCGATAATAGCGAACGATCGTATGAAAATGAATGAAACAAAAGACACCGTCAGGTGACGGTGTCTTATTGAAGAATGTAGCCCGTAGGGGAGTCGAACCCCTCTTACCAGGATGAAAACCTGGCGTCCTAACCGATAGACGAACGGGCCAAGTAAAATGTCAAAACTAAGTGCTATTAAAGCAAGAGTAGCGAATTATAGCAAGAGTCAGGATTCCAGGGTATTCGTTTCCGCAATCCGCGCGTACGCGCGAGCGCTTTCGCGGATGGCGCGGCCTTGGGTCGTGCGGTCGACGGCGACGAGGCCGAATCGGAGCCAATACCCCTTGTCCCACTCGAAGTTGTCGAGAAGCGACCAGTAGAAATAGCCGCGTACGTCGACGCCGTCGGCGATCGCGTGATGCATGGCGGCAAGCGCACGCGGGATGAATTCCCGTCGGAGTTCATCGGAGGCATCCGCCAGACCGTTTTCGGTGATATATATGGGTTTGCCGTAGCGTCGCAACTCCATGAGCGCCTGATAGATGGATTCCGGGTGGAACTCCCAGCCGAAATCAGTCTGTCGTTCGTTCGGATTCTTCCCGAAACCGTTGTCGATGACGTTTCGGTTGTAGTGGTTGAGGCCGATGAAGTCCTGATGTTTTCCGATGCGGTTCAGGAAGTAGAGATTCCACCCGTAGTCGGCGGCGGCCTTGAGCGCGCGGTTGACCGGGGTCGGACGCACCATTTCGAATACGACCTGATGCTTGGCGATGCCGATCTGCGCTTCCGGGAAATTTTCCTTGATCGTCGCGTATGCGAGTCGGTGTGCGTCGATAAGGCGGTGTATGGACTTCAGGAAGAGGCGCACGCTTTTTTTCTGCGGCGGCCAGGCGCCTTTCATGTATGCATGCGAGGAGACGACATCGGGTTCGTTGAGCGTGATCCAGAACTTCACGTCGTTCCCGAGCGACGAGACGATCTTCTCCGTGTATATGCGGAACCGTTCCGGGAAATCCGACGCGGTCGTTCCGCCACGTTCCGAGAGCCACAATGGGAGCGTCCAGTGCCAGAGTGTGACGAAGGGCTCGATGCCGCGCGCGCGGAGCGATCGGATCATCTGCCGGTAGCGGTCGATCGCGGTCTCGTCGAAGACGCCTTCCTCGGGTTCGATCCGCGACCACTCGATCGAGAAGCGGTAGGCCTTGAGATGGAGTTCGCTCAGGATATCGAAATCTTCCTCATAGCGGTTCCAAGAGTCGCAGGCGATTCCGGAGAGGTAATTCGCGGGGTCGATCGCCTCCTTTTCGAATTTTTTCCAGTTCGGGTTCCAGCGGAAGGACGCTTCCGATTCGGCCGCGAGGCGCTCGGCGTTGGCCGCTTCCCATTCGCTCCAGTCGTTGTGCTGACCGCCCTCGATCTGATGCGAGGCGGTCGCCGCGCCCCAGAGGAAGCCTTCCGGAAATTCGAGTTTTGGCATATCGTTTCAGTATGAAAATCCTTACCCGATCATTCTATCACAAGGACACGCTCGAGGTCGCCCGCGGACTCCTCGGAAGCGTGCTCGTTCGCCGGGTGGGACGGAAGACCGTCCGGGCGCGGATCGTGGAGACGGAGGCGTACGTCGGCGAGGACGACCTCGCGTGCCACGCTTCGAAGGGCCGGACGAAGCGGACCGAGGTGATGTACGGCGAGGCGGGACACGCGTATGTCTACATGATCTACGGGATGTACCACTGTCTCAACATCGTGACGGAAGCGAAGGATTTCCCGTCGGCGGTGCTCATCCGCGCCGTGGAAATCGACGGGGTGCCCCGCAAGGAGACGGACGGCCCCGGAAAACTCTGTCGATTCCTCGACATCGACCGGAGCCTGAACGGGTGGGATGTGACGCGCGGCGGGAAACTGTGGATCGAATCCGGAAAACCATCCGACGATGAAATCGTCTCAGCGGCGAAACGGGTCGGCATCGACTACGCGGGACACTGCCGGGAGTATCCCTGGCGGTTTGTCTTGGAAGGGAAAAAATGAGAAGCTGGGGTCATACATGAATCGGCCATCCTATGGGTTTCGAAGATATCACCCGATCATCGGAAGCGGAGTCCCGGATGTCCGAGGAATCCTTTTTCCTGACGGAGCAGAAGGTGCTCGAGGAACTGTTCGGCGATGACGGGGAGAAAGCCTCCGAGTGGCTTCTCCGTGACGGCGGGCACAACGGCGCGCTGCTTCGCGAAGCGACCGAACGGCACCTGCGTTCATCCGGAAGCGACTCGGATATCGTTCTCCGGATCGCGGATGAACTGCGCTTTCATCCCGAAGATCTCCGGGAGGCCGCGTGAGAGTTATTCCAGATGGATCTTTTCTTCGAATTTCCTGAGTTCGTCGCGGAGCAGGGGGTGGTGTTCGAGTGACGGATCCTCGGCGAGAAGCCGCGCCGCTTCCGTACGGGCGATCTCGATGAGCTTGAGATTGGTCAGGTTTTCCATGGAAACATCGGGCAGTCCGGACTGGCGCGTGCCGAAGAAGCTTCCCGGACCGCGGAGCGCGAGATCGGCTTCGGCTATCTCGAACCCGCTTGCGCTTTTCTCGAGCGCCTCGAGGCGGGCGTTCTTCGCGGAGACACCTTCTCCGGGGAAGAGGAAACAGTAGGACTGGTGTTCGGACCGGCCGACCCGGCCGCGGAACTGATGGAGCTGTGAAAGTCCGAAGCGTTCGGCGTTCTCGATCAGGATGACGCTCGCGTTTGGGATGTCGATACCGACCTCGATGACGGAGGTGGCGACGAGGATATCGGATTTTCCGAGACGGAAGTCCTCCATGATCGCTTCCTTTTCCTTGGCCTTGAGTTTGCCGTGGACGAGCGCGATGCGCAGGTCGGGGAAGACTTCCTTTTGCAGGCGCTCCGCTTCCGCGGTCGCGGCCTTCACGTCCTCCATCGCCTCGGATTCCTCGACCAAAGGCGAGATGACGAATGCCTGCCGTCCGTCCGCGATCTCCTTGCGGATGAAATCATAGATGACCTCGCGGTCCGCGCGGTTGTGCGCGATCCGGGTCTTGATCGGTTTGCGGTCTTTCGGGAGCTCGTCGAGCACGGAGAGGTCGAGATCGCCGAAGAAGGCGAGCGCGAGCGTCCGCGGGATCGGGGTCGCGGTCATGGTGAGGAAATGCGGGACCGCGTCCTGGAGCCCGTCGTTGATCTCGGAGGCGCGGAGCTGGAGCGATGCGCGCTGTTCGACGCCGAAGCGGTGCTGTTCGTCCACGACGACGAGCGCGAGATTCCGGAAACGGATCTTCTCCTGGAGGATAGCGTGCGTACCGATGATGACGCGCGGGATGCCCGCCTGTATGGCCTTGATGAGCGACGGCTTTTTGACGGGGTCGCGGTTGAGCGCCTGATATTCGCGGGTGAGGAGCGCTATCGAGAACGGTTCGTCGGCGAACAGGCGCGACAGGCTCTCCCAGTGCTGGCGGGCGAGGACCGCGGTCGGCGCGAGTATGACCGACTGGTATCCGGCGAGCGCCGCAGCGCGGAGCGCGAGCCCGGCGACCACGGTCTTACCCGATCCGACGTCGCCGTTGAGGAGTCTATTCATCGGGCGGGGCCGCGCGAGGTCATCTTGTATCTCGGTCGCGGCTTTTTTCTGCGCCCGAGTAAGGACGAAGGGGAGGGCATCCATGAAGGCCTCGGTCGCTTTCCGGTCCGAAGGGATCGGCACCGCGGCCGCCGTATCGAAGAGCGCCTTCGCCTGGAGGGAGCGGAGTTCGAGAGTGAGCATCTCATCCCAGGCGAAACGCTTACGGGCGACCTGCCAATCGTTCTCATCGGCCGGGAAATGCACCGATCGTATCGCGGCTCCCAAGGTCGGCAGGTGGAGGCGCTCGAGGATGTCCTTCGGAACGGGATCGGGAATCGATTTCAGCTGTTTGAGGATCTCGATGATCTGCCAGCGGAAGAATCGTGACGTCACGCCGGCGGTTTCGGGATATATGGGTATGAGGCGCGCGGTATGCGTCGCCGTCCTCGCCGAGCGCTCATAGTCGGGACCCTGGAAGAGGAGTCCCTTCTTGTCCTCGGAGACCTTGCCGGAGAGCCGCACCGAGAGCCCTTCGCTCAGGGTCGCGGCGATGAAGCGGTTGCCGAACCATATCGCGCGGACCGTACCGGATCCGTCGTCGAGCGTCGCCTCGGTCAGGTAGACGTGTTTGTGGAATGTCCGACCGGCGCTGAGCCGGGTGATCGTCCCTTCGACCGTGCAGAGGTCTCCCGGAGCGAGGTCGGCGATCGGCTTCACCGCGGAATAGTCCTCGTAGTGACGGGGAATATGCCGGAGGAGGTCACCCACGGTCGTGAGCTCGAGGCGTTTCAGGCGTCCGAGCACGTTTTTCTTGAAAGCGGGGATTTCCGCAAGCGGCGTATCGAGTGTGAACATAGAGATGCCTCCAGCATAGCAGGGGTGTCGAGAGCCTGTCTAATAAGTCTCTTTCGTCGCGATTTTCCAAAATTTCGAGCGAAAAACGTACGGATGGAGGAGGGCTACTCGGAGGGTAGCCAGACGAGATACGGACGTTTTACAGCCGAAATTTTGGAAATGCAGCGGAATACGGGCTTTTTAGACAGGCTCTAAGGAAAAAAAAGAACCCCGACGCGTAAAGGGGATAGCGTCGGGGTTAAGAACCGCCTATGGATTTACCCGTTCTGGCGGGTGAGGAACGGACCAAGGAGTATCCGTTCCGAAATCCATGACGGGGGACACACGAATCAGGTCACATCAGAACATCGACAGGCGCTCGGCCGGGATGGGGGTGAAGCGTCGCTTGGCCCCCGGATTGAGCGTGTCGTCGTTCGCGAGTTTCCTTCTGACGGGGACATCGTTGCCGAGGCCGAGCTCGCCGAGCATGTCACGTACGAATGACTCGTCGATTTCGAACGTCGTCCGGGTGGGCGAGGTCGGCTTCATGAGTACCCGGGTCTTGTCGGTATGCAGGGAAAACCCGGCGCCGTTGTTTTTCAGGAATGTCTCGAGGCCTTTCCGTATGCCGACGCGGTCCTGCGGATCCGGTTCACGATTGAGTTCAAGGGTGATATTTCCGGTTCCGATGTTGAGCCACGCGGCGACACAGAAAAGAGGGGATCGGTTCATGTGAATCTCCAAGAATGTGAAGGGACGAAACAAGACTTCCTTGTGAAGAAGTCTTGTTATTTAAGCAGGAAATATACCTTTTGTCAATATGTGCGCTCGGCAGGAATCGAACCTGCATCGCCTCCTTCGGAGGGAGGCGTCCTATCCATTGAACGACGAGCGCGATTTTTTGGTGTGCGCTTGGCAGGAATCGAACCTGCGACCTTCTGGACCGCAACCAGACGCTCTATCCACTGAGCTACAAGCGCAAATTTTTCTATCTTCTTCAACCAGTCAACTAGCTTGAAGTTGCGGTACCGCAACCAGACGCTCCCCGCCCGAACGTACCGTTCGGTACGGGCGGGTATCCACTGAGCTACAAGCGCAAAAAGAAACACAGCCCTCCAAGTATCTCTCTCAAATCTCCGTATTCTGCTGCAACAATGCTCTTTTGAGGGCTCACTAAATATGGAATATTCTCTCGATCGTGTCAATGAGCCCCGGCTCGTACTTCTGCTCGGGGACAAATGGTGCTATGAGGCTCCGTATCGCCTGGGGGTTCTGTTCGGCGAGCGGTATATGCACGTGGGATATGAGCAGACCGTCGGTCCGGATGATGAGGTGCTTGGGGAAATCCGGATGATCCTCGAGAATCCAGAACGAGGCGATATCGTCGTATTCGTAGAATTCCCGTCCGACGGAGATACCCTTGTCCATCACCGCGTACCGGACCGGTTCCTCGGGGCGGTTGAGCGAGAGATAGCCCACCATGCCGATGAGGATGAAGACGATGGCCATGAGCGGGCTGTCGGTGTAGATGGCATAGGCCACGATGACGATGAGCGCCGCGATGGCTATCGTGACGGCTCTCGAGCCGAACTGTGCGGGCTCATGCTCGAGCGTTTCCCACTGGGCGAGGACTTTGCCGCTCTTCCGATCGGAAATCGGAGGGGAGGCGGTTTTCGGGGCCGGATCCTCTATCGGTTCCGGCTTCCCGCCGAGAAAGGGCGAGCCGTTGGCGGATCCGGGCGTCTTCATGTCGAAACTCATAGGCGTGGCGACAAGGATGATCGATTCTTATCTCGGATTATACCATAGGTACGGCCACGCTTCACAAACCACCCGGGGTTTGCTAGCCTGATGGAACATCGGATGGAGACAGGGAGGAGTGGCCGAGTGGTTGAAGGCAACAGTCTTGAAAACTGTCATACCGGAAACGGTATCGTGAGTTCGAATCTCACCTCCTCCGCAGTAATTCCTTAACGTGGAGATCTATGAAAAGAGCGGTGAAGGGGTTTCTCGACTTCGTCCGGGAACAGGGAGTTGTCGGTCTCGCGATCGGTTTCATATTGGGCGGCGCGGTATCCAAAGTGGTATCGGCGCTCGTGACCGATATCATCAACCCGATCATCTCGTTCTTGATCGGATCGAACGAAGGACTGAAGGAAACGCATATCGCGCTCGGCGACGCGAAGATCATGTGGGGGGATTTCCTGTCCGTCATCATCGACTTCCTTATCATCGCCGCGGTCATCTATTTCGGATTCAAGGGACTGGGCCTCGATAAGCTCGACAAGAAGAAGGAGAAGTAGGCACCCTCCCGATAATACGTGGTATCGACACCATGACGGAGGAATCGGACAATCATCCTCTGAACGAGTCCTATCTCCGTGCGAAGGAGGTGCTTCGGCGCGCGGATGCGAGCGTTGCCCCGGCGAGCGGGGACGGCCGGATTCCTCCGGGACAGCGTCCTGTGGAATGGATGGTCGCAATGCCGCCTATCATCGCGGATTATCCGCACGTGCCGAAATCGGAGTGGAAACTCCGTGTGTTCGGCGAGGTGGCACATGAACGGGAATATGATTGGAACGGCATACGGAAGTTTCCGGTCGTGGAGTACGAAATCGATTTCCACTGCGTCACGCACTGGTCCAAATTGGGGCAGAAATTCTCGGGCGTTCCGTTCCGATCGATCGCCGAGGCAGCGGGGCCGCTCGACACGGTGAAGCATGTCATCTTCGAATGCGCCGACGGATATACGACGAACGTGCCGTATGGCGAGCTTGTCGAACACGAGGCCTTCCTCGCGCTCCGTATGGACGGGCAGGATATCGAGGACCGCTACGGCGGGCCGGCGCGGATGGTCATCCCGCACCTGTACGGGTGGAAGAGCGCCAAACACGTCATCGGTATCCGATTCCAGTCCCAGGATGAGCCGGGATTCTGGGAGACCCGCGGGTATCACAATCACGGCGATGCCTTCCGGGAGGAACGATACTCCTAAGTGCCCGGTTTCTTTTTCTTTCGGAAAGGGATATAATCGAGGCGTAAACCGTATCAAGGGAAACATATGGATCTCGGGAATATCTTGTGGGTCGAATTCGTCGTACTGCTCGCGGGGACGATATACGCGTGGTACAACTGGTACCTCGTGCTCGTCAAGAAATGCGATACCTGTTCCATCTCGGTGCACGAGAACCCGTTCACGTCGAAGTGTTTCTGGGGCGCGCTGTTCTTCACGCTCGCACTTCTCATCAATGTCTGGTCGATCATGGCGGCCTAGTTCCGACACAGGCGACTTCTCTCGAGCCCTCGGCCATTGACCGCGGGGCTTTTTGATTCCGATCGCGGGCGTTCGTAGTCTCCTGAACAAAGATTATGGAGGGGTGTGAATGGTTGACATTTGTAACATAATATGTTAATATATTCGTGCTGAACGATCAGCTGGGTTCGTTACCAAATCACTTTTGCGGAGGTATACATCGTGGAGAGAATCATTGGTATTTTCATTCTGGCAAGTTGCTTGTTGCCCGGCTGCGCGGTCGTCGAGATGAGCGGGAAAATGACCCGCGCGACAGGGGAGGTCATGACGAACTATGCCAACACCCATACCGGTTTCATCGCCAGAGGGGCGGGGGTCGGCGGCAGGATCAACACGGCCGTCGGTACGGCCGTCGAGGATGTCGGCAAAAAAGGAGAGAACGGCGACTCGAAAGGAAAGCGGTTCGTCGACGCCAACAAGCAGGTGATGACGGCTGCAGTGGGCGCCGTCAAAAATGACGAGGATGTGAATGTCCGCGCACAGAAACGATTGAAAGCGCTCGGATATGACATCGGGCCGGTCGATGGCGCAGTGGGACCCAAGACCAAGGCGGCTCTCGGCGACTATCAGGAGAAGAACGGCCTGGAAGTCACGCGGACACTCGACAGCGCCACGGTGAAAGCTCTCGAGGCCGGCTCTTGAGTTTCGGAACCGGGTTCGCAGACACATGGAAGGTTCGGTATTTCATACCCAGCCTTCCTTTTTATTAGTATGCGAAGCGAGCTCGTGGGTAGAAAACGGCACGCTTGATTTGAACAAAGGGAAATGCTAGCATCGGTTAGGCATCAAGGAAAGGTGGGTGAGCGGCTGAAACCAGCACACTGCTAACGTGCCAGGGGGTAAAACCCCTCGAGGGTTCGAATCCCTCCCTTTCCGCCAAAATTGGAAGTCTGCATTGGAACCCGAAATGGGGTCGCGCCGAAGGCGCGACACTAATGCATTCCCCCCAAAAAATTCTGAATCTGAAAGGGTTTTCCACGCTCCGCGTGGCTCAAAAAGTACGGTTCGATCCTTAATTAAAAAGTTCGAACCGACTTTTTTGAACAAATGAGTATTTTCCTCATTTGTTCGGTCGTTTGCCAATTCCATATTGTATTTCAAAAACTTTTCGGTAAGTTCGAACCGATTATTCGCTTTTTGTTCAAAAGCCGATAATTTCTCTTTGAGAAGCTGTTTTGCGGCAACCAGAGCATTTTTAGCATCACGATATTCTTCTAGTGAAAGTGCGCTCTCCAAATACGCCGTCATCAGCTTCTCAATTTTGATTTCTAAAAGAGAAATATCGGTTTTCAAGTTATCGGCAAAAAGCGTACTCGATTGGATTTCGGATGATTGGTCTTTTCTGTTTTCTTCAATCATCCAAGAAAGCCAATCGAGGGGCAAAGAAACTTTTTTGATTTCTTCTTGAATTTGAAAAGTGATGAGCTCCTCGCGGACATACTTCTGCTCACAAGGATTTTTCCGTTTGGTACATCGCAAATAGTTATGACCTTTTTGTTGCTCGGTGGTAATGAAGCAACCACATTCTCCGCAACGGAAAAATCCTCTGTACAAATAATCCTTTAGCCCGCGAGATTTCGGTTTTGACTTTCGGCTCATCACTTCTTGAACGGAATCAAAAAGTTTCTTTGTGATAATTGGTTCATGCTTTCCCTCAAAAATCTCGCCATTGTAAAGCATTAAACCTGTGTAAATAGGATTTTTGAGAAGTTTTTGATAATTCGACACCGCAAGTTCCTTTCCGCTTTTTCGCTTCAATCCAAGTGCGTTAAATTTGTCGCGGAGTTCTCGCAAAGTGAAAGACCCAGACGAATATGCCTCAAATGTTTTCTTAATTAAGGGTGCGATATTTTCATCAACAACAATTTTTCCACCCTTGTTTATATATCCCAACGGAGACATTTGAGGCCATATTCCGTCTTTCACTTTGTTTCTCTTTCCACGCTTGATATTTTCCGACAAATTATCGACATAATACTTGGATTGCGAAAAAGCGATTGAGAGCATGAACTTGCCTTGCGGTGTCGGATCAAACCAAAAAGTTGGGAATTTCATTTCAGAAATTACCCCGGTATCAACGAGGTAGATTATTTTTCCTCCATCTACCGAGTTGCGAGCAAGTCTATCAGGATGCCACGCCAAAATACCAGTAGCTTCGCCCGCTTCCATTCTCGCTATCATTTCATTAAACACAGGGCGACCTGGTATTTTGGCGGTCTGCTTTTCGACAAAGACATCTACCACTTCCAATTGTTCTTTCAACGCGAGTTCCTTTAATTCACTTAACTGGTCGGCAATACTGCGGACTTGTCTGTCTTTGTCGTCCGTAGACTTGCGAGTATAGATGAAAAACTTTTTGGTTTGATTATTCATAGAATTGTATTGGCAAACGACGAGCCACGCGGAGCGTGGAAAACCCTTTCAGATTCAGAATTTTTTGGGGGGAATGCATTAGTGTCGCGCCTTCGGCGCGACCCCATTTCGGGTTCCAATGCAGACTTCCAATTTTGGCGGTGTGTATTAGACAACGTTCGAATGTATTTTGAGCTAAATCCTGACGATGAGCCCTAATCGCACGCGCGGAGCGCGTGGTGACTTGAAACTGCATTGTACGCTCGGATTGCGTGGTGATGCGAACCAAAGCGCCTCGGACACGCTCGCGGACTCGCGTGTGCAAAGACCAAAAAATTTCCTTGCATTTTTCTCGCGTCTCCTCCCCCCACCCCTCCGCCGCGAAGCGGAAAAAGAAATGGAAAGGAAATTTTTGGTTTTGCTTCGCCGTAGTCATACCTATATTGTATTTTATCACACCATTGAGTCAAGACACAACATTGATTATACTCAAACTAACAAATATGTCTGATTCATCAAAAAAACTTGCCGTGAATATGAAAAAGATTAGGGCTCGTAAGCATATGTCGCAAGGCGACATATGCCGAGAGCTTGGCGTTGACCGCGCTTACATCAGCACGATTGAATCGGGGAAACAAAACCCTACACTTTTAACGATTGAAAGAATAGCCAAAGCTCTCGGCGTTTCGGTTGATGAGTTGTTGAAATGATATAGAGCAAGACATTCTCAGAACCCACCGATGCTTTACACAGCGATTGAGAAAGTGAGGTGTGGATAACGAATCGTATGTGTGCTTGCATTATTATATACGAATATGCTAATATACGCATATGATAGATTTATGCAAAGAAATCGCCCGCATGGGTAGAGGTATCGGCAATGAAAACCGCTATCGTATTATTGAAACCCTCATGAAGGGCTCCCAAACAGTTGGTGATATTGCTGGGAAAGTCGGCATGCCACAACCGACCGTTTCTCAAAATCTTCGGGTTTTGAAAGAAGCGGATCTTGTCGTTGACGAACGACGCGGACAAGAAGTGTATTACACGATTAATGTTATGTATATGACAAAACTGCTCAAGCGTTTGGCCGATGACGTATCAAAGAGCGGTGGCAAAAAGCCACATTAACAATTAAACCAATATTAATCACATCACTATGAAAACAATTATTGATTCTCTCAAGTGGCGCTATGCTACTTACACATTTGACACCAGTAAAGGAATTTCAGAAAAGGATTTGCATACCGTTCTCGAAGCGGGAAATTTAGCGGCTACCGCTTTCGGCTTACAACCATTCGAGTTTGTGGTAGTTAAAGATCAGACCATGAAAGAGTCGCTAGTTCCGCACGCGTACGGACAACAGCATCTCGCAAAAAACTCTGCTTTGGTGGTACTAGCTATTCGTACTGATCTCGATGAAGCCTATATTACCGAGTACATTGAGCGTATCGGGCGTGTCCGTGGCGTTCCCGTGGAGATGCTTGAAGGTTTCAAGCAATCAATGCTCGGCGCAATGAGTATGAAAGGAGCTGATGGCAGGAATGCGTGGGCGCAAAAGCAAGCATACATTGCACTCGGCACCATGATGGCAGCTGCTTCAGAATTACGAATAGATAATCACGGTGCGGAAGGCTTTGACCCCGAGAAGTTCGATGAAATGCTCGGCCTTAAAGCAAAGAATCTTCACGCCACTGTACTTCTTATGCTCGGCTACCGTACTGATACACCAGATGACAAGGAGAAAATGTTCCAAATCAAGGTCCGCAAGGAGTATGACGATATCGTAAGTGTTATCTAGTTACTTACACGAAAACATTCTATGAAAACTTTCTTCAAAACGCTTACGACACAGCAAAAGGTTGGCTATGTGCTCGCTACGCTTCTCTCGATTCTTTTGCTTCTACCCGCGACCCTCAAAATCATAAGTTTCCCGATGTTCGTCGAACTCTTTACAGCACACAACATTGGCGAGTTTCTGACCGTTATCGGCCTTGGCCTCGCAGTTTCGAGTATTCTCTACGCGATACCTCGCACTAAAATGCTCGGCACCCTTCTTTTGTCAGCGTACTTCGGCGGCGCAATCGTCTTTCACATGACTGCTGACGAGCCGTTTATCATTCAGTCGGTTGTTCTTGTACTGATGTGGCTCTTTGCTTGGCTTCGTGATCCGAATGTATTTCTTCCAAAGTACTCAGATGAGTAAAGAGGTCTTTTTGAAGTTAAGGGAGCCAACCCCCGTCGTTTTATAATTTTCCTCAAAAACGGCGGGGGTTGTTGTGCGCGCACTGGGTGGGGCAAGCACATACAGATTTGTTTGTGCCTCAGCACAATCCATATTCCTTTGAATCACCACTAAACTCTCTCGAAGCCACCAAGCGAACACACACAACACCGAAGCAGCCAGCGCGAGCGAATGCGAGCGGGCTATGCGAAGGCGGTTGTGTGTGGTTCGCGGACGTTAGAGTTACCACCAAACGCGGATACGGATGCGCCTCGGTCGCCGTGAGGGTGGAGAAAAGAGCAATCAAAAGTGATAAACTAATAGTGCTTTTTTCGGAGACTGAAACGGCGAAGCAAAACCAAAAATTTCCTTTCCATTTCTTTTTCCGCTTCGCGGTGGAGGGGGTGGGGGGAGGAGACGCGAGAAAAATGCAAGGAAATTTTTTGGTCTTTGCACACGCGAGTCCGCGAGCGTGTCCGAGGCGCTTTGGTTCGCATCACCACGCAATCCGAGCGTACAATGCAGTTTCAAGTCACCACGCGCTCCGCGCGTGCGATTAGGGCTCATCGTCAGGATTTAGCTCAAAATACATTCGAACGTTGTCTAATACACACCGCAGAAGTGAAAGAGGAGCCATTTTGTATGGCTCCTTTTTTGCTTCTATGATGAACGCATTCGGAGTTTATGCCCCGAAGGGGTAAATCCCTCCCTTTCCGCATCAAGCTCATAGTATCGAGGGTGACCCGAGAGCCTCGAATGAGCAACATAAAACCAAACCGCCGGTAAATGGCGGTTTTATTCTTTCTGATCTATAGATCTTCTTTACTGTATGATCCCTCTCTTTTGACTGTCACGGACAATCTTACTTTGGTCCCATAAGCTCGAGAAATTTCATGGGGTCTATCGAGAAACCGCCTATACGAACCGAGAGATGGAGGTGAGGGCCGAGAGAATAGCCCGTATTGCCGCTCTTGGCTACGGGGTCACCTTTTCCCACGTTGTCGCCCGCTTCTACACCGATTTCGGAAAGATGCATGTACATGGTCATGATACCCAATCCATGATCAATGATGACGGTATTGCCGAAGTTTCTCAGGCTTTGGGCAAGGACCACCTTGCCGGAGTTCATGGCATATACCGACGTTCCCTCCGCTGCTCGAAAATCCGTGCCTTGATGGCTGAGACTTACGGATCCAGTCTGCCTCTTGTAGCCATAAGTATCGGTAACGGTAAGAGATCCATCAAGCGGTAAGCGGAACTCTCCGCTCCAGAGTCGTTCCGGGCCTATGATGGTGGTGACAGAGTTGAGGATAGCCGCGTCCCGTGACAAAGTGCTGGTAAGCTCGTGCTCCGCTTGGGGAGTATTGCCGCCAAGTTGCTCCGGGATGTCGAATTC
This sequence comes from bacterium, assembly GCA_021821305.1. Classification (GTDB taxonomy): domain Bacteria; phylum Patescibacteriota; class Minisyncoccia; order Moranbacterales; family UBA1568; genus JAGOTT01. The sequence goes on from JAKACP010000001.1 coordinate 378,982, forward strand.
TTCCGTAGCGACAACCCTTTGGCCGATCTCAAACTCCTCTTCGATTTTCCGGCCGTCCTTGAGGGTGAGGACGATCGGATACGAACCGGGCTTTTTATGGAAATCGATTCCTACAAGTGCGGCAACCTTACCCTCATCAGCAAACACGGCAAGCGGCTTGCCATCAAGAGCAAGCGACTCGATGTTCGAGATATCGCTGATGCCGTCCAGGGTAATCCGCGCGGGCTCTCCCTGGATGAGAGCAGTGGGGAAAACGGAAAGCGATACCGGTTCCACGGCGGAAACAATGCCGGGTTTTTCTGCCTCCATGGCTTGTGATTCGGATTCTGCTTCAGGCTGGTCTTTTAGCTGTGGCAAGGCAAAGTAGAGAGCGAGGAATAAGGCTGGTAAAGTGAGCCAAAGGAGTGTTCTCATCCCTGGATTGTACACTTCTCTGGTGGAATCGTGAAGACCGGTACTGCTTGGTCATTTACATCAGCTTTTCAGTTGATAGCTTCCGGAAATCGTGCTATCGTGTGAGGGCGCTTATGTCCAAAATAAAGAAAACGTCTCTTTTCGTCTTCGTGCTGGCCGTGATGCTTTCCACCGGAAGCTCGTGCGCTTTCCCCATGCTTCCGGCCCAAGCTTCTTCGGGGGCGATGCAAATGGGTGATCAAAGCGCTTCAGGCGAGCAGAGTGAAATCATGGATGGATATGATATGGGGTCGATGGCGCATGCGCCTCTTCCCCAAGAGCATGTGAAAACATGTTCGGCGGACTGCGGGCAGACTGTCGATGACGCGGTTACGACAAAGAAAGACAAAGAACTTTTGGAGCTTCCTGCTCTTGTTTCACAAGGTATTTTCATGCCCCCGTCGCCTCTCGATGGATCGGATCTCGAGGCTTTTGAGCGGTCAGAAATCCCGCCTTTAGGGGATGCTCTCCTCACCGTTGCCAAAAAAGAATAGATTGATCGAAGTGTCAGAAAGCTGAGACATTTTATCCTTGTGGATAATACTCTCTCCTTCTGGCATTTTTTGTTTCCGTTTCTTCGTGAGAGAAATGGATTTTAGCAGTCGGATCAAATAGTTAAGTCTTACATACAACCTTATGGACAAGAAGAAAATAATTGTGGCGATCATAGCCATAGTCATCCTCGGCGCTCTCGCCTGGTATGGGTCGGTCGATCGCCGGATGAGAGTCGGCACCTCTGAAGAGGGGACGGCGAACCTGAACGCTCCGCCATCCGGAGATATACGGCAGGCTGTTCCGTCGGAAATCGTCGATCTCAAGGACGGTCAATCGATCGACCTTGCCATCACACCCGTCAAGAAAACGATCGCCGGGCGTACGGTGAAGATGCTCGGATACAACGGCTCCATTCCCGGGCCCACCCTCCGTGTTCCGGAGGGTTCGGAGATTACCGTCAACCTGAAGAACGGCGGTGATATCGCCACGTCGCTCCATGCCCATGGAGTGCGGATGGAAAACCCGTTCGATGGGGTGCCGGGCGTGACTCAAAAGGAGATCGCTCCAGGTGAATCGTTCGCCTACAAGCTCAAGTTCACCGATCCGGGTGTCTTCTGGTATCACCCCCATGTGAGAACGGATTACGCGGTCGAGTCAGGGCTCTATGCGAACATCATCGTGACGCCGAAGGATAGCGGCTATTTCCCGCCCGCCAACCGCGAGGTGCCGCTCATACTCGACGATATAGCGCTCGACAAGGACGGGATGCTTCCGTTCGATGCCAAGGTTGCGGATCATACCCTTATGGGGCGCTTCGGCAATGTCATGCTCGTGAACGGCGAGACGGACTACAAACTCCAAGCGAAACAAGGCGAGGTGGTGCGTCTCTATCTCACCAATGCGGCCAACACGAGACTCTTCAACTTCACTCTTCCCGGAGCGAAGATGAAGCTGGTCGGGGCGGATGTGGGACGCTATGAAAAGGAAACCTTCGTGGAGGGCGTGCTTGTTGCTTCCGGCGAGCGTCGTGTCGTGGATGTTCTCTTTGAAAAGGCCGGCGAGTACGCGATGAAGCACGAGACTCCTGACAAGGAGTATGCTCTCGGAACGGTGTCCGTTTCCGCTGAAACCATCAGCCTCTCCTATACCGAAGAGTTTTCAGCGTTGCGGACGAACGCGGCCGTCGTCGATGAGTTGGAAAATCTCATGAATACGTATCTTGCGAAGAGTCCGGACAAGATCCTGAATCTTTCACTCGATATGGATCAGGAGATGCGTCAGGGTATGCCTATGGGAATGCACTCGATGAACTCGATGGGTGGAGGCGGCATGGCCATGTCGGATGCGGATATGGGCATGGGCGATGACGGAGACGCGTTGGAATGGGAGGACACGATGGCCGGTATGAACGCCCAGTCCACATCGGACATGCTGGAATGGAAGCTCGTGGACGGCATGACGGGCAAGGTGAACGCGGATATCGATGACTGGAACTTCCGGACGGGCGACAAGGTCAAGATCCGTATCTTCAATGATCCGAAATCCCTGCATCCCATGCAGCACCCGATTCACTTCCATGGACAGCGCCTCATGGTGCTCTCGACGAACGGCGTGAAGAATGACAACCCGGCATGGGTCGATACGGCGTTGGTAGCCACAGGCGACACGGTCGACATCCTGCTTGACGCCTCCAATCCCGGCACGTGGGTCGCACATTGTCATATCCTGGAGCATGCGGAAAGCGGCATGATGCTCTCATACACCGTGGGAAAGACCGACTAAGCAAATATTCAAATCGATAACGGAGAATCCTATGCAAGATGAACACAGGCAGGAAAAAGACGAAGCCGGAGATCCGGTAGAGACTCGGGGAAAAGAAGGGGCGTCGGGTCGGGAGACGTGGATCATCGCCGGGGCGATCCTCTTGGGGAGCCTCATCGTCAGCGGGGGCATACTCTTCTCCCGTGGGACCTTTCAGAAAACATCCGATTCAGGCGCGACTGGAATACTGCAGCCGTCAGAAAATCCCTCGCCGATCGCGGAGCGGCCGGAGAGGCGGCCCGGCGAATCGGTGAAGGTCTCGACGGATGATGATGCCGTTTTGGGAGACAAGGATGCGCCGATCACGCTGATCGAGTTTTCGGACTATGAGTGTCCATTCTGTAAACGCTCGTTCACTGATGTGCTTCCGGAGCTCAAGAAAACATATATCGACACAGGAAAAGTGAAACTCGTCTTCCGGGATTTCCCCCTGTCCTTCCATGCGAACGCCGGGAAGGAGGCGGAGGCGGCCGAGTGTGCGAGGAGCCTTGGGGATGATGTGACGTACTACAAATTCCATGACCAGATCTTCACCAAAACCACTTCGAACGGGACTGGTTTGGCTCTTACGGAATTGCCTGCGATTGCGAAAAACCTTGGTCTCAACGTGAATCAGTTTCAGCAGTGTTTGGATTCGGGAAAGTTCAAAGACGAAGTAGCCAAGGATATGGCCGACGGGGAGGCGGCCGGTATTTCCGGTACGCCATCATGGATTATCGGTGCTTCCAGCAAGGATGGCCAGATTGAGGGGCAGCTTGTCGTGGGAGCCCAGCCTTTCTCCGCGTTCAAGGCTATTATCGATGAAAAACTCGGTAACAAGTAAAAGATTATGAGTAAGAAACAGCGAAAAATACCTTCCGCGGCCTGGTGGACTATCGGGTTAACTGTTGTCGTTATCGGGCTGATCGTGTTCCTTGGAGCAAGGTACTCCGGTCCTTCGAAAACCAATCGAGAGGTGGCTTTGTCGTGTACTACTGATATGGCTACCCGATTCCATATTCATCCCAGCCTGGAGATTCGCATCAACGGCGAGAAACAGGTTATTCCTACGAATATCGGAGTCGATGCCAACTGCATGAATGCGCTCCATACCCACGGAACGAGCGGTGAAATCCATGTCGAGTCGCCGCAAAAACGAGACTTCACCCTTTCCGATTTCTTTGCGGTATGGGGCAAAACATACAGCAAAGATCAGATCCTCGATTCCAAGGCTGATGAGAAATACATCATTCGCGAAACCGTAAACGGCCAAGAGGTGGGGGATTACGAAAATACCATCTTGCATGATAAGGACAAGATCGTTATTTTCTACGAGGAGAGAAATAAGGAGTGATGCCGCGGATCCGGTCAATGACGAAGGCTACAAGATATGAAAAACATCTGGTCTCCAAAAACCATTCTTCCCGCAGTCATGATCGCGGCGCTCTATGTCGTGGTAACCGTGTACCTCATGAATGCGGGGCTGGTGATGGATGCGATGTTCGGAACCCATTCGGCCGGATATAGGCAGAGTATCCTCATCGCGTTGCTTACGGGCATGTGGACGGCCATGAGCGCGCCCAGTCTGTTCCTCCTTGTCGTCGTCGCGATGCTTACCGGACTCAATCTCATGTTTGTCCTGGAGCGGCTCCGGACGGTCCGGTCTTCCGGGAAGATGCATCTGGCGGTAGGCGGGAGCTCCCTTCTTGGGATAGTGGGGAGCGGCTGTGCGAGTTGTGGACTGCCGATACTGGCCTTCCTGGGTCTCGGCGGCGCAGCCGCCTCCCTGCCCTTTCGGGGCATGGAGCTTTCCATCCTGACCGTCGCACTCCTTTCCGTATCCTTGTATATCCTGGTGAAAGGACGCGAACGGCAGGCGGTCTGTGCCGTCGGGACCATGGAATACCAGGATCGACACGTCGTCATTCCGGAATGATCTCCGACAGGCATGGAGATGAACGGGGGCAGAAGAATCGAAGTCCAAGAGAAAAGATCTTACCTCATAACATGAAGAATATGGAATACGGATACAAGCGCAGCGTATCGTTCCCTTTCGCCGATGCGGTCCTGAAGACGAAGGCGGAGCTCTCGAAGGAGGGATTCGGTGTCCTTACCGAGATCGATGTGAAGGCGGCATTCAAGGAAAAACTCGGCGTGGAGCATGATGAGTATCTCATTCTCGGCGCATGCAACCCGAAGCTTGCCCAAAGAGCGCTCCAGGCGGAAAAGGGAATCGGCCTCTTCCTGCCTTGCAATGTCATCGTGTACAGGGAGGAAGGAGAGACAGTGGTCGCGACGATCCTCCCCGCCGCGGCAATGAGCGTGATCGGGAACCCGGCTTTGGACGAAGTCGCACGGGAAGCGGAGGAGAAACTGAAGAGGGCCGTCGATGCGGTCTGACTATACGGAATGATATGGAATACATCTGGTTCATCTGGAGTCTGATATCGGTCGGCATCTGGCTGGCTATCTATCTTTCCCTGGACACGAGGGAGAAAAAGAAAGAAATGCTCATCGTCAGCCTGTGGACATCGCTCCTGGGCCTCACCGAACCGATTTTCGTTCCTGAATACTGGTCTCCTCCTTCGCTCTTCGATCTGGCCATGAAAACCGGGTTCGATATCGAGAGTCTTGTTTTCTCTTTCGCTATCGGCGGCATAGCCGTGAGTCTGTATGAGCGGATCCTGCCGATCCGACATGTTTCCCTCTCAGCCGCAGAACAGCGCTCCGCCCGTCACGGATTTCATATCTGGGCGCTTCTTTCGGCGCCGGCGGTTTTTATCGTCCTGCTCCTCGCAGCCGATCTGAACCCGATTTACTCGGCGGTTGTCGCCATGGTTACCGGTGGACTGGCCACGTGGTATTGCCGGCCGGATCTCAAGAAGAAGATGTTCACGAGCGCTTTCATATTTCTTGCCCTCTATTTCCTCTATTTTTTCACGCTTATCGCCATGTCGCCGGGCTATGTAGGACAGGTCTGGAATCTCCTGGCGATTTCAGGGATTCTGATCCTTGGTATTCCGCTCGAGGAGCTCTTGTTCGCGTGGAGTTTCGGGTTCATCTGGTCGAGCGTTTATGAACATGTCACATGGCGAAAATTTAACCAGAGCGCAAATTTATCTTAAGTCTTGTCATGGTATCATTGTATCTTGAGGTTATAAGTATCACCGATTACTAAAATAATATGTATGAAAAACCACAGGCACAATCTTCTTCTCTCGGATCACATACGCCCTCTTTGACAGGCGCTAGGGACGCGCGCGCTCTCAAGATTGCCGGGTGGCTGACCGGAGTATACTTTGTCTTTGAGCTTGGTGTTGGCCTGTGGACAGGCTCAGTGTCTGTTACTTCTGACGCATTTCATACGTTCTCTGCCGTTGGCGGGGTATTGATTGCGGTCGTGGCGAGCGCCTATGCCAAGCGAGCGGCAACACCGGTTCAGACATTCGGACTTATACGAGCTGAGGTTGTCGGAGCTTTGTTGAATGGATTATTCCTCTTCGGCATGGCGGGATTTGTTCTTTGGATGGGGATCATGCGCCTACAAAATCCCATCGATCTTTCAGCGGGTACCATGTTCTTGGTAGCTATCGGAGGCCTTATAACTGAGATAATTTCCATGCGTCTGATGTGGGCGGGGCAAAAGGAGAACCTGAATATGAAGGGAGCCTTCTGGCATATCATTCAAACATTTGTCGGTAGCATTATCATTATTGTTTCGGCGCTCGTCATACAATTTACGGGATTTCTCCAAATCGATCCACTCCTTGGTATGGCATTTGGACTCGTATTGTTTTGGGCATCGTGGAAAATTATAAGAGAGGCTCTGCACATACTTTTAGATAACGTGCCAAAGGGCCTTGATCTCCATGATGTGAAAACTGTCATCGAAAAGATACCGGGGGTAGAAAACATCCATCATTTGCATGCGTGGGCTTTAACAAGCGGGAAAAATATCGTATCTGCTCACGTACGAATTACGGACATGGCGGAAGGCGTTCGTATTCAGAGGCAGATATACGCAATACTCACCAACGACTTCAACGTATATTTTTCTACAATACAAGTTGAAACCGAATGTTTAGAGCAAGAGACAGCGCAGGAGATAGATTTTTTAGGTAGGTAGCAGATCACGATGATCACTAACCCGATAATAAACGGAACAAGACTATGACTCTATATACTTGCCCCATGCATTCAAAGGTGCAACAAGACAAACCTGGATTATGCCCCAAGTGTGGCATGAGACTTGTTAAGGCTGAAACAAAAACAGATCATAGTGCTCACGCTGGTCACGTCATGGGAGAACAGTCCAAAATGGGTTTCTGGGAGAAATTCAGGATGAGTATGTCCATGACGATGGGGATGGATCATACCGGTCTCGCTGGACGGGAAATGGCTCGCCTCATGGAGATTGACATCCGAAACAAGTTCTTCTTCGCGTTTATATTGACCATTCCGATCATCCTCTACTCACCCCTGGGCACGGAGTTTCTTGGGCTTAACCTTCCATCCCCATTTCCGCTACCATGGCTTCTTTTTCTTCTCACCACGCCGGTATTCTTCTATTCGGGTTGGATTTTTCTCTACTCGACATATTTTGCATTGAAAAATAGGACGCTCAATATGGCCGTACTTATTGCGGTTGGCATCACAGCTGCCTATGGATTCAGTATCTTACTTACCTTGATTGGTAGCGCTGACTCTTACTATGAAGCGGCGGCTATGCTTATTACGTTTGTTCTCTTCGGTCATTGGATGGAAATGAAGTCTCGCCGTGGAACAACTGATGCGCTGCAGGCACTTTTTAATCTCGTACCACCTCAAGCCAGAGTCTTCAAAGATGGTAAGGAGATAATGGTTGCAACGAGCGATATACAACTTGGAGACATCATTATTCTTAAGCCGGGAGACAAAGTTCCAGTTGATGGTGAAATCATTGAAGGCGAGACTGCCATTGACGAATCCCTCGTTACTGGAGAATCGATTCCTACAGCGAAGAAGATCGGGGATCAGGTGATTGGCGGATCAATCAACACTGCTGGCTCGGTCAAATTTAAGGCAACAAAAATCGGTAAGGATACCGCTCTTGCTCAAATTGTCCGGATGGTTGAGGAGGCGCAGAACTCAAAAGCCCCTGGACAAAGAATCGCTGACAGATTTGCGAAATATCTGGTCATTGGGGCTATCGGGTCAGGACTTCTCGTTTTTATTATCTGGTATTTTATTGTCGGTTCACCATTGCTTTTGGCGCTTTCTTTTGCGATCGCTACGGTTGTCATTGCTTGCCCAGATGCTTTGGGGTTAGCCACTCCGACGGCGGTAGCGGTCGGAACGGGTCTCGGAGCTAAACATAATATTCTTATCAAAGATGCTCCGACTCTTGAGCAAGTCTCAAAAATTCAAGCCATTGTACTCGACAAAACAGGCACCCTCACTGACGGAAAGCCGAAAGTAACCGACATAGCTACAGTGGATGGATTTGAGGCAAATGAAGCACTTCGTTTAGTTGGAGCGGCTGAAGCGAAATCATCTCACCCTTTGGCCGGGGCTGTCCTTGAGGAACTTAAAAAACGAAGCCTGACATTGCCAGAGTCAGTTGATAAATTTGAAAACCTTTCTGGTTTGGGAGTGAAAGCCATCGTTGATGGGAAAGCTGTGCTCATAGGGACAGTTAAGCTTATGAAAGAAAGTAACATTGCTCTCGGTGAGTTGGAACAAAAAATCAATGAGTATCTGGAAAGAGGAGAAACGATTATGATTCTCGCGGTTGATGGCACTATCAAGGCAGTAATTGGCGCGACTGATCCCATAAAACCCAATGCCATAAAAGCAGTAGAACGTCTGAAGCTACTTGGAATCGAAATCGCCATGATTACCGGTGATAATAAAATGACCGCAGATAAAGTAGCGAGTCAGATTGGTATAGAAAGAGTGTTTGCAGAAGTGATGCCAGAAGATAAGGCGAGTTATGTCAAAAAGCTCCAGCAGGAAGGAAAATTCACGGCAATGGTTGGCGACGGTGTCAACGATGCTCCCGCGCTTGCTCAATCGGATGTCGGTATTGCGATTGGTGCGGGCACGGATGTCGCGATTGAGACAGCGAAAGTTGTTCTCATGAAGTCTGACCCGCTAGACATCCTTCGAGCAATAACTTTGAGCAAGGCGACAGTTCGCAAGATGAAGCAGAATCTTTTCTGGGCGTCCATCTACAATATTCTTGCCATACCAGTTGCTGGTGGCATTTTGTACCCGAGTTTTGGCATCATGCTCCGTCCGGAATTTGCAGCGCTTTTGATGAGTGTGTCTTCGATCATTGTTGCAGTAAATGCCGTGCTATTGAAGCGAGTTGAATCAGAACTTAAGGCTTAACTAGGACAGTGCTATGAAGAAAACTATTGCTATTTCTGTTCTTCTTCTCGCTCTCATGGAAGGTATTTCCTGGTGGGCTTATAAGTCATGGTCTTCTCAAGGCACTGATGAACCCTCTTGGCCTTCAGAGGAAAAGCAAGTACCAGCGCCTTTGTCTAATGCGGTAAGTCAACAGCCAATCGAAAAACCCGAAAGTATCCCACCGAGTGACAACCAAACCTCAACTACTCCCGAAACTTCTCCTGCCGATCTTCTTCCAAAGGGGATGGGTTCCAGCAGCTCAGAAGGCAGTTTCCCGCTACCCAGCACTGAAGTAGTTAATGGAGTGACGGAACGCACTATTCATATGGGGGTGCGGCAATACGAATGGGACCCGAAAATCATTCGGGCCAAGCAAGGAGAATTAGTGCGCCTCATAATACACAATGCTGATGTAAAGCACGGTATTGCTATTCCTGAGCTTGGAGTGAACGAAGACATCTCTCCCGATGGCGCAGTAGTTACCTTTCAGGCAACAAAGAAAGGAACCTTTGAGTTCTTTTGTTCTGTCTGGTGTGGGGAAGGGCATATGGAAATGACAGCGAAGCTTGTTATAGAATAGGAAGCCCCCTATCATTTTTGCCTGTATTCAAGGAGCTTCTAAGTGGACAATTACATAACGATGGAAATCAAAAAAAAGACAATTCTGCCGATCCTCATACTCGTGTTTGTTGGTATCTCACCCATCATTTTTCTCTCAAGAGAAGCAGAAGAAGAGCAGAACACTAACCCTTCTTCCCAGGCGACACAGGAAGACATAACTCCTCCAGACTCTAAAAAAGAAAACGACGCTCAGGAAGGCATGGTATTAAACGTCCCGTTTACTGCTCAGGCTCCGCTTGGTAATTGGAGCGACCCGAGACAACAGAACGGCTGCGAGGAAGCGGCCACTCTTATGGCTATGGCTTGGGTGGAAGGAAACACTTTGACGCCGGAAGAAGCTGAAAGAGAAATCACGGCCATCGCGGATTATGAACTTCAAAACATGGGGCATTTCCATGATTCATCAGCCGAAGATCTGGTGAGATACATTTTCAAAGGATATTTCGGTTATGAGAATGTTGAGATCAAGTACGATATTGATGCCGAAGATATTAAAAATGAACTAAGACGTGGCAATCTGATCTTAGTACCTGCGAATGGTAAAACATTGAATAACCCTTTCTATACAGAGCCGCCACTGGAGCATATGGTCGTCATCCGCGGGTATGACAGTGAAACAAAAGAATTCATCGTGAATGATTCCGGTACAAGCCGAGGTGAGTTATTTCGCTACGCTGAAGATGTCATTATGAACGCCATCTACGACTACCCAACCGGCTATCATGAGCCAGTAAATGAGCTGAGAAAAGCAATGATTATTGTTAAAAAATAAGTACCGCCCTGTGAGTTTACCTTGAGCCCATAAGCTCGAGAAATTTCTGGGGATCTATCGAGAAACCGCCTATGCGGACCGAGAGATGGAGATGGGGGCCGAGAGAATAGCCCGTATTACCGCTCTTAGCTATGAGATCTCCTTTTTCCACGCTATCACCCAGTTTTGCATCGGTTTCGGAAAGGTGCATGTAAAGCGTCATTAAACCCAAACCATGGTCAATGATGACGGTATTCCCATAGTTCCTGAAGCTCTTGGAAAAGACTACCTTGCCAGAGTTCATGGCATAGACAGATGTCCCCTCAGACGCTCGAAAATCTGTGCCTTGATGCATGAGACTTACGGATCCTGTCTGCCTGCTGTAACCATAGACATCTGTGACAGTAGGAGATCCGTTGAGAGGGAGCCGGAATTGTCCGCTCCAGAGCCTCTCTGGGCTTATGGTTGTGGTAATAGAGTTAAGGATGACGGTGTCCTGCGCTAAGGTACTGGTGAGCTCATGCTCCGCTTGGGGCGTATTGCCTCCCAGCTGCTCAGGGATGTCAAATTCTTCCGTAGCAACAGTCCTTTTCCCAACCTCAATCTTTTCTTCGATTTTCTGACCGTCTTCAAGAGTGAGAACGATTGGATACACACCGGGTTTTTTATGTGGATCGATACCGACTAGCGCCACAAGCCTTCCTTCATCAACAAATACGGAGAGTGGCTTGTCATCGAGGGTAAGTGATTGAATGGGTGCGGCAGAGACGAGGCCGGCTATGGTAATCCGCGCGGGCTCTCCCTGGATGAGAGTAGTCGGGAAGACAGAAAGTGATACCGGCTCTACGGTGGAGATGGGGCTAGATTCTTCCGTCTGTATGAGTGGTGATTCAAGTGTTGCTTCGGGCTGACTTTTTAGTTGCGGCACGATAAAATATGTCGCGAGGAATAAAATTGGTATAGCACTCCAGAGAAGTAGTTTCATCACTCTATTATACAGCTTTTCCATCAGCATTTCACCTTTGACTATTAAACCAATATATTAGGGAAGGAGAGGATAGAGGAGACACAAGGCTGTCTCATTATGATAAAATGAGACATAGCCTGTCCTGTGTCTCATTTGTCTCGTTTTATCCTCAAAACCGCGACCCGAGAGCCTCAATTCACTCGTCGGCCAAGACCCCCAAGAAATCCCTCAACAGCTTGATTTCTCAAAGTTCTAGACCGATGACGCCCGCAGAAGTGAAAGAGGAGCCATTTTGTATGGCTCCTTTTTTGCTTCTATGATGAACGCATTCGGAGTTTATGCCCCGAAGGGGTAAATCCCTCCCTTTCCGCATCAAGCTCATAGTATCGAGGGTGACCCGAGAGCCTCGAATGAGCAACATAAAACCAAACCGCCGGTAAATGGCGGTTTTATTCTTTCTGATCTATAGATCTTCTTTACTGTATGATCCCTCTCTTTTGACTGTCACGGACAATCTTACTTTGGTCCCATAAGCTCGAGAAATTTCATGGGGTCTATCGAGAAACCGCCTATACGAACCGAGAGATGGAGGTGAGGGCCGAGAGAATAGCCCGTATTGCCGCTCTTGGCTACGGGGTCACCTTTTCCCACGTTGTCGCCCGCTTCTACACCGATTTCGGAAAGATGCATGTACATGGTCATGATACCCAATCCATGATCAATGATGACGGTTTTTCCGAAATTCCGAAGGGTTCCGGTATAGGCCACTTCCCCGGAGTTTATGGCATGGACGGGTGTTCCTTCGGCAGCCCGGAAATCCGTTCCCAGGTGACTCAGGCTCACCGACCCCGTTTTTCTGCTGTAGCCGTAGGTGTCGGTGACCATCGGATCGCCTCCAAGAGGAAGTCGGAATGGACCGCTCCATAGCTGTTCCGGGTTTACCTTCGCGGTCACCGAGTCGAGCACGGACGAATCCGTGGACAGGGTGGCCGTAAGTTCGTGTTCGGCTTTGGGAGTATTGCCACCCAGTTGTTCCGGGATATCGAATTCCGCCGTAGCCACTACCCGCGGCTTCACTTCCAGGTTTTCCTTGAATATCCGGCTATCATCCAACGTGAGGACGAGCGGATACGAGCCTGGCTTCTTATGGAAATCGATACCGACCAGCGCGGCCATCCCGCTCTCATCGGAAAATACGGGAACGGGCTTGTCATCGAAAGTGAGTGATTCGATGTCAGAGAGGGAAGCGACGCCGCGTATGATGATCCGCGCGGGCTCTCCCGGGATGGCGGCAGCCGGGTCAGGAGCAAGGGATACCAGTGTCTCGGGCGAGGGCATGCCGGGTTTCTCTGCCTCTTCCCGTGGCGGTTGAGGTGCCTTCTCGGGATTATTTTTTTGCTCCGGCACAACAAAATACAGAATCAGCAAGAGTATGGGGAGAGTGATCGCGAGAAGTGTTTTCATCTAAAAAGTATACGATTCTCTCGCGATTTTGGAAAGGAGAAAATCCCTCATCCTCTCCGTCGCGGGAACGGAACATGCTATACTCGCGAGGAATTCATACTGCCGGGTGTCGGCATTTATCGCTGATTGAAAGACCCATGAGTACGCCTCCATCCTGGAAATTTTCCACCACATCGGCAGAGACATGGCAAGATATGCTCGCATCCTGTCGCAAGGCGGAAAAAAGCATCGACCTCGAGCAGTACATTTTCGGGAGTGACGGGCCGATCATCGAGGAGTGGAGCGCGCTCCTCAAGGAAAAAGCGCGACAAGGGGTGAAGATCCGTCTGCTTTTAGACGCTCTCGGGAGCTTTTCTTTTTTCCGCTCGGCGCTTTGTACGAATCTTCGGGATTGTGGGATAGCGATCGCGTTCCACAAGGTGACTCTTCCTCCGTCCATACGTCGCTTCATCCCGTTCATCTTGCGCGATCATCGCAAACTGCTCGTCGTCGATGGCCGCGAGGCGCACATCGGCGGGGTGATCATCGAGGAGCGCGCTCGCGACTGGCGCGACACGAGCGTCCGTCTCACGGGGGACATCGTGGCGGATTGTGGAACGGCATTCGAAACGGCATGGGACCGGGCTCTGCACATGCGCCCGATGGGTCAGGTGCTTTCGCGAGAAGGAAGGTCGGCTTTTTATCTCGCAGGCAATTCCTTCCATTTGCAGGACAAAGAGCTCTATCGGATAATCCTGCGCCATATCGTTTCGGCGAAAAAGGATATCTTCATCACGACGCCTTATTTTTCGCTGACGAGAGATTTGCGCCGCGCGCTTTATTTCGCGCGCTCCCGTGATGTCGAGGTCAGAATCCTCCTCCCGCGGCGATCGGACAATTTCCTGGCCGACCTGCTCGGGCGTCTTTACTACCGTCGTCTCCTGCGTCGGGGAGTACGCCTGTTTCACTATACGGGGAACATCCTTCATGCCAAGACCATCGTGATCGATGAACGCTTCGCCTCGGTAGGAAGCTGTAATTTCGATTGGCTGAGTTTTCGCCTCAATTACGAGCTCAATGTAATGAGCGAAGGGCGGGAGTTCGCGACCGAACTTCGGGAAATATTTCTCAGGGATATCGAAGAATCTCCGGAGGTGACTCTCTCTACGCCGATATTTCGCGGTTTTTTCAGCGCCTAATTTTTTTTGCGTCATTTCCCGCATATGGAAATCATTTTTTCATAAAATTGACGTAGGGCGTTTTATTGAGACCCCATTGAACAAAAGGGTAGGCAAAGTTGTACGACTACTATGGTTTTTTAGAGGACAAAAATCGACTCCAGCCTTCTGTGGTGATTTTATATTTTCGTAGTATCAGTTTCTTGTCTTTTGTCAGAATGAGCCTGCCTTTTAGACTGGTGAGCAGCTTTCGCTTCTCGAGAAGCCTGACATCGGGTAAAATCACGTTATCATATCCGAATGGACATCATCCCTCTTTCCATCCTGACGTTTTTTCTCGTCGTCAATCTGGCGGCGTTTTTGGCCATGCTTTGGGACAAGTCGCGGTCGAGGAAGGAGGGTGCGGAACGGATTTCCGAGGGGATGCTGTTTTTTCTCGCGGCGGCATTCGGCAGTGTCGGAGTGTATGCTGGGATGCTCGCGTTCCGGCACAAGACGCGGAAGTGGCCGTTCATCCTTGGCATCCCGCTTCTCATGATCCAAAACCTCGCCTTTCTCTATCTGGCGTATTCGATCCTGTCCGAGCGGACTCTCCGCTGACAGGTATGGTCATCGTGCAAGCACGATGCCGAAGACTTTTTTCGCGCCGCGCTTCTTCAGGATACGGGCGCATTCCTCGAGCGTGGTGCCCGTCGTAGCGACGTCGTCGACGAGCCAGAACGTCTTTCCCTTGATCTCCTCGCGGAGATTTTTTCCTTTGTAGAGGGCGAAAGCGCCGGAAAGATTTTCCCTGCGTTCCTTCGCGTTCTTGCTCCGCGCCTGGGAGAGGGTGAACCGCGTGCGCCGGAGGATATCGTCGCGGAGCGGGATCGACAGACCGGGGGTGAGTTCCGAGGCGAGGATGTCGGCGATGAGGGATGCCTGATTGAATCCGCGGAATCGGAACCGCCACGGGTGGAGCGGTACGGGGATGAGCGCATCGGGGATCGGCAGGTCGGTCGCGGAGACCGAATCGACGAGGAGTATCCCGAGCGGATAGGCAAGCTCGGTCACGAATTCGTATTTCAGGACGTGGATGGCGTCCTCGACCGTCGGATTTCCCTGGAAGGGCATGGCGGCGAATATCCCGTCGAGCGCGTGGCGTTTCGCACAGGAAAGACAGGTGACGCCGTAAGGAGTGTCCACACGGCGGCAGAAGGGGCAGTCGTGGCGTTCTTTTCTCGGCAGGGCGTTTCGGCACGCATCGCAGAGAAACGATCCGTCCCGGTTACAGCCGACGCAGGCGCGCGGGAAGAGGAGCTCGGCCATCCATTCGGTTGCGGCCTGGCGTGCGTCACGAAAAAACCGCCCCGTGCGCGGTGACGCGTGGGCGGTCAGTTCTCTTTCGGATGGGGGAATACTAGCGTTCGACACAGACAATGGCGTCTTTTTTCAGCGAGAGCGCGAGTCGGCGCTTGCCGCTCGCCTGTTTCGCGACGAGCCGCTCGGCGATCGGATGTTCGATGAGGGTCTCGATATGCTTGCGGACGAGGCGCGCGCCGTGCTCGGGGGCGTAGCTTTTTTCGGCGATGAAGTGCGCGATGTCCTTGGTATAGGAAAGCGAGATGCCTTTTTTCGCGAGGCGGGCCTTGAGCGCGGCGAGCTCGAGTGCGGCTATCCGTTCGACGGCGTCCACGCCGAGTGCGTTGAACACGACGGTGCGGTCGATACGCGCGAGGAGTTCCGGGCGGAGGGTCTTCCTGAGTTCCTCGAGGACCTGGTTCTTGACGGCTTCCGTCACGGCGGATGACTTGGCGGTGCCGCGTTCGCTGAATCCGATCTTCGCGCTCTGGGCGAAGGCCTCGGTGCCGATATTGGACGTGAGGACGATGATCGCGTGGCGGAAGCTGGCGCGCCTGCCTTCGGCGTCGGTGAGTAACCCCTCGTCGAGGATTTGGAGGAGGATGTTGAACACGTCCGGATGCGCCTTCTCGATTTCGTCGAAGAGGACGATCGCGTGCGGGTTGCGGCGGATCTTTTCGGTGAGCTTGCCTCCCTCGCCGTAGCCGATATAGCCGGCCGGGGCGCCGATCATCTGCGCGACGCTGTGACGTTCCATGAATTCGCTCATGTCGAGACGGATGAGGCGGTTCCTGTCCCCGAAGAATTCCTCGGCGACGGCCTTGGCGATGAGCGTCTTGCCGACGCCGGTCGGTCCGAGGAAGAGGAACGAGCCGAGCGGCCGATCCGGATCCCCGATATCGGAGAGCGATCGCAGGAGCGCGCGTTCGATCGTCCCGACGGCTTCTTCCTGACCCACGATTCTGCCGCGCAACGAGGAGCGGAGACGCGAGAATCGGTTCTTCGGTTCTTCGTGCGCGAGTTTGGCGAACGGTATGCCGGTCATGGCCGAAACGGTCTCGAAGATGTCGGCGTCGGTGACGACGGTCGCGGCATCGCGCTTCTTTTCGGCGGCGTCTTCCTTGCGGAGCTTGGCGATGTCCATGCTGATGCGCCGCTCCTCCTCGAGCATGTCCGCGGCCTCGTCGAAGCGCCCCTCCTCGAGGAGCAATTCCTTTTCGTTCAGTATGTTTTTCCGTGCGCTCTCGAGCGCCGCGGCGGTACGGACGGACATGCTCGCGCCCCGTCGGTTCTTCGCGAGCGAGGATGCCTCGTCGAGGATGTCGAGCGCCTTGTCGGGGAGGAATCGGTCATGCGAATGCCGCACGGACAGATCGACCGCGAGATCGAGCAGTCCGGGAGCGAGGGATACGCCGTGGAACGTCTCGTAGGAACGCTTCACGCGGCGGAGGAGCTTCTTGGTCTCCTCGGGCGACGGTTCGCGGACGAGCACGGCCTGGAACCGTCGGTCGAGCGCGGGATCCTTTTCGATGTGGCGCTTGTATTCGGCGAGCGTCGTCGCGCCGATGATGCGGATATCGCCGCGGGCGAGCGCGGGCTTGAGGATATTGGCCGCATCGAGCCCGCCTTGGGTATTGCCGGCGCCGACGATGGTGTGGATCTCGTCGATGAAGAGGATGACTTCGGGATGCTCGCCCGCTTCGCGGACGATTTCCTTGAGCCTCGCCTCGAATTCGCCGCGGAAGCTCGTGCCGGCGACGACGAGCGCGAGGTCGAGCGCGAGGATCCTTTTTCCGGTGAGCGCGGCCGGTGCGTTTCCCTCGACCGCCGCACGGGCGAGCGCTGCGACGATGGCGGTCTTGCCGACGCCCGGTTCTCCGAGGAGGAGGGGATTGTTCTTGTGTTTCCGTCCGAGGATGCGGATGATGCGGTCGCGCTCCTGCTCGCGTCCGTAGAGGTCTTCGCCGCGTGAGCGGGCTTCCTCGCCGAGGTCGGTCGTGTACTGCGAGAGAAAGGGAGTGGAGTCCGCGTCGCTCTGATTTTTTTTCGCGATGGCGACATCGGGCAGGTCGAGCATCTTGCCGAAGTTCGGGAAGTTCTCGAAGCTCAGGTGCGCCTCGAGGTTGTCGAGCAAACGGTCCTCCTCGACGCCGGCCGCATCGAGGATATTCATGGTGTCCGCGTCGGGATTGTCGAGGAGCGCGTGGGCGAGGTGCTCGGTACCGACGTAGGGGGAATGGAACTGGCTCGCGATGAGATAGGCGCGCGAGAGGATCGTCTTCATGTCCGGGGACAGCGGAAGCCGGGTGCGGGTGCGTTTTCTCGTCACGGTCTTGCGCGCAGGCGCTTCATCCTTCGCCTTGTTTCCGGAAACGATATCCTCGATGTTTTTCTTGAGTCCGGCGTTGGAGAGGAACAGGTTGCCGAGGCTCCCGCCCTCGGAAAGCAACGCGAGAAAGAGGTGCTTCGGCTCGACCGAACGCACCCCGGACAGGAGCGCGAGGTTTTCGGCCTCGCGGAGCGTCCGTCGGGCGTGGAAAGACAGTTTTTCGGAGAGGTGTGCCGGTATCATTCGTAAGGAGTGATGGTAGAGGAATCGTACTTCGGGTGAGCGGTGATGTCAAACTGGCGGAGGGTCCGTTTCCGTGGTATACTGGCGACATATCGGGGTGTCGGGTTCGGAAACACAAAACGTTATGTCCATGTTCTCAAAACAGCGCTTCTTGGGGGTCGATTTCGGGACCGCCTCCATCAAGGCTGTCGAGCTCGAGATGAAGAACGGCAAGCCCGAGCTCGTCAATTACGGCGAGGCGGCTTTGCTCACTCCCGAGAGCGGCGGTTCCGGTATTCCCATCCGCTCGTTCAAGGAGGATATGGTGCTGCGTTTCCGCGCATTGCTCGAACGCATGGATCCGGGGACGCGTGATCTCGCCATTTCCATGCCGTCGTTTCTGGGCCTGATCTCCCTCATCGACTTCGCCGACATGACCGATGCGGAACTCGAGGAGTCGGTCAAGTTCGAGGCGCACAAATATATACCGAGCCCGCTCGAGGACGTCGCGCTCTCCTGGGAGAAGCTGAGCGTGAAGGAGGTTCCGCTTCCGGACGGTACCGTCCAGAAGAAAACGGAAGTCCTGCTCGTGGCCGCTCTCAACAAGGAGGTCTGGCAGTATGAGGGATATGTCCGTGCCGTCGGCTATGACATGAAGCTCCTCGAGCTCGAGACCTTTTCCATAGCGAGATCCATCGTCGGCGACGATCCCGGGACGTTCCTTATAATCGATATCGGCGCCCGTGCCGCGAATCTCATACTCGTGGAAGGGGGACTGGTGAAGATGAGCCGGAACATAGACGCCGGGGGGCGCGATATCACGCGGACGCTCGCCGAAGGTCTCAATATCTCCGTCGAACGCGCCGAGATGCTCAAGAAAAGCCAGAAGGATTTCCTCAATGCCCGCGAGGCATCCATCATTTTCCCCGCCGTCGAGATGACGCTCAACGAGGCCGATCGGATGATGGACTCATGGAAGGCCAAGTGGCCCGACGCGCGCCTCGACGGTGTCATCCTGTCCGGTGGCACGGCGAGATTCACCGGGTTCGCGCAATATGCCTCGTCGAAACTCGGCGTACCGGCGATACTCGCCGATCCGTGGCGGCATATCGTCTGCCCGGCGGCGCTCCAGCCGATAATCGAGAAACTCGGCTCGTCTTTTTCGGTTGCGATCGGGCTCGCTCTCTACGGCATGAAGGACAAGAAATGACAGCGGCTGATTTTCACGGTATACTGGACACGAGAAAAATAAAATAAAAAGGAACTATGCCAGGAATCAATCTCTCACAGACCGCCCAACAGAAAACGGGTATCCGGAAACATGCCATATTCGGCAAGGGTCTGATCGCCATCATCATCGTGCTCCTCCTTGCCGTCGCGGCATGGAGGGGGCTCGCGTTCTGGGAACAGCGCATCGACGGCGAGATAGCGGCGATCGAGGCGGAGACGGCCAAGGTTCGCGCGGGGTTCGGAGGAGAACAGGCCGACAAGGTCGCCGATTTTCAGTTCCGCCTCGATACCATCGGCGAGAGCTTCGGCGACAAGGTGTATCCGGCAGATATGCTCCGCTCGCTCGAGGGTCTCATGCTCTCCGGCGTGGACCTCTCCGAATATTCCTTCGATGCGAACAAGCGGACCATCTCCATCGCGGGCCAGGTGGACTCATTCCTGATAATCGCCCAGCAGATGGCGATCCTGAAGCGGACTCCCGGGTTCGCGTCGCTTTCGGTGGATTCCCTGGAACGCGAGGAGACGGGGAAGATAGGATTCAGGTTCTCGATCAACTTGGCCGGCACGCTTTAAAAAACAAAAACGTATGTCGATAAAAAGCATATCCTTCCCCCTGTTCGTCGTCGCACTTATTTTCATAGCGCTCAATTTCATCAGGCCGACCGTGCTTTCCATCCTGGACAAGCGCGCGGTCAAGGAATCCAAGACGGCCGAGCTCCGAACGGTCGAGGCGACGCTCGCGAACATCGGTGCGTTGGCCGAATCCCGGACCGCCATTCTCGGTGAAGATCGGGGGAATATGGCGATGGAATATCTTCCGTTCGCTTCCGATCAGGATCGAGTACTCGATATACTCAACTATCTCGCGGTGCAAGCGGGCGCTTCCATCGCATCGGTGACCTTCAAGGAATCACCCATACAGACGAGGCCGGCGGTGCAACCGGAGGTACTCGCCGACGGGACTGTCCCGCCGACCCCGCCGCAGGCTCCGCTGCCCAGGTCGTTTACGGTGGTGGTTTCGATGACCGGTACCTATGACAGTCTCAAGTCCTTCATGGAAAAGGTCTCGAACGCCAATCGCCTCCACGCGGTCTCCGTGTTCTCCATCACCGAAAAGCGTGAGGAGGCGTCCGCGCAGGGCGGAGATGTTCCGGCGACACCGAGCGGATTCCTCGAGGGCGTGTTCGAGGCTGAGTTCGCCTATCTTCCGGAGGAGAAATATGAGAATGCCTACCTTCATCCCGTGTTCGCCGCCGGGAAATTCGATACCGCGGCGCTCGATAAGCTCTCGGCGGTGAAATCGGACGTTCCGATGCTCGTCGAACCGTCCACATCCGGACGCTCCAACCCGTTCATTCCCTAGCGAATCCGTACGTATGGAAGAACCCGTTTCCTCCAATCAAGGCAACGCCGCTCCGGTTCCGTCCGTCGGTACGGCTGTCGGCTCCGGTGATGACGATATCCGGAAACGGGCCGCCGAATTCGGCATACCATTGCTCGATGCGGCGCCGAACAAGATCGACAAACAGACCCTCAACTTCATCCCGGAAGATACCGCGAGGAAGTATCGGATGGTCGTCTTTTCCCGGGAGCACGATACCATACGGGTCGCCATGATCGATCCGGAGGATTTCGAGGCGCTCAATCTCCTGCGTTTCCTCGCGGAAAAGGAGCAACTCAACATAGAGATTTCCCTCACGTCGGAAAAAGTTCTTGACGATATCCTCAAACAGTACTCGGGAGCCGATCGTGCCTTGAAGGAGGCCATCCTTTCGCTCAAGAAAGATGGTGCCTCCGGCGTTTCCTTTGTCGGCGAGGGAGAGACGGAGCCGGGAGGAGGAGCGGCCGATCAGGAGGTGATGCAGGACGCTCCGATCGCGCGACTCGTCGAGGCGATCGTCAAACATGCGATCGAGGCTCGGGCGAGCGACATCCATATCGAGCTTTCGGAGGGGAACTATCGCGTCCGGTTCCGCGTGGACGGACTCCTGCATTCCTCGCTCGTGTTTCCGCTCCAGGTGGGCAAAGCCGTCGTGGCCCGTATCAAGATCCTTTCGAACCTGAAGATCGACGAGAAACGCAAGCCGCAGGATGGACGGTTCCGCGCCTCGAACAACGGGACCGCGGTCGACCTCCGTGTCTCGACGTTGCCGGTCGTCGACGGGGAAAAGGTCGTGATGCGTGTCCTGGAAAAAAGCAATAACGTCGTCGATTTCAAGGAAATGGGTCTCTGGGGACGCAACGGCGAGGTGCTTCGCGAGAAGATCATGGAACCGTACGGCATCATCCTCATGACCGGCCCGACCGGATCCGGAAAATCGACGACGCTCTATTCGTTCCTGCAGATCCTCAACCAGGAGGAACGCAACATCATCACGCTCGAGGACCCGGTCGAATATTCGATAAGCGGTATAAACCAGAGCCAGGTGAGGCCGGAAATCGGCTACACGTTCGCCAACGGATTGCGCTCCATACTTCGGCAGGACCCGAACGTCATCATGGTAGGTGAGATCCGTGACAACGAGACGGCCGAACTCGCCATCCATGCGGCGCTCACCGGACACCTCGTGCTCTCGACGCTCCATACGAACAACGCGCTCGGATCCATACCGCGCCTCGTCGACATGGGTATCGAACCGTTCCTCATCGCCTCCTCGATACAGGTCGTCGCGGCACAGCGGCTCGTCCGCCGGATATGCTCGGCGTGCAAGGAGGAGCAGGAAGTGTCACCGGGGCTGGAGAAGAGACTGAAGGCGGTCGTCGACGCGCTTCCTCCGGAGGAGACCAAGAAATACGGATACGATCCGACGAAGGGGATGAAGCTCTACAAGGGAAAGGGATGTGACGTGTGCGGCAACAGCGGGTACAAGGGCCGTATCGCCATCTATGAGGCGTTCGAAGTGACGGACGAAGTGAAGCGCATCATCACCGACGAAAAGAACATCGAGGGACAGCTCTCCGAGGAAGCGACGAAACAACGGATGTTCTCGTTGCGGGATGACGGCATCCTCAAGGCGCTCACGGGGATCACGACGCTCACCGAGGTCGAGCGCGTGACCGAAGGAGCCGTACTCGTCGATGAGGAATGAACTTATGAAAACCGAAAAGGACAAGCGATTCGCCCGGCTGGCCGGAAAGAAGATCCTTATCATCGAGGATGATTTTTTCGTCCGCGATATCTACCAGAAAAAACTCGGCGAAAGCGGATTTTCCGTCGAGAGCGCCGCGGACGGTCTCGAGGGCCTGGAGCGTCTCCGTTCGCATGTCCCGGACCTCATCATTCTCGATATCTTCATGCCGTATGTCGACGGGCGGGACGTCCTGCGCGAGATCAAGGGCAACGAGGAATGGAAACATATTCCGGTCATACTGCTCACGAATTTTTCCGCGAGCGAGGGAGTCAAGGACGGATTCGGTCTCGGCGCGGCCGAATATCTCATCAAGTCGCATTTCACGCCGTCGGAAGTGCTCGAGAAGGTCTGTTCGGTTTTTGAAAAGGCCGAAAAGGATGGTATACTCGGAACAAGCGGTAAGGAACAAGAAACAAGAAACAAGGAAGAGAAGGAGCCCGAGTAAGAAAACACCTTGTCGCTTGTGACGTGTCACTAAAACAAATACTATGGCGGACGGCGCAGAAATACTCCATGCGGAGCAACGGGTCAAGAATCTTCTCCTTCTGGTCGGACAGCAGGGCGCTTCCGACCTCCATCTGGCGGTCGGGCGGTATCCGACGCTGCGTATCAACGGCAAGCTCCATCCCGTGACGCAGGAAAAGATCCTGACGCCGGCGGACACCAAGGCGCTTTCGGACATCCTCCTCACCGAGGATCGCAAAAACGAGCTCCTGACATCGGGTCAGACGGACTTCTCGTACAGCTTCGAGAACCGCATGCGGTTCCGTACCAACGTGTTCTTCCAGAAGGGATACGTCTCCGTGACGATGCGGTTCGTCATGGACCACGTGCGCAACCTCGAGGAGCTCAACATTCCGAACTCGCTTTACAATTTCGCCAACTATTCCCAGGGGCTCGTGCTCGTCACCGGTCCGGTGGGGCACGGGAAGTCGACGACGCTCGCGGCGATCATCGAATACATCAACCATAACCAGGAAAAGCACATCATCACGATCGAGGATCCGATCGAGTTCGTCTACGAGCAGGACCGGTGCATCATCAACCAGCGCGAGGTGGGCCGTGATGCCAAGACCTTTCCGCTCGCGCTCCGCGGCGTGTTCCGCGAAGACGCGAACGTCGTGCTCCTCGCCGAGCTCCGCGACCTCGAGACGATCGCGACCGCAATGACCGCGGCCGAGACGGGGCACCTCATCTTCGCCACGGTCCATACGAACGATGCCGCGCAGACCATCGACCGCGTCATCGACGTGTTCCCGGCCCATCAGCAGAACCAGATACGCGCCCAGCTCGCGAGCGTGCTCCTCGGCGTCATATCGCAGCGGCTCATCCCGCGGATGGACGGCGCGGGACGCGTTCCGGCGATCGAGATCATGCTCAAGAATCACGCCATCGAGAACCTCATACGGGAGAACAAGACGCACCAGCTCGATTCCGTCATCGAGACGAGCCTCAAGGACGGCATGGTGTCGCTCGACCGATCGCTCGCGGATCTCGTGCGGCGGGGGCTCATCTCCATAAACGACGCGATGCTCTACTCCAAGAACCGGCAGTACCTCGAGATGCTCATCGCCAAGGAAGGATAACGGTATGAAATTCGTCTTCAAGGCAAAAAACGCGGAAGGAGTCCTCAAGGAGGGTATCGTCGAGGCGGAAGCCCGCGATGCAGCGAGTCTCATCCTCCAGAAGAACGGGCTCGTCCCGGTTTCCATCCGAGCGGAGACACAGGTCTCAGCGGCGATGAAGGAACTGTCCCGTCTCTGGGAAGGCGTCTCCACCAAGGAGCTCGTCGTTTTCTTCCGCCAGCTCGGCGTGCTCATCGAGGCCAAGGTCCCGGTCACCTCGTCGCTCCTCGCTATCGCCGAGGAGACGGAGAATTCGTATTTCCGTATCATCCTCAAGGAGATCAAGGACGACGTGGACGACGGTATGGCACTCTCCGAGGCCTTCGCCAAGCATCCGACCGCCTTTTCCCCGCTCGTCGTGAACCTGCTCCGCGCGGGTGAGGTTTCCGGCGGACTGCAACGCTCGATCGTGTTCATCGCCGACAACATGGAAAAGGACTACCACCTCGTCTCCAAGATCCGCGGAGCGCTCTACTATCCCGCGTTCGTGCTCGGCGCCGCGCTCCTCATCGGTTTCCTCGTCATCTCGTTCATCATTCCCAAGATCACCGTCATCCTCAAGGATTTTTCCGCCGATCTCCCGTGGTATACCGTCGCCATCATGGCGACCTCCGACTTCCTCGCCGCATACTGGTGGATCGTCCTCCTTCTCCTGGCGGTCGGCGGCGGGGCATTCGTCTACTATATCCGAACGCCGGACGGCAAGCGCGAGTGGGAGGCCCAACTGCTCTCCATCCCGATCGTCGGTAAGATCGCGCAGTACGTCTACCTGGCACGGCTGACGGAAAACCTCGGCGTGCTCCTCAACGGAGGCATCCCCGTGGTCCGTTCGCTCACCATCGTCTCCAACATCATCGGCAACGAGCCGTTCCGCCGGGTCGCCCTCGAGGCGGCCGAGGAGGTGAAAACCGGTGGAAACATGAGTACGGTTTTCTTCAAATCGCCGGAAATCCCGCATCTTGTCGCGCAGATGATCAAGATCGGCGAGGAATCCGGAACTCTCTCCACGATCCTCCGGAACATCGCGTCGTTTTATTCGCAGGAAGTCGACGGTATGACGCGCAACCTGACCGCTCTCCTCGAACCGGTGCTCATCGTCATCCTCGGTATCGGTGTCGCCATCCTCGTCATCGGCATACTGCTCCCTATATACAACGTGGTCGGCAATTTCGCTTGATGTGTGGGTTTACAGGGGGACCCTCTTGACCGCGACTGATTGTTCGGAATCCAAAAAAAAGGTATACTGGAAACGTCAGGAATGACGAACACAAAAGAAAGGAGGTGAGAACTATGAAAAATACAAAGAAAGGGTTTACACTCATCGAGCTTCTCATCGTCATCGCGATCATCGGTATCCTCGCGTCGATCGTCCTCGTGAGCTTGGGGAACGCCCGATCCAAGGCGCGCTCCGCTTCCTTCCAGGCCAGCGTGAACAGCGTGATCCCGGCAGCGGTGCTGTGTGAGGATTCGGGTGTTGCCTTGAACGCGTATGCCGCGGCCGGCCTCGTCTGCGCGGGAAGCACGTCCACATATCCGAACTTCGTGACCTCCGGAGCCTGTAACGCGGCACCTACGGTGACCGTAACAGGTGGTACCGTCGGTGACGGTTTGTTTACAATAACGACCGGAGCTTGTGCGGGCGCTGATGCCGCGAAGGACACGGCCACTTGCGACCAGCAAGGATGCGTCTTCAACTAGCACATTCGTTCAGATTTCGACAGACACGAAGCCCATCGACATGATGGGCTTTGTTTTTTCGTTCTTTCTGTTAAAATGGAGGAAGAAAGGAGGTGCAACTATGAAAAACACACAAAAAGCCTGCCTGCCGGCGAGGCAGGGATTTACCCTCATCGAGCTTCTCATCGTGATAGCAATCATTGGTATCCTCGCGTCGATCGTCCTCGTGAGCCTGGGAAGTGCCCGATCCAAGGCGCGGTCGGCGTCCTTCCAGGCGACGACGCAGAGCCTCATAACCGGAGCCGGGTTGTGCGACGACAGCGCGTTGACTCTTGATGCTTATGTCATCGGCAATCCGATGTGCACGGGAAGCACCGCCACATGGCCGCCGTTCGACCAGGCCTGCAGCGCCGGTCCCGATATCATCGTGACGGACGCAACGGGAGGTGACGGTGATTATACCATCGAGCTCGGGAGCGTGACGCCATGCGGGGGAGCCGATGCTACGACCGATCATGCTATCTGTACTCCGAACGGCTGTACTTTCGACTAGTGAAATCCATGGTTTTTCCTGGGAAAAATTTCGGCAGAGCATGATTTTTTCAAAAGGGAAGCGGATCAGGTGTCTTTTCCACAAAAATCAGGTCAATCGCCTGATTTTTGTGTTTCTGTCGGGATCATGCGCTTCGTGACACATGCGGTTCATGCTAGAATATCCTTATGATTTTCGCGCTCTTCATTCTCGGGCTCCTCGTGGGGAGCTTTCTCAATGTCGTCTTGTTCCGGTTCGAGACCGGAGAGACGGTGGTTTCGGGACGGTCGCGATGCAACGCGTGCAAGGAGATGATCGCGTGGTATGACAATATCCCGCTTCTCTCGTTCATCTTGCTCCGTGGGAAATGCCGGAGGTGTGGCATGAGGATCTCCTGGCAGTATCCGGCGGTCGAACTCGCGACTGCCGGACTCTTCGCGCTCGCGGGGTCGACGTTCTACGTGGCCGGAAGCGTCGATGCGGCGCTCGGTCTCGCGTTCGCGCTCGGCCTCATCGCGATACTCCTCGTCGTCTTCGTCTATGATCTCACCCACATGGAGATTCCCGTGTCCGCGCTCATGGCGGGGATCCTGTGGACCGTGTTCTCGCTCCTTCTTCTCTGGTACTTCGCGGAGCCGAGAGAGGCGTTGTCCGATTCGCGGCTCGCGGAAGGACTGATAGGGGGGGTCGTCGCATTCCTGTTTTTTTATGCGTTCGTCTTCTTTTCCCGTGAAACCTGGATGGGGATGGGGGACGCATGGCTCGCGTCCATACTGGGTCTGGTCGCCGGCTGGAAGCTACTCCTTCCCGCGCTCACGATAGCGTTCGGGTCAGGCGCGATCGTCGGTATCGCGCTTATGGCGTTCGGAAGCAAGGGGATGCGAAGCCGCATACCGTTCGGGCCTTTTCTCGTCATATCCGTGCTTTTTATGCTGTTTTTTGGTAGAATGGTGAAAGATATCTGGCTCCTGCCATGGTGAGCGTGACGTCGATAGGCATGGGGTGCGGCAGATGAAGCGAGACGGCCAAAAAAACAAGATGCATCCGAACATGAAAAAAACCAGACCCGGTTTCACGCTCGTCGAGCTCATCGTGACGACGGCGGCCCTCTCCATCATGGCGACCGTTACCATCATGTCCTTGAGCGGGAACAAGACCCGTCATGAAGTCCAAACGGCGGCACGACTGGTCACCTCCGCCGTCCGCGAGGCGCAGAATTATGCGCTGACGGGCAAGAACATAACGGCGAACCCGGCGAATCGTCCGTGCAAATTCCGAGTCCGGTCCGTCGGCGGCGGGACCGTGATATTCGTCGAACAGCTCAGCGCCGGGATGGTGTCGTGTCCGTCACCGGGCATCACGGCGGATTCGTGGTCCGGTGCCACGTACAATCTGACGAATGGCGTCACTTTTTTCGCCACGACCGAAGTCCGCTTCGATGTGCCGCGCGGAGAACCGGCGAATTCTTCGGGAACCGAGCTGTCCGGCGCCACGCTCGTCGATTTTGCCGTCTCGAAATCCGGGCTGAACGCACATGCTTGCGTCTATCCGCTCGGGAGGGTCGAGGAAAAGCCGGTAGGAGGAAGTTGTTAGCGGTCGATGGAGTCTTCCGCGCCGAGTTTCATCGGAAATAAACATATGGCGATCCGAAAACGGAAAACATTGAAGGGATTCTCGCTCGGGGAGGTGCTCCTCTCGATCGCCGTGTTGACCGCGGGCATACTTCCGATGCTCGGCGCTCTGGTGGGTGCGCTCAATACGTCGCTCGATAGCCAGGAGATCGTGATCGCATCGGGTCTCGCTCAGGAAGGTGCCGAGCTCGTGTTGAACGTGCGGGACAACGGCGTACTCGCCGCGAGTGACGCCTTCGTCGCGTTTCAGCCCGGCAACCGGACGTGTCGGATAGATTACAACGATGCCGTGCTCTCAAACCCCGCGGTCAACGATATCGATTGCAGTTCGCCGGGAGCCGACGGCACGTACTATGATCTCCTCGTCTTAAGCGGACTGTATGCGCACGACAGCAATGCCGGGACCTCGGCGAAATTCAAACGCAGGATCTTCATAAACTATACCGCCGGTCCGGGCAGGGCGGCGGTCGTCAGCGCGGTGTATTGGGGGTCGTATGTCCCGACAGCGGCGAATGTCAATACGGATTGCACTTCCTTGAACATGTGCGTCCGGACTTCGGTGACGCTTCTGCCATGGAAATAGGAACACCTATGAATATGTCGACAACAAACGTATCGACCGTACGATTCCGCTCGAAGGTGGCGAAGGGATTCACCCTGATCGAGATGATCATCGCCATCGGGGTGTTTTCCATCATGTCGGTCGCGATCGCGGGCACTTTCACGTCCGGGTTCTCCTCGTACAGCGATACGCGCGAGCTTCAGCGTAATGTCGAGACCGCGCAGTATGCGCTCAATACGCTCGAGAAGCTTCTTCGTACCAGCACGGTGGTTTCCGCGGGCGGGGCCAATGTCCAGACGGTGACCTTTTATGACTACTCTTCCGCGAGATGTTTCCGATACGATATAATTTCCATCGGCTTCGACAGCAATCTTTTCGCGCGGTGGTTCGCGACGACGGATCCTTTCGGAGCCGATCCCTGCACGACGGGAAGCGCAAGTTTTTCGGCTTCCGCACAGGTTACGAGCGGATATGTCACCGGAGGCTTCACCGTGGTGCCTTCCGACAAAGATGGTGCCGTCATAGACGGGGATCCGAAGGCGATGGGGAGAGTGACGGTCAACCTGTCGGTGAAGGCGAACTCGACCGCGGCCATCGCCTCCCGTATCCAGGCGACATCGTCGCTGCGTGACTATAGCAATGTCGGATTCTGATGTTTTCTAATTGCGGATGTGCCCTCATAAAATCCGCTTGTAATGCGGATTTTTTGGTGCTACGATGAAGCATGAACACCGATATGCGTGACAAGGAAACGGCAAAAACCAGGATAGAAAGGCTCCGGGCCGAGGTGGATCGGCACCGGGAGCTGTACCATACCGAAGACGCACCGGAGATCTCCGATGAGGCGTATGATTCGCTGTTCCACGAGCTCCTCGCTCTTGAGGCGGAGTATCCGGAGTTCGCATCGAAAACGAGCCCGACGGTCCGTGTGGGCGGCGCGCCACTCGAGAAGTTCCGAAAAGTACGCCACGTGTCGCGACAGTGGTCGTTCGACGACGTGTTCGACTTCGATGAGCTGAAGGCATGGGAAGAAAGAAATGTTCGTTTGCTCGAGAAATCTCCCCGCTCCCCGCTACCCACTCCCCACTCTTTCGGATACTGCTGCGAACTCAAGATCGACGGATTGAAGATCGTGCTCACCTATGAGCGTGGCGAGCTCGTCTTGGGTGCGACACGCGGCGACGGCGAGATCGGCGAGGATGTCACGGAGAACCTCCGGACGATACGGAGCGTTCCGCTCCGCCTCACCGAACCCGTCGATATCATCGTCGTCGGGGAGGCATGGCTCGCGCATCCCGAGCTTGAGCGGATAAACCGGGAGCGGGAGGCCGCGGGGGAACCTCCGTTCGCGAACGTACGCAACGCCGCGGCCGGATCCATCCGCCAGCTCGATTCGAAGGTGACGGCCAAGCGGAAGCTCGATTCGTTCATATATGACATCGATCGGTTGACCATCGACAGGAAGTCACCGGCAAGAAACGAAAATATTCCCGAAACACAGATCGCGGAGCTTGAACTGCTGAAAAAGCTCGGATTCCAGGTGAATGCGGAGTATCGCCTCTGCGAAACCATGGAAGCGGTACAGGATTACTATGAGGAATGGATCGCCAGGCGCCATGATCTCCCGTACGCGCTCGATGGTATCGTCGTCAAGATGAACGGTCGTGCCGAACAGGAGGCGCTCGGATATACGGGCAAGTCCCCGCGATTCGGCATCGCCTACAAGTTTCCCGCGGAGGAGGCCGCTACCGTAGTCGAGGACATATCCGTCCAGGTCGGACGCACCGGTGTCCTGACGCCGGTCGCGCACCTGCGGCCCGTGCGTATCGCCGGGTCGATCGTCTCGCGCGCGACACTTCACAACCAAGACGAGATCGCACGCCTCGGACTCCGTATCGGCGATACGGTCGTGATCCGCAAGGCCGGTGACGTCATACCGGAAGTGGTGAGCGTCGTCATGAACCTGCGGACGGGAGATGAACGCGAATTCCGCATGCCGGACCGATGTCCCGCGTGCGGGGGTCCCGTACGGCGCCTCACGGTCGGAACCGGCGAAGGCACGGAGAGCGCGGCGCTCTATTGCATGAACCCCGACTGTTTCGCGGTCGAGCGGGAAAAGATCATACATGCGGTCGGCCGGAAAGGATTGGATATCGAGGGATTGGGAGAAAAGGTGGTCGAACAGCTCATCGACGAAGGACTCATCTCCGATCTTTCGGATATCTTCGAGCTGACCGAGGGCGACCTCGTCCCGCTCGAGCGCTTCGCCGAGAAGAAGGCCGCCAATATCATCGCGAGCATACGCAAGGCGATGACCGTCCCGCTCGCGAAGCTCGTCTTCGCGCTCGGCATCCGCCATGTCGGTGAGGAATCATCCCATCTCGTGGCACGCTTCGCGGCGGAGAGAGGCGTACGGGATCTCGATGATCTCATCGGGGCGTTCCCGGCAATCGCGAAGGAGGAATGGATGGCGATGGACGGATTCGGGGAGAAGTCGGCGGAAAGCCTGACGGGCTGGTTCGGCGAAGCGTCGCATGTCGACATGCTCGGCAAGATGAAGGCTTCCGGGGTGAAGATCATCGTCCCTGAAGTGGCGCCGGGGACCGTCGGACGGCTTT
Organism: bacterium; assembly: GCA_021821305.1. GTDB lineage: Bacteria > Patescibacteriota > Minisyncoccia > Moranbacterales > UBA1568 > JAGOTT01. Next base: position 409,981 of record JAKACP010000001.1, read on the forward strand.
CCGGGAAAACCGTCGTCCTGACCGGCGAACTCACCCGCTTTACACGCGACGAAGCCAAGGATATGATACGGAGAGCCGGCGGACACGCGGCATCCGCGGTCAGCGCGAAGACGGATTTCGTCCTCGCCGGAGCGAACGCCGGAAGCAAGCTCGAAAAGGCGAAGGCTTTGAACGTGAAAATCCTTTCCGAGGCCGGATTCATAGAATTGTTGGAGGGATAACGTATTTTCTATCAAGTATGCTCTCAGTCGAAGAAGTGAAACATATCGCCCTTTTGGCTCGTATCGGCCTTACCGATACGGAGGTCGAAAAATACCGGAAGGACCTTTCGGGCGTCTTGGATTTTTTCAAGGAACTGGAGTCGTTGGACCTGTCCGGGGAATCGCTCGGCACCGCCGTCCCGCGAAAAACGAACGACTACCGCGAGGATCGCGCTGAGGATTTCGGCTCGGCCGGGAAACAGGCGATCATGGAAAACGTTCCGGAAACCAAGGACGGGTACGTGAAGGTGAAGTCCGTGTTTTAAAATGATCCTTAGCCGGTGGACGCTGACCCGCGCTTCCCGGTAACCCCCTCCATTATTCATTGTCCGCGTCGATATGATCCGAGAATTGCATGAAAAACTGAAGAAAGGGGAAGTCACCGCCGTCGCGCTTACGGAGGAGTATCTTCGTGTAATCGAGGAGAAGGATGGCGAGCTCGGGGCGTACCTCACGGTGCTCGGAGACGATGCTCGGCGTGCCGCCGCGCTCGTCGACGAGAAGATCGCCCGCGGCGAGGAGATCGATCTCCTTGAGGGTATTCCCGGCGCGATCAAGGACAACATGTGCATGACGGGCACGCGTACCACCGCCGCCTCTAAGATACTTGACAATTACATCGCGCCGTATGACGCGTCAGTGATCCGGAAACTCAAAGAGTCCGGCGCTGTCATTCTCGGCAAGACGAACATGGACGAGTTCGCCATGGGATCATCCACGGAATCGAGCGCGTATCGTCAGACCAAAAACCCGATCGATCCGACGCGCGTCCCGGGAGGGTCGTCCGGCGGATCGGCGGTCGCGGTCGCGGCCGGCGAGGCGGTATTCGCGCTCGGGAGCGATACCGGCGGATCGATACGACAACCCGCGTCGTTCTGCGGCGTGGTGGGACTCAAACCGACATACGGCCGCGTATCCCGTTCGGGGCTCCTCGCGATGGCGTCATCGCTCGATCAGATCGGTCCCTTCGCGCGTACGGTCGAGGACGCGGCCATCGTGTTCTCGCGTATCTCCGGGTACGATCCGAAGGACGTGACGACCGCGGAGAGCGACGGGAAGCGGTTCGAGGACTGTCTGACAGGGGATATCCGCGGCCTGAAGATAGGTCTGCCGAAGGAGTATTTTTCCGAGAGTCTCGACCCGCGGGTGCGCGCGATCGCGCAAGAAGCGATCCGCAGATTCGAATCGCTCGGCGCGGAGACCGTCGAGATATCGCTCCCGCACGCCCGATACGCCTTGCCGACCTACTACATCATCATGCCATCGGAGGTGAGCTCGAATCTCGCCCGCTTCGACGGGATCCGGTACGGATTGCACATCGACGATCGGGTGGAGCGGATTCCCGGGAGCGGGACATTGCTTGAGACCTATCTCGACAGCCGGGCCTACGGGTTCGGCGAGGAAGTGAAGCGGCGCATCATGCTCGGCACGTATGCCCTGTCCGCCGGTTATTACGATGCCTATTACAAGAAGGCGCAGGCGGTGCGCGAGCTCATCAGGAAGGATTTCGCGGACGCGTGGAAGTCGGTCGATGTCATCTTCTCGCCGACCGCTCCGGAGCCGGCTTTCAAGTTCGGCGCCAAGACGGACGATCCGCTCAAGATGTACCTCTCAGACATCTACACCGTGATGGCCAATCTCGCGGGTGTTCCGGCGATATCGTTTCCCATGGGGACGGTCGAGGAGGAGGGGAAGCCGCTCCCGGTCGGCGGACAGCTCATGGGGAAATGGTTCGACGAGGAGACGATACTCCGCGCGGCCGATGCCTATGAGAGGCGCGCATGATTCCCGGAGCGGACGGCGCGTCCCTTCAGAAGCGTTGAAGGCGGTTGACAGCGAGCCTGGTATCTGACATAAAGGGATATGGGTTTTGTCCATGTCCGAGAAGGAGGGAAGCATCATGCGTGTTCGTGAAAAACTGGTTTGTGTCCGTCAGCGTTTCCGTCGCCGGAAATTCCGTTTTACAGAATTTCGGGCCCGTGTCTTTTCGACGAAATTTTCAAGGAGCATCATTCCGGAACTGTCGAAACTCGGGCTTCATGTGACGCATTCCTGAATGTCCGGGGATCGATTTTTTTCCGCAAGAACACTTGCGGATTTTTTGTTTTTAGAGGAAAGTGGAGGTATGAACATCCCGGTCTGGAAACCGATATATCTTCTTTTCAAGCTTTTCGGCGCGTCCGTCGAGTGGGAGGTCTCCGTGGGCGCCGCGATATTCCGTGTCGAGAACGGACGACGGCTCTATCTCGTCCTTCGGTATCCGAGCGGACACTATGATTTTCCCAAGGGACATGTCGAGGCCGGTGAAAGCGAGGAGGACACACTTCGCCGGGAGACGGAGGAAGAGACCGGCATCAGGGAACTCTCCGTTTTTCCTGTCCGCGAAAGCATCCGATATTTCTATGTCGCCAAGGGCGGAGAACGGACACGGCGGAGACGTGAGGGGCGGGGAATCCGCGTTTTCAAACAGGTGCACTTCTATCCGGCCGAGACGACCGAGAGAACTGTCCGCATCTCGCACGAGCATACCGGATTCGAATGGCTCCCGTACGGGCAGGCGTATGACAAGCTCACGTTCGCCAACGCGAAGCGGGTGCTCGCGAGGGCGGAATCGTTCGCCGCGGGGCAGGAGGGAAAGAAAGCCTCTTCACGATTGTAGTAAGGGATGAGTAAGACAATCGTATGACGAGGGAACGACCGAAATTGAGGGAGGATTCCGTCGAGACGCTGTTTCAGGAGGCGTCACGGCGCGCGCGTGCGGAGGGAATCGGTTCGTATGACGAATATCGCGATCTCGTGGAAGATCTGATTCAGGAGAAGCTCAATGACGGCGTGTTCGATATCGGCGAGGATCTGCCGACCATGCAGAAGGATCTCGAGATGATGTGGCCGATACTCGAACCGAGACTCCGCTAGTTTCCAAATACTATGAACCCCAGCGGACCCCGTTTCGTCGGGACCGCGGGTCGGGTCGGGTGAATGAAAAGGCTCTTTCGGGGGAGAGAGCTTTTTCTTTCTCAATTTATCGGTGTTTGGCACCTCACCCTACCCGGTGTCTCCCGTTTCCGACCGCACCCTCACCGCCCGGTCTTTTCCTTCGAAAAACTTCCCTCACTCGACGGCATCCCGAGAATATTTTCCGGGAAAACAGGGGCTTGCTCAAACAATGTGCGGTTCCCGGCGAACGGAAGACATCGGGTCGGCGATACGCGAGCGCTTCCCGGCCGGCATTTCCTTCTTCCGGCCGTTTGGCATCGGAAGCGTGCATGGTTCCGCCGGAGGCGGAGAGCGACGATGGCAAAGAATGATTTTCCTCGCAGGGGAAAATCATGTGCCGGAAGAAGGAAATGCCGAGACGTAGAAGCGGCTAGGGAGCGCAGAGACTTGATTTTTTCCCGTATCCGTGTCATATTTCTTTCTCCTTTCCGCTCACCACCGACTACCTGCTACGTACTGAAATATGCTTACTGCCCGCAACATCTTCAAACGCTATGGCCCCGTGAAAGTCCTTCTCGGAGTCAGTTTTTCGATCGCGCGCGGGCAGAAGATAGCGCTCGTCGGTCCGAACGGGGTCGGCAAGTCGACACTGCTCCGCATCCTCGCCGGAATCGAATCGGAAGACCGGGGCAAGATAGAGCGGGATAACGGGATCCGTATCGCGGCCCTTCCGCAGGAAATCGTTCCGGAATCGGAGGATGAGACGGTCTTCGAGACGCTCCGCGCCCTCTCGGGCATAGCCGAGCTCGAGGCGAAGATGGCCAAGCTCGAAGCCAAGCTCGATGACGAGAAGTCACTCGCCGCCTACGGCGAGGCTCGCGACCTGTATGAGCGTATGGGCGGATTTTCGTTTTCCCGAAAAGCCCGGCTCGCGCTCGACGGACTCGGACTGCGCCGGATCCCGCTCGACCGGCCCCTCTCGAAGATAAGCGGCGGGGAGCGGCGGCGGGTGGCGATCGCCGGCACCCTGCTCCGCGAGGCGGATCTGCTCCTTCTCGACGAACCGACGAACGATCTCGATCTTCCGTCCATACTCTGGCTCGAATCCTTTCTCCGTGACAGCGCCGCCGCGGTGATCGTCGCTTCGCACGACCGGGCGTTCCTCGACGCGGTGGTCGGGAAAGTGCTCGAGATCGATTGGCACTTCCGTACGGGCAGGATGTGGACGGGAAACTACTCGACCTATTTCCGGGAGAAATCGGAGATGCTCCGCCGTGAACGCGAGGCGCATGAGCGGGCCGAGACGGAACGCGAGCGGCTCCGGGATACCGCGCTCGAAAAGAAGGAATGGGCGCGCATCGGCGGTGAGCAGGTGATGCCGGACCGGGACAAGATGTCCCAGGGGTATCACCGCGACCGCGCGGAGCGCAAGTTCGGCGCGGCCGCCAAGGCGCTCGAGAACCGCGCGGACCAGGTGAAGCGCATCGCGCTCCACGCCGAACGCGACCCGCTCGAGATCTATTTCGAACCGGCCGAGGGAGAAGGCCGATCGATCGTCCTTTCCGCGGTGTCGGCCGGATACGGGGAAGCGTTCCATGTCGGACCCGTCGATATGGAGATCCCGTACGGTACGCGTGTCGGTATCTTCGGACGTAACGGCGCCGGCAAATCGACCCTTCTGAAACTGATCACGGGAGAACTCGATCCGATCGGGGGAACGGTCGTGCGCGAAGAGTCGGTCCGGTTCGGGTCATTGTCACAGGCGAACGACACGCTTCCCGCGGACAAGAGCGCGGTGCGATGGATCACCGAATCGACGCCGATCACCGAGGAAGCGGATGCGATCCGGTTCTTGGTCCGGTTCCTGCTCGATGCGCCGTCGGTCACGTCACCCATGAGCGAACTCTCGCCGGGGGAGCGGATGCGTATCGCGCTCGCGTTCCTCATGGCTTCCCGGGTGAACGTGCTCGTGCTCGATGAGCCGACGAACCACCTCGATCTCGAGGCGGTGACCGCGCTCGAAACGGCGCTCGACCTCTACAAGGGCACGTTGCTTCTCGTCTCACACGACCGCGCGTTTCTCTCGCGACTCACGTTTTCGCAGGTGTGGTCCGTCGAAGCGGGAGCGGTTTCCCGCGAGGAGGACTACGCATCCTATCTCGAACGGGCGATGACGGAGGCGGAAAACGAGAAACGCGCATTCCGTCGGGTGTCTTTCTGAGTCCGTAGGGGATGTGTCCGTCATTATGAAAAAGAAAAAACGGGCGATCATTCGATCGTCCGTTCCGCTTTTTTCCGGGAGACTACCGGTAGTGAGGCTTACCTCGTATCCCGGTTCGTTGTTGTTCCGGGCAAGACAGCTTACCGTCGGGAGTATTCGGTCGGGAAGCCGCGAGTTCCGTGATGGTTTGAATCGGAAGCGTCGACTCGACTCCGAGAGGCGTTACCGCGGGTTCATCCGGTTGTTGCTGCGGGGTACGTTTCTTTTGAAACATGGTGTGGTGCCTCCTTGTATAAAGAACAAAAAAAGTTCTCACTCCCCATGGCGAGAACCACGGAAGTATGGCATGAATGTTCCTCGGAGTCAAGGTTCGGCATCCTGCCTTGATTTTCCGCGGCTTTTCCGGTTATACTGCCTCGTATGAGACTTCAGGAAAAAATCCGCTGGCAGTTCGCGTGGGTGCTCGCCCTCGCGCTTTTTTCCGGCGCGATCGCCTATCCGCACGTCTTTTCCTTCATCCCGAAATTTCCCGCCGCGGAAACGATCGAGGAATCGCTCAAGATCAACCTCGGCCTCGATCTTCAGGGAGGCATACACCTCGAATACGCCGCCGATCTCTCGCAGGTTCCGGAGGGCAAGAAGGGGGAGGCGCTCGAGGCGGCACTCGCGGTCATCGAGCGGCGCGTGAACGCGTTCGGTGTCGGCGAATCCGTCGTACAGTCGGCAAAATCCGGTACCGAGGACCGCATCATCGTCGAGCTTCCCGGCGTCAAGGATGTCGAGGAGGCGAAGTCGATGCTCAAGGAGACGCCGTTCCTCGAATTTCGCGAATCCCAGGACGAGGAATTGCAACGGGAATTCGACGTCGAGAATGAGGCTTCGAAACGAAAAGCCGCGGAGATCCTCGAGCGGACCAAGAAAGGCGAGGATTTCGCCGCGCTCGCGAAGGAGTTCAGCCAGGATCCGGGATCCAAGGACCAGGGCGGCGACCTCGATTTCGTGACTAAGGGAACGTTCGTCAACGAATTCGATGAAGTCATTTTCAAGGATGATTTCCAGGCAGGAACGGTCCATCCGGATCTCGTCGAGTCGGCGTTCGGCTGGCATATCATAAAGAAACTCGAGGAGCGGGGCGAAGGCGAGGAAAAGGAGGTCCGTGCCGCGCACATCCTCTTCCCCAAGAGCACGCTCGACATGCTTCCGGATTCGGTCCGTTTCGCATCGACCGGACTTTCCGGCAAGAACCTCGAGGATGCCTTCGTCGATTATCAGGGGCAGGGATTCGGGGCGCCGCAGGTAGGACTCCAGTTCGACGCGGAGGGAGCCAAGCTCTTCGCGGAACTTACCAGGCGCAATCTCGGCAAGCCGATCGCCATATTCCTCGATGACGAGGTGATCAGCGCTCCGACCGTGCAGAGCGAGATCACCGACGGTCGGGCCGTCATCACCGGTAGTTTCACGCTCGAGGAAGTCAAACACCTCGTCGGGCGACTCAACGAGGGTGCGCTCCCGGTGCCGATCACGCTCGTGGGCCAGCAGTCGATCGACGCCTCGCTCGGCGAGGACGCCCTCCGGACGAGTCTCTTCGCCGGAGCGATCGGCCTCATCGCCGTGTCCATATATATGATCCTCTACTACCGTTTCCTCGGATTCGGCGCGGTGTTCGCGCTCCTCATCTATTCCGCGATGCTGCTCGCGATCTTCCGGCTTTCCGGATTCTCGCCGTTCCCGATCACGCTCACGCTCTCGGGTATCGCCGGATTCATCCTCTCGATCGGTATCGCGGTCGACGCGAACGTGCTCATCTTCGAGCGCACCCGCGAAGAGCTCGCGTACGGGAAATCGGCGCGCAAATCGATCCAGGAAGGATTCCGGCGCGCATGGCCGAGCATCCGCGACGGACACGTCTCGACGCTCATCACGACCTTCATCCTCATCCTCATGGGGACGGGATTCGTCAAGGGATTCGCGGTGATCCTCTCGCTCGGCGTGCTCCTCTCGCTCTTCACGGCGGTCGTCCTGGTCCGGGTGTGGCTGCGGTTCGTCGTCGGGGACTGGGCGGAAAAGCGTCCGTGGCTCCTCGTGGCGCCGAAGAAGCTCCTGGAAGACGAGACAACGAAATAACCTATGCTAGAGATCATCCAGAAAAGAAAATTCGCCTATCTGTTCTCCGGGATACTCCTCGGTTTGTCGGTGCTCGCCATCTCCGCCTGGGGGCTCCGTCTGGGATTGGATTTCAAGGGCGGCACGCTCCTCGAGGTCCGTTTTTCCGTCGATCCGGCGCCGCAGACGCAGGAAATCCAGGCCGCTCTCGAACCGCTCGGACTGCAGAGTCTTTCCGTGCAGGCGACGGAGGGGAACGGCGCGCTCATACGTTACCTCGCCTCCGATGAGGCGACGAACGACCGTGCGATGGAGGAGCTGGAGAAGATGGACAGCGAGTTGGAACTCCTGCGGACGGACTTCATCGGGGCATCGGTGTCCGAACAGATGAAGACGAGCGCGTTTTGGGGGATACTGTTTTCCATACTCGGTATCGCGGCGTACATCGCGCTCGCGTTCCGCCGGGTGTCGCGGCCGATCTCGTCGTGGGAATACGGCTGGGGGGCGGTCATCGCGCTCGCGCACGATATCGTCGTCACCGTCGGCGCGTTCGCGGTCTTCGGGAGATTCATGGGCGTCGAGGTCGGCATCCCGTTCGTGGCCGCGCTCCTCACCATTCTCGGCTATTCCGTCAACGACAGCATCGTCGTCTACGACCGCATCCGCGAGAACCTGCTCCGTTCCAAGACCAAGTCCGATTTCGAGGGACTCGTGAACCGCTCGGTGAACGAGACGATGTCGCGTTCGATCAACACCTCGATGACCGTCATGATCGTGCTCGCGTCGATCGCGCTCTTCGGCGGGGAGAGTATACGGTGGTTCGCGATTGCGCTCCTCATCGGTGTCGGCTTCGGAACCTACTCCTCGGTCTTCGTCGCCTCCGCGCTCCTCGTGACGCGGTATAAGATGAAGACGGGGAAATAGATGTATGATGCAGGAGGGGTGACGAATGGCAGCCGCCTTCCGGGTCATATCCTCTCATCCCGCATCCCTTATCACTTATCGTGAATCACTATGAAATGGAATCCGTTTTCGAAACAATCGTCCGGCGCGCAGGAGGATGAGCCGACCCTCGAGGAGAAGATGGCGGCGATGCCGGGAGCGCCCAAGCTCGAGGATATGGGCATGATGGAACGCTTCGCGATGAAGCGGTTCATGAAGATGAGCCCGGAAGACCAGAAGAAGATGATCGAAAAATCCATGACGCCGAAGAATATCGAGAAGCACAAGGACGAAATTGTCGCGTCGCTCGAAGAGATGAAGAAGAACCGCATGATCTCCGACGACCAATACCGCCTCATGAAGCGGAAGTTCGGTATCAAATAGTCAATCGTATGGACACGGAAAAAAAAATCGACGAGATCCTCACCCGCGGTGTAGTGGAGGTCATCGATCGGGAGCATCTGAAGAAGCGCCTGCTCGCCGGCGAGAAGCTCCGGGTCAAGTTCGGCATCGACCCGACGAGTCCGAATATCCATCTCGGGCGCGCGGTGTCGCTCCTCAAGCTCCGTGATTTCCAGGAGCTCGGATGCGAGGTCGTCTTCATCGTGGGGGACTTTACCGGGACGATCGGGGACACGAGCGACAAGGAGAGCGAGCGCCCCATGCTCGACGAGGAGACGGTACGGAGGAACATGGAAACCTATACGATACAGGCGGCCAAGATCCTCGATTTCGCCGAGGTCGAGGTGCAGTTCAATTCCACGTGGCTCGCCGGCCTCGATTACAAGGAAATCCTCGGGCAGGCGGAGGCGTTCTCGCTTCATGACTTCATTTCACGGGACAATATCAAAAAGCGGCTCGAATCGGGCAAGCGCGTCTCGCTTCGCGAGCTTCTCTATCCGCTCATGCAGGGGCACGATAGCGTCGTCGTGAAATCCGACGTCGAGATCGGCGGAAGCGACCAATGGTTCAATCTGCTCGCGGGGCGGAAGCTCCAGGAGCGCGCCGGACAGGCGCCGCAGGATATCCTGACGACCGATCTCATCCTCGGGACCGACGGTCGCAAGATGAGCTCGAGTTGGGGAAACACGATCAACCTCCTCGACGAGCCGAACGACATGTTCGGCAAGGTCATGAGCATTCCCGACGGACTCATCGAAAGCTATTTCGTCCACTGCACGCGCGTGCCGATGGAGGAGGTGGCGGAAATCATGAAAGCGGACAATCCGCGCGATGCCAAGGTCCGGCTCGCCCGCGAGATCGTCGCGCTCTATCATGGGGACGACGAGGCCGCGAAGGCGGAGGAATATTTCGTGAACACGTTCTCCAAAGGCGAGATTCCGGAGAATATTCCGGAACACGCGCCTCAATATGAACCTGCCCTTGAAGGATACGAGAATCTGGAGTCGTTTATCGCGCGTATCGGTCTTGCGACGAGTAAATCCGACGCGAGACGGAAGATCGAGCAGGGCGGGGTATACATTGACGGGGAAAGGACTGTCGGATCACGTATGTTTGATAAGGATTTGGATAACGGCAAAGTCCTTAAAGTCGGCAAGAAGGATTTCGTGAAGATAGTATTTTAGAGCCTGTTGAAAAAGGCGAAGACCCCTTCCGGGGTCTTTTTTTTCGAAAAAAAGAAAACCCCCAATGCGGAGGCGCGTATAAGTCCCTGAAAGTATAGTGTAGGAAAAAATATATTTCCCTGGATACCAGGTGGGTCTTATGCCCCGGCCCTTCAAGAAGGACAGGGTTGTTCAGCGCATCGTTCTGGAGGTCTTCGCTACCAGTATAGCATACCCGTTTTTGACCGGTATTTCCTTTTCTTGTACACTGAAACAGTATTTGCACAGGATCTTATGCACGGGAAGCGGATAGCGGAGATCATGGAGCGGGGGATGCGCGCGTTTTCCGAAGCGGAGGACGAGTCGGTTCTTCTCGCGCTCGAGACGGAATATACCGGCCGCAAGAGCGCGCTCGGCGAGATCCTGAAAGGACTCAAGGATCTTTCGCCCGAGGAGAAAAAGGAAGTGGGGCCGATCGCCAACGAGGCGCGCCTCGCGCTCGGTCGCGCCGCATCCGCCGCGCGGACGCGTATCGAGACAAGGAAGCTCGCGGAAGACGAACGGTTCGACGTGACGATTCCTGGTAGCGCCGCGCCGCTCGGACATCTTCATCCGATCACCCGGCTCTCGCACGAGATCGAGGACATCTTCGCCGGGATGGGGTTTTCGATCGCCGACGGACCGGAGGCGGAGACCGAATTCTACAATTTCGACGCGCTCAACGTTCCCGCCGATCACCCGGCGCGGGATATGCAGGATACGTTCTGGCTCAAGCAAGACGGACTCGACGAGAAGTACGTTCTGCGCACGCATACGTCCTCGGTGCAGGTTCGGTATATGGAATCGCATGTGCCGCCGTTCCGGATCGTCATCCCGGGGAGGATCTTCCGCAACGAGGCGACGGACGCCTCACACGAGCATACGTTTCATCAGTTCGAGTGCCTCATGGTGGATGAGGCAGGCTCGGTCACCGTCGCGCATTTCAAGCATACCGCGGAGACGTTTTTCCGCGAGTTCTTCGGGCGCGACGTGGAGGTCAGGCTCCGGCCGAGTTTCTTCCCGTTCACCGAGCCGTCCTTCGAGTTCGACATCTCCTGCATCCTCTGCGACGCGAAGGGGTGCCCGGTGTGCAAGAAGTCCGGCTGGCTCGAGATCGGCGGGGCGGGCATGGTGCATCAGAACGTCTTCACGGCGGCCGGCTACGAGGAAGGAAAATACCAGGGGTTCGCGTGGGGGTTCGGTCTCACCCGGCTCGCGATGATGAAATACAGGATTCCCGATATCCGCCTTTTCATGGGCGGTGACGTGCGATTCATCCGTCAATTCTAGATATGCTGTTTTCGTACGAGTGGCTCAAGGAACTGTCAGGAACGAAGAAATCTCCCGAGGAACTCGCGGAGCTCCTCTTGTCGCGCGCGTTCGAAGTGGAAGAGGTGAAAAAGTATGAACATCCGTTCGACGGTGTCGTCGTAGGGGAGGTGCTCGCGGCGGAGCCGCATCCGGACGCCGAACGGCTCAAGGTGACCGAGGTGAAGGTATCCGGATCGGTCGTGCGTTCGTTTCTCAATATCGGCGACGGCAAGCCGCTTCGCATCGTCTGCGGCGCGCCCAATGTCGAGGCGGGACAGAGGGTCGCAGTCGCGCTTCCTGGCACGAAGCTTCCGAACGGGGTGGAAATCGGGGAGGCGGAGATCCGCGGCGTGAAGTCGTCGGGCATGATCTGCGCAAAAGACGAGCTCGGTCTCGGGACCGATCATGCCGGTATCTGGGTTCTCCCGGATGACGCCGAGGTCGGTGCTCCGCTTTCCGAGGCGATGAGGCTCGACGATACGCTTCTCGACGTGAAGATTCTTCCGAATCGCGGGACGGACGCGCTCTCGCATTACGGGCTTGCCCGCGAAATCGCCGCGCTCGAAGGACGACCCTATCCGTCGGAAGGAATGTTCTCAAGGCATACCCTGGAGCCGATGGGCGACGGAGGGCTCTCGGTCGATATCGAGGACGAATCGGCGTGCCGCGCGTACTCCGGTCTGTCGTTCGACCTCGCGGACGGAGCGAGGAGTCTCCCGCTTCCTACGCTGGGGCGGATGCTCATGCTCGGCCATCATCCGATCCATCCGGCGGCGGATACCGCCAATCATCTCTCCCTCCTCTACGGACAGCCGATGCACGCGTTCGACGCGGACAAACTTTCCGGAGAGAAGATTACTGTGCGTTTCGCGAAGCGAGGCGAGAAACTGCTGCTCCTTGATGACCGCGAGATCGCTCTCACGGAGGAAGACCTCGTCATCGCCGATGCCGACGGTCCGGTCGCGCTCGCCGGCATCATGGGCGGGAAGGATTCCGCGGTATCGGCGGATACGAAAGAGGTATTTTTCGAGATCGCGAATTTCGACCCGGCCACGATCCGACGGTCGCGCGTACGGCACGGGCTTTCGACGGAGGCGGCCTATCTTTTCGAGCACGGTGTCGACCCCTCGTGGCCGGAGAAACTTCGCGGCGAAGTCGTCGCGGCGTTCACGGACTCGCTCGGGGCACGATGCCGATCCCTCGTCTCCGTATCCGCGACAGCTGCTTTGAAGGAGCGGGAGATCGTCTTTCCGTTTTCCCGCATCGAAGGACTGCTCGGCGTCGCCGTTCCGGAGGAGAAGGCGCTTGCCATCCTGCGGTCGCTCTCGATCGGAGCGGAAGTACGGGGAGACGAGCTTCACGCGGTCGTCCCGTCGTTCCGTCCGGATCTCGAACGGGAGGCCGATATCATCGAGGAAATCGGCCGCGTGTACGGGTACGAACATATCGCGCCCTCCGCGCCGCTGCTTCCCGTCGTCGCGCGCAAGACGGATACGGACAGCTCGCTTGCACGTGGACTGGAAGAATATCTCGCATGCGCGGGATTCGACGAGATCATGACCTACTCGTTCTATGGAAAGGATCTCCTCGAGGAGAGCGGCGTCCCGGAGGACGCGCATCTCCGGCTCGAGAATCCGATGAACCCCGACCAGACATATCTCCGCGCGAAACTTCTTCCGACCGTTCTCGACAAAGCGGTCGAGAATATGCCCCGTACGGACGGGTTCCGGATGTTCGAATTCGGACGCGTCCATTTCCGCGAAGGAGGATCCGTCCGTGAGGAAAAGCGGATCGCGTCGGCGCTGTCCATGAAGGAATCCGCTCCCGGCGAAGCCTTTCTCGCCCAGAAGGGCGAGATCGAACGCCTGCTCGCTTTCTTCCGTCTACATGAATCGGTTTCGTTCCGGCCGGCACCGGAGGTCTCGCCGCTCTTCCATCCCGGCCGGACCGCGCATATCATGGCGGGGGAGGAGCTGATCGGCGTGGTCGGAGAGGCGCACCCCTCGTTCGTCAGGAAGTCTGGCGCCCGCAAGATCGCGATCGCCGAGCTGTCATTTCCGGCGTTGGCCCGTCTGGTCGGATCGCCGATCGTCGCGAGGCCGATACCGAGATTCCCGTCCGTCTCGCGCGACATCTCGCTCGTCGTCCCGAAGGACGTACCGGTCGGCGAGCTCGCCCGTGTCATACGCGAATCCGGCGCGCCGCTGCTCCGGGGCGCCGAGTTCTTCGACGTGTACGAGAAGGGCGCGGAGAAGAATGCCGCCTTTCATCTTTCGTTCGGCGCCGATGATCGGACCATCGGAAGCGAGGAGGCGGAGACGGCGTTTCAGGGGATCGTCTTGGCCGCGGAAAAGGCGTTCGGGGCCAAGCTTCTCGTTTGACAGGCTTGTTTGAGCCGAGAATTGACATGAAAATAAATATATGATATAATATCCGTTCCGCGACGGGTGTTCGCGGAGTATTTTCCCTTGTTCTTTGCATTTTTCCGTTCCCGAAACAGATCGGGTCATCGCGTCCGCTGCAAAGCGGATGAGGAAAGTCCGGACTCCCGCCCGGCGCAAGCCGGTGCAGAAGGGTAATAGGTAACTCCTATACGCCGCGAGGCGCGAGGTGCGAACAGAAACGGCTTCTTCCGAAAGGAAGGAGACAGCCTGTACCCCTGACCCCGATGAAAATCGGGGAACACTCGTCAGACCTCAGGCTGTTCTTGGCTCATAAAGGGGTATGAGAAGTCCAAGGTGAAACGGCTAAATCCTTACCCGGGTGCAAGGTCGTGTCCACATCGTTTTTTCCTCGAGAAAAAGCGGTAGGGAAGAACCGCGCGAACCGGATGGCGACATCCGGTCCAGATAAATGATGACAGAGAAACAGAATCCGGCTTACGAGTCTGTTTCGGGAGCGGAAGGATGCAATCGTATCGTGATAACGGATAGGTCGACGTATTCTTATGAAGCGATCAGAAATCTATTTCAGCGCGGTACAGGTGCCGGTGGACTATGCCATGATCGTCCTCTCGGCGATTTCGGTGTTCCTGCTCCGCGATTTCCTGCCCGAGGTTTCGGACATATTGAGCCCCAAGCTCTATGATCTCTCCTTCGACCGTTTCGTGGAGCTCGCCTTCCTGGTCGCGCCGCTCTTCCTCGTCGTGTATGCGCTCGAGGGACTCTACGTGATCCGGGCGACCCGTCGGTTCTGGCAGGAGGCGTTCGACATATTCAAGGCCACTTCGCTCGGTATCGTCATCATCATCATCGCGGTCTTCCTTGAACGGGAGTGGTTCTCGTCCCGCTTCATCATCCTCGCCGGATGGCTCGTGGCGGTCGTCTATGTCATCGCCGGACGCTATGCCATACAGCGGATACAGAAACACTACCTCGTGAAGAAGGGCGTCGGGCGGCACCGCGTCCTCCTCGTCGGGGGAAACGGCCGCGTGCGGCGGTTCGCCAAGCTGTTCGCCAAGCGCCCCGAACTCGGATATCGCGTCGTCGACATCATCGAGAGCGCCAGCGCGAGCCTGCGCCGGATCAGCGAGATCCGCGAGATGAAAGGCATCGACGAGATCGTCGTGTGCGACCCGACGATTCCCGATGACGAACAGGAAAAGATCCTCGACTACTGCCAGATACACAACATCTCTTTCAAATATTTCCCGACCATGCTCCAGACGTCGCGGTTCGCGCTCCGCATCTTCAACGGCGAGCCGCTCATCGAGTTCCAGAACACGCCGCTCGAGGGGTGGGGGAGGGTCGCCAAACGGATATTCGACATCCTTGCGAGCACGCTCCTCATCCTCTTGTTCTCGCCGTTCATGATCGCCATAGCGCTCCTCATCAAGATCGAGGACAAGGGAGGGCCGATCATCTACCGTAACGAGCGTATCGGCGAGGGCGGGAAGAAATTCTTCGCCTATAAGTTCCGCTACATGAAGTGGCGTTACTG
This sequence comes from bacterium, assembly GCA_021821305.1. Classification (GTDB taxonomy): domain Bacteria; phylum Patescibacteriota; class Minisyncoccia; order Moranbacterales; family UBA1568; genus JAGOTT01. The sequence continues at coordinate 425,298 of JAKACP010000001.1, forward strand.
CGTGACCCGTGCCAATCCGGATTTCGAGGAAGCGCTCGCGTTCGAGAAAGAGCTCATCGCGGAGCGGAGCGTCCGCAAAGGCCCGCTGTACAAGATCAAGGACGACCCCCGCAAGACCCGGATCGGAGCTTTCATCGAGAAATACTCGCTCGACGAGCTCCCGCAGTTCTTCAACGTGCTCTTCGGGAGCATGAGTCTCGTCGGGCCGCGCCCGCATCAGAAGCGCGAAGTCGAGAAATATCACGAGTACCACCGCCGACTCCTCACGATCAAGCCCGGGATCACCGGCATGGCCCAGATATCCGGACGCTCCGATCTCCCGTTCGAGGACGAGTACCGTCTCGACGTGTACTATATCGAGAACTGGTCGCTCTGGCTCGATATCCTCATCTGTTTCAAGACCGTGGGAGCGATACTCCGGAGACGGAAGAATTGACGCGACGCACCATGAATCGAGGGGCGACGCCGGATAACGGCGTCGCTTTTTCTTTTCCCTGATATGGCCTATAATGAGGGAAATATGTAATCACAAGAACTATGGGTCTCCTGTTTCGTTGGTTTTCGGTCGCGATCGGATTCATGGCGGCGGCATACTTCGTTCCGGGTATAGTGCTCGAGGGAGGATTCCCGACCGCGATACTGCTCGCGGCGGTCTGGGGCATCATCGGGATGCTCGTGCGCCCGATACTCGTCATCCTGACCCTGCCGGTGACGATACTGACGTTCGGACTGTTCATCTTCGTCATCAATGCGGGCCTCTTCTGGTGGATTGGGGACATCCTCGAGAACTTCCATGTCGCCGGTTTCTGGGCGGCGCTTCTCGGTTCGATCGTCCTTTCCGTCGTCTCGTCGATCATCAACTGGATCCTCGCACGGTTCCGCGACGAGGAGTAGAAGCCGGTTCAAAATCTCATGTCGAGAGAAAACATTTGGATTTCGAGCGAAAACCATGCATCGTGAGAAGGCCTATCGTGATAAGCCGCCGAGCGATAAATGATTTGCAGCCGAAATCCGGATGTTTTCTCCGGCAAGCAGATTGTTTCCACTTTTAATTCATCGCGGTGATATTTTGAACCGGCTTTTATGAAGATCGCGCTCGTCCATGATTATCTCGTCCAGTACGGAGGAGCGGAACGGGTACTCTCGGCGTTCACGGAGATTTTTCCGGAAGCGCCGATCTATACGTTGCTCCACGATTCGCGCGCGGTGCATGGCGCGTTCGATGACGCCCGGGTCTATACGTCGTTCCTGCAGGGCATCCCGTTCATCAGGCGCATGCATCGATGGTTTCCGCCGCTCATGCCGCCGGCCATCGAACAGTTCGATTTTTCGATGTACGACGTGGTCCTCTCGGACTCATCGAGCTATGCCAAGGGAATCCTGACCCCGCCGGAGACGCTCCATATCTCCTATGTCCATACGCCGATGCGGTACGCGTGGGACGACTGCCAGAAATACGCGCAGGACTTCGGCTTTCCACGCCTCGTGAAGAAGTTCGTCCCGTTCTTCATGAATCCGATCCGCATCTGGGACAAGGCGAGCGCGGACCGGGTCGACCGGTTCCTCGCCAACTCCGATTTCGTCGCGCGGCGGATCAGGAAATACTATCGCAAGGAAGCGGAGGTGATCCATCCTCCCGTGGATGTCGATCGGTTCTTCGTCGCCGACCGCCAAGGGGATTACTTCCTCATGGTCGGCCGGCTGATCGCGTATAAACGGTTCGATATCGCGATCAGGGCGTTCAACCGCCTCAAGCTGCCGCTCCGGATCATCGGCCGCGGGCCGGAGTACGACCGGCTTCGCAAGATGGCCGGCCCGACGATCGAGTTCCTCGGAAGGGTTCCGGACGAGGAATTGCCCAGACAGTACGCCGAGTGCCGGGCATTCGTGTTCCCGCAGGAGGAGGATTTCGGCATCGTGGCGATCGAAGCGATGGCTTCGGGACGGCCGGTGATCGCCTTCCGTGGCGGCGATATCGAGGAGCGGGTCGAAGAGGCTGTTTCCGGGGTCTTTTTCGACGAGCAGACGCCCGACGCCATAGTTGCGGCGGTACAGCGGTTCGAGACTCTGGCTTTCGATCCTGGGAAAATCCGCGAAAAAGCCATCCCGTTTGACAAAGCCGTATTTAAGCGCAAAATAAGGGAGTATGTCGAAAACTCCCTGGCGGAACATCTTCGGAAAATCAAAAGCCCGGATGTCAGCCTTTGAAACGTGAATCTTGATGCATAATGTCATGGAACTCCGTGAATTCGTCGGTATTTTCATAAAGGACAGGAAGGTATTCTTCGGGATCATCCTCGGCTGTGTCGTCTTGGGAGTGCTCGGGTTCCGGTTCCAGCCGGAAGGGTACCGGGCGACGGTGTCGCTCAACGTGACGCGCGGAGGAGCCGTCGAGACCTCCGACTACCGGTATGACCAGTTCTATCGCCTTCAGGCGGACGAGCGGTTCGCGGATACGGTCGTGCGCTGGATCGCCGCGCCCGCCCTCAAGGGGGCTATCGATGCCGAGGCCGGCGTGCAAGGCGGTGTCATCCGGGATCTCGAGGCTGTCCGGCTCTCCTCGCAAATGATAGAAGTGACGTATACGGCATCGTCTCCGGTCGCCTTCGGGAAATACGCCGAGGCGATCGCCGAAGTGATCAACCGCGAATCGGCGTCGCTCAACGAATCCGCGAAGGCGCAGGACTGGTTCATCGTCGTCTCCGGCGACCCGGCGGTCGGAGACGCCCGGATCGGGTTTTGGCCGATGGCGTCGGGGAGTCTTTTCGCGGGAGTGTTCCTGGCATTCTGGACGGTGCTCGCACGGCGGTATTGGAAGAAAGGGTAATAATATTTTTTCTACGGCTCCTGGGAGGGAAGATGGGCGGAATTCGTATGAGGATAGGGATAGATGTGAGGTGTCTGGCGGAGGGACGGCGGAGCGGAGTCGAGGAATACGCGATAGCGCTCCTGTCGGAGCTGTTCCGGATCGATCGGCAGAACGAGTACGTCCTGTTTTTCAATGCCTGGGGCGGGGAAGCTCCCGACTTTTCCTGGGCGGAAGGGTACGAGAACGTCTCGGTGCGGCGGTTCCGTATCCCGAACAAATTGCTCAACCTCTCGCTGTGGTATCTCAACCGGCCCCGGCTCGACCGCCTGATCGGCGGGGCGGATGTCTTTTTCCTCCCCAACATCAATTTCTGCGCCGTGTCCGATGATACGAAACTCATCGTCACCGCGCACGACCTTTCGTTCGAGGCGTATCCGGAAACCTTTTCCTGGAAACAGCGGGTATGGCATTTTTTCGTGAATCCGAAAAAGCTGTTCCGTCGCGCCGACCGGATACTCGCCGTGTCGCGATCGACCAAGGAAGATCTCGTCGCCCGCTACGGTATCAAGGCGTCTCGGATCGAGGTCGTGCCGAGCGGTATCGACCCGCACTTCCGGGAGTACGACCGCAACGATCCGAAGCTCCTTGAGATGAAGGCGAAATATCATCTGCCCTACAGCTTCATCCTCTATCTCGGCGCGTTCGAGCCGCGCAAGAACATCGTCTCGATCATTCGTGCGTTCGGCGCGCTCAAGAAGGCCCGTCACCCGGAACTCGAAAAACTCTCGCTCGTTCTCGCCGGTGTTTCGGGGTGGAAAGAGTCATCGATACTCGAGGAGATACGGCGTTCCCCGTGGAGCGGACACATACTCCTGCCCGGTTTCATCGACGCCGAAGACAAGGCGGCGGTCTACAACCTCGCCAGCTGTTTCGCCTACCCGTCGCTCTACGAAGGGTTCGGCTTCCCGCCGCTCGAAGCGCTCGCCTGCGGCGTACCGGTGGTCACTTCGCACTCGACCTCGCTTCCGGAGATCGTCGGGGATGCGGCGGTGCTCGTCGACCCGCACCGACCCGAAGAACTCTTCCGGGCGTTCGAGCAGGTGCTCCTCGACAAGGGGCTCCGCGCGACGCTTCACGAGAAGGGGTTGGTCCGCGCCAAGCGGTTCCTCTGGGGCGAGACCGCTCGTCGCGTTCTCGCGGAATTCGGGAAAACCGGTTCTTGACAGGTTCTTCTTTCCTATTTTTTTTTCTGCTATACTGGAATCGCTTGGCCGTCAGGTCGGACGGACACATGAACATAAAATGGGTAAAGAAGAATCTATGACGTTTCAGAGGAATGTCGGGGGAGCGGATCGTATCATCCGCATCGTGCTCGGTTTGGTCATCATGGCTGTCGGTGCGTACTTCGGGTCGCCGTGGGGACTGCTCGGTATCGTCGTCCTCGCGACGGGTATTTTCCGATATTGCCTGCTTTACTCCGTCTGCGGCGCCTCCACCTGCAAAGTGAAGCCGGTGTCCGGCGAGACAAGCGGCGATACGTCGGTACGGCAATAGCTCTATCATAAAAAAATAAACATAAGTAAAGAAAAATCATATGGCACAGGATTCGAAGAAACACCTTTCGCCGTTGTCCGCGATGTTGGTCGCGATGCTCTCGCTCGGTCTCTTCACCGGCGGGACGGCGCTCATGGTAAAGACAGGCGTGGTATCGGCCGCTCCGTTCGCGTTCGTCCTGGGAGACGAAGATGAAGATGAAGACGAAGACAAGGATGATGATAAGGACAGCAAGGACGAGGACGACGAGAAGGATGACGACGGCAAGGACGAAGATGATGATAAGGACAGCAAGGACGAGGACGACGAGAAGGATGACGACGGAAAGGACGAGGACGACGACCGTGATGATGAATCGGAGAAGCTCTCCGGACGGGGCGGGGATTCCGAGTCCGATGAGGATGGCAAGGACGAGGATGAAGAAGACGGAATGGAGGATGAAGACGAAAACGAAGATGGTGATGATGGTCTCAAGGACCTCATGGAAAAGGTAGCGGAATCGGAGAAGGAGATCTTCGAGAAACAGCGAGAGGGCGTGGATGCCACGGCCGCGCTCGCACGGATCGCATCGGCGAAGGGAGTCCTCGAGGCCTACAAGGCCGCGGTCGCCGCGGGAAATTTCGGGGAAGCCGACCGGTTGGCGAGAGAGATCAAGAAGCTCTCTCATTTCGCGGTGGAAGAGGATCTGCATGACGCGAAGAAATCGTCGGAGCGACTGAAGCAGGCGCAGGAAAAGATAGCCAAGGCCAAGGCCAAGATAGCCCTCCTTGCCGCCGCGGGCGGATCGACAGGAGGCCTCGTGGAACTGCTCGCCGGAGCGGAGGCCAAAGTCGCCGCAGGGAACGCTCTTCTGCCCTCGGGGGACTTCATGAACGCGGAGAGCCTGTTCAAGGAAGCGAAGAGCATCGCGAACCGCGTGAAGGATATGGCTGAAAACGCACTCTATGCGATCGGCGGGAGCGACGATGATTTCGATGACGATCACGAGGAGTTCTCGGAAGAAGTGTCGGATGAACTCGACGATATCGCCGAGATCGAGGAAGACGACGACCGGGTGAACGCGATCAAGGCGATCGTGTCGAAGCAGAAAGCGTCCGGACTCGCGGTCGCGGCGTCCGTCCAGCTCGCGCAGGAGCGGAGCGCGCTTGCGAAGTTCTTCCTCGGATCGGATGACCTGTCGCTCGGATCGATCCAAGCGAAGATCGCCGAGAACGCCGCGAACGCGGCTGCGCTCCGGGCCCTCGCGCAGTCTTCCGGTGATGCCGATATCCAGGAACTGCTCACCGAGCAGGCGGAGCGGATCGAATCCGAGAACGTCAAACTCCAGGCATTCGTCGGTGCACAAGCCGATTCCAACGGCCTCTTCGGGTGGCTGGTCGATCTCTTCGTGTAGGAGGAATGATACGGCTTCGAGGATCCTCTCCGACAAGAGAGGATCCTCGTCTTTTTTGAGAATCGCCCCTGACCCGTAAGTGTCGTAGGCACGGATACTTGCATTCGATCAATTTTCGTGTTATAATGTTATCGTGAGCCTTTACCAGAGCGATTTTTTTATGTCTGAAGCGAAACAGCCCCATTTCGGGGAACATCTGACCATCGATGGGTACGGCGGATCATACGAGAAGCTGAATGATCGGGACCTCATCCTCTCCTGTCTCTCGGAACTCCCGGGGAAACTCGGGATGCATCCCCTCGCCGAACCCGTGGTATATGCCGCGGCGGACAATCAGATCAAGGATCCCGGCGGCTGGAGCGGATTCGTCGTCATCGCGGAGAGCCATATCAGTATTCACACCTTCCCGAAACGGCGATTCGTCAGCATCGATGCCTACACCTGCAAGAACGGCATCGATCAGTCCGTCATCGAACGATATTTCCAGGAAGCGTTCTCCCTCGAGGACATGGAAACCAATTTCATCATCCGTGGGAAAAAATATCCGCAGGAAAACCTCGCATAAAAACACCAACACCTTCTTCTTGTAGTCGACTTTCGGTTCTTTTAAAATTTTTCAGAGGAGGCAATCATGCCGAAATGGATCAAGTGGTTCGTGGGAGCGGCATTCGCGCTTGCCGTGGTTCTCGGGTTCGCGAGTGTCGTCGCCGGGGAGTACTGGTGGATCAGTCTGCTCGTCAACGTGACGACGGTCGTCGCGTGGGCACTCGGAATCGTCATCAGTATCGTTGCGGTCGCCAAAGGCAGTGCCATGAAAGAGAAGATGGGTGTTTCGCTCCGAGTGTACCTGTCACTCGTGGCGACGACCGAGATCCTCTACACGGTCGGAGCGCTCATGATCCTCTCGTCGATGGGGGTCAATGTCATACAACACCTGGCGGATCGCGATTTCTGGAAATTCTACGAGATCATGAGCCAGTTCGACGTGACGACCATCGAGATCATCGGGGCGGTCGGCTGGGCCGGGTTCGTCATCAACCGGGGGGTGTCGTTCCTGAGTCCCGGCTATCTCCTGATGGCCGGGGGAACGAAACTTCATCCGTATTTCCGGGTCTCGGCCTGGACGGAAATCCTGCTCGAGATCGCGACGACGATCCTCATTTTTCTCTCGCTCTGGTTCAAATGACCGGGCAAAAAAACACGGGAAAGCGAATTATTCGCTTTCCCGTTTTTGTTAACGAAGCATGACTTTTGCAGTCACGAACTGTGCAAGTTTCGTGAGCATCTTCATGCGGTGGGCATATCTGTAGAAAGAGCTTTCCCAGAGCATAAGCACTCCGTAATCGAGACTGTCCGGATCCTCCATATACCCGGGGATGATTTTCACGATACGGAAGCCGTTCGACTGATAGAGTCTGATTTCCGGGTCGCGGGTCTTGCCATCGCGGTTTTTCCCAAGAACATAATCCTCGATACTCATCTTATCGGCGTATTTATGGTAGCTCGGAATACGAGAACCAAGGAATACTCCTTTCTTTCCGGCGAGAATTCCCGAGATGAGAAAAGATGTGCTGATGAGTCTTTCCGAGACATTGTTTCCCTGACTGTCGGGGGAAACCGAGAGGTCTACGCCGAAGGCATATTCGCCACTTTCATCATGTCCCGCCAACGTTCCGTTACTGCTGATTTCATCCCAGTTTTGGCAGCTCATGATGGAGTCTTCAGTTTTGTAGACAAAGGTCACCGTGCCGATTATTTTTCCCCCCTTGAGCGCACAGTAGAGGAGATCAGGATTTTTCAATTGCAATTCCATCTTCTCTTCATCCCAGACATATCTCTGTGGAACCGGTGGCGGCCACGCCGCCTTGTTTACATCAACAAAACCCTGGATAAGCTTTGACCGGGGGTAGCCGGTCGCAAGCAATTCTGAGGCACGAAATATCCTGATTTTTTCGCTCACGGGCGACTCCTTTCTTCCATGTTGTAAATGTGCATCAGGTTATTCTAACACGAATACAATCAGTTGTCAATAATGAAAGTCATATGGAGTATAGTATAATTTCAAAAACAATCCGTGTAATGTACCAAAAAATACATGCTCTTCGAAGGTGACTTGATTATGCTGTTCGTTGTAGCTTTTTTGCTTCTTTTTCTTGGCGGATTTGTTGTCTATAAAAATCCGAAAAGTTGGGTACACAGGAGTTATGCCTTGCTATCCTTTTCTCTGCTCGTTTGGATTTTTTCCTCATATTTTGAAGATACTGTCGCCAGTCCCTTCTATGGAGATCTGCTGTTGCGCGTCGACTTCTCGTCCGCATTGTTCGCTGCTTTCTTCTTGTTGCTCTTCTGCTTTGAGCTTTCCAAAAAGATCATAGACAGATTTTCCTATTTTCGGTGGGCGATTTTTCTCTTTCCCGTAGTTGGTTCTTTGCTTATATTTTTTTCTGATTACGTCATAAGCGGATTTTATACCGATTCGTTCGGAGTCCTGATTCCGACTTTTGGCATGTTCGGATTCATGTATAATTTTTTGATCGTAGCGATTTCGCTTATCAGTATCAGCCTGATCGTTTACGAGTATAAGTCCGCCGGCCAGGCCGAAAAGGCGCAATACATATATCTGCTTATCGGGATCTCCCTGACGGTTACGGTCGCCTTACTTACGAATATTCTTTTGACCGATTACATAAAGAATAGTCCGGACTACGGAGTCTATAGCCGTCTGGGCATTTTCAGCTCCGTTTTCATAGCGATATTTCCTGGATACGCGATGTTGAGATATCGCCTGCTCAACATGAAAGTCATTGCCACGGAATCCCTTTCTTTCATCATTCTTCTGGTCACGTTCGTACAGATTTTTCTTGCCGAAAACCCCTATCAGCTGCTTATACGAGGACTTGTATTCATGGCGATGCTTGTCCTCATCGGCATGCTTCTGAAATCGGTCGAGACTGAAGTCGAGCGCAAGGAGGAACTGCAGGAGATGGCGAACAAACTCGCGATAACGAACGAGGAGCTCAAGCGTCTCGACAATTCGAAATCCGAGTTCATCTCGATCGCCTCGCACCAGCTGCGCACCCCGCTCACCGCGATCAAGGGGTTCCTCTCGCTCATCCTCGAGGGATCGTACGGCAAGATCACTCCGCAGATCGAGGACGTGATCAACAAGGTGTACTCGGCCAACGGCCACCTCGTCGAGCTTGTGGAGAATCTCCTCAACGTCTCGCGCATCGATTCGGGACGCATCCAGTATCAGTTCGCGCCCGCGGATATCACCGAGGTCATCCGTGAGCTCGCCGATTCGATGACGATCATCGCCAAAGGCAGGGGCCTCGCGCTCTCGTTCACGTATCCGGAGCGACCGATCGAGCCTTTCGACATGGACGTGCAGAAAATCCGCGAAGTCGTCTCCAATCTCATCGACAACGCCATCAAATACACCAAGGAAGGAAGCATCGCGGTTTCCCTCGAGCGGCGGGGCGATACGGCCCGGATCACCGTCTCGGATACGGGTATCGGTATCGCGCCGGAGGACATCCATCAGCTGTTCCAGAAGTTCCGTCGCGGCGCCGGCGCGGGCAAGGTGAACGTCTCGGGGACCGGGCTCGGTCTCTATGTGGCCAAATCCTTCGTCGACGCGCACGGCGGCAGTCTCTCCATCGAGTCGGATGGTGTCGGCAAAGGCTCGCGGTTCATCGTCGAACTTCCCCTCCGGAAGAAGTAGCCCTCCGCGGGGAAGCGTTTGCCTCGGCGGAGACCCTCTGGTATCCTGAAGAACATCCTAATAACACCATATGCCGAAAATACTGCTGGTCGAGGACGATCCGCTCATAGCGGAAATCTATGTGAAGAAATTCGAAACGGCCGATTACGAGGTGGTCAACGTGACGACCGGAAAAGCCGTGCTGAAGGCGGTCGAGGAAGGCCCGTTCGATCTCGTGCTGCTCGATCTCGTCATACCGGAAATGGGCGGGATGGAGGTGCTCAAGGAGCTTCGGACGAACGCGAAATACCCATCCGATCTCAAGGTCGTCGTCTTCAGCAATCTTTCCGACCCGGAAGACCGGAAAAAGGCCATCGATCTCGGGGCCAACGGTTTCATCCAGAAAACCGACTACACCCCGTCCAAACTGATCCTCGAAGTGGAGCGACTCCTCCGGCTCTTCGAGGAGCAGGGTAGGAACGAGACGAGATCCGATGCACCGCCCGCGAAGAACGGCAAGCGGATCCTGTTCATCGAGGATGAGCCGGTATTCGTCGACATGTTCGGACGCCGACTCGCCCAGGACGGTTACGAGATCGTCCCGCACGGGCATGGCGTCTCGGCGGTCGAGGCGGCGATGAAGGAGCATTTCGATCTCGTCATCACCGATGCGATGCTCCCGAACATGACGGGGCAGGAAGTGATCGAACGGCTCAAGTCCGATGACCGGACCAAACATATCCCGATATTCCTCCTGTCCGCCTCGCTCGAGGCGGAGGAGATGGAGAGATTGTCTCAGTCGGACGACGTCTTCAAGGCGTTTCTCAAGACGCAGATCACGCCCACGGAACTCGCCCGCGAGGTGAGCCTTTTGTTCAAGAATAACGGATAAGGTATATGAAGGGGAGACTGCTCATCGCCGAGACGCCGCGGCATATCGGCGAAACCGTGACGATAGCCGGCTGGGTGTCGGTCCGTCGCGATCATGGCAAGCTCATATTTCTCGATATCCGCGATCGGAGCGGATCGGTGCAGGCGATCGTGCTCCCGTCCGCGGGCCCGGCCTATGAGGCGGCGCAGGAAATCCGGAGCGAACACGTCGTCGCGATCGAGGGACTCGTGAAGGAACGTCCCGGCGGAGCGGAAAAGGCCGGCTCGGCCCTCGGTGGCATCGAGCTGGAAATCTCCGCGATACGGACGATATCCGCTCCGGCGGAGACGCTTCCGTTCGAGATCTCCGTCCCCGAGCTCGACCTCAACCTCGATACGCTGCTCGACCATCGGACGATCGCGCTCCGGAACGCCAGACTGCAGGCGATCTTCAGGATATATTCCACGATGCTCTCCGCCTATGCCGCGCGGATGCGTGCCGCCGATTTCCTCGAGATCAAGACGCCCAAGCTCGTCGGTTCCGCCACCGAAGGCGGCGCCAACTTCTTCACCGTCAACTATTTCGACCGCAAGGCCTATCTCGCGCAGAGCCCGCAATTCTACAAGCAGGCGGGCATTTCGATATTCGAGCGGGTATTCGAGGTCGGATCCGTGTTCCGAGCCGAGCCGCACTTCACGACCCGCCATGTCAACGAGTACGTCGGACTCGACGCCGAACTCGGATTCATCTCGGATTTTTCCGAAGTGATGGACGAGCTCGAGGCGACGATCAAGTACGTGTTCGCGGAAATCGGCAAGGAGCGAGCCTCGGAACTCGCCCTCTACGGGGCGGCGCTTCCGGCGGATGTGCCGATTCCGCGCCTACGGCTTTCCGAAGCGGTCGATATCCTCAGGGAATCGTACGGCAAGGAAATAGAAGGCGGCGACATCGACGCCGAGGGCGAGCGGATGATCGGGGAATACGTGAAGGAGAAATTCGGTTCCGATTTCGTCTTCCTCACGCACTATCCGACGGCGCTCCGGCCTTTCTATACCATGCCGAGCGCGGATGACCCGAGCGTGACGGAGAGTTTCGATCTCATCTACCGCGGGCTCGAGATCGCGAGCGGCGGACAGCGCATCCACGATTACGCACAACTCTCGGAAAGCATCAGGAGCCGCGGCATGAACCCGGACGATTTCGCCTCGTACCTCGACGTGTTCCGCTACGGGTGCCCGCCGCACGGAGGGTGGGGCCTCGGGTCGGAACGCATCGTCCAGAAGCTCCTCGGCCTCGGAAGCATCAAGGAGGCCATCCTGTATCCGCGCGACGTGAAGCGGCTTTCGCCGTAAAACCTTCCTGGCTGGATATTTTTCCGAAAGCACGGTACAATGGGGCGTACTTCTTTTGACGTGGAAACCTGATGGCACGCTCTCTCGACACCCTTAAACGAGGCATTTCCGACGGATTTTTCGGCCGTTTTTCGCTGGACATCGGCATCGATCTCGGTACCGCCAATACGCTCGTCTACGTGAAGGGGCGGGGTATCATCATCAACGAGCCTTCGATCGTGGCCGTCAATCAGCGGACGGGACAGATCCTCGCGATCGGCAAACAGGCACGGAAGATGGTCGGAAAGACCCCGGCGCATATCGTCGTGACCCGGCCGCTCGTCAACGGCGTCATCTCCGATTTCGAGGTGACCCAGCAGATGCTCCGATACTTCATCGGCAAGGTGCATCAGGGGAACATGATGTTCCTTCGTCGTCCGCGCGTGCTCATCGGTATCCCGTCGGGCGTCACGGAAGTGGAGAAACGCGCGGTGGTGGAAGCGGCGCAGAACGCGGGCGCGCGCGAGGCGTTTCTCATCGACGAGCCGATGGCGGCCGCGATCGGCGCCCGGCTTCCCGTGACGGAAGCGGCCGGCAACATGGTCGTCGATATCGGCGGCGGGACGACCGAGATCGCGGTGATCTCGCTCGGCGGCGTCGTCCTGTCGCGCAGTCTCCGGATCGCGGGGGACAAGATGAACCAGGACATCGTCCGCTATTGCCGCGACGAGTTCAACCTGCTCGTCGGCGAGCGGACGGCGGAAGAGGCCAAGATCGCCATCGGGAGCGCTTTCCCGCTCCGCGAGAAGCTCACGATGCCGATACGCGGACGGGACCTCGTCTCCGGACTGCCCAAGGAGGTGATCGTCACCGACGAACATATACGCGAGGCGCTTTCACACTCGATCCGCGTCATCACCAATACCATCAAGACTATCGTCGAGGAGACGCCGCCGGAGCTCATCTCCGACGTCATGGGGCGTGGCATCATCCTCGCCGGCGGCGGCAGTCTGATCCGCGGTATCGACAAGCTGTTCGCCAACCAGACGAGTATCCCGGTCCGGCTCATGGAGGATCCGCTCACCGCCGTCGTGCGCGGCACGGGTATCGTGCTCGATGACATGGACGGCCTCAAGGAAGTGCTTATCGAGACGGAGTCCGCCGGCGCGCTCCGATAAGAGTCTGTCCGATATCTCACTATTATGACGCACTCAAGGGGGTTTTCTCGATCAAAATTGCTTCGGACCCTGATCGCGCTCTCGATACTGATCGGCATCGCGGTGTGGAATCCGGATCCCGTATCCTCGCTCGTCCGCGGTGTGTTCCATACCGTGCTGTGGCCGTTCGAGAAATCTTTTTCCTTCGTGGCCTTCGAGCTCCGTGACGCCCGGGACTTCGTCTCGTCCATAGGGGAGCTGAAACGCGAGAACGAGTCGCTCGCCGACGAGAACCTGAAGCTCCGGGCGGAAAACGCGTCGCTCGCGTTCCTTCGCGATGAGAACGAGGCGCTCCGGAAATCGGCCGGGGTCGAGATCCGGAAAAGATTCGATCTGTTTCCGGGCGAAGTCATCGGCCAGGGTGGCGAGGCGCAGTTGGGCGCGCTCATCATCGACCGTGGCGCCGTCCACGGGGTCCGGACCGGCATGCCGGCCGTCGTGGGTGAGGGAGTGCTCGTCGGCGTCGTCGACGAGGTCTATCCGGCGAGTGCCCGGGTGACGCTCCTTTCCAGCTCGCAGAGCACCATCGGGGCGATGACGGTGGAACATTCGGCCAAGGGCATCGCCCGCGGCGATCGCGGGCTCGGTATCGCCTATGACATGGTGCTCCAGAGCGATACGCTCCGCTCGGGAGACCGGGTCGTCACCTCCGGTGTCGGGGGTTCGATACCGTCCGGACTGCTCATCGGCACCGTGGGCCAGGTCCGTGACTCCGAGGACCGACTCTTTCGTCGGGCGAATATCGTCCCTCCTATGGATCTCGAATCGCTCCGGTTCGTCTTTCTCATCAAGGAAACGAAATAAGTATGAAAGTCACTTTGGTCCGATTCGTGTCTCTCCTTCTCCTGCTCGCCTTCGGATCGTCGGCGCTTTCCGTGTTCGCCCCGTCGTTGTCGTCCTTTCCCGTCTTCTTCTTCGCGCTCGCGGTCGCACTCGCGCTGTCCCGAGGATTCTTCGAGGCATTCCCGACCGCGCTCGTGGCCGGGCTTCTCGTCGACGTCTCGACGCTCGGGCGGATCGGGCTCGGAAGCGCCTTCATCGTCGGACTGGCGTATACGGCGAGTTTTTTCTCGCGACGGTTCGTCGTCGAGCACGGCGTGATGACCTATCTCTTTTCGGGATTGCTCGTCGGGGCGGTCGCGTTCGTGTATCCTTTTTTCGCCGGAGCCCTCCTCGACGGCCGCGATTTTTTCGGAGGCGGAGGTGCTTGGGCGCTCTTCTCATGGGGCAACGCGCTCTTCGCGTTCGGAGGCGGCGTCGTCCTCTTTCCGGCTGCGGCATGGCTCCTCCGCGTGTTCGATGAGCGCACCGCCTACCTCGATTCGCAGAATATCGTCCGCAGATAACGGATATCCCTTTTCCCCATGTTCGGAAAAATACCACAAGATATCGGGAGTGAGATCGACGACGCGGTTCTGACCGTGACCGAAAAGGACGCGGCCAAACTGGAGTGGCCCCTCGATCGGCGATGGGCCTCGACGTATTTTCTCGTGGGAGCGGCGATCGTCCTACTTCTCTTCGGGAGAGCGGTCTATCTCAACGTGTTCCAAGGCGAGAAATACCGCGCGATCGCGGAACGCAACAGCGTCCGTCTCGTGCCTCTCCCGACGCCGAGAGGCATCGTGTATGACCGGTTCGGCGTCCCACTCGTCCGCAACCTTCCGAGTATCGACGCGGTGCTCGTCCCGTTCGACGCACCGAAGGACACCGCCGGCCGGGAGGAGCTGAAGAGCGCGCTCGAGAGCACGCTTTCCATCGCGCCCGAATCGGTCGACGCCGTCTTCGCGCTCGCCGTGAAGAATCCGCTCACGCCGGTACTCCTCAAGAAGAAGCTGTCCCAGGAGGAAGTGATCGCGATCCTGTCCCAGGAGGAGCGTTTCCCCGGGATCAATCTCTTCAAGTCGGCGTACCGGGAATACATGGACAGCGTCATGTTCTCGCATGTCCTCGGGTATGAGGGGAGGATCAGCGAGGGAGAATACGCCGCAAGCGCCGAGTCGGAGTATCTGCCCACGGATTCCGTCGGCAAGCAGGGGATCGAGAAGAGCTATGAGCGGGAGCTCCGCGGCGAGCGCGGATTCGAACGGGTGGAAGTCGACGCGTTCGGCCGACCGAAGAAGGTGCTCGGCACGGTCCAGTCGAAGGCGGGGAGCGATCTCCTTCTCTCCATCGACGCCGAATTGCAGAAGCGGTCGTTCGACGCGCTCGCGTCGTTCCTGGAATCCAAGGGCCTCGAACGCGGCGCGGTGATCGCGCTCGATCCGCGCGACGGCGCGGTGCGCGCGCTCGTATCGATTCCGAGTTTCGACAACAACCTGTTCGCGGAGGGAATCTCTTCCGACGCGTACCGATCGCTCATCGAGGACGAGTCCAAGCCGCTTTTCAACCGGGCCATCGCCGGAGAGTATCCGCCCGGATCCACGTTCAAGCCGGTCATCGCGTCGGCCGCGCTCTCGGAACGCCTCATAAGCGAGGACACGCGCATCGAGTCCCGCGGCGGCATAGCGGTCGGCAGCTTTTTCTTCGGTGACTGGAAGGCGCACGGATTCACCGATCTGCGCGGCGCGCTCGCGGTGTCGAGCGACGTCTACTTCTACTCTATCGGCGGCGGATACGGGGGTATTCCGGGCCTCGGGATAGACCGGATGAAATCATACGCCGAGCGGTTCGGCTACGGGAGTCCGTCCGGCATCGATATTCCCGGCGAGGGGGACGGATTTCTCCCCGATGGGGAATGGAAGAAGGAGCGCTTCGGCGAACGCTGGTACATAGGCGACGACTACCATGCGTCTATCGGGCAGGGTTTCGTCACGGCCACCCCGCTTCAGATCGCGAACTCGGTGGCGGCGATCGCCAACGGCGGCACGGTCTACGAGCCGCATATCGTATCGCAGGTGCGCACCGTCGACGGCAAGATATCGGTGAAGGAGCCGAAGGCGATACGATCGGTCGGAATCGACCCGTATATCCTGCAGGTGGTCCGCGAGGGCATGCGCGAAGCGGTCACCGAGGGGACCGCGCAGTCGCTCGCGAGCCTGCCCGTTCCCGTCGCCGGAAAAACGGGAACCGCGCAGTTCGGGACGGGCAAGAAGACGCACGGATGGTTCGCTTCCTTCGCGCCCTATGACGAACCGGAGCTCGCCATGATCGTGCTCGTCGAGAACCAGGAAACGGATACGTACAACGCGGTTCCGGTGACCAAGGAAATCTATGAGTGGTATTTCCGGGAGCGGTCAAAACCGAGGACGGATCCCTGATTGCCGCATCCTCTCATGATCTCGTCCATGCTTCCGTATCCGTGTCCGTCCGTACGCTTTCAATATCCGACGTAGTACCGTATCTGGGCGCTTTCCTTCAGTCCGGATATCCACAGCTGGGCTTCCCCCTGGAGTTTCTGCTGTTTGAGGTCCTCTCCGATCTGTCTCCTGAATTCCTCCGTCGGTATCCCTTCCGGCGGAGTGACCCCGGAGTTCTTCATGTAGGCGTCTATTTCGGCATCTGTCGGGACGGCTTTTTCGGCGAGCAGTTTCTCGATCCTTTTCTGGATGGCGATCTGTTCACGGAGCGTTTCACGGGTCATGTCCTGTGCCGCGAGCGCTTCGTCGAGCGTTCCGCCTCCCTGCCCGCCGGAGATCTGCCCTTCGATCTTCCGTATCTCGCCGTCGATCTCGTCTTCCGTCACGGTGACGTTCCGCCGGTCGAGTTCGGCCTCGATGAGCTTCCTGTCGATCATGGATTCGAGTGCTTCTTTCCCGCTCTGTCGTTCGAGCTCCCGTATGACGGCGAGCCGGCTGACGGGCGAGCCGTTCACCGTTGCCGCCACCAGGAATCCTTCGGTGAAGAGTATGGCCGCGAGCACGAAAAGCGCCGCGATCCCGATGGCGACAAAGACCGGTTTCCGCCCGATCCGACGCGATGACTTCTTTTCTTCCTGATCGGTGTCCCGTTTCGGTTCGTTCGTGTCGTTCATGATGTCGTGTTCTTATACGTGGTTTATGCTTGGCGGATATTCCGCCTCGTGGCTACTTCGTTCCTATCTTGCACATGGACGGGTTTTCTATCTGTCGGGCCGCGGCATATATGGTCGCGGCGAGGAGCAGCGTTCCGATGACACCGAACTCGCCGCCATCGAGCGGAAGGAGCGCTACCGCGCCCGATGCACCGAGAAGCGACAGCGTCCCCGGAAGCAGGAACGATCCGCAAGCCGCGCATCCGACTCCCAGGGCGCCGCTTCCTACTCCGAGGAACCCTGTCAGCATTCCGCCCTGACGGGTTTTTCCGGTCCGACTCCGGAGGACGTAGGCCGTCATGGCGATATAGATTCCGAACAGGATGGCGATCGCGACCGTGTAGGAAGCCGAGAACGGGGTGAAGTTCGTCGCGATCGATCCCGAGAGACTCGCGAGCAGGCCGATCTTTTCCGAAACGGGGATGTCAGAGGATCCGATCACGCTCGTGATGAGGGAGATATTGGGAAGCCACGTGGCGAGGAGGAACATGGCCGCGCTCACGCCCGAGGCAAGCACGACGAAGCGGGGATCCCGGAAGACTTTTTTCAATGCGGGAAGAATCATACGGTTCGCGTTACTTTTCTTCCGAGGCGAGTCCGATGAGCCGCTCGATCGCTGTAGCGGTCTGTGCTCCCGAAAGCGGATACTTCTTTCCGTCGGCTCCCATGACGATGCTCCACGGCGTCCCGTTGCCTCCCGTGGCGACCGCGTCCTGCACATGGCCCTCGATTTTTTCCGCGTATTTTCCGCTCGCGAGACATTCATCGAATTTCCCGGTATCAAGCCCGACATATTTTGCGATCTTCGGAAGTTCGGCCGGGTCGAGTCCGTCGTTCGCCGGCGTCACCTCCATGAGGCGGTCGAGGTACGCCCAAAATGCGTCGTTCCCGCCCAGTTCGGCGGCGCATTCCGTGGCTTCGGCTTCCTTGCGCGCCTTTTGATGTAGCTGGTCTATAGGGAAATGCCGGTACACCCATGCGACTTTTCCGTCCTCGGCGTACTTCTCCGTCACCTGTTTCATGGTGAGATGGAACTTCTTGCAGAACGGACACTCGGTGTCCGAATATTCGACGATCTTGATGGGTGCGTTCGGATTGCCGCGGATATGGTCCGTCTCCGAGACGGGGGCCATCCGATCGAGCGATGTACCGTCTTCTCCGACAAGGTCCCGCTCCGCGGCCGCTTCCGTGTCGCCCGCGGTCGTCGGCGCGTTCTTTCCGGACGAATAGACGATCGCTCCGGCGATGAGGATGCCCGAGGCGACGATGGCCAGAGGGGACATCAGGTTCTGTCGGTGCGACGCCGCCGGTCGGCTCCGCTCCGCTTCGTGATTTCGGTCCTGATCATTCATAGGTTTTTCTTTCATGGTTATATGGTCTTCGTCGCCGTTCCGGCGGACATATGGGAAAGATGTTCCGTCGGTAGCGGGTTCAACCGCACGGATGAATCTTCGGATTGAGGATGCCGCGCGCGAAGGCCAGCTTCAACCGATCGAAAAGGAACGATTCGGGATCTCGGAAGAGCGCGCGTCCGACCGTCGAGGCATGTCGGTCGTACGACCCGACCGGAAGGTGCGTGCCGATGGCTACGGAGGCGGCGGTCGCGGACAGGACGAGGAGGATCGAAAGGATCGGATCGGTTTCCGGAAGGGACGAGGTGAACAGATCTTGTATGGAATATATCCGCTCTGACGACATCGGACAGTCCGCCCGCGTGTCGGAATGGAGCGAGAACCCGGGTTGTTCCTGAGTATGATACGCCGTCGCGGGCGCCTTCCGTGAGCAGGATACGCTGAAAGTGAGCGCGGAAAGCGCCAGGAAGACCGCCAGGAATCTCATGGGGGAATGGGTGTTCATGGGTCCGGACATTCTAGCACGATTCGGCGGTATGGGCGAGTGCCCATGATCCGTCGGCAGGGGAGCGCGAGCCATGACGGCCGTGAAAGATGCCTTGCCCCGGGCTTTCCCCGTATGTCAGGTCATCCGCTTGACAGGGGCTCCGATTCTGAATATCATTGAGACGATTTTCATCCGATCGTGGCTCGTGCCACGATTTTTACCACCATAACACCCTAGTAAAACGACATCATGTCCAGAATTCTCACGCAGGAAGGGATCAAGAAACTCGAAGATGAGCTCGACGATCGCAAGGGTCGAATCCGTCAGGAGATATCCCAGGCCATCAAGGAGGCGAAGGAACAGGGGGACCTTTCCGAGAACGCCGAGTACAGCGAAGCCAAGCATCAGCAGAACGAGAACGAGACGCGCATCCTCGAACTCGAGGCCATGCTCAAGGGCGCGGTGATCGCCGAACCCGCCAAGGGATCGTCACTGGTGCAGATCGGGTCGAACGTCGTCATCGATTGCGCCGGCAAGGAGATGAAGTTCGTCATCGTCGGGACGAACGAAGTCGATCCCGCACAGGGAAAGATCTCGGGCGAATCGCCGATCGGCAAGGCGCTCATGGGGAAATCGAAGGGCGAGGGCGTCGAGATCGACATCCCGGCCGGAAAGATGAAATGCACGGTCGTTTCCATCGGATAGATATCCTACGAAAAACCCCCGGAAGGGGGTTTTCTCTTGTACTCCGCCCGAGAAACGGCTAGAATGGTCTAAGAGCCTGCTGAAAAAGTCCGTATTCTGCTGCAATCCCGGAATTCCGGCTGCAAAATCCGTGCATCTCGTCGGGTTATATTCCATATAGCCCTCCTCCATCCACGAATTTTTCGCTCGGAATTCCACGATTTCGCGACGAAAGAGACTTTCTCAACAGGCTCTGGGTAATGCCTGTATCAAAACCGATGCGCGAAGATATCGTCACCGCGAAAGAAGAGAAACTGAACCGGCTCGAGGAGGCGGTCGGTTCCGCCTATCCGGAGAAAACGCCGCGGACCCATACGAACCAAGAGGCGCTCGACGCGTTCGACGCGCTTTCGGCTGACGGCGGCGAGGTTTCGCTCGTCGGGCGCGTGCGCTCGCTCCGCGTCATGGGCAAGATCGCCTTCGCCCATATCGAGGACGGGAGCGGAAAGATCCAGGTCTTCCTTTCCGAGGGCGAGATCGGCCATGACGCGTTCGCGCTTTTCTCCGACAATATCGAGAGCGGCGACTTCATCGCGGCGACCGGGACGATGTTTCTCACGAAGAAGGGCGAGAAGACGCTGTCCGCGAAATCCTGGAGCATCCTTTCCAAATCCATGCGCCCGATCCCGACCGAGTTCTACGGGCTCAAGGACGAGGAGGAGCTCCTGCGTCGGCGCTACCTCGACTTGCTCTCGAATACGGAGACTCGCGACCTGTTCCGAAAGAAGAACCGCTTCTGGCAGACGATCCGGCAGTTTCTCGCGGAACGGGATTTCCTCGAGGTGCAGACGCCGGTGCTCGAACATATCCCCGGCGGCGCCGAAGCGGAACCGTTCACGACGCATCACAACGCGCTCGATCAGGATTTCTATCTTCGCATCTCGCTCGAGCTCTCGCTCAAGCGTCTTCTCGTCGGCGGGTATGAGCGCGTATTCGAGATCGGTCGCGTGTTCCGCAACGAAGGCATCGACCGGGAGCACCTCCAGGAATTCGATCACATGGAGTTCTATTCGGCCTATACGGACCTCGGACAGGGGATGGCGATGGTCGAGGAGCTCTACCGCGCCGTCGCGGGAGCCGTGACGGATGGCGGCATGAAGACCTCGCACGAGGGCGACGTCGAGATCGATTGGGGGAAGCCGTTTCCGCGTGTCGACTATTTCACGGAATTCAGGAAGGAAACGGACATCGACCTGTCGGCGGAGGTGACCGCCCTGGAGCTCAGGAAGAAGGCGGACGAGCTCGGCATCCGGTACGAGGCGTCCTACGGTCTCGGCAGGATGATCGACACCCTCTACAAGAAAACGGTCCGACAGAAACTGATCGAGCCGTGTTTCCTCGTGGGGCATCCGATCGCCGTCTCGCCCCTGGCGAAGATCGATCCCTCGGATCCGAAGAAGGCGCTCCGCATGCAGCCGGTCGCGCTCAAGAGCGAGCTCGGCAACGGCTTCGCGGAATTGAACGATCCGGCCGACCAGCGCCGCCGGTTCGAGGAACAGATGAAGCTCCGCGCCGCGGGCGACAAGGAAGGCATGATGCTCGACGAGGACTTCCTCGAAGCGCTCGAATACGGGATGCCGCCGGCGTTCGGGTTCGGTATGAGCGAGCGGCTCTTCGCCGTCCTCATGAACCGATCCGTCCGTGAGACGGTCATCTTTCCCCCGATGAAGGAACGGTAGATAGGAGAATCTGGACAAAGGGCGTATTTCAGGTAAGATGACTGTTAGCTGTTCCTTGGCAGTCGATTCGGTCGCATAGTTCAGTTGGTTAGAACGTTCGATTCACATTCGAAAGGTCCCTGGTTCGAGTCCAGGTGCGACCACAAAAAAGAGGGTCAGTGGTTCCCCGCCCGACCAGAATGACTTCGGTCATTCGGGCGGGGAGTCCACTATCATCCACCATATTCTCCGTTTCGGTTGTAGTAACGGGCATGGAGAGACATATCCTCGATTCCACGAAAAAAATCGCCATTTTCGCGCTCATAATTCTCGGAGCACTCGGTTTCGTGCTGTGGGAACGATCGGGAGATATCGAGGAACGGGTCGCTGCTCCAGCCGACATTCCGGTCAGCATCGGAGAGGAAGCGGCGCGCGAGGACGGAGCGGATGCCATGCAGGAGGCGGTTTCCGTCGTCGCCGAGAACCTCTCCGTTCCGTGGGAGGTCGCGTTCCTTCCCGATGGCGGCATGCTCGTCACCGAACGGCCGGGTACGATCAAGCGCATCGGGACGGACGGCGTCACGATCCCGATAGATGGAGTACGGCACACGGGCGAGGGCGGACTCCTCGGGATGGCGCTTCACCCGCGCTTCGGGGAGAACGGATGGATCTATCTGTATCTCACGACCGCCGCGGATGGCGGCCTCACGAATCGCGTCGAGCGGTATCGGCTCGAGGGGAACGAGCTGAAAGAGCGCGCGCTCATCCTGGGCGGTATTCCGGGCGCCATGTACCACGACGGCGGACGGATCGCTTTCGGACCGGACGGGTATCTCTATATCGCGACGGGCGATGCGACACGGGAAAGTCTCGCGCAGGACAGGGCATCGCTTGCCGGGAAAATCCTGCGCATCCGTGACGACGGCTCCGTTCCCGATGACAATCCCTTCGGTACGGCGGTGTATTCGTACGGGCATCGCAACGTCCAAGGACTCGCCTGGGACGAGTCCGGGAACCTCTGGGCGACGGAACATGGCCGCTCGGGTCTCCGCTCCGGCTACGATGAGCTGAACCGCATCGAAAAAGGCGGCAACTACGGGTGGCCGGACATCGAGGGCGACGAACGGCGAGACGGCATGACGACGCCCGTCATCCATTCCGGAGCGACGACGACATGGGCACCTTCCGGCGCGGCGTACCTGAATGGAAGTATCTTCTTCTCGAGTCTCCGCGGCGAATCCCTCTATGAGGCGAGACTCGACGCCGATCGGAACGGTGTCCGGGAGCTTCGTGTCCATTTCAAGGGTGAGTACGGACGGATCCGCGCGGTCGTTGTCGGTCCGGACGGATATCTCTTCCTCTCGACCTCGAATACCGACGGGCGGGGAAACCCCGGGACTGGAGACGACAGGATCCTGAAGGTGAACCCGGAAGAGGTATCGTCGCTTCAGCGGTGATGCTTTTTGCTTTTTTCAGGCGGAAGTTATAAGCTAAGAGCTGTATTCCGTATCTAAAAGCTCTAAGCCAGCCAGCTACCCTTATGCTCGATATCCGATTCATCCGCGAGAATGAAGATGCCGTGAGAGAGGCGATCAGGAACAAGAACCTTGCTCTCGATCTCGACCGACTGTTCGCCGCCGACCAGGATCGCCTGACGCTTTCCCGCGAGCTTGAGGACCTCCGATCGGAAAAGAACGGTATCAATACCTTGATCCAGAACGCGAAGGACGACGCCGAGCGCGCCTCCGCGATCGCGAAAGGCAAGGACATCAAGGCGAGCATCGACACGCTCGAACCGCGGGTCCGCGAAGCCAAGCTTGCCTTCGAAGAGCTGATGGCCGAGGTGCCGAACATCGTCTCGCCGGATACGCCGGTCGGGAAGAGCGATGCGGACAATGTCGAAGTAGCGCGCGTTGGTAAATTGCCTGACTTTTCCTTTGTACCAAAGAATCATATCGAGCTCGGCACATCGCTCGACATTCTCGATCTCGAGCGCGGCGCCAAGGTCGGGGGGTTCCGCGGCTACTACCTCAAGAACGAGGGCGCGCTCCTCGCGCTCGGCGCCATGATGTACGCTCTGCACAAGCTGACGGACCGGGGCTATATCCCGATGATTCCGCCGACCCTGGTCAAGGCATTCCCGCTTTTCGGGAGCGGATATTTCAAGGGGCTCGAATACGACGGGTCCGTCGACGAGATCTATCAGGTGGCGACCTCCGACAAGGAAGCCGACGGCAGCGCGTCGAAGGAGCAGAAATTCCTTGTCGGGACCGCGGAGCCGTCGCTCCTCGCGTATCATGCCGACGAGGTGCTCGACGGCAACACGCTTCCCTTGCGCTATGCCGGATTCAGCCAGTGCTATCGGAGCGAGATCGGTTCCTACGGCAAGGACACCAAGGGGATCTACCGCGTACACGAGTTCATGAAGGTGGAGCAGGTCGTGCTCGTCCCGGCCGATATCGAGGCGGCGAACGCCGTCCAAGATGACATGATCGCGATCTCCGAGGAACTGCACCGCGATCTCGGGTTGCCGTACCGCAAGCTCCGGATCTCGACGGGGGACATGAGCGCCGGGAAGTATCGCGCGTTCGATCTCGAGGCGTGGATGCCGGGGCTCGGCCGCTACGGGGAGACCGGATCCGCGTCCAATTTCCTCGACTGGCAGGCGCGCCGGCTCAACGTGAAGTATACCGACGCGGAAACGGGGGAGAAACGGCATGTCTATATGGTGAACAACACCGCGCTCGCCTCCGCGCGTACCGTCATCGCGATCCTCGAGAACCATCAAGAGGAGGATGGCTCGGTCGTCGTCCCGGAAGTCCTCCGTCCGTATGTCGGCAAGGAGCGGATCATACCGAAAGGGTAGGGGATAGGAATTCCACGGGAGGAAGGGATTGATTTTCTTTCCTTTCTGTTGTTTACTGTTAAATACTGTCTGTTATCGCGAATGGGTGCGTAGCTCAGTTGGTAGAGCAGTGGCCTTTTAAGCCAACGGTCGAGGGTTCGAGCCCCCCCGCACCCACACATGGACCCGCCTCAGGCGGGTTTTTTGTTTTTCCCGGGGCTTTTTGCTATACTCGGGGAAAATAGTATGCCTATGAAAAAACTCCTCGTGCTCGTGCCGATGGCCGCCGTCTTCCTGTCAGGGTGTTCGCTTCCGACGGCGCAGAAGCCGAAAGACGCTCCTGCGGGACCGGAGGTTCCCGGCGGATTCTCCGCCAAGATAGAGAAGGGAAGCCTGTGGAAAACGAGCGATAGCGGGCAGACCTTCGAGGTGAAGTCGCAGGTCAATGAGACGACCCGCATCGAACAGGCGGATATCCTCTCCATCGCGTACCATCCGAAGAAACCGGCTACGATATATGTCAGTACCGTCGACCACGGCATACTGAAGACGGAGGACGGAGGCGAGCGATGGGAACAGATCCCGTTCCCGCCGAAGCGTATCTACAGTTTCATCCTCGATCGTAACGATCCGGACAACCGCATGTTCGCGTCCGGTGTGCTCGGCGAGTGGAGCAAGATATTCCGAACGGAGGACGGGGGCAAGAATTGGAGCGAGGTCTACACCGAACCGGGACAGAAAACCGTCATCACCGCGCTCTCCCAGCATTTCCGCGACATGAACATCATCTTCGCGGGGACCTCGGCCGGCACCATCATCAAAAGCGTCGACGGTGGCGAGACCTGGAAGAACATCGGGAACAAGGTGGACGGGGCCGCCACGGACATCGTCTTCGATTCGACGAGACCGCTCGTGACTTATCTCCTCATGACCGGGCGGAAGCTCTACTATTCGCCGGACGGCGGCAAGAGCTGGCTCGACTGGGAAGAGGAGAAGAAAAAGGAAGTGCAGGTGCTCCAGGACAGGGCATCGCAACTCACGAAGGACGGGAACAAGGATCGCTCGGATGCTGTCCGCAAGCAGGCCCAGGACCTGAGCAAGCGGAACCAGGAAAACCGGGTGCCGAGCGGTATCATATCCATCGCGGCCGACCCGACCCGATCCGGAACCATATACGCCGGGACGAGCAGAGGGCTCTACCGGAGCCCTGATTACGGGAAATACTGGTACGAGCTCAATATCATCGAGAGCGCGAAGAAGTTCCCGATCCGCTCGATCGCCATCGATCCGAAGAACTCCCAGGAAATCGTCTTCGTCGCCGGCAAGGCGTTCTATCGATCGGTGAACGGCGGCGATACCTGGGCGGTTACGGGTCTCAATGTCGATCGCGACGCGTCGTTCGTCTCGTACGACCCGTTCGACTCCAAATACCTCTTCCTCGGACTCCGGAATTTCAAGTGACAACCATTTATCGAACGAATATGAGCATACAGGAAATACTTTCATCCAAGACGGGCGCTTTTCGTGCCGCTCTCGAACACTTCGAGACGGAGGCGGCCAAGATCCGGACCGGACGGGCGAACCCGTCCATCGTCGAGGATCTCCTTGTCGACTACTACGGTTCCAAGACGCCGCTCAAGCAGATGGCGAGCATCACGGTGCCCGAGGCCCGCATGCTTGTCATACAGCCCTGGGACCAGGGAAGCCTGCCGGCCGTGGCGGACGCCATACGGAGTTCGGATCTCGGATTGAATCCGGCGGACGACGGACACGTCATACGTCTCTCGCTTCCGATGCTCACCGAGGATCGCCGGAAGGAACTCGCCAAGGTACTCAATGCCCGGGCCGAAGAAGCGCGCGTATCGATCCGGACCGTCCGTGAGGACGCCTGGAAGGATATCCAGGAACTCGAGAAGGAGGGCCTGATCGGGGAGGACGAGAAATTCCGGGGCAAGGACGATCTCCAGAAGGAAGTCGATGGCTGGAACGCCAAGCTCGACGCGGCTCGAAAGAGGAAAGAAGAAGAGATTCTAACTGTCTAGGCATACACTCATCTATGACACTCCTGACGATTCTCCTGTTTTTCCTTCTGCTCGGACTGCTCGTGTTCGTGCATGAGATGGGTCATTTCCTGACCGCGATCCGAAACGGCATCAAGGCCGAGGAGTTCGGTTTCGGTTTTCCGCCGCGTCTCGTGGGGGCCGTGAAGGATGATACGAGCGGAAAGTGGAAGGTGGTCTGGGGGAACAGGCACGTCCACGGCAAGAACACGGTCTACTCCTTCAACTGGATCCCGTTCGGCGGGTTCGTCCGGATCAAAGGAGAGGACAGTAACTCGATCACCGCGCCGGACAGCTTCGCGGGCAAGCCGGCCTGGACGCGCATCAAGGTGCTCGGCGCCGGCGTATTCATGAACTTCGCGCTCGCCTGGGTACTCCTTTCCATCGTGCTCATGCTCGGATTCCCACAGCCGGTGACGGACGAGAACCGCGCCTTGGTCGACCGGGTGGATATCCAGATACTCTCGGTCGCCAAGGATTCTCCCGCGGAGACCATGGGTATCAAACCCGGCGACCGGGTATTGTCCGTTGACGGTGTCGCCATGACGGATCTGGAGCAGGTCCAAGCGGCGATCCAGGACAAACGGGGGACCGAAATCTCGATGACGATCGACCGTTTCGGCGAGATGCTCACGCTCTCCGGCACGCCCCGCCTCGCCACTCCCGAAAACGAGGGAGCACTCGGTATTTCCTTCGCGGAAACGGCCATCATCGGTTATGCCTGGTACGAGGCGCCGATACGCGGAGCGCAGGCGACCTATCATACGACCGGTGCGATTCTCGGCGCGCTCGGCAACATCGTGAAAAACGTCTTCATCGGCGAGAAGGCGGGAGTCGACGTGACCGGTCCGGTCGGCATCGTCGTCATGACCAAACAGATGAGCGATCTCGGCATCCCGTATCTCCTCCAGTTCGCCGCCATCCTCTCCATCAACCTCGGTATCTTCAATATCCTTCCGTTTCCGGGACTCGACGGCGGCCGTATCCTCTTCATCCTCATCGAGAAGATCAAGGGCTCTCCGGTCAAGGAAACGGTGGAACAGTGGGCGCATACGGTGGGGTTCTTGCTTCTCCTCCTTCTCATGATCTTCGTGACGATCAAGGACGTGGCCGACCTCAAGCTTCTCGAGAAGATCGGCAATCTGTTCTAAGGCTCATTCAGCTTATCTTTTTCCGATTCGTCCCGGATCTTCCTTTTCGCGGTACGCGGTTTTCCTGCTGAAAAATCTCTCGATGATGCCGCCGGCCGCGGCATCAGTGCCCGCGAAAAGAAAATCCGAGCCGAATATCGGAGCGGGAGCTCTTTTTGTCGAGCCCTTCAGCTGTTTGTTCAAAAACTCCTTTTATCGGGGGTTTTCTTTCGTACTCTTGACAATTCTTGATTTTTTTGCTATGATATCGGGTCGAAATGGTGGCATGTCATTAATCGAGGGAATCTCATTCTTATGGCAAACGTCTCTTTTTTCAGCGTTCTTCGGCGGAATGCCGGCAGTATCGCTTTTATCGGTATTTTGGCGAGCGCGCTCGGGATGGCATTCGTGTTTTTGTCAGGCGCCGATTACGAGGTCAGGACGGACTACCTCGTGAGTCAGGAGGGCGTCGAATCGAAAGACTACTACACGGTGGCCCGCTCCGCCGAATACATGGGCAAAATCCTCGGCGAGGTCATGTACAGCGAGAAATTCATGAATGCCTCGCTCGAGACCGGCAAGATGAGCCAGGATTTCTTTCCGGCGGGAAAACAGGATCGGCTGAGGGCATGGAGCTCCGCCGTGAAGGTGGAGAAGCAGCTCGACTTGGGTATCCTCTCCGTCACCGTTCTGCATGACAATGACCGCGAAGCGATGCGGGTCTCCCAGGCGGTCTCCCAGGTGCTGATCGAGAAGAACAATCTCTTCCTCGGCACGGGTGAGAAGCCGGTGCCCGTCTCGATCCTCTCCGGTCCGATCGTGGAGCGGAACCCGAGCATGAAGGAAGTGCTCGCGGCGGTCTTCGGAGGGTTTTTCTTCGGAGTACTGATCGCTTCGGTCCTGTTCTTCCTCAAGCAGGAGGTGTTCCGAAAGGAATTGAAACCATACGGAGTCTGACCGATCTTCCTCATCCGGAGGAACGTGATTCTTCCGGAAAAGGAGAACCGGTCGGCATGACGAAGGTCATGCGCGGTCTCTCGCACATTTACAATTTTTTGCTATCAAAAGGAGATCTACCATGTCGAAAATCGGATGGAACGTATTGTTCGTCGCACTGCTCGTTACGGGCTGCGCGACGGCGCCGAATGCCATCCGGTTGACGGATGGTGAAGGCAAAGAGGCGAAGGTGGTCCGCTCCATGGGTATCGATCCGGTGATGTTCTCCGGATTGCCGTGGACGGATGCCCTCAAGAACGGGAACTTCGTGACCGTGCTCGGAGTGTTCCCCGGGACTCCCGAAAGCTACGCCGAATGGGATCCGCTTCGGATCCGCTACCAGGCGCATGCAGTCGGGGCTTCCGGACGGGAATATGCCGCCTACGCGGTGTTCGCCGGCTTCATCAACTGTGTCCCGCGCTACTTCGTCGTCGTCGAAGGCTTGCAAGAGCCCTTGGCGGATGTGAAGGCGATCACGCTTTCCACGCTTCTCACCCGCGCATACGATCTGCAGGGGAAAGAGGTGAAAGTCGATGCCGCGAAGCTGCAAAACAGCGCCGCGTATCGGAGGGAACTGATCGAGCGTGAAGGAACGTCGCTTGCGGCGGTCCGCCCGATACAGGGGATGCAGCGTGCGTTCGACGGCTGGAGCGTGTATGACACGAAATCCGGTCGGATCGCGACGCCGCTCGACGAGGCCAAGGTCAAGTACCTGTCCGGCATCAATCCCCAGTATTCGTATTGGGAAAAAGTGACCGGATCCGCCAGAGCATCGGTGAGTCCCGATTACGTGTCGACCTCGGTCGGTATCGTATTCGATCTCATCGCCGCCACGAAGGTGAAGGCGCAGGGATTCGACTATGAATCCGTGATGTCCCGCAGCCAGCAAGGGTACAACCTGGCAGTCTTGGAAGCCCTGCGTCAAGCGGGGGAGAAGAGCTGTCGCATCGCTGAAATGAAGGAGAGGAGTCGACCATGACACACCCAAACGAACCGGGCTTCGGTCCGGATCCCACGGGATCGTCTTCGGGCGATTCCACCCACACCGCAACTCTCGCCGAAAGGAGAAGGGCAGTGAGATCCCATAAAGCGAAACGGGATCTCAAGCGTCTCGCTTGGATCCTGCTCGGCCTGGTGGCACTCATCGCGTTCCTCGTGTTTTTCGCGAAGCGTGATGACGTGGAGCCGCTTGTCTCGAAACCCATAACCCCTCCGGCCGCTACCCAAATGGCACCGGAAAAGGTCACGCCCGCCGAGGCCAAGCCCGCAAAGGCCGAACCCGAAGCGAAGCCGGAAGGAACGTACTACACGTTCCGCGACGGCGATCGGATGTTCCAATTGTTCGGAAAATCCGGGGCGTTGAAAGTTCAACAGGCCAACCCCGAACTGATCAAGGATATCAACAGGATCAGGAAGGGTGACACCGTCCTCGTGCCGGCAGACGTGAAGATTCACAAGATGCCGGCATTCCGTATCGTGGATTGCTCCAGGACCAGAAAAGGGTTCTGCGAGTACAGGAATCCCGGCGGCGACAAGATGTGCGGTGTGCGGAGCCACGAGAAAGCTCTCACGAGTCCTCAGGAATACGGTCTTACCGCCGAACAAGCGGCGACCGTCATGGGTGACAAGGGCGAGCGCGTACTCCTCCCATCCGGGACGAGACTTTCCGCGCTTTCGTTCGGTCATGGCCACTGGCAGGGCCCCGTCGTCCTCATGAAGGACATGTTGGCTCATCGCAAAGCGGTTATCGGCGGCAAAACGTACCTTGAGTTCGATGCCTGCTGTAACTTGGCCACCATGGAAGTTCCCCCGGAACCCGTACCGCTTGAACCCGAACCGATCCCAGAACCGCCTCCGGCTCCGGTCGAGGAACCACCACCCGTGATTCCGGAACCTCCTCAAGAGCCGAAAGAGCCCGAGGAAGGACCGCCGCCCGTACCGCCGCTGTCCGCTTTCCCTGTCGAGAACGAACTCGAGTGGGAAGCGATCGTCGGTGCCGGTGTGTGGAACAACGGCCTCGCGAATGGCAAGTGGTGGTATGGTGAAGGACTGCTCTCGGTGAAGCTCGGAGACGGGTATTCGCTGGGCATCGGTCCTTTCTATGCCGCGGGCAAAGGCGAAAGCGAAACTTCCGCGTATACGTGGAGGGAGAGCACCGGTTGGGGCCCACAGGTCGGCTTGAAGCGGAACTACCGCGCCGAGCAGACCGATGAGTTCGGACAGACCGTCCTCCTCCCGGCCGGCTGGCAGCTGAAAGCACGCTTCCTCTCGCATGACAAAGTGTCCGGCGGGAACCCCGAGTCCGGGTATCACAATACCCAGTGGGGCAAGAAGATCGGTGTCTACGGCGAGTACTTCGAGCGCAAGAGTCTTGATTGGCTCTATGGCGTGTCCGGAGAAATCTGGCACTACTATGACGGACGCATCCGGTCGACGTGGTCCGGGGACAAACCCCAGGATCGCGGCAGCTGGAACGCCAACGTCTATGCCCAGTATCGTATCAACGACGACTGGCAGGCACGGGGAATCGCAGGCGTGGCCCATCAGAATTGGGACCGCCTGAACTACCTCAACCTGACGGCCGAGATGCGGTATCGGGAAACCCTCATGTTCGGTCCTCGCCTGTCGCTCGCTCTCAACAAGCCCGACACGTACCGCGACATCGGTCGCGGCGACCTCACGACACTCGGCGCATTCGTGCGTCTCGAACTCGGCGGAATCATCCGCCAGAAAGATCGCGAAGTTCGCGAAGAGAGCGTGGTGTTCGTAGGACCGACGACCGATCCGGTGGACGAGGGAGCAGTCGCTCCCGCCCCCATGAGCGCTTCTCCGGAAGCCGAAGGGGGGTACCTGCCTGTCGCCTATGAGGCTCCGCCCGTCGGAGCCGAGCAGGCGGTCGTCCCTGCTACGGAGAATCCGGAAGTGACGTCCTCTTGGGGACCGAGCTCGGACTCCGGGCCGTAACAAGATCTCCTCTTGGGATATGCTCTAACCGTTGTGTTTTCGACGTAGATATAATCGTCGGACGGTGAGAATCCCTGGAAAGCAATACCGAAGACCTGCGTTTGAGCTCATCGCAGGTCTTTTCTTTTTCTCAATTTCTCGGTATTTTGCACATCACCTTACCCGGTGTCTCCCGTTTCCGACCGCACCCTCACCGCTCCCTGTTTTCTTTCCGGAAAATATTCCTCACTCGACGGCATCCCGAGAATATTTTCCGGGAAAACAGGGGCTTGCTCAAGCAACGTGCGGTTCCCGGTGAACGGGAGACACCGGGTTGGTGATGGTGTGGCACCGGTCGGGAGGCGGTCGTGGAAAGGTCACGGAGGCTTGACAAAAATAACAAAAAGGTGTATGATTGGATGTTCCTGAAGTTTGGAGTTCCTCCAAGCAGGGGAACGTCGTACGTTTCCAACCAGAGCCCAAGGAGGGTTTATCATGAAGAAATTGTTCGTACTTGTCGCCCTGGCTGCCGCGTTCAGCGCTCAGGCCGCGACCCAGCAGTTCAACCCCAGTGTCGTCGTTTCGGCGACCATGGATGGAAAGGGCAATGCGGTTATTGCCTGGACCGACCCCATGCAGGTCAAGGCCATCGAGCACTATGTCGGTCATGGAAAAAAAGGCGGGTTCGTCAACACGATCCCCGTCGGCTCGGCCAAACAGGTTGTCCTCAAGGACATCGCCAAGAACGGTGGGCGCTTCAATCTCGTCGGTACCAACGGCAAGTATCTGCACCTCGAGTGCGGCGGCAACCCGAATACCGTCATGCCTACCTTCAAAGGCCTGGGGAACGACTGCTCGTTCGAAGTGAACGGCCAAAAAGTCGGCGCCCTGGTCGTCCAGTAACTCTGGCAACTACGCGGCCAACCCTGATTCCGAACGGAGTCAGGGTTTTTGTTTTCTCGTTTTTTTGTCGCGCAGATCCGGAGAGGTCTCCGATATGGCGCAGAATTTTCCCTCTTGACAAAAATCGAAAAAAGGCGTATGGTGAAGCGTCCACCTCATGGGCCCTATAGAAAAGCCATGGGTGTGGACACACGCCCCTGTCCATTAACATTCTTCTATAGGAGGTCAATCATGACCAAACTTTTTTCTTTTCTCCTCTCCGCGTTCGTGGCTTCCGCCGCATTCGCATTCGCCGCTCCCGCGAGCGCCGATACCTTCGATGTTCCATCGAGCGCACGTCTTTCGTGCAAAGCGAACGGTGACGGAAGCTACACGGTTTCCTGGACCGGCGTCACGCTCGACACCATCGAGCACTTCCACGGCGTCAAAACCGCCGGGTGGAAGACCCCGATCGTCCTCAATGGTGCCAAAGTGGCTCATTTCAAAGGTGGCAACCCGCGTTTCAACGGGCTGCATAAGGGCCTGTGGATGCTGTGGGAGTGCAGCGCGCAGACCCCGAAAGGCGTCTTGGCAAAAGGCGACCCCCGCCTCAAAGGCATCGGTATCGCCTGCGACTGGCTCGACCCGGCCGACGGGCAGCCCAAAGCTGCTCTGGAGTGCGTTCGTTAAGAACGCTTTTCCCTCCACGACCCCTCGTTCGCATAATGCGTCGAGGGGTTGATTTTTTTGTATGAATATGGTATGGTATACTGTCCTATAAATGACATCGCACGGCAGCCTATGAACATGTTTTCCAGCGCCGACAAGGAATCGGAGATGCGGGCGTTCGTTCTCCTCGCGTTGCTCCTCGGCGGCTATTCGCTCGCCAACGTGCTCGTCGGTCCGTTTTGGCCGGCTTTCTTCGGGCTCGTCGTTCCCGCGGCCGTCCTCGCGTTCCTCTATCCGCGCGCGGGACTGTTCGTATCCGTCGCGATGACGGTGTTCTTCGAGCGGTTCTACACTCTCTCGCCGCTTGTCATCGGTGAAGCGCAGTACAAGGTCTACGCCCTCGATGCGGTGCTTGCGGCGTCGTTCGTCTCGGCATTGCTCCTGTGGATGCGGGAAGGGAAACGGTTTTCCCGGTTCCGCTCGTCCGATTGGCTACTCCTCTCGTTTTTTGGCATCGTGACGGCCATCTTTCTTTTCGAACTTCTCGTGCCTTCGGAGACGAACGTCGCGACGGCGTTTTCCACGTGGAAGAACTACGTATTCTACGGAGCGCTCTTTTTCCTCGTATCATACGGTCTGCGGACGCGGGATGATATCTTTTTCTTCGCACGGCTCTTCCTGTGGAGCATCGCGGCCGCCGGTATCTTTCTCCTTATCGGTATCGCGCGCGGTGGGGGATTGTGGACCGAATACACACCGCTCTCGACCGCGGGGACGCGGTTCCTCGCGTTTCCGCACGCGTTCTACTTCTCGCTCGGCTTCCTCTCCATATTCTTCTCGTCGCCGTTCTGGCTTGTCGATCCGCGACGGAGCCGTCTTCTCTTCTGGCTCTCGGCCGTGCTCATCGCCGGCATACTCGGATCGCTCATGCGGCACCTGTGGCTCGGCATCGGCGGAGCCATGGTCTTCGGCTTCCTCTTCTTTCCGTCGGAATACAGAAGGGCGTTCATCCGTACGGCCCTGCCGTTTCTCGCCGTGGCCGCATCGTCCCTGCTCATTTTCTGGAGCGCGCTCGCGCTTTTTCCGCAGAGCGATATCCGCGGCGATACGCGATACGTCGCGGACATCCTTTCGGAGCGGATCTTCTCGATCGGCAACCGATACGATGAGAGCCTGGCCTGGCGCGAAGGCGTATGGACGAGCGCGATGGCGGAGTTCCGACGGAGCCCGATTTTCGGTATCGGGTTCGGCGCGCAGGTCCCCGTCGAGCTCGGCGACTACCGGTCCTACGTCGAGGTCCGCAACATGCACAACTCCTGGCTCGCGATGCTCATACAGACCGGCCTCGTGGGTGCGGCGGTCTTTCTCGGATTCCTCGTATCGCTTTGTCTCACGTTGTTCCGGGCCCACTCCGGCGACCGGTTCTTCGGTGCCATGAAATACGGACTTATGGGGCTCATCGTCTTCCAGTGCCTCGTCTTCTTTTCCCAGCCGTATCTCGAGACGAATCTTCTCGGCATCTTCTTCTGGATCACGCTCGGAGTGGCGCGGGCGGTGACCGATATGCCGAAAAGTAAGCCGGCCCAGCGAATTGGAAATTAGAGATTAGCGTCATGCGCATACTCGAAGTCAACAAATTCTATTATCCGAGGCGGGGAGCCGAACGGCATTTCCTCGATCTCATCGCGCTCCTCGAATCGCACGGCCACGAGGTGGCCGTCTTCGCCATGGACGATCCGCGGAATGTTTCCGGGAAGTATGCGAAATACGCCGTGAGCGCCGTCGGATACAACCGGGACGATTCGACACGGTGGCAACGGATCGTCGGGATAGGGCGGCTCTTCTGGTCGTTCGAGGCCCGGGCGAAGATGCGGGCCCTGCTCGACGAGTTCCGCCCGGACATCGTCCATATCCACAACGCCTACCACCAGCTCTCGCTCTCGTTCCTGCCCGTCATCCGCAGGCGCGGGGTTCCGATCATGCAGACCGTCCATGACTATCACCTGATCTCGCCCGACAAGGACGAGTACCATTCGTCCGTCGGCCGCGCGTACTGGAAGTTTCTCTTCGTGCCGAAATACGGCTTCGGCAAGCGTCTCCTCCTCGTGCTCAAATCCTATTGGGAGCGGCTCTGGGGATTCCGGGACATGGTGGACGTCTATATTGCGCCGAGCCGGTTCGTCGAAGAGACGCTCGTGCGAGGCGGCATCCCCGGATCGAAGATCACCGTCATTCCGCATTTCATCTCCTCTTCGCCGGCCGTCGTTTCCGAAGCGGAACCATCGGAACCGTACGCGCTCTACTTCGGCGGCATCACCGAGGAAAAGAATATCCGCGAGCTCGCGGCGATCTTCGAGAAACTCAGATTCCGACTCGTGCTCGCGGGTAGCCGCCGCATGGATATTCCCCAAGGACCGTACGTGGACTCTGTCGGCGAAAAGACGGAGGACGAACTCAAGGCGCTCATCGCCGGGTCGTCGTTCGTCGTGTCCGCTTCGCGACTACCGGAAACGTTCGGGCTCATCGTGCTCGAGGCGAATATCCAGGGGAAGCCGTTTCTCGGGTATCGGACCGGCGCGTTCCCCGAGCTTGTCGACAATGACAGGAACGGTTGGCTTGCGGTAAACAAGGGAGAGTTCGAGCTTTTTGTGACTCGGTTCGTGAAAGGAGAAATGAGGGCGATGGAACCGGAGGCGATACGGCGCGCGGCTTTGGAAAAATACGGGGCCGATACCTATCTCGGGAAGTTTTCTTCCATAGTCCGGTCGATACGGCGGAGTGAGTCTGCCTAAGGCCGTTTGCCAGAAATTCGCTCTCGCGTTGTAATACGGGGTAGAAGCGGTTCTTTCACATTCATGGAGGGTTTGTCATGACTTCGATGACTTCGCGTGGGGCCCTCCCGATCAGGGGCCTGATGAAACTGATCGTCTTCCTGGTGTTGCTCGCCGCGCTTATCTGGCACTTCGTTCTGGAATACGAACGATACGCGGAAGGCGAGTTCCTCAAGAAAATCTATCAGGAATCGGTCCAGAGGATGAAATTTCTCGACGACTGTGATTGTGTCAAACGATTGAAGCCCTCACCGACGGACACGATAGGGTGAAGGAGTTCGATCAAGTCAGGCGGGTGCATGGAAATATGCCCCGCCTTTCTCTTCGTTCAGGGTCTTGACATGATCCATCTTTCGGTATATATTGTGGCCATCGATGTTCTTTTCTTGAAGGGAGACTCTCATGGCTACACAGCTCAAACGGAAGGGAATCTTCCTTCTCGGGGTTCTCGTCGGTGCGGCACTCTCGGTTTCGGCCGGAATCGTCGATATGGAACGGACGCCCCAGGCTCCGGACGTGATCATCTACGGACCGATACCGTCGGACATCACGCCGACCCTCAAATACGATTACGTTCCCATCCACGCTGAGAACGATCACGTGTTCACCTGAAAGGTGGAAAACCGAAAGCGGAAAGGACAAATCCTTTCCGCTTTTTCTTTGTTCCACTTCGAACGGTGCATCACATGTGCCGGGAACCGCGCATTGTTTGAACAAGCCCCTGTTTTCCCGGAAAATATTCTCGGGATGCCGTCGAGTGAGGAATATTTTCCGGAAAGAAAACAGGGAGCGGTGAGGGTGCGGTCGGAAATGGGATGCACCGTTCGGTCAATGGATGATCCTTCGGCTTGAGGTCACTTGCCGATCGCGATGCGCGCGTCGATGACGCGGAAATTGTCCGCGTCGGGAAAGACGTTGACCGGATTGATGTCGAGTTCCCGTATTTCCGGGAAATCCTCGACAAGCCGTGAGAGACGTTCGAGCAATTCGACGATGTGGTCGGTATCGATCCTGGCTTCGCCACGGGCGCCGTCGAGGATCGAGGCGCTCCGCAGTTCCGAGAGCATCTCGAGGGCGTCCTCGCGGACGATCGGCGCGAAGCGGAACGATGCGTCGTTCAGCACTTCGGTGTAGATGCCGCCCATGCCGACGACGAGCACGGTGCCGAGCCCCGGTTCCTGCTTCGCTCCGAAGATGAGCTCCTTGCCTCCGGACATCGCCATCTCGACGATCATCGCGCCTTCGAGGCGCGCCTCGGGGGCCTTCATGCGCACCCGGTGGAGGAGCTCTCCGAATTTCTGTCCCGCTTCCTCGGGTGCGACGTTGAGCATGACGCCGCCCAATTCCGTCTTATGTATGATGTCCGGGGAAACGATCTTGAGGACGACCGGCCGGCCGATCTCCCGCGCCGCCTTGTCCGCTTCCTCGGGACTGCGGACATAGGTGCTCCGGAGGATCGGAAATCCGTACGCGCGGAGGACCTCGTAGGCCTCGCGCTCGTAGAGCATGGTGCGCTCCTCGGCGAAGACGCGCGCGAAGATTTCCTTCGCCCGGTCACGGTCGATATCGGGGAATTCACGCTTCGCGGAGAAACCGCCCGACCGCCACTTCGCCACCTGTGCCATGGAACCGAGCGCCTTCGCTCCCTCTTCGGGATAGGCGAAGACGGATACTCCCGCTTCCCTGAGTATTTCCGCTCCCGCCTCGAGGAGCGACGATCCGGCGAAGACCGCGACGACGGGCTTGCCGCAGGATCGTTTGGTTTCCACGATGGCGCGTGCCGTCTCTTCGGCTTCCGTCATGGACTGCGGCGTGAGGATCACGAGCAGGCTGTCCACACCCTCTTCCGCCGACACGAGTTCGAGCGCCGCGCGGTATCGGTCGCTCTTGGCGTCTCCGAGGACGTCCACCGGATTCTCGACGCTCGCCGCCTGGGGGAGCGCCCGGTGGAGCGCGGCCTTGGTGTCGTCGGAGAGGGCGGCCAATGTGAGGCCGGCCCGGCTCGCCGCGTCGGTCGCGAGCACGCCGGGTCCGCCGGCGTTGGTGATGATGGCGACGGAACTCCCGCGGGGGAGGGGATTCTTGGAAAAGATCGACACGGCGTCGAGCAGTTCGCGGAGCGTGTCGGCGCGGAGCATGCGCGATTGCCGGAAGATCGACTCATACGCGGCCTCGGAACCGGCGAGCGCGCCGGTATGCGAGCTCGTCGCCTTTATCCCGCTCTCGCTCCGTCCCGACTTGAGGCCGATGATGGGCTTGGGTTCGGCGCGGGAGATCGCGCTCCGGCCGATTTCGACGATCGCGGCCGCATCGGTGAGGTTTTCGGAATAAAACGACACTACCTTGGTCGAGTCATCCTCGGCGAAGAAGGTAAGGAGCGCCTTCTCGTCGATCACCGCCTTGTTGCCGGTGCTCACGAACTTGGAGAAGCCGACTTCCCCTCGGGCGAGGTCGAGCATGGCGGTGCAGAGCGCACCTGACTGCGAGAAGAACGCGACCGGGCCGTCGTCAGGCAGTACGGGTGCGAACGAGGCGTTGAGACCGATCTTCGGGTGCAGGAACCCGAGACAGTTCGGTCCGAGGAGCGCGATGCCGTATTGTCCGGCGATCGTCGCGACCGTGTCTTCGAGCACCTTGCCGTCCGGCCCGGTTTCCTTGAATCCGGCCGAGATGATGGCGGCCGCCCTGATACCTTTTTCTCCGGATTGCCGGAGCACTTCCGGGACGATGGCGGCCGGGACGATGATGATGGCGAGCTCCGGCGTGCCGGGGACGCTCGCGAGGTCTGGGTAGCAGGGGACGCCGAAGAGTTCGGTGGTTTTCGGATTGACGAGGAAGGTCTCTCCCGCGAATTCGCCTTGGGTGAGATTTTTCGCGATGTCGTTCCCGACGCTTCCCGGAGTGGTCGAGGCCCCGATGACGGCGATCGACTTCGGCGAGAACAATATATTGAGATCGGAGGTCTGCATAGCGGAAAAAAAGAGATTACGGTACCAGTATAGCGGATGACCCCATCTCTTGACAAAAGAGCCATTTTTTGCTATCATATAGCGTTAAAAATTAGGGGAAGAATTATGTCGTATTTCGGTTTGAAAGAAGCGAAAATCGCGGGTATTTTCGTAGGGGCCGCTCTCGCGGTGTTCCTGCCGATTTTCGCTTTCGGTGACAACGATGTCATCTTCGTGGACGATGACGCGAGCGGATCCCAGACGGGCTCCTACGATCATCCGTATCGCACGATAGGGAAAGCGCTCGATCATGCGGACAGCGGGACGGAAGTCCGTGTGAAAAAGGGCACCTACAAGGAAAACATCGAGATCCCGAAAGGCGTGAAGGTGGTGAGCGACGGCGAGGACCGTTCGGATGTCACCATCGACGGCAGTTCCAAGAAGCCGACGGTCACGATGAAGCACAAGTCCACCCTGAGCCACGTCACGGTCAAGGAAGGCCGGAACGGAATCCGTATAAACGACGACTCCAAGGCGCACATCTTCGATGTGCTCGTGAAGGATGCGGAACGGGACGGCATCTTCATCGAATCGTCTCCGCGCGACAAGAAGTACCGCGCCTACATCGACAAGGTCGAGATCAAGGACAGCGGCAAGACGGGTATCTACGCGAAGAAGCGTCTCGTCGTCATCGTCAACAGCAAGATCCATAACAATGATTCCGAAGGAATCGATTTCCAGGCCGGTGTCGACGCGTGGCTCGAAGGGAACAAGGTGTACGACAACAAGGGAACCGGATGGAAGGTCGTCATGGACGGTTCGGAGATCTGGACCACCAAGAACGATTTTCGCCGCAACGGACGGGAAGGCATCCAGGTCGAGAGCTTCGGCGCTCCCAGCAAGTTCGGGGTGAAGAAGTCGAAGGCGGTCGACAACGGCCGGTACGGCATAGCGATCGTCGCCCGCAACGACGCGGCGCTCGGCATGTGGAAGAGCATCTTCCTCGAGAACAATTCCGTCTTCGGAAACGTGCTCGGGCAGGTTTCGAAAGTCATTCTGGTCAGGTAGATCGGTTGTCATATATTTCGGGTTAAACGGTATTAATGTCGGACGAGGCAGAGAGCGGCTTTGTTTGATCAATAGAGACGATTATGAAAATCGCACTCATCGGACAAAAAGGCATTCCCGCGAAATCGGGCGGCGTGGAGAAGCACGTCGAAAAGCTCGCTGAACGGCTCGCGACGCTCGGTCACGAGGTGACCGTGTATACGCGGCCGCACTACACGGACAAGGCCCTGCGCGAGTGGCAGGGGGTACGTCTCGTGTCTTTGCCGAGCATCCGCACGAAGCATCTCGACGCGATCACGCACACCTTCGTGGCGACCATGCACGCGTTGTTCCAGGACTACGACGTGATCCACTATCAGTCGATCGGGCCGTCGACGCTCGCGTTCATCCCGCGGATCTTCAAGCGCGGGGCGCTCGTCATCGCGACCTTCCACAGCCGGGACTACTTCCATAAGAAGTGGGGATCGTTCGCCAAATGGTTCCTTCATCGGGCGGAGAATCTGACGTGCACGGTGCCCGAGAAGACCATCGCGATCAGTCGCGGCATCGTCGAGTACGCGCGTGAGCGGTACGGCACCGACATTCTCTACATCCCGAACGGTGCGGAAGGAGAACCGGTGAGGACCACCGAATTCCTCTCCGCGTTCGGACTCCGGGAGAAACGCTATGTCCTCGCGGTATCGCGGCTCGTCGAGCACAAGGGTATCCACTATCTCGTGAAGGCGTTCCAGGATCTCGAAGATACGGGAAAACTTCCGAACAATCTCAAACTGGTGATCGTCGGCACGCACGCCGAGACGCCGGAGTACGAGGCGTACCTCAAGACCATGAGCGCCGGCCGGGACAACATCCTGTTCCTCGGCGAACAGACGGGGACCGCGCTCGCGGAACTCTTCTCGCACGCGGCCGTCTTCGTACAGCCGTCCGAGGACGAGGGTCTCTCGATCGCGCTCCTCGAGGCGATGAGCTACGGACTGCCCATCGTCGCGAGCGACATCTCGGGCAACGAGGAGGCGCTCGGCGGTGCCGGTGTCTACTTCCGGACCAAGGATGTCGAATCGCTCAAGAACGAACTCGCCGCGCTCATCAATCGGCCGGAGGAGATGGACGTGTTCGGGAAACTGGCCCGCGGACGGGCGCAGAACGTGTACGGATGGGAATCGATCGCGCGGCAGACCGTCGAAGCCTACGAGGACGCCCTGCGGGACCGCGCTCACACAACCTATGGATTACGGAGTAAGAAAAATGCGTAAACCGGTTCTCGGATCGAAAGGGCGGTACTACCTCTTGGCCGCTCTTTTCGCGTCGTTCGCGTCGGCCTTGGTGCTCGCGGACTCGTTTCGGACGTACGAATCGGAGACGACGGCTATCATGCTCGCCAAGAGCGATCGGGCCGCCGTCCTCCTTCGATCGACGGTCGAGAATGCCGATCTCCTCGCCGATACGGATCCGTACCGGACGCGGTTCTTCGAGGAGCTCTCCGCGAAGAGCGGGAAATTCGACGAATTGTCCACATCCTCCCGTCGGGAGACGTTCGACGCGATGGTCGACGTCGCCGCGGACGAGCGGGGAAGCGTGCTTCGCATACGCGGATACGCCGACGATCCCGACGATGCGAAGGAGATATCGCGCGTCGCGACCCTGTCGCTGTTCCGTTTCCTGGGACAGTATTATAATGTGAAGGAAGATGTCGACTTCCGTATCGCCGGCGGACCCACGACGGTCTCGGGCATTTCCCACATGCCGTCGTTCGTTCTCTCGAGCGTCGCGCTCGGTGTCCTCTCGACGTCGATCCTGTTCCTCGCCCTCTGGGCGCTCCCGCGGGTGTTCGCGCTTTCCGGCGGCCGTGCCGTTTCCCGGAAGCCGCTCCTCGATGCCGGGGTATTCGAGCCGAGCCGCCCGATGTCGCCGTATTTCGACCAGGCGCCCATGGAAACGTCCGTGTCACCGCGCGAACCGTTTCCGTCCGCTCCTCCGATGCCGACGAGCATGGAGGAACCCCTGCCGATGCCGCCCGTGCCGGCGGAACCGGCTCCGGCGCATATCAAGAGCGCGTCCGCTCCGGTGAACCTTCCCTCGCTTTCCGAAGCCGAGGAGCAGTTTCTGCGGGAGTTCTCCTTCGAAGGATCGCTCGAGGAAGAAGGCACTGACGAGGCTCGCGAAGCCGTCCGAACCGGGGCCGAGTCCGTCGTACCAGCACCGGAACCCGAAGCGCCCCGCGATGAACCGACGGAAGCGGAATACAAACGGCGCCTCAACGAACTGCTCAGAGGGTAAGACTTCATCTATCGATACGCTATGCAATCCAAGCACTCGGCCTCTTTCTGGATCACGTTCGCGGTTTTGGCCGGTCTTTTTCTCTTCGGTTGGTTCGTCTTCTGGGAAGTGAAGCACCAGGGGCTCGGCTCGCTGTCCGGTATCATGGACAAGCTTCCGGTTTCGAGTGGCCTGAAGGGGAATGCGACGGCCGTCGGATTCCTCGCCGATGCGGTGATGGACACCGACGGGGAAGAGCGGGTCTATCTCATACTGCTCCAGAACAATCTCGAGCTCCGTCCCGGTGGCGGCTTCATCGGATCCTTCGGTATCCTCAAGGTGAAAGACGGCCACGTCACGGACTTCTCGATCCACGATTCCGGCGTCTTCGACGGGCGTATCCCCGACACCGTGGAGCCGCCGTATCCGATGAAGGAGACGCTGGGTATCCCGTCGTGGAAACTGCGCGACTCCAACTGGGAACCGGACTTTCCGACCAACGCGAAAAAGGCGGTCGAATTTTACGAGCTCGGACAAGGAGGGGAGAAATTCGACGGCATCGTGGGCATCACCACGGATGTCCTGTCCTCGTTCCTCCGCGTGACCGGACCGGTGGAGGTCCCCGGATATCCGGGAACGTACTCGGCGGAGAATGCCGTGATCGACCTCGAATACCAGGTGGAAAAGGGCTATGCCGAACAGGGTATCGAAACCGGTGAGCGGAAGTCGGTGATGGGCATCCTCGGCGATCAGATCCTCGTGAAAGTGCGGGAACTGCCCCCGCAGGATCTGTTCAAGCTGTTCCAGGTCATACTCACCGATCTCGACCAGAAGGACATACAGCTCAATTTCGCCGACGCGGATCTCCAGCGTCAGGTGGTATCGGCCGGGTGGGCCGGAAGCTTCGACGGTGGCTGGCCGGACGATTTCGTCATGGCCGTCGACGCGAACCTCAATTCCTGGAAGAGCGACGCGGTCGTGAAGCGGTCGCTCGACTACGAGATCGACCTCTCGGGCGAGACTCCGAAGGCGAGAACCACCATCCATTATGAGCATACCGGCAAGGTCAAGGATTTCATGACCAAGGATTACCAGACGTTTCTCCGGCTCTACGTGCCGGAAGACAGCTGGCTCCGATCCGTTTCCGGAAATGCGAAGGAGCCGGTGTTCGGCGATTTCATGGGAAAGAAATACTTCGGCGTGCTCGTGCATGTCCCCCTGGGCACGTCGAAGGACGTTTCTTTCGAGTATGATCTCCCCAAGGATCTCGAACGGACCCTCTATGATCTCAAGATACAGAAGCAGCCGGGTGTGAACGGCATGCCCGTCACGATTTCCATCGTCGCCGAGGACGGCACGAGGACGGAGAAGGATATCGTCCTCAACCGTGACTTCGTCCTGAGCCGGGCGACAGAATAGGGACGGAAGGATTCCGTGGCGGCGAAGCGGAAGCGGTATGCTTCCGTTTTTGCTTTTTTCGGGCTACAATAAAGAAAAGCACAACTCTCAAAACACAAAGACCAAACAAAACACAAAACACAGAAACCAAGCTAGTGCCTCTGTTCGTGTTTTTATACATATGCGTTTCGACATCCTCTCCCTGTTTCCCGAAAGTTTCGAATCCTACTTCGGTGCCTCCATGCTGAAGCGCGCGAGGGAG
Source organism: bacterium (assembly GCA_021821305.1). GTDB lineage: Bacteria > Patescibacteriota > Minisyncoccia > Moranbacterales > UBA1568 > JAGOTT01. The sequence continues at coordinate 468,714 of JAKACP010000001.1, forward strand.
GACGGAAAAATCGATATCAGGCTCTGGAATCCGCGCGACTTCACCCGCGACAAGCACCGCTCCGCTGACGACACGCCCTATGGCGGCGGGGCCGGGATGGTCATGAAGCCGGAGCCGATTTTCGAATGCGCGGAAAGGGCGCTCTCGGAGGGTCCCTCCCGCGAGAAGACGCGGATCATCCTCTTTTCCGCGAAGGGGAAACCCTTCGTCCAGGAAGACGCGAGGCGGCTTTCGCGGTATGAACGTCTCATCCTTATCTGCGGCCGATACGAGGGCGTGGACGAACGCGTGGCGGAGCACCTCGCCGACGAGGAGGTCTCGATCGGGGAGTACGTGCTCACGGGAGGGGAATTGCCCGCGATGGTCGTGACCGACGCGGTGGCGCGGCTCGTGCCCGGTGTCCTCGGCAACGTCGAGAGCGCGGAGACGGAATCGCACAGCGAGGAAGGCGTGCTCGAATATCCCCAGTACACGAAGCCCGAGGAATATCGGGGATGGCGCGTGCCGGACGTACTCCTCTCCGGGCATCACGCGGAGATCGCCAAGTGGAGAAAAAGCAAATCACAAACCATCCAAAACACAAAAAGCCAAACAAAACACGAAACACAGGATCCAAACTGACGCGCTTATTTTGTGTTTTGAAATTTTTGGAGTTTGTTTGGTCTTTTGTGCTCTGGGCTTTGTGTTTTTGAAAAAAATGGTCAAAAAGAAAAAAACAGGTGCGATATCGGCTCCCTTCATCTCCGGCGATAAGCCGCTCCTGTTCACCGTGTTTCTCCTCCTCGGAATAGGACTGCTCATGGTGGCGAGCGCCGGGGTATCGTACGGCAATATCCGTTTCGACGACGGGTACTATTTTTTCAAGCGGCAGTTGATCGGCGTCGGCGTCGGACTCTTCGCGCTTTTCGTTTTCCAGCGGATCCCGTACGGATTCTGGAAAAAGATATCGATACCGTTTTTCCTCGGGTCCATCGTGCTCCTGGTGCTCGTGCTCATACCGAGTCTGGGTACGGAAGCCTACGGCGCCTCCCGGTGGCTCGATATCGGGCCGATATCCTTCCAGCCCTCGGAAGTCATGAAACTCGCGCTCGTCATCTATTTCGCCGCATGGCTCTCGAGCAAGAGCATGGCGAAAAAGACCGACTTCAGCGAGAGCGTCGTCCCGTTCTCGATCGTGCTCCTCGTCGTCGGTTTCCTCATCCTGAAACAGCCCGACACGGGGACCCTCGGGATCCTGTTCATCATCGCGCTTTCGCTCTTCTTCGCGTCCGGCGCCAAGCTCTCGCACATCGGGCTCCTGCTCGGTACGGGCTTCGCCGGTCTGCTCATCCTCATCTGGCTCGCGCCGTACCGGATGCGCCGGATGCTCGTCTTCCTCGACCCGGAACATGATCCGAGCGGTGCCGGCTATCAGATCAAGCAGGCGCTCATCGCCGTCGGTTCCGGCGGCATACTCGGACTGGGGCTGGGGCACAGTCGGCAGAAATTCGCCTATCTTCCGGAGCCGATGACCGATTCCATCTTCGCGATCCTCGGGGAGGAACTCGGTATCGTCGGCGGAGCGTTCCTGATCGCCCTCTTTGTCTTCTTCGCGTATCGGGGATTTCATATCGCCCGGCGCGCGCCGGACGAGTTCGGCCGCTACCTCGCCATCGGTATCGTCTCGTGGATCGTATTCCAGGCGTTCGTGAATATCTTCGCCATCACCGGCATGATCCCGCTCACCGGCGTCCCGCTTCCGTTCATAAGCTACGGAGGCACGTCGATCGCGGTGCTCCTCGGAGCGGTCGGCATATTGCTCAACGTCTCCAAACATTCTAGAATGGTGAAATGAGCCGCGACATTCACGAGTTTCCGAAAAGCTATGAGCAATGAGATCCGGGTCGTACTGACGGGAGGATTGTCGGGCGGGCACACGTTTCCGCTCATCGCGGTCGCCCGGGCGATCCGCGCGCGCGCCGGCGCGCCGGCGGATTTTCTCTATATCGGGTCGCGCGGACAGTTCGAGGAAAACGCGATGACCGCCGAGGGCATACCGGTGCGATACGTGCTTTCCGGGAAGATGCGCCGGTATTTCTCGCTTCAGAACTTCGTCGACCCGTTCAAGGTCCCGATCGGGTTCCTGCAGTCGCTCTGGCATCTCTTCCGGTACATGCCCGACGCCGTGTTCGCCAAGGGCGGATCCGTCTCGATACCCGTGTGTCTCGCCGCATGGGTGTTCCGCATACCGATCGTCATCCATGATTCCGATGCGGTGGCCGGTCGGGCCAATAAACTGCTCGCGCGGTTCGCGTCGCGCATCGCGATCGCCTATCCGTCGGCGCAGGAATTTTTCCCCGCGCGGAAGACGGCGCTCACCGGCAACCCCGTCCGTGCGGAGATCCTTTCCGGGGACCCGGCTACGGCCGACGCCCGGTTCGGATTCGCTTCGGATCGACCGGTCGTACTCGTGCTCGGGGGGAGTCTCGGCGCGCAGTCGCTCAACAAGGCGGTCGTCCGCATGTTGCCGCAGCTCCTCCGCGAAGCGCAGGTACTGCATCAGACCGGAAACGCCAACTACCAGGAGACGGTGGCGCTCGCCGGGGAAATGGGGGTCAAGGCCGGATACGAGGGATATATCCCGGTCCCGTTCCTCGGTCCCGCGGATCTCGCGCTCGCGCTCGCGCGGGCGGATCTGGTCATTTCCCGCGCCGGAGCCGGATCGATCGCGGAGATCGCGGCCTGCGGCAAACCGGCGATACTCGTGCCGCTTCCGACGGCGGCCAACGACGAACAGCGCAAGAACGCCTATGATGTGGCGCACGGCGGCGGCGCGCTCGTACTCGAAGAGGCCAATCTCGGCGAGCACATCTTCTTTTCGAAGACGGATGAGCTCCTGAAGAATCCCGAGCTCCGATCGACGATGGGACGGAATATCCGCTCGTTCTACAATCCCGACGCGGCGGACATGATCGCCGAAGGGGTCTTGTCGCTCACCCGCTAGGTACGCTTCTATGACGCACGAACCGCGCATGACATCATTGGCCGGAAAAAAGATCCACTTCATCGGCGTGAAAGGTGCCGGCATGGCCGCTTTGGCGGAGCTCTTCGCCGGGAGCGGTGCCGTCGTGTCCGGCTCCGATACCGATGAATCGTTTTTCACCGACAAGGTGCTGAAGGCTATCGGTCTCGTTCCCTCGGTCGGCTTCTCGCCGGAGCATATCCCGGGCGATGCCGATCTCGTGGTCTATTCGACCGCCTATGAGCGGGAGACCAACGCCGAGCTCGAATCCGCGTTCTCGAGAAAGCTCCCCGTACTCTCCTATCCGGAAGCGGTCGGGGAGTTCACGAAGGAGCGGATGAGCCTGCTCGTGTCCGGGACGCACGGCAAGACCACAACGTCCGCCCTCCTTGCCGAGACGCTCCGCGTGGCGGGGCTCGACCCTTCCGCGATCATCGGCAGCCGTGTCCGGAGCTGGGAAGGGAATGCGCTTGCCGGTTCCGGCGAGTACTTCGTCCTCGAAGCGGACGAGTATCAGAACAAGCTCCGATACTATCAGCCGTTCGCGGTGATCCTCACGAGCGTCGACTGGGATCATCCGGACTTTTTCCCCGATGTGGAGAGCTACAAGAACACGTTCAAGGAGTTCGTCCGGCGCATTCCGCGACACGGCGTCCTCGTCTATTGCAACGACTCGGCCGCGGTGGCGGAGATAGCCGCGGAAGCGACCTGCGAGAAACGAAGCTACGGTTTCCACGAAGATTCCGATTTCCTCGTGAGGGGATATGAGCCGAAGACGCTCGAGGGAGCGGATCCGGAGGGCGAGAAGCAACGGTTCGAAGTCGTGTCCGGCCAGGGTTCGCTCGGGAGTTTCTCGATCCGTCTCGCGGGACGGCATAACACGCAGAACGCGGCGGCCGTCGTCGCGCTCGCCTCGTTCCTCAGGATCGACATGGACCGGGTCCGGGAAGGACTGGCTTCGTTTCCCGGAACGGAACGGCGATTCGAATACGTCGGGGAGCGGCATGGCGCGCTCGTGTATGACGATTACGCGCATCATCCGGAGGAGCTCATGGCGACGATCGGAGCGTTCCGCGATCTCTATCCGACCAGACGGCTCACGGCGGTCTTTCACCCCCATACGTTCAGCCGAACGGAGGCTCTTCTCCCTGAGTTTTCCCAGAGTTTCGACCGTGCCGACCGCGTACTGGTGCTCGATGTCTACGGGAGCGCGCGCGAACACGGGGGCGGTGTCTCGTCCGAGGACCTCGTCCGGGAGATCAACCGCTACGCACCGGGAAAGGCCGAATATGTCGGAACCGTCGATGCCGCGGTCGCGGATCTGTCGGAAACGATCGGGGCGAACGACCTTGTCGTGACCTTCGGTGCGGGCAATGTCTGGGAAGTGGCAAGGAAATTTGTCGAGTCCGAAAATCCTTCACCTAAAAGCTAAAACCTATCATCTTCCACTTATGACTTTCAGGAGTCACGTGCCCCTCGCGCAGTATACGACGTTCCGGATCGGCGGCAAGGCGTCCTTGTTCGCCGAGGCGGCCAATGCGATCGATCTCGCGGAGTGCTATGAGCGGGCCGCCCAGGATAATCTGCCGGTATTCGTATTCTCCGGCGGAAGCAACGTCCTGTTCTCCGACAACGGATTTCCGGGTCTCGTCGTCCGTCTCATCGATGGCGGGATGCACGTCGGGGACAACGGTCGGATCTCCGCCGGGGCGGGACGGTCGCTCGCCGAGCTGGTGTCTTCCGCCGGTGAGGCCGGCCTTTCCGGTCTGGAAAATCTCGCGGGCATCCCCGGGTCGGTCGGCGGGGCGGTGCGCGGCAATGCCGGAGCGTTCGGTACGGAAATCGGGGACAGGGTCCTCTCCGTCAAGGCGTTCCATATCGAATCGGGCATGGTCAAGGAATATACCCGGGCCGAATGCGGATTCGAGTACCGGGACAGTTTTTTCAAGCAACATCCGAAATATATCGTCTTGTCCGCGGAATTCCGGCTGACGCCGTCCGCCGATCCGGAGCGGCTCTTCGAGAAGGCTCAGGAGATTCGTGATCTGCGCGAGGAAAAACATCCGCAGGACGTATTTTCGGCCGGCTCCTTCTTCATGAATCCGATCGTCCGTGACGAGAAGCTCCGGGACGAATTCCGCAAGGACAGCGGCAAGGAGCCGAAGGACGACAAACTCCCGGCCGGATGGCTCATCGACCAGGTCGGTCTGCGCGGCAAGACCATCGGACACGCGAAAGTGAGCGAAGCGCACCCGAATTACCTCATCAATACCGGCGGCGCGACCGCCGAGGACGTGCTGACGCTCGCGAGCATCGTCAAACAAAAGGTTCGTGACGAGGTCGGAGTGATGCTCACGCAGGAGGTGCAGTTGGTCGGGTTCGGGAAGGCATGACGCATATCGGGATTTTTGGACTTTTGAAGAGGAAAGAATGGGTGTGGTATGCTTGTAGTAATGAATGAGGGATAATGTTTAAGATAACTGTTATGAAAACCCGGTTTCTGTTCAAGGACGTGGAGGTGGATGAGAAGACGAAGGATTATATTCTGAAGCGATTGGAGGAAATAAGCGATTTGTTCCATGAATTGACCCTGTTCGATACGGAGGTAAGCAGGGACAAAAGAGGGTTTTTCTACGTCGAGGTGAATGTCCGGGAGCCTCACAAACTGCATCGCGCCAAGGAGACGTCCAAAAGCATTGAGGGATCCATCGATATGGTCATCGCCAAACTCCGCGTGCATATCGTCAAGGAGAAGGACCGGCGGCGTGAACTGCGCGAACGCGGAGCCCGTTCCATCAAGAAGGGCGTCGTCGTCGACGAATCGGCGAGATTCTGATATGATGGAAATGTCGGAGAATAAACATAAACATATCGCGCTATGAAACCTCAGGATAGGAAGAATGAGACGGTATTGCTTCTGTTCGTCATCGGCGGACTCACCGCTTCCGCGCTCATCTTCGTGATCGGATTGTAGCGGCACATCGCGCCGATCGTACCGGACCCCCTCTTTTGACGGGGGTCTTTTTGTTTGGTACACTGAAACGGCTTTATCAAGGGGAAAAGCAACAAGCAACTCACAGTCAACAAAAAGAGGGAACTGATTTTTCTGTCCCTTGTTCTCTGTTAATTGTTCTCTGTTTTTCTGTTAACTGACCTTTATGGATCTGTTCAAGAAGATTTTCGGCTCGAACGAGCGCGTGGTGGACCGGCTCCGTCCTATCGTCGACGAGATCAATGCGCTTTCTCCCGCGATGGAAGCGCTTTCCGACGAGGAATTGCGCGCCAAGACGGACGAGTTCCGTGATCGGCTGAAAAAGGGCGAGACGGAGGATGATATCCTGCCGGAAGCCTTCGCGGTCGTCCGCGAGGGAGCCAAACGGGTGATCGGCGAGCGGCACTATGACGTCCAGCTCCTCGGCGGCATCGTGCTCCATCGGGGACAGATCGCCGAGATGAAGACCGGTGAGGGAAAGACGCTTACCTCGACTCTGGCCATCTACCTCAACGCGCTGTCCGGCAAGGGCGTGCACCTCGTCACGGTCAACGACTATCTCGCCAAGCGTGACGCGAACTGGATGGGGCAGGTGTACCACTTCCTCGGTCTTTCGACCGCATGTATCCTCCAACAGACGCTCTCCTATCGGTATGAACCGCGCGTGAAGGACGCGGACGAAGTCACGGTGGAGATGGAGAACCTCGTTCCCGTCTCGCGCCGCGAGGCCTATGCGGCCGATATCACCTACGGCACGAACAACGAGTTCGGCTTCGACTACCTCCGCGACAACATGGTCGGAAGCCTCGAGGAGATGGTCCAGCGGCCGCTTCACTACGCGATCGTCGACGAGGTCGACTCCATACTCATCGACGAGGCCCGCACGCCGCTCATCATCTCCGCGCCGGACAACGAATCGACCAAGCTCTACGAGAAATTCGCCACGATCGTCCCTCGTCTCCGCCCGGAGACCGACTATGTCGTGGACGAGAAATTCAAGTCCGTGACCCTCACCGACGCGGGTATCTCGCACGTGGAGGAACTGCTCGGCATGCAGAACCTCTACGAGCAGGGCAATATCCAGTACGTCCATCATCTCGAGCAGTCGCTCAAGGCGACGATCATCTTCCAGAAGGACCGTGACTACGTCGTCCGCGACGGCGAGGTGCTCATCGTGGATGACTTCACCGGCCGTATCATGCACGGTCGCCGCTACAGCGAGGGCCTCCATCAGGCGATCGAGGCCAAGGAGGGCGTGGCCGTCCAGCGCGAATCCCGGACGCTCGCGACGATCACCTTCCAGAACTATTTCCGCCTCTACGACAAGCTCGCAGGCATGACCGGTACCGCGTCCACCTCGGCCGAGGAGTTCGCGAAAGTCTACAAGCTCGACGTGACCGAGATCCCGACCAACCGCACGCCGATCCGTCGCGATCTTCCCGATATCATCTACAAGACCGAGGAGATGAAATTCCGGAAGATCGCCGAGAAGATCAAGGAGATCCATGCGACCGGACAGCCGGTGCTCGTCGGGACGATCGCGATCGAGAAGTCCGAATACCTCGCGGCGCTCCTCGAACGCGAAGGCGTCCCGCATCATGTCCTGAACGCCAAACATCACGAACAGGAAGCGTCGATCATCGCCGGCGCGGGGCACAAGGGCGCGGTCACCATCGCGACCAACATGGCGGGCCGCGGCACCGACATCAAGCTCGGCGACGGCGTACGCGAGCTCGGCGGACTCTATATCATCGGTACCGAGCGGCATGAGGCGCGGCGCATCGACAACCAGCTCCGCGGACGTGCCGGACGTCAGGGCGATCCGGGGGCGACGCAGTTCTTCATCTCGCTCGAGGACGAACTCATGCGGCGGTTCGGCGGCGATCGGCTGAAAAGCATGATGACGTCGATGGGACTTCCCGACGAGGACCCGATCGAGAGCGGTGCCATCTCCAAGATGATCGAAGGCGCACAGACCAAGATCGAGGGTTTCAACTTCGATATCCGCAAGCACGTCCTTGACTATGACGACGTCATGAATAAACAGCGCGAGGTCGTCTATCGCAAGCGCCGAGAGACGCTCAAGACGAGCGATATGCGGGGGGTCACGCTCGCGCTCATCGACGAGGAATTCGAGAAGATGATCTCCTTCCACTGCGCCTCCGAGGAACCGGAATGGGGCGTCGCCGAGATGGCGGCGGATACGAACGAGCTTTTCCCCTCACTCGACGCGGCCGTCGTGGAAAAGAAGCTCGAGGAGATACGCGACGACCGGTCACGCGACGAGGCGGAGAAGAAGACCCTCATCAAGGACTACCTGGTCGGTCTCGCCAAGGAAGTCTTCGCGGCGAAAGAGGCCGCTATCGGAGAGCCATGGGAGCGCGCACAGCGTATGCTCTACGTCCAGTCGATCGACCAGCTCTGGATGAATCATCTCGACGAGATCGACTACCTCCGCCAGGGTATCGGACTGCGCGGCTACGGGCAGAAGGATCCGCTCGTGGAATACAAGCGCGAGGCGTACAATCTCTTCGTCGGACTGCTCGATACCGTCCGCAAGACCTATCTCCTCACCGTGCTCAAACTCGAACCGGCGGCCGGCATGACTGCCGCGTCGCAGACGACGCGACCGATGGTGTTTTCCGGCGCCACGGAGGTGGAGCAGTTCGGCGCGGCGAAGTCGCAGGGAAACGGTGACAAAGGCGAACTGGTGAAGCAACAGCCGATCCATGCGGAAAAGACCGTCGGCCGCAACGATCCGTGCCCGTGCGGGTCGGGGAAGAAGTACAAGAAATGCCACGGAGCATAAAGAAAAAACCGCCGGAACGACATGAAATGGGTATCTGATCCATTTCACTCCGACGGTGGCACTCTGGCCACCCTGATACTAGCAACTTCCCGCGACAGTGACAATATTTACGGAATACGGACGCTATGCGCATCCTCGAGGCGAAAATCGGCGAGAAATGGATGGCTGCGGCGGCAGATGTCGCGAAGAAGGCGACTTGCGAGCGTTCGAAATGTGGATCGGTGATCGTCCGAGATGGGCGGATCATCGGCGAGGGATCCAACTCTCCGGCGGGGAATCTCGAGAGCGAGCGGCGATGCGGCGCCGACAAGTCCTCGTACGATACGAAGGTGACGGACAAGACCTGCTGCGTGCATGCCGAGGAGCGGGCGATCATGGATGCGCTCCGGCGTCACCCGGACGAGGTTTCCGGATCGATGCTCTATTTCGTCCGGCTGGATGCGGACGGAAATCCGAAACATTCGGGGAAACCCTACTGCACCATCTGCAGCAAACTCGCCCTCGATGCCGGTATCGCGGAATTCATCCTCTGGCACGAGGAAGGCATCACCGCCTACCCGACGGATGAGTACAACCGTCTGTCGTATCTCTATCAATAAAAAAGAAAAGCCCCCGGACTCGTCAACTCTGCCGGGACGTTGCCGCGGCGAGATGGGCGCATGAGTTCGGGGGGCGCGAGGAAGGGGATCGGGGAGTGGGGGAAATGATGTCATGGGTTCGTCGTGAACCCTGCTGCCCCGAATGCCCTATCCTCGCACGATCAGTATACAAGGGGATGTCCCATGACACAACCGCACGGTTGACGGATGTTCCTTCCGGATGTATTTTCGAGATAAGTTCCAGTTTTTTTACAGGAAGGAGAAGGAAAATGGCAAAGTTTCTGGATGGATGGAGGGTTCAGCCATGGGTGCCGCGGAGTGTCGCCTTCGTTCTCGGTACGCAGGGATATCATTACGCTATCCGCCAGGGGAGCATCGAGGATCTGGCGGCCGCGATCTTCTTCATACGCGAGGCCGAAAAACGCGGAGTGCGTATCCGGAAAGATTTTCCCGGAGAGGCGCTCATCGTCCGCGAGATGATGGAGAGCGGGTACTACGGTCTCAAGCGGAGCGACTATACGGATCAGATCACGCTCTGGATGTCGCTTGCGGACGGGAAACGCCTGGTCGTGGAAGACCTGAGGCAGGCGATCGTGTTCGGTGCGGATCCCGATCTGACATTTTGGCCACAACTCGAGGAATCGATGACGGGAACGGCTTGCGAGATATTCGTCGGCGGGAAATCCTATCCCTTTTCGATAGCCAACCTCTGCTTTTTCCTGGAGCAGGCCAAAGCCGCATGAACCTATGCGGCTTTTTTTCGCGCTTCACAAAGTCCGCGCCATCCGCTATGGTTCCGTATATGCGATACGAAGATCTGGAAAGATATGACTATGTCCTCCCGCCGGAACTCATCCGGAAGGAGGGAATCGAACCGCGCGACTCGGCGAGGCTCTTCGTCTACGATACCCGGACGGACGAGCTCCGCCACGGCTTCTTTTACGAGCTTGCGGCGTATCTCCCGGAGAAATCCCTCATGATCCTCAATGAGACGCGCGTCGTCCCGGCGAGACTCTGGCTTCGCAAGGAGACCGGCGGCAGGATCGAGGCCTTCGTGCTCGCGAACGAGTGGGATGGCGCAGGCGAGATCCCGCTCCTTGTCGATCGCAAGTGCATGCCGGGGATGCGGCTCTCCTTCCCGAACGGGAGTTTCCTCGAAATCGTCCGTCAGGAGGAGAGCCGGTTCTTCGCGCGGCTCGAAAGCGGGAAACCGCTCGAGATACTCCTCGACACGTTCGGCGAGACACCGATCCCGCACTACCTCGAAGGAGCGGAGAAAGGAGACGAGCAGGAGCTTCGGAGACGGTATCAGACCGTATTCGCGAAGACGGGCGCTTCGGTCGCCGCACCGACCGCATCGCTCCACTTCACCGATCGCGTGTTCGAATCACTCGATCGCAAGGGTATCGATATCGCGAAGGTGACGCTCGACGTCGGACAGGGGACGTTCGCGCCGCTCCGTGAGGAGAATTTCCGGACGAAGACGCTCCATCGGGAGCGTATCGACGTATCCCCCGAGACCGCTCGCCGCCTCGATACCGCAAAGCAGGACGGAAGGCCGATCGTCGCCGTCGGCACCACCGCACTCCGTACGCTCGAGTCGGTGTCGGGGGACGACGGATTCCGGGCGCATTCCGGACCGACCGATATCTTCATCTTCCCGCCGCACGTGTTCCGCTCGGCCGATATCCTCCTCACCAACTTTCATCTGCCGAAGACCTCGCTCATGCTCCTCGTGGATGCTTTCCTCGAACACAAGGGGTCGAAACGACGCATCCTCGATCTCTACGGGGAAGCGATCCGCGAGAAGTACGCGTTCTACTCCTTCGGCGATTCGATGCTCATCCTTTGAAATTTTGCGCGGATGAAATAAAGACAGTATACTGGAAACGTTTCCGAAATCCGTATCATGACCGAACGAATGACCAAGAAATCAGGGGAAAAGATTCGACTTACGAGGCTCGTATACGGTATTTTCCGGGAGGCACTGTTCTTGTGCCTCCTTTTCGTCGCCGGCGGTGTGGCCGGCTTCGCGCTCATCTATTTCTTCCGCGTGCCGTCCGGGGACGACCTGTTCGAACGCAAGCTCGCGCAGACCTCGATCATCTACGACCGGACCGGGACGCGCGTCCTCTATGAGATCCACGGCGAGGAGAATCGAAAGCTCCTCCCGCACGACGCGATACCCGATGTCGTGCGCTCTGCCACGATAGCGGCCGAGGACGACGCGTTCTACCGTCATTTCGGGTTTGATCCGGTCTCGATCGGTCGTGCGTTCATGAAAAACCTGGAGGAAGGGAGTATCGTCCAGGGCGGATCGACCATCACCCAGCAGGTCGCGCGCATCTTCTACCTCGACCGGGAGCGATCCTTCGTGCGCAAACTGAACGAGATCGTGCTCGCGTTCAAGATCGACCGGAAATACGAGAAGGATGATATCCTCGATCTCTACCTCAATACCGTCCCGTACGGATCGAACGCCTACGGGATACAGGCGGCGGCCGAAGTCTTCTTCGGCAAGGATGCCATCGATCTCTCCGTCGACGAGGCGGCATTCCTCGCGGCATTGCCCAAGGCGACGACGACGCTGTCTCCCTATCGGGATCCGAACAAGGCGCTCGCCGACCGCCAGCGACAGATCATTCTCCGGATGGCGGAGATCGGCCTCATCGATGAGGCGACCCGGCGCCAAGCCATCGCGAGCGACACCTTCGCCCGCGTACAGCCGAGGCGCGATCCGATCGTCGCCCCGCATTTCGTCTTCTCCGTCCTCGGTGACCTCGAAGAGCGCTATGGGCGCACCGCGCTCGAGACGGACGGTCTCCGTATCACGACGACGATCGACCTTGATCTTCAGGAGAAGGCCGAAGCGAGCGTTGAGCGCGGCGTCGAGCGCAACCGGTCCCGTAATGCGGAAAACGCGGCCTTGGTCGCGGTCGACGTCGCGACGGGCGAGGTGCTCGCGATGGCCGGCAGCCGCGACTATTTCGATACCGCCATCGACGGGCAGGTCAACGTGGCCATCCGCGCCCGCCAACCGGGTTCGGCGTTCAAGCCGTTCGTCTACGCGAGGGCCTTCGAGGAGGGATTCGAACCCGAAACGAGGATACTCGACGCCCCGGTCAATTTCGGCCCCGACGGCTCCGGCCGCGACTATATCCCGCAGAACTACAGCGGCAAATCCTACGGCATGCTCACCATGCGGCAGGCGCTCTCGATGTCGCTCAATGTCCCGGCCGTGCAGACGCTCGCCGTCGTCGGCGTCGAAGATGCGATCGGCCTCGCCGAGCGGCTCGGCATCACGACGCTTGGCGATCCCAAGCGGTACGGGCTCTCGCTCGTGCTCGGGGGCGCCGAGGTTCGGCCGCTCGACATGGCGTCGGCGTTCTCGGTGTTCGCCGCAGACGGCATCCGCCGCCCCTCGGTATCGATCCGGAGCATCAAACGCGACGGACGCGAGATATACGGGATCCTCGATCGCGATCCGGAGGAGCGTGTGCTCGAGCCGGAGATAGCCCGCCGCATCAACTCGATACTCTCCGACAACGCCGCCCGCACGCCCGTGTTCGGGCCGTCGAGCCCGCTCGCCTTCCCGGACGGTTCCGCCGCCGCCAAGACGGGGACGACCCAAGGGTTCCGTGACGCGTGGACGGTCGGGTACACCTCCCGCCTGTCGGTCGCGGTCTGGGCGGGCAACAACGACAACCGTCCGATGGCGCCCGGAGCGGATGGCGTGTTCGTCGCGGCTCCCATATGGCGCGATTTCATCGACCGGGTCCCGGAATATCGCACGGGACCCTTCATCGCCTATGCGCCGAGGACGGCGGACGACACGCGCCTCATCGCCGGCGGGACGCTGACCACCTATGACAAGGACCGCTTCGAGCCCGAGGACGAGAAGAAGACCAAGAAGGGCGGGAAGAAGAAAAAGACGAAAAAAGGCTAAGGGCCAGTCGAAACGTGCTATACTGTGGGCATGCGATACGACAAACTCGTCCGGGATCGGATCCCGGGTATCATCATGGCGAAAGGGGAATCGTGCACGACCCATATCGCCGACGAAGCCGAATACGAGACCAAGCTCTTCGAAAAACTTCGCGAGGAGGCGGAGGAACTTGTCCGTGACAAATCGATCGGCGAGATCGCCGATGTGCTCGAGGTGATCGATGCGATCGCGGCTCTCAAGGGATTCTCCCAGGAGGAAATCGGTGCGGTAAAACGAAAAAAACTCGAGGAGCGCGGCGGATTTTCCGGGCGCATCGTCCTCGAGGAATCATAGATCATATGAAAACCGTCGTCATACTGGGCGCGAGCGACAAGCCGGAGCGCTATTCGAACAAGGCATTGCTTCTCCTCAAGGAAAAAGGGTACGACGTCGTACCCGTCAATCCGACGCTCGAAACGATCGAGGGAATACCGGTCGTCCACGCGCTCTCCGATGTCGCCCGGCATCCCGATGTCCTCACCGTGTATGTGAACCCCGAGCGGAGCGCGGCTCTGGCCGATGATATCCTCGCGCTCTCACCCCGAGTCGCCATCTTCAATCCGGACACCGAAAACGACGCGCTGGAATCCCGACTCGCCGAAGCCGGCATAAGGATCGTCCGAGCCTGTTCCGTCGTGCTTCTCACGACCGACGCATTCGAACCGACCGTCACTCAGAAAACGGTATGAAGCGAAGATCTTTCATGAAAATGGCATCCGTCACGCTGGCGGTGATCGCCGGGCTCGTTCCCGTATTCCTCTTCATATCCGGTTCGGAGTGGGCGCTCGAAAATGTGCGGGCCGAAGTCCTCTCCGAGAGCATCCTTCGCACGCCTCAGGATCCCTTCGAGATCCGTTTCTCGCGGGCGGTCGATCCGGAGAGCTACCGCGACAATATCTCCGTCGTGCCCGCGACCCCGCTTCTCTACTCGTGGAGCAAGGACGGTCGGACCCTGTCGCTCAAACCCGAGGGCAAATGGGCGGAAGGATCGCAGTATCAGATACTCCTCGGTCCGGGGAAATCGGGCTTCGGCAGGACGGTGCCGATGGCGTCGTTTTCTTTTCATACCCCTACCTATCCGGAAATCGTGTCCATGACTCCCAAGGACGGCGCCACGGACCTCATCCTCGACATCGAGGATCCGATCACTGTCCGTTTCGACCGCTCCGTCGCCGATTTCTACGTCGATTTCCGTCTGTCCCCCTCGATACCGGTGACGTATCAGAACGACGACGCCAAGACCGAGTTCAAGATCCTCCCGAAGGAGCCGGTCAAACCCGGTACCGAGTATCGTCTCGAGGTGTTCGCCAAGTGGCGGAGCGAGCCGGATGGCGCCTATCGATCGATCGGCGCGACGACCTTTACCACGCTGCCCGAGCGGCCGAAGGAATGGAGCCGCGACCTCGCGGCGCGTCTCATCGAGGCCAAGCGCTTCGCTCGCCCGATCATCGCGACGGGGAAATACATCGATATCGATACCGAGGCGCAGGTCATGACCATCTTCGAGGACGGCTCGCTCCTCGACACCTACCTCGTCTCCTCGGGTCTCCCCGGCATGGACACCCCGAAGGGGCAGTACAAGATCGAGAACAAGGCGAGGCGTCCTTGGTCGAAGATGTATGAACTCTATATGCCCAACTGGATGGCGTTCACGGCGGACGGAAAGTATGGCATCCATGAATTGCCCGAATGGCCGAGCGGGTACAAGGAAGGCGCGAATCACCTCGGCATACCGGTCTCGCACGGCTGTGTCCGGCTCGGCGTCGGTTCCGCCGCACGCGTATGGAACTGGGCGGAAATCGGCACGCCGGTCGTGGTGCATTGAGCGGCGATGCAAGATTCGGAAACAAGTATTGTAGTAATCGGCATCAAGAGAAAATCGGACAGCGTACAATAAAATATCTCAGCGTCGTTTCCGTAATTCGCTCACAGGGGGATCTATGAGCCGGACAGGGGACAGGTTTTTTGGAGGTGCCCAAAAAGACCGACGATCGTCAGCCCGTTTTCGGGTAACGGCCGTCGGTCTTTTTGATTCTCCATTTCTTTCTTCATTCGTAGCCTTTCGATCGAAGGGCAGGGCATCGGAGTGCACCCTATTTCGGTGCCCGGCTTTTTGATTGTTTGTCGGAAGGGTCTATCCGGACTTTTCCGACAGGCTCTCAGGGGGCCTCGGTCGATCGGACAAATGCGCGAGGCAAAGAGGTGCAAGCGCCTCGGGCATTCTGTCTGAAAAGTATTCCCGTTCGGCGCGTCGCGGCGCGCGGAGCGGAGCACTAGGAAGGAAGGTGAACAGACTATGAAAACAATGTTTATGGTTCTTCCGGCGCTCGCCCTCGCTTTCGCGTTCGCGGCTCCGGCATCGGCGAATGGTGATGGCCATTGGTGGATGCACTTCAACGATGAGCTCAATGTGCAGAGTTCGAACAACGCGAACGTATACAACGTCACGAAGGCGGAGAGCGACACGGGCGACAACTCGACGTTTCTCAACTATGGATTCGGCTCGGGGAATATCGTGACCGGCGCGGCTATGGCCGGTGCGGACTCGGGTCTCTTCGTGAACAGCAACATGACGACCCTCGGGGCGCCGTGTGACTGTTTCGACGACGTGACGATCACGAGCGCGAACAACGCGGTCGTCTACAATAAGACGAAGGCCGAGGCGGAAACCGGCGAGAATACCACCACGGGCAATGGTGGGTACTTCGATGACTGGTACTACGGTGGAGGGAGCGGCAATATCGTGACCGGCGCCGCGGTAGCGGGCGCTACGTCGTGGACAGTCGTCAACTCCAACGTGACGGGTTTCTAGCCGATTTTTTCCAGGAGGCGGGGGCGTGAACCGCGGATCATCGCCCCCGCGCTTCCGGAAAGGGAAAAAATATCCCGAGTATGAATTTCAAGACCTTTTTCTTCGCTCTCGTATCCTTTCTCCTGTTTTCGAGCGGCGCGGATGCCGTGATGGTCATCGAGAACAGCGGACAGAATACGATCATCGAGTCGAGGACGAGCGCGGTCTCGGATACCGGCGGGAATAGCGGATCGGGAAACATCGAGACCGGTGACGCCAAGGCGACGAGCGCGACCGAAGTGCGTTCCTCCGGTAGCGAGACGACGGTAAAGGCGGAAGCCGTGTCGGAAGCGGACGGGCAGGAATCATCCGTCAGTGCGGTCCAGGAGGGTCCGGGGACGGTCTCCGTAGAGGAGCAAGAAGGTGGCGCGGAGGCGCGGATCGACGTGTCGGTATCCGAGGAAAGCGCGGCTGGTGCGTCCTCGGAAGAGGCAACAGGAGTGTTCGAAAAAGTCGGGGCGTTCCTGTCGGGAATAGGGGATTTCATACGGTCTATCTTCGAATGATTTCATGAGAAAGAGAGTATGTCGTCCGAACGGATGCGATATGTCTACGCGGCAAGCAGAGGGCAGAGGATATATTTCTCGCCCCGTTGGTCGCGCCCCGTTTCTCCGAGGAGGGTCTCTTGGATCCTCCCCGCGTACGCGCGGGCAGTTTTTCTGAAAAAATCCTTCATCATAAGCCTTTCTTTGGCTGTCGCGTTTTATCCCATGGCGCCGATGGCCGCGGTCGCGGACGATACCGCTCCGGAAAGCGAGCCCGTCCTTGAGTCCGAGTCACCGGAAGCGGATCCGGAAGAAGCGCCTGCGGAGGAGACTGCGGAGAAAGAACCTACTGAAGAGACTCCGGAAGAAGCACCGGCGGAAGAAGAAGCGGCACCCGAGAAGGTCGTCGAACCCGATGCCGAACCTGATATGGCTGTAACCGCGTCGTCGGAACCGGAAGTCGCGCCGGACCCGGAGGCGGAGCCGGAAACATCGGAAGCGTCTCCCTGTGACGAGGGAGCGCCAGCGGATGAACATGAAGTGCCAGTGGATGGACATGAGGACGGCACGGTCATCGAGAGCTGTAACGAAGCCGAAACGGAGAGTGATGTGACAGCCTCATCCGATACCGGTGAAAATGCCATCGTCATCGAGGAGGGTGATCCCGTCGGAGAGGAGGAAGGAACTGATACCGATGAATCGACGGAAGCGGATACCGTGAGTGCCGCCGCCGAACCCGCCGTCGCGGAAGTCGCTCCGGATGAGGGCGTCGATTCCGCTATCGACACCGGCGATGCCGGCGCGACCGCCGTGCTCGTCCAGGACGTGAATACCGATATCGTGGGGAATGATGTCGACAAGGAAGTGATCGTGGCGGACGAGGAGACGGGAGATATCGACCTGCTCGAGGCATTCGTCGGCACGGAGGAGGAAAATGGAGAAGCGGCGGAAACGAATCAGCCCGGGGAAACGGATGGATCCGGTGGCGGGGTCGCGGTCGTGAACGGCAATGAGGCCACCGTCGAGAATACCGTCGTCGCGACAGCCGAGACCGGGGACAACTCGATCGAGGGCGGCGACGGGGCGGCCATCGATACCGGGGACGCTTCCGCGCTCGCGGTGGCGGTCAACGTCGTCAACACCACGCTCGTCGGGTCCAACGGACTCCTCGCCATCGTCAATATTGTCGGCGACTATGCCGGCGATGTCATTTTGCCCGGCGAGGGCCTGCTCTCCTTCGGCGGAGGCGACCCGAGTCTGGAGACCGTCGAGAACGGGAACGAGGCGACCATCGAGAATACGGTCACGGCATCCGCCGATACGGGCGGCAATACGATCGAGGGTTCCGGCGACGCATCCATCGAGACGGGCGATGCGGTCGCCGTGGCGGAAAGCGATACCATCGCCAATACGAATTTCGTCGGCGACAACTGGCTTGTCGTCGTGGTCAATGTGTTCGGTGAATGGCTGGGCGGCATCGTCGACGGCGAGGATGCGGATGGCGACGGAGTCATCGGATTCCTCTTCGGCGGCGGAGGGGAGAGCGATGGTTGCGACGCGGAGTGCGGCGATATCGTGTCGGTCTCGGGCAAGAACGTCGCCTATGTGGTCAACACCGTCTCGGCGAGCGCGGACACGGGCGGCAACACCATCACCAGCGCGGACGATGCGTCGATCGTGACCGGAAACGCCTCCGCGACCGCCGCCGCGTTCAACTTCGTGAACAACAATATCGTCGGGCATAACTGGCTCCTCGCGGTCATCAACGTCTTCGGAAGCTGGGGTGGCAACCTCGTCTTCGCCTATCCGGACCTCTCGACCTCGGTCAGCGACGGGAGAGAGACCGCACTTCCCGGCGACACCCTCGAATATGTCGTCCGGGTCGAAAACGGCGGCATGGCCGACGCGGAGGGTGTGTCGGTGGCATTCCGGATTCCGGGATCATCCGAATACCGGTCCGCTTCCGACGGGGCGGAGCGCAACGGCGACACGGTCATCTGGACGCTTTCATCTCTGAAAAAAGGCGAAAGTAAGGGATTTACCGTGACGGTGGCAGTGGACGGCGGGACACCTGACGGAGCCGAGCTCCGCGCATACGCGCAGGCGGGGACGGATACCGCCGAGAAGCATCCGGAGAACAACGTCTCAGACGACGAGACGACCGTCGATATCCCCGATGCGGTCATCACGCAGATCGACGCGGAATACGTTGATGGAAACTCTTATCACACTGGGCTCCGCGTGAAGCGGAGTAAACCCGATGGCGCGTTCCGAGGCGGGGACACGGTCACGCATCGGATCACCGTCGAGAACACCGGCAAGAATCCAGCCTACGATGTCGTGGCGGAGGACTCGTTCGAGACACCCGACGGTACGCTTATCGCCACGCTCGAATGGAACATAGGCGGAATCGACTCGGGCAAGGGCGTGCTCATCGAATACACGATCGCCATCCCGAACCAGGTCGGAGCCGGACAGTATCGCTACACCGCCCGTGCCGAGGGCAAACAGTACGATGACGATGATATACGGTCCAAGAAGGCCTATGCCACGCTCACCATCGTCGGGTCCGCCTTCGCCGGGGCGTTCGGTGCGGAGACGGTCGAAGCGGCATCGCCGGAAGACGTGACGATCCCGGGCGAAGTGCAGGGCGCGCAGGCCGCGACGGTCGGGGAGGTCGTCGGGAACGGGAAGTTCCCGCTCTGGATGCTTCTTCTCTCCGGGCTCGCCTATTTCCTCATGATCAACTGGTCGTTCTTCCCGAAAACTCACCGGAGAATCATATGAGTGAAAATCGTACAAACGTGAACCTATCGGGATGGCGGACGATATTCGTCCCGTTGCTCGTGACCGTGGCCGCGATCGCGTTTTGGATGACATATTACGGTTCCATCGGTTGGTGGCCGTTCGTCCTCTTCGTCATCTGGGTGGTGCAATACACGCGATTTTCGCAGAGGCGGAGGTCTTCGGATGATTGACATCGGTGTTTTTTCGGTTCCGGCTCGGGTGTATACTGGAACGGTAACGAAGACGGTGCGCAGGTCGACGTGCCGAAAACGGAGGGAAATTAATCATGAAGACAAATGATATGAAGAAATCTCTTATCTTGTCCGGTGTCCTCACGTTCGCCTTTATTTTCATCGGTGGAGTCATTGCGACTCCCGTGTCTGCGGGAAAACCGGATACGACCGGATTCAATCAGTTCGGATATAATTATGGAGCCAGATTATTTAACGGATTGGCGGATGGCGTCGATAAGAATCTTGATGGAAAGGTGTGGGGCAGTCCGACGTATGCGAGTGACAGGGTTGTCATGAAATGGAATGCGGCTTGGGATGCATGCAATGCTGCCGGGTACGATGATCCGGACGTCTGCGCCGGAGCCTGGACCGATAACGAATGGAACGGAAAAGGCAAGGATGGTTCGGGCGAGGTGTGGCACTATAAAATCATCTGGGTTGGGTCAGAAGCCGAACAGAGTCCTTATTGGAAAGATGGCGGGTATTCCGTCTGGGGAAATTATGAAGTCATAATGGACCAGGGTACGTTCGAGGGAGTGCATACGTGGTATGCGCATGGCATACCCAACGGATATGGGGCCGAATAATTGCAGGTAACTGTCGAAAACAGCCATATTCTTGGCTGTTTTCGCTTTTTTATACGGAGGAAAATGATGCCACGCTATACTAATGGGCGGAGGGAGCACATCATTTCCCGACGGGTGGTGGCGACGGTTTTGAGGAAGACAGGGAGGTTGCCCTTGACAGAACCACAAAATTCTGCTATATTCTCATGTCTGCGATTGCACAGGCAATTGTATTTTTTTGGCTTATTTGATGCAGACCGCATCGGGTATTTATTCAATGGGCTCCCCAGGGGAGACTGGTACGGAAGCAACATTATGAATGGTAAAACCCTACATAAGAAAACACGTGGCACGCATGCTGTCCGTAAAAGACAATGGGGAACCGAGCGAGAGACTCTGCCGCTGTCCAATCTCCATGACCAACCTTCAAGCTACGCCGTCGTATTCAGCAGGCTTTCAATCGTCCTGACGATACTGTTTTGGGCGATGTATGTCATTTCGGTTGTTATCCGCCAACTTATCGATGGCCCCCAAAACTATCACTTTACTGTGGAAGCCTTCGGCTACCTTATCGTCGTAACCTTCCTGACTTTCTCGGCGTTGGTGTACTTGATCGCTCGACAGGGAGCGTTTCAGCGTTTCAGTGCGCATGTGCGTGTTCCGCGGGCCGTACTCGAGAGATATTTTTCTACTAACCAGCCATCGATTACCGTTCTGGTTCCCTCCTATAGCGAGGAGACCCAGGTCATACGGAAGACGATGTTGTCCGCGGCGCTGCAGGAGTATCCCGATATCCGCGTGGTCCTTTTGCTCGATGACGATCCCGCGAGGGTTCGCCCAGAGGACGTTCCTCGGCTTGAAGCGACACGTGCGCTGAGCGGTGAAATCAAGGCTCTTCTCTCCGAACCGCACAAACGCTTCGATGAAGCGTTGGCGCGGTTTGAAGATGCTGATCTCAAGGATGAAGCATTGATCAGGAACTCTATTCCGGAAATAGCGCAACATTATAAATGGGCGGCGAAATGGTTGGAAAAGCTTGCGGAAAAGGAGGTGGCCGAAGATCATGTGGACATATTTTTTGCCGATCAGGTGCTGCGTGAGCTTGCTAAAGACCTACGTCTCGTCGGGGAAGCGCTGATCGCCTCGCATAAGGAAGGCGCGCGATTCTCTGCGGATCGCCTATTGCAGCTCTATCACCGGCTTGTGTGGATATTCAATGCGGACTTGGAAGTCTTCGAGCGGAAAAGATATGTTTCGTTGTCGCATGAGCCGAACAAGGCGATGAATCTCAATTCGTACATCGGACTCATGGGAAGCGCATATCGGCAGGAGCAGACACCCGATGGAATCGTCCTGGTACCGATGGCGCGCCGTAGAGGCGCGGACATGATCGTCCGTGACAGCGAGTTCATACTTACGTTGGATGCGGACTCCATTCTGTTGCGGGACTATTGTTCGCGTCTGGTCTACTTCCTGCAGCAGCCCGATAACGCGGATGTCGCGGTCGCACAGACGCCGTACTCCTCGTTCCGTGGCGCTCCTACGCGTATCGAACGGTTGTCCGGCGCCACGACCGACATCCAACACATCATTCACCAGGGAATGAGCCATTATGGCGCGACTTTTTGGGTGGGGGCCAATGCGGTCATACGAAAACGCGCCCTCGAGGATATAGTCGAGAAAGAATGGGTAGGCGGATTCGAGATAAAGAGATACGTACAGGATCGCACGGTCATAGAAGACACCGAGTCGAGCATCGACTTGGCGCTTCATGGTTGGAGACTGGTAAATTATCCGGAGCGCCTCAGCTATAGCGCGACACCTCCCGATTTCGGGTCCTTGGTCATACAGCGTCGTCGGTGGGCGAACGGCGGCCTCTTGATACTTCCGAAATTGTGGACGCTGCTTCGCGAACGCAAAAATCAGGGCAAGCCCGTATCGAAGGTCGAGTTCATGATCAGGCTCAACTACATGGCCTCTATCGCCTGGTCGAATCTTGGACTCGTGTTTCTTCTCATGTACCCTTACGATGGACGGTTATTGAGCTCACTGGTTCTTCTTGCCGCGACACCCTACTTTTTGGCCATGGCTGCCGATTTGAAATACTGCCGCTACAACTATAGCGACATCGTCCGCATCTATGGTTTCAATCTGATACTGCTTCCGGTCAATATCGCTGGAACGCTTAAATCGCTGGAGCAAGCGTTGACTACTAAAAAAACACCGTTTGCTCGAACCCCGAAGGTCAAGGACCGGACAGCGGTGGCGTTGCCGTATGTCCTTTCGCCTCTGCTTATCGTCGGTTTCTCGTTCTTTACGTTGTGGCGCAATGTCGAAGGGGAGAATTGGGGGAATGCGGCATTCGCCGGATTCAATACCTTCGCGGCCACATGGGCTATCGTCTCGTATATCGGAATCAAAAATCTGTTTGTTGATGTGTGGCTCGGGTTGACGGACATGCTCTATGTCGAGACTGCTCCCGGCAAAGTGTCTCAAAAACCCGTCGAAACCGAATCCGAGTTCAATTGGAAGAGCGTGCTGTATCATGGAGAAGCAGGTGGCGTCGCACCCCATGAATCCATGAGCCGCGCGATGTTACATGAAAAGTAGTTCAAATGCTATGAAAGAGTCCGGCGCGGAAAAAGTAAACATCGGCCCCAGAAGGCGACTGTCCCCATGGCGGGTCTTGAGCGCTATCCTGATAGTGGGCGGGCTTGTCTATGGAACGACCCTTGGCTGGAGCGAACGGCGGGAAACCGAGTCCGCTGCCGTTCATAAGCCATGGTTTGCCGCCTATGTGGATGTGACATCCACTCCGGCGTATGCCTTTGAGCAATTGGGGTCGACTACGACACCCGCTGTCGTGCTTTCTTTTATCGTGTCTTCCGCATCCGATGCTTGCATGCCTACTTGGGGAACCCACTATACGCTGGATGAAGCGGCAGCATCGCTTGATCTCGACCGCCGGATCGCCCGGCTCCAACAGCAGGAGGGCAGAATAGCGGTGTCTTTCGGGGGAGCGTTGAATTCCGAGCTTGCCCTTGGATGCACGGATCCCGACAAGCTATTCGCCGCGTATGAATCCGTCATAGAACGCTATACTATCGATACCGTAGACTTGGACATCGAGAACCAGGCGCTGAAGGATATCGAGGCATCCAAACGCCGTGCAGACGTCATCGCACGGCTGCAGGAACATTATCGGAGCAAGGATAAAAATTTGGCGGTTTGGCTGACTTTGCCGGTGACTCCACAGGGCCTGACTCCGGAAGGTACGGATATTGTCGCTCAAATGCTCTCAAGCGGAGTGGATTTGGCCGGAGTCAACTTGATGACCATGGACTACGGCGCAAGCCGTGCGGAGGGTCAGACGATGCTCGAGGCGTCCGAACGGGCCCTGATCGAGACACATCGCCAGCTCGGAGTGCTCTACAAACAGGCCAGGATCAATCTGAACGAAGGTTCGCTGTGGCGGAAGATCGGAGCGACGCCGATGGTCGGTCAGAACGATGTCGTGGAGGAGGTGTTCACGCTTGAAGACGCCAAGGCTTTCAATCTCTTCGCGCGCGACCGTGGCATCGGTCGGATGTCGATGTGGTCGGCCAATCGGGATATCCCTTGCGGAGAGAACTATGTAGACGTAAAAGTCGTTTCTGATTCGTGCAGTGGTGTAAAGGCTTCCAAGTTCAGTTTTGCTCAGGCATTGAGCGATGGGTTCGACGGGGATCTCGCGCAGAGTGCCAATATTTTGACGACGGAAGACCCGGAAAGCAACACGTATGTGGTCGATGACCCGGAGAGAAGTCCGTATCAGATATGGCAAGGGACGGGAGCGTACCCGAAAGGAGTGAAGGTCGTCTGGCATGGCAATGTCTACGAGGCGAAATGGTGGACGAAGAACGACCTGCCTGACAACCCTGTGTTGCAATCATGGGAAACTCCTTGGCAATTGATCGGGCCTGTCTTGTCGGGCGAAAAACCCATTCAGCAGGCGACGCTTCCCAGTGGAACATATCCGAAATGGTCTGGAGAGGTCGTGTACGAGGGTGGCGACCGCGTGTTGTTCGAAGGCATGCCCTTTCAGGCAAAATGGTGGAATCAGGGCGAAAGCCCGGCCGCCTCTGCCGCTAATTCGGACAGTTCGCCTTGGATCCCGCTTACGCAGTCGCAAATCATGGACATACTCAAAGAGTTCGATGAAACTACAGAAGAATAGAACGTGCCAAAATAAAGTGAAAGAAAAATCGCTCCGATACGATGTATCGGAGCGATAGCTGCTTCTAGTGGCGGTGGCCATGGTGATCGTGGTCATGATCAGCCTCCCTGTTTTTCCCTAGGACCGCGTCGGAGAGCGTCATGAAGACATATTTCCCGGTGCGGAGCCAGATGAAAAGCACGATCGCGAACGAGACGTAGACATCGGCGAGGGGGAATCCCGCCCAGGCGATCGCGATGCCGATGAGGGCCAAGACGCTGCCGCTTATGTCCGCCACGATGTGGAGTTTCTGCCATGCGTGGGTGATGTTGCGGTGCTCGTCGGGTGCCTCCTCGTGGATCAGGTACTGCCACGCGTTGACGCTGATCGCGGCTATGGCCATGACCGCGGCTCCGAGGATGTGGAGCTCGGTCGGTGCGTTGAGCCGTTCGAGGGCTTCCATGGCGATATACCACGCGATGATCGATATGAGGACGGCGCTCACCATCCCGCCGATCTTGCGTATCCGCCGCTCGTGGTCCGAGAACCGCGACTTGTGGGCGACGAAGGCCGAGAGGATGTTCTCGGTGCCGTCGAAGATCGTGTGGAAGGCGTCCGCGAGGAGCGCCATGCTGCCGGCGAGGATGCCTCCGGCGGCCTCGATGATAAACATGAGAAACGAGAGCTTGGCGAGCTTGATATATCGCGCGCTCTCCTCCTTGCAGACGCAGGTTCCGGTTTCTTGGTACCGGCACGCGGCGATGTGGCCATTTGACATGATACGCCTCCTTTGACGTCGGTTGTGAAAAAACTGGTTCAGGGAAGTATGTGGGGAAACGGGTCTTGGGTCAAGCTCGGGACGACAGACTCGGGATTCTTGCCTTCCTCGGGGTTTTTTGATACCGTAATACTGTTCTGGGCCCCGAGGGTCGGAAGGGGCCCGTAGCCCCTCACATGGATTCGATTATGTTTTATGTGTATGTGTTAAAAAGCAGGAAAGACGCTAGTTTGTACGTCGGTTATACGAATGATTTGAAAAGGCGTTTTGAAGAGCATAACAACGGAAAAAGTTTTGCTACCAAGAACAAAGCACCTTTTGAGATCGTTTATTACGAAGCGTATCAGTCGAAAAGCGATGCGAAGTATCGTGAAACGAATCTCAAAAGGCATTCTGGGGCATATACGCACCTGAAGAAAAGGATTCAAAACAGCCTTATCGAATCCATGTGAGGGGCCTGTAGTTAAGTGGTACAACGCTGCATTCGCATTGCAGAGGCGGGAGTTCGATTCTCCCCAGGTCCACCGAGAGAAACCAAACGGATTCCCCGGAAGGGGAAAGAGGTACTTTTACAACGTGTTTTCGAGGAAGGAGAACGTGATGATCCGCTTTCTGATAGCAGTACTGCTTTTCCTGCCGTTCTCCCTCGGGAGGGCCGCGGAAGGGGATATTCGCCTCGTCTTCGGGGGAGATGTGACGCTGGCCGCGTGGTATCCGGAAGTCGTTCCGGACGCCCGCGATCATGAGTGGCCGTTCGCACGGCCACAGGAACTGTTCCGCTCCGCCGATGTCGTGATGGTAAATTGCGAGACGGCGATCACCCGTTCGGAGAAACGGGAGCCGAAACAGTTCAACTTCAAGATGGATCCCGATCTCGTATCGGTGTTTCCGAAGAGCGGTATCTCGCTCGTGACACTCGCGAACAACCATGTCTACGACTACGGAGCAGAAGGATTGCGCGATACCCTCGCGTATCTCGATCAGGCGGGCGTGGAGCATGTCGGCGCGGGGATGACCCTCGCCGAGGCTCGAAAGCCGGTCGTTCGCGATATCAAGGGGAAGAAGTTCACCTTTCTCGGCTACGGGAACTATTCCGCGGCGACGGAGAAGGGTCCCGGGACTGCCTATCGGCACCCCGAACATGTCGCGGAGGATGTCCGTCTCGCGAAGAAGAATGGCGCCGATATCGTGATCGTCAATTTCCACTGGGGTCTCGAGCGGGCGACCGAGCCGACCGAACGCGATCGCGCGCTCGCCCGTCTCGCGATCGACAGCGGCGCCGACGTCATCGTCGGTCATCATCCGCACGTGCTCCAGCCGGTCGAGATCTACCGGGGCAAGGTGATCGCCTATTCGTTGGGCAATTTCGTCTTCGGTGGCAACCGACGTGCGGGCAAGAACAGCGCTTTGCTGGAAATCCTCGTCGTACCATCAGGTGGCATCGCTCACCGGCTCCTGCCGATACGGATCGATACGGCGGAGACGCGGTATCAGCCGTATCTTCTCGATCCGGCCACGACGCTCGCCGATCGCTCGAATTGACAGCAGGGCCTTCTCCTATGAGAAGGCTCTTTTTTTTATTTTTATAAAAAAACCGACCCGATGGTTTTCGGGTCAGGATGCGTCCGAAAGGCGTTTATCCTTTCGCGGTTTGACGCAGGGTATATCGCGACAGGCGTTGGGCGAAGCGTCGGAGTTTGGGGATACCGCTCTCTTCGGCTTGCTTGCACCATGTCTGCAGGTGATCGAGGAGCTGTTCCTTGGAATGCGTGGAACGTTGCCACAAGGCGACGAGACTTTGTCGCAATGCGTCGATTTCCTCGGTCTTCGCGTGCATTTTCTTGGAGAGCCGGTCGAAACGGGCCAGTATGTCCAATCGGAGCGCGAGGACCGCCTCGAGTGTCCCGAAGTCGCACGCCTGTTTGGGCGCGACGAGCTTCACTTTCGGAGCGACGCGCTTGACGTGCGCCAGGCCCAGCATCTGCATGGAGCGTATGTACAGCCAGCCGATGTCGAACTCGTACCACTTGTTCGACAGGCGTGCCGACGTGCAGTATGCGTGGTGGTTGTTGTGCAGTTCCTCACCGCCGATGAGAATTCCCCAGGGAAGTATGTTGGTACTCGCGTCTTCACAGGGAAAATTCCGGTAGCCCCGGTAGTGGCCGAGACCGTTTATGATTCCGGCGGCGGTGACGGGGATCCAAAGCATCTGAACCGCCCACATGGTGAGCCCGATGGGACCGAACAAGACGAGATCGATCACGAGCATGAGGCCGACTCCTCGCCAGCTGTAGCGCGAGTAGAGGTGTTTCTCGATCCAGTCATCGGGAGTGCCGTGGCCGTACGTGGTCAGGGTCTCGGAATTCTTCGATTCCTTCCGATACAGTTCGGACCCCTGCAAGAGCACCGTCCCTATGCCGAGGATCTGCGGACTGTGCGGATCCTCGGGGGTCTCGCACTTGGCATGGTGTTTGCGGTGGATGGCGACCCATTCCTTGGTCACCATGCCGGTCGTGAGCCACAGCCAGAAACGGAAGAAGTGGCTGACGATGGGGTGAAGATCGAGCGCGCGATGCGCCTGGTGACGGTGGAGGAATATCGTCACGGATGCGATGGTGATATGTGTCAGGGTCAGCGTGACCAGCACGTATCCCCACCAGGGAAGTGCGACGAGGCCGATATGCATGGATGCTCTCCTTTTGTGTCAGAGGGTTGTCAAAGAAACTGCTAAGAGCCTGTTGAAAAAGTCCGTATTCTGCTGCAATCCCGGAATTCCGGCTGCAAAATCCGTGCATCTCGTCGGGTTATATTCCATATAGCCCTCCTCCATCCCCGAATTTTTCGCTCGGGATTCCAGGATTTCGCGACGAAAGAGACTTTCTCAACAGGCTCTGAGAGTATAGGATACTTTTTCGTATTTACAAAAAAACCGCTTCGACAATTGCTGTCGAAGCGGGGAGCGGATGTGCCGATCAGAGCACTTCCGCGGCGTAGTCGGCGAGACGCGAACGTTCGCCTTTGAGGAGAGTGATGTGCCCATTGTGCGGCCATCCTTTGAAACGGTCGACCACGAAAGTCAGGCCCGAACTGCCTTCCGTCAGATAGGGCGTGTCGATCTGCGCGAGATTGCCGAGACAGACCACCTTGGTGCCGGGACCGGCTCGGGTGATGAGCGTCTTCATCTGTTTCGGCGTGAGGTTCTGCGCCTCATCGATGATGAGGAACTTATTGAGGAAGGTCCTCCCGCGCATGAAGTTGAGCGACTTCACCTTGATCCGTGAACGTATGAGATCGCGTTGTGACACTCGGTCCCAGTCTCCCTTGTCATGGTGCTGGTCGCTGAGGACATCGAGGTTGTCGTCGACGGCACCCATCCAGGGATTCATTTTTTCCTCTTCGGTTCCGGGAAGGAAGCCGATGTCTTCGCCCACGGGGACAGTGACTCGGGTGAAGATGATCTCGGAATACCGCTCAGACCCTTTCGTCAGGGTCTGCTGCAGTGCTGCCGCGAGCGTGAGGAGCGTCTTGCCGGTGCCGGCCTGTCCGAGAAGGGTGATGAAGTCGATCTCGGGATCCATGAGGATGTTGAGGGCGAAATTCTGCTCTCGGTTCCTCGCGGTGATGCCCCAGACGTTGTTCTTGGCATGGCTGAAGTCGCGCACCGTGATCATTTCAGCCTGTCTCCCCCTGGTTTTCGTTACCTTGGCGTAGAGGGGCTTCAGTCCTTCCAGATAGACGAACTCGTTCAGCGACAAACTCGGTACCAGCGGGCCCTTGATGCGGTAGTGGGTGTGACCCTTGTCCTGCCAGGATTCCATACCTTTGCCATGAGTATTCCAGAAATCCGAGGGCAATTCGTGCAAGCCCGTATACAGGAGATCGGTATCCTCCAATACCTTGTCGTTGAAATAGTCTTCGGCGGGCAATCCCAACGCACGGGCCTTGATGCGCATGTTGATATCTTTCGATACCAGGATGACCTGCCGTTTCGGATGGTGGCGGGCGAGGAAGAGGACGACGCCGAGAATCTGGTTGTCGACCTTGCTGGTCGGCAGACTCATGGGAATGTCGCCCGTGATCGCCTGGGTCTGCAAGAACAGCTTGCCGGTGGCGGAATCGTTGCTGTGTATGGCGAGCGGCGCGCCGTCCTCGATGCTATCGAGTTGTCTGATGACCTCGTCGATGTAGCGGCTGGCCTGGCGCGCGTTGCGCGACACCTCGGTCGAGCCTTTCTTGTGTTGGTCCAGCTCTTCCAGCGTGGCGATCGGCACGTAGACATCGTGCTCCTCGAACCGGAAGAGGCTCGTCGGGTCGTGCATGAGCACGTTCGTGTCGAGCACGAACAGCTTGGTCGGGGCTTTTTCTTCCTTCGGAAGTGCCCCCTCCATATGTTCATGAACTTCCCTGCGTCTCAGTGCGGGCATGGTAGCGCTCCTTTCGTGGTTGGTTGTCAAAGTGCAACAAGGAATCGTCCCATGATGCGGTATTTTTTGCAAGTTTCCCTGTTCCTTGCCAAAAAGACGCCAAAAACCTATACTGAAACGAAGAAAATATATCGGAAGTGTCCATGAAAGTCGTTTTCCTGAAAGCCGTGAAGAATGTCGGGAATCCGGGAGAGATCAAGGAGGTCTCCACCGGCTATGCCTCCAACTTTCTCATCCCCAAAGGATTGGCCATCGCCGCGACCAAGGACGCCGTCGTCCGCGTCGAGAGCGAGAGACGGAAGAAGGAGACGTCCCTGTCGCGGCAGAAGGAGCTCGATCGGAAACTCGCGACCGGCCTGTCCGGGCAGGAAGTGACGATCGCGGCCAAATCGGAAGGCGGCAAGCTCTTCGGCTCGATCGGGCCGCGCGAGATCGTGTCCGCCCTGGAGAAACCGTTTCCGGGCGTCACGGAAAAGAATATTTCCCTCAAGGAGCACATCAAGACGACGGGGACATTCCCCATGGAAGCGCGATTCGGGTCCGAACGGGCGAAGTTCACGGTCATCGTCCGGTCGGATGAGAGGGGATAGCCCCCTCTTTTTTCATGAGATAGCAGAGAGGCCCTAACTCATCAATCGGCATATCCATACCATATGGCGACACGGAAACAGAGGCGGACCAAGTATATCTTCGTGGTGGGCGGCGTGATGTCGGGCGTCGGCAAGGGCATCGCCGCCTCGTCGATCGGCAAGATTCTCCAGGCGAGAGGGCTGACCGTCACCGCGCTCAAGATCGACCCGTATATCAACGTCGACGCGGGGACGATGAACCCGACCGAGCACGGGGAAGTGTTCGTACTCCAGGATGGCTATGAGACCGACCAGGACATGGGCAACTACGAGCGGTTCATGGGGCTGTCGCTCGACCGGGGCAACTACATGACGACCGGGTCGGTGTACAAGAGCGTGATCGACCGGGAGCGCAACCTCGAGTACGGTGGACGGTGCGTGGAGGTGGTCCCGCATATCCCGCTCGAGGTGATCGGCCGGATACGTGCCGCGGCCAAGAAGGCCGATGCCGACGTCGCGATCATCGAGATCGGCGGGACGATCGGTGAGTACCAGAATATCCTCTTCCTGGAAGCGGTTCGGATGATGAAGATCGAACGGCCCGAGGATGTCCTCGTCGCACTCGTGAGCTATCTCCCCATCCCGGGGAAGATCGGCGAGATGAAAACCAAGCCGACTCAGTACGCCTCGCGGACTCTCAACTCCGCCGGTCTCCAGGCGGATATCATCATCGCCCGATCGGCTGTCCCGCTCGATGAACGGCGCAAGGAAAAGATCGCGACCTTCTGCAGTCTTCGCAAGGATTCCATCGTCTCGGCGCCGGACGTCGACAGCATCTACGACGTACCGCTCAATTTCGAAAAAGACCACCTCTCCGACATCCTTCTCAAGAAGCTCGGCCTCCGCGCCCGCAAGAACACGCTCGGAGATTGGGCCCGGGTCGTCTCGCGCGCCAAAAAGGCCGAGAAGCCGGTCAGGGTCGCCGTCGTGGGGAAATATTTCAAGACGGGGGATTTCGTGCTCTCGGACGTGTACATAAGCGTCATCGAGGCGCTGAAGCACGCGGCGTTCGCGGTCGGACGCAAGCCGGAGCTCACCTGGATCGACAGCGAGGAATACGAGAACGATCGGAAGAAACTCGCGGAGCTCAAGGGGTTCGACGGCGTACTCATACCGGGAGGATTCGGCTCGCGCGGCGTCGAGGGAAAACTGCAGGCGATACGGTTCTGCCGGGAAAACAAGATCCCGTATTTCGGCCTCTGCTACGGCATGCAGCTCATGGTCATCGAATATGCGCGTCACGTGCTCGGGCTCAAGTCCGCGAACACGACCGAGGTCGATCCGAGGACGAAGGATCCGGTCATCGATATCCTGCCCGAACAGCGGGCCAAGCTCGCCCGCAAGGACTACGGCGGAAGCATGCGCCTCGGATCGTACACGGCGGTCATCGCGCCCAAGACGATCGCGGCCGCGGCCTATGGCGCAAGCGAGGCGCTCGAACGCCACCGCCACCGCTACGAGGTGAATCCGGAATATGTCGACAGGATCCGCGGAGCCGGACTCGTCTTCTCGGGGACGTCTCCCGACGGTACGCTCATGGAGATCGCCGAGCTTCCGAAGTCGAAGCACCCGTTCTTCCTCGCGGCGCAGTTCCATCCGGAATTCCAGTCGTCGCTCGAACATCCGCATCCGCTTTTCCTCGCCTTCCTCAAGGCGTGCGCGAAGTAGCCTGTCAAAAATCTCACGCTGAAACGGCCGGAAAGACAAAACCGGTCCGACGTGAGTCGGACCGGTTTTCTTTCGTGGAATCTACTTCTTCTCGGCGGGGAGGACGTTGACGAAGGTCCTCTTGGCGAGCTTGCCGGTGAAGCTGACGACCTGCTTGGTCTTGAAGCTGACGATGCCGGTCACGAGGGACACGAGCGTATCGTCGCCGCCTTTCATCACGTTCTCGCCGGGATGGAACTTGGTGCCGCGCTGGCGTATGACGATGTTACCGGGCTTGGCGACCTGACCTCCGAAGAGCTTGACGCCGAGGCGCTGGGACCTCGAATCGCGGCCGAGACTGGTAGAACCGCCTGCTTTCCTGTGTGCCATAGTATTCCTTTTAGATTGAAATCAGTATATACTAGGATAAAACGAAACGGGACGCATGTCAAGATGCTATGAAGAAGCTTCTTTTGCGGTGGATGAGCGCATTGCGGCGTGAACGGGAGCGTATAGGGGTATTCGCCTCGATATGCCTCGTCGGAGTCCTCGGATTCGAGGCGGGGACGATGGTCGCGGGGTCCGCCGGAGCCGCTCCGATCGTGATAGAGATCCCGGCCGCGGCGCCGCCGATAGCGGCCGCCGAAGGCGTCGTCGCAGGGGTCACGGCCACTGCCACGGATGTCGCGAAAAAGGACTGTGCCTTCGTCGGAAGCCGGAACTCGGATCTCTACCACTTGCCGACCTGCGCCTCCGCGAAGCGCATCAAACCCGAAAATATCGTCTGCTTCACGGATCCGGAGGATGCCGAAAAACGCGGGTATCGACCGGGGTGCCTGAAGTAAACAAAAAACCATGATCACGCCATCGTCTGGAAACGCGCATCAGGAGAAACTCGATGAACGGAAGATACGTTTCATCAGTATCCTCTCCTTCATTTTCGGATTCACCGACGCGTTCTTCATCTATATCATCTCGTCGTATTTCTCCGAGGTCGTCGGCTCGGACAGCGTCGGTGCCTTTTATCTCGTCGCCTTCTCCATCGTCCTCACCCTCCTGTGGTGGCTCCATCGGATCATACGGAAAATCGGCGGAAGCATCCGCGCGTTCTTCCTCTTCATCCTGATGGCCGTGGTCCTCGGGACGGTGCTCTCCGCTCTCCAGACGGGATGGGTCGGCGCCCTCTGTATCGCGCTTCTCCTCATCGTTTCCAATATCGCCTGGGTGATCCTCGACGTGATCCTCGAGGAGCACTCTTCCGACGGGGCGACCGGCCGCGTCCGCGGGCTCCATCTTACCATCATGAACGCGGGGCTCCTCCTCGCGCCGTTCCTCTCGACACGGGTCGTCGATATCTACGGATTCAGCGGGGTGTTCTTCGGTATCACGCTCGGGTACGCGCTCCTTTTCGCGGCCGCCATACTCTTCCTCCGCAACGGTCGGACCTATACCTCGGCCAAGATGGACGCGGGCGACGCGTGGAGGAAGATGCTCCGGCAGAAGAACCTGCTCCGCATCTACGGCATCTCCTTCGCGCTCGAGTTCTTCTACGTGATCATGATCATCTATTCGCCGATCTACCTCCGGTCCATCGGGGTATCGTGGGGCGATATCGGTATCCTGTTCACGTTCATGCTCCTGCCGTTCGTCCTCTTCCAGTATCCGCTCGGCGTGCTCGCCGACAAGCGGTTCGGCGAGAAGGAGTTCCTCGTGCTCAGCCTGGCGCTCGGCGCCGTGAGCGTCGCCGTATTGGGGATATTCCCGTCGGCGGACCTGCTGTTCCTCGGCGCCGTTCTCTTTCTCACCCGTATCGGAGCGGCCGGTATCGAGGTCCTCCGCGACGCGTATTTCTACAAGCAGATCGACGGCGGGGATGACGATCTCATCGCGTTTTTCCGGACCGCACGCCCGACGGCCAATATCCTCGGCGCCGTGGTGGCGATCCCGTTTCTCGCCGTGTTTCCGCTTCAGGGGATATTCCTCCTCGCGGCCATTATGCTCGGGGTTATGGTCATCCCGGCGCTCGCGCTCGATGATACGCCCGGGGAGCGGGAGTCAACTGGAATTCCCGTCTGATTTATGCTATTTTAAGGAGGAAGGAGCCTTCCTGTGCCTATTTTCTATGCCCTGTCACGTGAAACTCGCACAATTCGAAGGCCCGCTCGAGCTCCTGCTCTCCCTCATCGAGGATCGCAAGCTCGATATCACGCAGGTGAGCCTCGGATCGGTCGCTGACCAGTACCTCGAACGGCTCGCCGTCGACAAGGACGCGATCTCGCTCGAGAACCTCTCGAGTTTTCTCGTCATCGCGGCGCGGCTCATCCTCATCAAGTCGAAGATGCTCCTGCCGGTGCTCGAGTTCACCGACGATGAGGAAGAGGCGATGGAGGACCTCGAGCTCCGGCTCGCGGAGTACAAGCGTTTCCGGGAAGCCGCTCTCGGCATAGGCGCTCTCCTCGCGCAGGGCGGCCGCTCGTTCACGCGCGAGAAATTCGCCGGAGCACCCGAGGTCTTCGCGCCGCCGAAAGGGGTCACGGGAGATACGCTCCGGGCCCACTTCGCGTCGATACTCGGTGAACTGCCCACGCGGGAGGAGACGATCGAAGAGGTGATCGAGGAGATCATCAGCCTCGAGGAACGCATCGTTTCCCTGCGGCACTCGCTTCGGAACCGCGCCGAGCAGACCTTCCGCGAACTCGCGGCGGATGCCGAGAACCGCATGGAGGTCATCGTCTCGTTTCTCGCGATGCTCGAGCTCGTCAAACAGCGTACCGTCGTCGTACACCAGCAGGACGTCTTCGGCGATATCCGTATCACCATGAGCGAAACCGTCACCGTCCGTTGAACACACTCCCTATGTCGAACACGTCACCATCCGTCGCATCCCTCATCGAATCGCTCCTCTTCATCCATGGCGAGCCGCTTTCGCGCGCCCGCCTCGCCAAGGCGCTCTCCGTTTCCGAAAAGGACATCGCATCCGGCCTCGACATGCTGCGCAAGCGCTACGAGGACCCGGACTCCGGGCTCACCCTCATCGAGAAGGGAAAGGATGTCGAGATAGCCACGAGACCCGACAACGCGGGTGCGGTGGAGCGGCTCATCGTGGCCGATCGCGAAGAGACGCTCGGCAAGGCGACGCTTGAGACGCTCTCGGTCGTCGCGTATCGGGCACCGGTCAGCCGGGCGAGCATCGACGCGATCCGGGGAGTCAATTCCTCGTTCGCGCTCCGCAGCCTGCTCCTCCGGGGGCTGATCGAGCGCCGGTCGAATCCGCTCGACGCGCGCGAATACGAATATGAGCCGTCGTTGCGATTGCTCGAGCTCCTCGGCATCGGATCCATCGAGGAGTTGCCGGACTACGGCTCGCTCGCACGCGATGCCGCGCTCGAAGCGGTCGTCGCGGGGGACACCGTTCCCCGGGAACATCAAGACCTCCATGAAACGGACAATGGACACTAACGGCACATTGCGCGGTATGAGAAGATTCCTCCTCTTTTTTTCAGTCGCTTTCCTCGTCGGTTTTTCCCTGCTCATCGGGGGAACGGCGATACTCGCGAGCGGGGATTTTCTCTCCAAGACGATCTCCCTGATCCCCGGATCCCAGGGGTATTCGGAGCGCTTCGACGGACGCGTCGCGGGGGATTTCGCCGTCGCGGCACAGCCGGTCATCTCGGAACAGCGGGCCTCCTCGTCGGAGTTCCGCCCCATCAGGAAGGACGGCATCGGCACCTTCGCGGTCCCTACGGCGCACGCCGCCATCATCCTCGACGCCGGGACGGAAACCGCGCTCTTCGAATCGTCCGCCGACGAGCGGCGATCCATCGCCTCGATCACCAAACTGTTCACCGCGATGATCGTCGTGGAAACCGTCAAGGATCTCGATGAGCCCGTGACGATCACCGAGGACTCCGTCTACGCGGAAGGGACACGGGTCGGCTGTCCGCGCTCCGGATACTGCATCAGCCAGCGGCTAGAGGTCGGGGAAAAGATCTCCGTGCGAAGCCTGCTCAAGGCGGCGCTCATGAACAGCGCCAACGATGCGGCGATCGCGCTCGCGATCCACGTGGACGGGAGCCAGGAGCGTTTCGCCGACCGCATGAACGCGCGGGCGAAGGAGCTCGGCATGGAGAATTCGCATTTCTGCACGTCGTCCGGCCTGGAGCTCGACGGGCGGGAGGAAGAATGCTATTCTTCGGCCCGTGATATCGCCAAGGTGGCCGCCCACGCGCTGGAATATGATGTCCTCTGGAATATCATGCGAACCGGAGAAACGACGATCACATCCGTCGACGGAGCGTATGTCCATGAGATTTTCAATACGAACCAGCTGCTCGGGCAGTACCCGAATCTCGTCGGCACCAAGACGGGGTTCACTCCGCGTTCCGGATACTCGCTTCTCGCGGTCGCCGAAGACCCCGCCGACCGGAAACACCGCCTGATCGCCGTGGTGCTCGACGACGCGTATCGCTGGGACAGCATCCAGGAGATGTTCGCGTGGGGGTTCGGATCCTTCGAGTGGCGTTGAGCATGCGATGTTAAATACCTTTGAAACGGACATATGAACGAAGTGGCGCCGATCATGGAAGTGGCACAGATACAGAATATTCCGGCGGTCATGAACACGCTCAAGGTGCTCACGACCGGACTGCTCGCGTTCCTGCTCGCCTTCGCGCTCACGCCGCTGTGGACGCATATCCTCTACAGGTACAAGATCGGCATCAAGATCAAGAGTGCCGACGTGAACGGGGAGAAGCTGACCTTCGTGAGCAAGCTCCACGCGAGCAAGGCCGGGACCCCTACCATGGGTGGCGTCATCGTCTGGGTGACGGTGCTCATACTCGCGTTTTCCTCGGAATACCTGCTCCCGCTCATCGCGGAGTGGACGGATACCAATTTCCTCGCGCGACTCGATTTCCTTCGCCGTTCGCAGACCTGGCTCCCGCTTTTCGTGCTCGTGACCGCCGGCATCCTCGGGCTCTTCGACGACTGGATGAGCGTGCGCGGCAAGGGGACGAACAAAGGGGGCGGCATGCGGTTCGCGCTCCGGTTCTGGTGGCTCATCGGGATCGCTTCGGCCGGCGCGTGGTGGTTTTATTCCAAGCTCGGATGGGACGAACTGCATGTCCCGGCGCTCGGGGATTTCACGATCGGCTGGTGGTATATCCCGCTTTTCCTCTTCATCATCCTGTTCTCCGCGATCTCCTCGAACGAGACGGACGGCCTCGACGGTCTCAATGGCGGAGTGCTGCTTCTCGCCTTCGGCTCTTTTTCGCTCATCGCGTACTTCCAGAACAGCATGGATCTCGCGGCCTTCTGCGCGGCGGTGGCGGGGGCGCTTCTCGCGTTCCTGTGGTTCAACATCTATCCGGCGCGGTTCTTCATGGGTGATACGGGCGCCATGGCGCTCGGTACGACGCTCGGCGTGGTCGCGATGCTGACCAATTCGGCGCTGGTCCTCTTCCTCATCGTCTTCATCTACGTCCTCGAGTCCGGCAGTGCGGCGATACAGCTCCTCTCGAAACGGTTCCTGCACCGAAAAGTGTTCCTCGCCGCTCCTCTTCACCACCACTTCGAGGCCAAGGGGTGGCCGGAGCCGAAGGTCGTCATGCGCGCGTGGATCTTCACGGCGATCACGGCGCTCCTCGGGGTGATCATCGGCATCATCGGTATGGGAGAGTAGCGAAAGTCTGGTATACTCAGGGAAACGGTCTTATCATAGCGGTGAGATATTGAACAGGCTTTTATCATAATAAACGAGCGAATATGGCAGGCATCCGAAGCATCGAATCGATCGATTTCACGGGAAAGAAAGTGCTGCTCCGGGTCGATTTCAATGTCGAACTCAACAAGAAGCAGGATGTCCAGGAACAATTCAAACTCGAGGCTCCGAAAAAGACCCTCGCGCACATCCTCTCGTACCCGGGGGTGAAGGTCGCGCTTCTCACGCACTTCGGCCGGCCGGACGGAGCGCGGAACATGCTGTTCTCGCTCCAGCCGGTCGTGGACGATGCCGAGCGCGCGCTCGGGGTCAAGGTCCGTTTCCATGAGGACTGCGTCGGTGACGGCGTGTCCGCCGCGCTCGAGACGCTTCCGGAAGGGGAGGCGCTCCTCCTCGAGAACGTGCGTTTCTACCCCGGCGAGGAGTCCGATGACCCGGCGTTCGCGGCACGGCTCGCGGCACCGTTCGATATCTATGTCAACGAGGCGTTCAGCGTCTGCCACCGTGCGCAGGCATCCGTCTCCGCAATCACCGAGACTCTCCCTTCGTTCGCGGGATTCCGCCTGGCCGAGGAAGTCCGAAGACTCGAGGAGGTCCGCACGAATCCGGCGCGACCGGCCGTGGCGATCATCGGAGGCGCTAAGATCGAGACCAAACTGCCGCTCATACGCGAGTTCGAGCGGCTCTATGACGCGGTGCTCGTCGGCGGCAGGGTCGCCAACGAGGCGCTCGACGAGAACATCGAGTTCTCCGAGAAGGTGCTCCTCCCCAAGGATTTCCAGGGCGGCGACGCGAGGCTTGATATCGGCCCCGTGACGACGGCCATGTTCATCGAGATCATCGGCAAGGCCAAGACCATCGTCTGGAACGGTCCGATGGGGAAATTCGAGGAGAAGCCGTATGATGCGGGGACCGGTGCGATCCTCCACGCGATGCTCGCGTCGCAGGCCGATGTCGTCATCGGCGGCGGCGAGTCGCTCGTCATCATCGAGGAGGCGGGACTCATGCACAAGATCGGTTTCGTCTCGACCGGCGGAGGTGCCATGCTCGAGTACCTTTCCGGGGACGAGCTTCCGGGCTTGGTCGCGCTCGAGCGCGCGGCCGCGCGCGTGTAGTCGTTTCCATGATCAGTTTTAGTGAAAACATATGAAGATCGTACGCGTAGAAGGGAGAGAGATACTGGATTCGCGCGGGAACCCGACGATCGAGGTCGAAGTCGGGCTCGAGGACGGATCGGTTGCCGTCGCGGGCGTGCCGTCCGGCGCGTCGACGGGAAAATTCGAAGCGGTCGAACTTCGCGACGGTGACGCGAACCGGTTCGGCGGCAAGGGGGTGCTCCAGGCGGTCGCGAACGTCAACGGCGAACTTCGCGAGGCGGTGGTCGGCATGGATGCCGCCCTTCAGCGCGAGCTTGACGAGAAGATGATCGCGCTCGACGGGACGGAGAACAAGGCACGGCTCGGCGCCAATGCCATCCTCGGTATCTCGCTCGCCGCGGCACGTGCGGAGGCCGTGAGCCGCAAACAGCCGCTCTACCGATATATCCGATCGCTCGCCGGACTGCCGGAGAAAATAGGGAAATTTCCGGTTCCGATGTTCAACGTGATCAACGGTGGCAAGCACAGCGACTCCGGCCTTTCGGCGCAGGAGTTCAAGCTCGTGCCGTCCGGTATCGAAGGGTATCCGGATCAGCTCCGCGCGGGAAGCGAGATCTTCCACGCGCTCAAGGGGATCCTCGAGAAGGCCGGCCTCTCTGTCGGTGTCGGCGACGAGGGCGGATTCGCACCGCGCATGGAGAGCCATGCCCAGGCACTCGAGACGCTCCACGCGGCGATCAGCGAGGCGGGATACGTCCCGGGCAAGGACGTCTTCATCGGGTTCGACGTCGCCGCGAACTCGTTTTATGACGAGAAGGAGGATCAGTACTATCTCCAGCCGGAAAACGTGAAGCTGTCCCGCGAGAGCATCGTCAACGTCTACCGTGACTGGATGGCCAAATACGCGGTCGTATCGATCGAGGACGGCCTCCACGAGGAGGACTGGTCCGGGTGGGCGCAGATGAAGGAGAAACTCGAGAAGGAATCCGCCGCCTGGGGTCGCAAGGTGATGCTCATCGGCGATGACTTGCTCGTGACCAACGTCAAGCGCGTCGAGAAGGCGATCGCGGAAGGTTCCTGCAACGCGGTCCTGATCAAGCCGAACCAGATCGGGACGCTCACCGAGACGCTCGATTGCATGAAACTCACGCACGGGAACGGGTGGGATACCGTCATATCGCATCGCTCAGGTGAGACCGTCGACGACTTCATCGCGGATCTCGCGATCGGCGCCGATTCGGAGTTCATCAAGACCGGGTCGCTGTCCCGCGGTGAGCGGCTCGCGAAGTACAACCGGATGCTCAAGATTTGGAACGAAACGAGATAACCTATGTTTTTCAAGACACGACCGAAAGTCATCTGCATCGGATCCGCCTCGAAGGACATCTTCTTTCCGACGAGCGAGGGAATCGTGCTCGAGACTCCGGAGGACCTGACCGCCCAGCGGAAGGTCGCGTTCGAACTTGGCGGCAAATACCGCGTCGACGACCGCTACGAGGCGGTAGGCGGCGTCGCGGCCAACGTCGCGCAGGCGCTCGCCAAGCTGGATATCCCTACGGCCGTCTACAGCAACGTCGGCGAGGACGAGATCGGGCAGTGGATCGTCTCCGAGCTCGAGCGCGCCCACGTATCGACCAAGCTGCTCTCCATCGATCCGCTCTCGAGAAGCGACCTGTCCGCGATCATCATCCTGACCCAAAGCGGCGAACGGACCATTTTCCATAATCGCGACGCCAACGAGAAACTCGCCGTCGTCCCCGGGAAAATCGCGGGAGCCGAGTGGTTCTTCGTTTCCTCGCTCAACGGCGACTGGAAAGCGAATCTCCGCACGATACTCGACACGGCCGAAGCGAACGGGACGAAAATCGCCCTCAACCCGGGACAGCACAACCTCCGCGACGACGCGAGTGCCATCCTCGAGGCGACGTCGAAATCCGAACTGCTCGTCCTCAACAAGGACGAAGCGCTCGAACTCGTGATGAAGTCCGGTGTTGAGGCGTCCGACGTCGAACTCAACGACGAACGGTTCCTGCTCACGGCGCTCCATCATGCCGGGGCCAAGATCATCGGCATGACCGACGGCGCCCGCGGTGCGTGGGGATCCGACGGCAAGGAGATCTGGCACTGCCCGATCGGCTACGTCGAACGCGTCGTGGATGCCACGGGAGCGGGCGACGCTTTCAGTGCCGCGTTTTTCGCCGCATTCGTTCTCGGAAAGACGATTCCGGACATGCTCCGATACGGCATCGCGGAGAGCGGTAGCGTCGTCGGTCAGTATGGCGCGAACTGGGGATTGCTCACGGTTTCCGAGCTCGAGGAACGCGCGCGTCCGCTCGTCCCGGAACGCCTGTAAGGGACTTTCCCGACAGGCTCTCAGCCTTCGCGGACGCTCTTTTCGTATGCTATACTGATACTGAAAACAAACCGATCATACTATGAGTTGGCTTCCCTTTTCCTTCGGGAGCGATAAAAAAGTCTATCTCGCGCTCGACATCGGCACCGAAGTCGTCAAAGCGCTGGTTTTCCGCATCGATCGGGAGACGAAGCGTGCCGAAGTCATCGGTGTGGGCCGCACGCGCCAGAAGATCGGCAACATGCAGAACGGGGCCGTTTCGGATATCGCCGGAGTGGTCGCGTCCTCGCGCGAGGCGATCGCGCTCGCCAAGAAAAAGGCCGGGGTCAAGGAAGTCCGCAAGAGCATCATCGGCATCGCCGGAGAGCTCGTGAAGGGGACCACGACGACCGTCCACTACGATCGCGTGAACCCGACGATCCATATCGGGATGCAGGAACTGAGGATGATCATCGAAAAGGTCCAGGAAAAGGCGTTCGAACGGATCAAGCGACAGCTCGCCTGGGAGACGGGACAGGACGATATCGACGCGAAGCTGATCAACGCGGCGCTCGTCGATGTCCAGATCGACGGATACAAGGTGACCAACCCGCTCAATTTCCAGGGGCACGAAGTCTCGATGAGCGTCTTCAACGCCTACGCGCCGATGATGCATCTCGGGGCGCTCGGCACCATAGCCAAGGATCTCGGGCTCGATCTCATGAGCATCGCCGCGGAGCCGTATGCGGTCGCCCGTGCGGTCGAGGTCGAGGACATGACCGATTTCAGCGCCATATTCGTCGACGTCGGCGGCGGAACGACCGACATCGCCATCGTCCGCAGCGGCGGTCTCGAAGGGACCAAGATGTTCGCGGTCGGCGGTCGCGCGTTCACCAAACGCCTCGCGCAGGTTTTCAATATCACCTTCGAGGAGGCGGAAAAGATGAAGATCGCCTACTCCTTCGGTCAGCTTCCTCCCGAACAGATGCGCTCCGTCGCCGACCTTTTCCAGGAGGACTGCCATGTCTGGCTCGGCGGCGTCGAACTGTCGCTCCTCGAATTCGCGGAAACGGACCTTCTGCCGACGAGGATCTTTCTCTGCGGGGGCGGATCGGCCCTGCCGGGCATCAAATCGTCGCTCCTGCTCGAGGAATGGTCCGCCGGGCTTCCGTTTCCCAAGAATCTCCAGGTGAGTTATCTCCAGCCCAAGGATATCGTCCGGGTCGTGGACACCACCGGAGAGCTGACCAATCCGCAGGACATCACCCCGCTCGGTCTCGTGAACCTCATACTCATCGACGAACTGGACGAAGAAAAGATGCTTTCCGGATTGCTGCGGAGGAGCATGGAATCCATAGATAAAAAGTAAAGGAGCGCCGCTATGCCGCAGACATTTTACGTCACACAGGATGAAGAAATCCTTTCGCTGGTCGGGAGACTCCGGTCGTCCGCGCTCCTCGAGAACGTGTTCGTCGTTCCGAATCATGCGCTCATCCTCCAGAGCGCCGTCAATCTGCGCATCCTCCATCGTGAGGCGGAAAAACTCGGGAAGGTCGTGACCATCATCACCCAGGACGAGGCCGGGAGAGCGCTCGCGGAAAAAGCCGGTATCGGAACGAAGCCGTATTCCGAAGAGACCCGACAGGAGGCCGTGGCCGCCGCGCCTCTCAAACCGCATTTTCCGGCCGACGCTTCGATCGGGTCGTCCGACTTCTTTTCCGGCGCTCCCGAGGCCGCTCCTGCGACGCAGACCCTGCGATCCGCTCCGCCCGCGATCGCCCCGACTCCGATGCCGCTCCGGGTCCGCGATGCCACTCCGAAGAAACTCACGACACTCAATTCCGTCCGTGAGACCGGACAGGCTCCCGCCCAGGAGGGGACACTCCGGATAGACACGCGGCGCCCCGCGGCGGAGCAGAACGCGGCCGCTCCGCTTCGTTCTTCGGCCGGTCAGCCCGCGGCGGCCCCTGCCGCTCCCGTCCGTCCTGTCGTCGCACCCGTCATGTCCCGCGAAACCCCGGAGCGGAGCGCCTCGGCGGCCCAGGCTCCCACGGGTGAGCGGCTCGCCCGAATGTACCGGAAGAACGCTCCGCCGCTTCCGCCCGAAAGGAGATCGCCGGTCGCCGACCGCCGATCCTCCGCTTCCGGTGAGGTCAAGGGAAAGGGTGGTCTGTGGTTTCTCCTCTTCGCCGGTGTCTCGCTTCTCTCGCTCATCAGCGCCGGAGTCTTCTTCCTGCTCCCGAAAGCGGAGATAACCGTCGTTCCTCATTCGCTCTCCAAGTCGCTTGAGATCGAGTTCGAGGGGAAAAAGGACGGTGTCAGCGCGGACCGTGAGGTGCCCATCCGTCTCGTCGAACGTGAGGAGGAGGTCTCGGTTTCCGTCGAGACGACGGGCACGTCGGCCGGGAACGGGACCAAGGCCCGGGGCACCATCATCATCTCCAACGCGTACGGATCGGAAGCTCAGCCGCTCATCGCGACGACCAGATTCGAGACAGCGGACGGGAAGGTCTTCAGATTGACCAAGGGTGTTACCGTACCGGGCATTTCGGACGTGGATGGCAAAAAGGAGCCGGGCGTCATCGAAGCCGAGGTGCTCGCCGACGAACCGGGGGAATCATACAATATCGGCGCCTCGTCGTTCTCCATTCCGGGGTTCAAGGGCAATCCGAAGTATGAGAAAATAACGGGGAAGTCGAAAGAGCCCATGGCGGGAGGATCCTCGGAGGGCGATTCCGGGGTGAAGACCGTTTCTTCCGAAGATATCACCACGGCGAAAGAGGAGTCCGAAAGCATGTTCCGGTCGATGTTCGAGGAGTCACTCAGGAGCGGCATGATCGAGGGTGAGAATTTCCTCCCGGACTCGGTGGAGATCTCATTGGTCGGTTCTCCGGCCCATCCGGAAGCCGGTGTCGTGGCATCATCCTTCGAATACAAGGCCCGGTTCAAGGCGCGCGTGTTCGTCTTCTCCGAATCGACACTCAAGGACAACGCCTCTCTCATGCTCCGTCGCGGAGCCGGGCTGGACGATACCTATGAGACCCGGGATGTCTCCTTGGAGTACGGCGAGGCGTCGTCCGATTTCGACAAGGGTACCATGTATATCAAGGTCCGGGCGACGGCGCTCTTCGCCTCCCATATCGACGTCGGTATGTTGCGCACGGATTTCCTGGGCAAGGACACCGACGGGATCCGGGAAGTCCTCGAACGGCATACGGAAGTGAAGAAGATCGAGGTGAATCTCAAACCCAAGCTGTTCATCGTCTCCGTGCCGAACGATCCGGATCGGGTGACGATCATCGTCGAAAAGCCCTAGCGCCTGCCGGTTTGTCGGTGGGCTTCACATATCCTGAAAACCATAGTATGCTACCAAGCTTCCAGTCCGGCCCGCACGGGGCCCAGGGAGAGGATCCGGACCGAAAATCAGCCCTACACAGGCTCCAGTCCGAATTCCTCATCCTCCAGCAGGAGCGACAGAAGAAATCGCGATACCGCGATGCGATCGCGCTCGAGCTGCGGAGGCTCGAGATGGAGCAGGACCGTCTCGCGGTCCGGATCGACGACAAGAAACAGGAAGAAAGCACGCTGTCCCGGGAGCTCGGCATGCTCGAAGCGGAGGAAAAACGTATGAAACGGAAGATAAGCCTCCTTTCCTGAGTAACTGTCCACACTCTCGACGGATTGGATATGCTGAAACGATATTTTAGATAGGCTTTATGCACGCGAACGAAATACGGCGCCGC
This sequence comes from bacterium, assembly GCA_021821305.1. GTDB lineage: Bacteria > Patescibacteriota > Minisyncoccia > Moranbacterales > UBA1568 > JAGOTT01. Next base: position 513,586 of record JAKACP010000001.1, read on the forward strand.
TTCCTCGAATTTTTCCGGAAACGCGGCCACGCCATAATCCCATCCGCACCACTCGTTCCCGAGAACGATCCTTCGGTCCTGTTCACGACGGCGGGCATGCAGCCGCTCGTACCGTATCTTCTCGGCGCGCCGCACCCCGCGGGCAAGCGGATCGCGAACTCGCAGAAATGCGTTCGGACGCAGGACATCGACGAAGTCGGCGACAATACGCACGACACGTTTTTCGAGATGCTCGGCAACTGGTCGCTCGGGGACTATTTCAAGGATGACGCGATCAAGTGGAGCTATGAATTCCTCACCTCGCGGGAAGAGGGGCTCGGGCTCGATCCGAATCGGCTCTACGTGACCGTGTTCGGGGGCAATGACGATGCTCCGCGCGACGAGGAATCGTTCGCGATCTGGAAAAGCCTGGGCATCCCCGAGCACCGTATCTATTTCATGACCACGGAACCCTCGGGCAAGGAACCGAACTGGTGGAGTCCGGGCGACAACGGCCCCTGCGGCCCGGATTCGGAGATGTTCTACGATGTGACCGAGGACGGCCTCGGCGATCTTACCAAGGAGGAATACATGGCGGCGGACGACCGGCAGGAGGTGGTCGAGATCTGGAACGACGTCTTCATGGAATACGCGAAGAAGGACGGAAAAGTGACGGGCAAGCTCACGACCAAGAACGTCGATACCGGGGCCGGCCTCGAGCGCCTCGCGATGGTCATGCAGAAGACCGACAACGTGTTCGCCACCGATCTCTTCGCTCCGCTCATGACAGCTATCCGGACGCTGGCGAAAAACGACTGGGACGAGCGCGCGGCGCGCATCGTGGCGGATCATGTCCGGACGAGCGTCTTCCTCGTCGGTGACGGGGTCTCGCCGTCCAATACCGATCAGGGATATATTTTGCGGAGGCTGTTGCGCCGCGCGGTCCGCTATGCCGATACGCTCGGGATGCCGGGAGGAAGCCTCGCCTCGCTCGTCCCGACGGTGCTCGACACCTACGCCGAAGCCTATCCCGATCTCGCGGAAGCGAGCGAGGCGATCACGGGAGCGATACTTGCCGAGGAGGAGAAATTCCGCCGGACGCTCGCGCGCGGCATGAAGGAATTCGAGAAACGGATCGCGTCCGGAGGGCTCACCGGGACGGACGCGTTCGAGCTTTTCTCCACGTATGGATTTCCGCTCGAGATGACGGTCGAGCTGGCCTCGGAAAAGGGCGTGACGTTCGACCACGCGGCGTTCGCGGAGGAGTTCCGCCGGCACCAGGACCTCTCGCGCACCGCGTCCGCGGGCAAGTTCAAAGGCGGACTCGCGGATCACAGCGAACAGGTGACCATGCTCCATACCGCGACCCATCTCATGCTCGCCGGCCTCCGGAAATACCTCGGGGACCATGTCCACCAGGCGGGATCCAACATCACCGAGGAACGGACCCGGTTCGATTTCACGCATCCGGAAAAAGTCCCGCGCGAGACGCTCGACCTCGTGGAAGCCTATGTCAACGAGGCGATAGCGCATAAGTGTCCCATGACCATCGAGCGCATGCCCAAGGACGCCGCGAAGGACCGCGGAGTGGAGGGGAGCTTCTGGGACAAGTATCCGGAGACGGTGGATGTCTATATGGCCAAGGCGGAGGACGGCACCGTATATTCCCAGGAGCTCTGCGGCGGGCCGCACGTGAAGAATACCGGTGACATCAAGGGGACATTCCGTATCATCAAGGAAGAGGCGTCGTCGGCGGGTGTTCGGAGAATCAAAGCCGTGATAGAATAGGGGCACGGCAGGCGATCGTCCGTCTCCGTCCCAGTTCCTTGAAGAAAGGAGAATCGTTCATGAAATCAGCCGACATCATATCTTTTCCCGATCCGAGCGAACGAAAAAAAAGGCACTCAAAAAAGCGACGGCAGGCGAGACTCATCGATTGCCTTTTCGGTGAAATCGACCTCTTCCGACTCCTCCGGGACTCCGAAGAAAAGATCATCGCCCTCCGTCGAAAAAACAAACGGGATCCCGAGAGGAACCCATGAACCCCGAGCGCTCGGCCGCGAGGGGATTTTTGTTTCTCGAAAAAGATTGTCTTGAAAAAAGAAAATCTCCGTATGGATTCATACGGAGATAGCGGTCGAATGTGGTCGCATCAGCTGTCCCTTCGGAGAAGTTTCGGGGAAACGGAATAGATGTTCCCGTTTACCGTATCCAGAACCAGGACGCGTTTCGCGGGAATGGTAGTTCCGCCTCCTCGCCGGAACGCTACGATTGTTTTTGTATACGACTCCGCTCGTGCGGCGAAGTCGGTGAACTCACAGGGATACATGCGGAGGGATGGTCTTCCTTCCTCGACCGCAAGGACCGAAAGAAGGTGGTCGTTCAAGGATGTCTCACTGAGGACGGAATGCGTAAATCGCATCCGATCGCCCGGATACAGACAATCCTCTTCCGCCTCCTCCGGAAGATCCGATTCAAGTACGAAGGTCTTGACCAGCGCTCCCGCGTTCGGTTTCTGCGGTATCACTTTGTTGAATGATTCGCACCAGGGAACATCCCCGAAAATCGATTCATCCCATTCCCTTGGTTCCTTGCTGTGAGGAAAAGGTTCATAGTACATCATCAGTGCGTGGCCCATCTCGGTCTCCTTCTTTCAGATTGAAAGGTTCGCGCGTCTGCGCAAGGAGATACCCCGGAAATCCGGGGAACAGGCAGACACACGACAGAGACCCTCGCGGGCGCTTTTGTGAATGTACTCAGCTGACCATCGTACTCCAAAAAGGCTTTTTTGTCAAGAGATTCGGATGTCTGTTCCCGGAATCCGAGTGAAAAAACAACCCCTGAGAGAATTTTCTCTTCAGGGGCTTCGTGTGTCAGACATGGACCGATTGTTCCGGTTTCATGTTGTCGCTTCGTCTGCGGGCGAAGAACTTGGAAATGGCCGCGTTGTATGCGGCGAGCGTTGTTTCGTTGCTTTCCATTTCCTGCATCAAACGGTTGAACCGGACATCGAAATCGCACATGAGCACCGCTTTCGTCTGCAAGTCGAGAGACCGGCTCTGGGTGGAGCGGGATATCTCGCATATTATTTCCGCGAGGTCGATCTGGTTCCGTTGAAGCGCGAAAAGGACTTCCTTTCTGGCCACGCTCAGCTCCTCCGCTGATTTTCCCGCGGTCAGTTCCGATATTTCGAGCTCGGATGCTTCCGATTCGAATTCTTGGAGCCAGTCCGAATCCGGATTCTCCTTCAGGGCGATCGTCTCGTCCGTCGGAGCTTTCTTGCCGAATAAGGAAATGGTGTGGACCACTTCCTGCAGGGATGTCGCGAGGAATCCGGCGAACCTGGGAAAAGAAAGGTGCTGATAGCGACCTGCTAGCTGGTGAAAGTTCATGGTTATCTCCTTCTTTCAGATTGAAAGGTTCGCGCGTCTGCGCAAGGAGATACCCCGGAAATCCGGGGAACAGGCAGACACACGACAGAGACCCTCGCGGGCGCTTTTGTGAACGTACTCAACTTGCCATTATACTCCGAAATGGCTTTTTTGTCAAGATACCGGGGTAATCCGGATATCGTTGTCGAAAATCCAAAAAAACGTTTCATTTTTGCCCCTCCTTCTGAAAAAAGGCTTTTCAGAGATTTCGATGCCTTCAGTATAGCATGAAAATGGCTTGTAAAAAACCCTGTCCGGACACCGAAACATTGACAAAAATCGGAAAACCCGTAGAATGGGGAATGTTACTTCTTTTTGATGGCATCCTTATGTTCGCAGTGATCAAGACCGGCGGGAAACAGTACCTCGTATCCGCCGGAACCAAGGTAAAGGTCGAGAAGCTTGAGGGGGAGATCGGCTCCAAACTCTCGTTCGAGACGCTCTATGTCGGCGATGAGAAGACCGCCGCTGTCGGTACGCCGCTCGTGTCGGGCGCCGTCGTGGAGGGAAAGATCGTCGACCAGGACCGGCACGACAAGGTCGTCGGTATCAAATACAAGCCGAAGAAGCGCTACAAGATGAAATTCGGCCATCGTCAGGCGTATACCGAGGTCGAGATCACCAAGGTGTCGGCGAAATAGCTTCCTGCGGACAAATGAAAACCGCCCATCATTATGACTGGGCGGTTTTTTGTCGCTATGCTTTGGCAAGCACCAGCGGTTCGCTGGAAAGTTCCTTGTAGAAGAAAAGGATGATCGAAAATTGTGTGGATTCGCGTTCGGAGGGGAAGAACCCTTTGATGAAGACGTCTTTCCCGTGCCACATGTTCAATGTGGTGATGCCGAGGTGGTACTTCGCATTTTGCAGGAACGTTCCGTACGACGAGGTGTATCCGCCGAACTTGCACGGAACCTTGTCTTTCGGATCCTGCTCCGAGGCATTCGCCTGGTTCAGATAGTGCTGCCTGAGGCTCTCGATGATCGTATCGAGATCGTCATCGGGGCAGGTCCATTCGATGATAGGTCGGTTCATGAGATGTCCCTTTCATTCGACTACGAACACGTGAATCTGGCCGCGAAACGCTTCGCACGGGGCTTCCCCATACTGCCCGCTTCCGGTGGCAGATATCTCGCCACGCCATTCGGGTCCGAAATACGGATCCACGACGCGATCGATCTCGACCCGGCCCTCGAAGTCCTTGAGTTCCGGGCCGGCCTCGCGGGGCGGATCCCATTTTCCGGTCAATGCGACCTGGAAATCCTGCAACGGAATATTGGCCCGATCGGCCACCCTTGCGGCGATGAAGCGTTTGGTTACATCGGAAAAATCCTGACGGGTCACGTAATGGCCCCCGAGTGAAATCGAAAAGTCTTCGCGTTCCATGGCTGTACCCTCCTTTTCTCCTCAAAATGTGAACGAACTTCAAAACTGCGTATATTATACCAGTTTCTCACGATTTGTCAATGCTGACTTGAGCGTCATCTCGTCGGCGTATTCGATATCGCCGCCGGTCGCGAGTCCGCGTGCGAGCCGGGAAACGCGTACGCCGAGCGGTTCGAGCTTCTTTTTCAGGTAAAGGGCGGTCAGATCTCCTTCGGTGGTCGGGTTGAGCGCGAGAATCACCTCCTCGACATGCTCCTCGCCGATGCGGTTCTGGAGCTCGGGGATGCGCAAGGCGGTACCGCCGTCGCCTCCTGCCTGCATGACTCCGCCCAGGCAGTGATAGCGCCCGTGGAAACTCGCCGACCGCTCGAGGGCGATCACGTCCATGGGTTCCTCGACGACGCAGAGGATCGACGTATCGCGCTTGGGATCCTCGCAGATGTCGCAGTATTCTCCCTCGGATATGTGGAAACAGCGGGAGCAGAACGAGAGGTTCTTCAGCTCCTCGAGGCTTTCGGCGAAAGCGAGCAGTTTCGCGTCTTCCTGTTTGAAGAGGTAGAGCACGATGCGCTCGGCCATCTTCGGTCCGACGGACGGAAGGGCCGCGAAATGCGATATCAGGTTCTGGAACGATTTTGGATACCTCATACTGAAAACACGATATTCAAAACACAAAAAGCCAAACAAAACACAGTCATCAAAGCACAAACGATTTCTTTTTTGTGCTTCTTAACCTTATGTTTTGTGCTTTGTTTGGTATTTTGTGCATCTGTCTTTTGTGTTTTCCGAAATTACATTTCGGAATGGACCCTCTCGAGATTGCGGAAGGTGGTCGAATTCTCGTCGAAGTAGAGGGAGACCTTGCCGACGGGGCCGTTGCGGTGCTTGGCGATGATGACGTCGGCGATGTTCTTGTTCGGGGTATCCGGTTTCACGCGGTCTTCGCGGTAGAGGAAGAGCACGACGTCGGCGTCCTGTTCGATGGAACCGGATTCACGGAGGTCGGAGAGCTTCGGTATCTGGTCGGGCCGCGATTCGACGGCGCGGGAGAGCTGGGAGAGCGCGATGACCGGGACATTGAGCTCCTTGGCGAGCTGTTTGAGACCGCGGGAGATCTCGGAGATCTCCTGGACGCGGTTGTCGCCGCCGCGGGAGCGTCCTTCCATGAGCTGGAGGTAGTCGATGATGATGAGGCCGAGCTTGTGCTCCGACTGCAGACGCCGCGCCATGGTGCGCATTTCCATGATATTGGCGGACGAGGTGTCGTCGATGAAGATCGGGGCCTCGGAAAGGACGCCGATCGCTTCGCCGATCTTCTGGAAGTCGTTGCCTTCGCCCTCGGTCTGGAGCTTGCCGGTGCGCAGGCGCCACAGATCGACGCCGGACTGTGCGGCGATCATACGGTCGACGAGCTGATCCGAGGACATTTCGAGCGAGAAGATGCCGACCGGCACCTTGGAGTGGACACCGACCTGCCGCGCGATGTCGAGGGCGAAGGTCGTCTTACCGACCGACGGACGGGCCGCGAGGATGATGAGGTCGGAGTTCTGGAGTCCCGAGAGGACGTTGTCGAGGTCGGTATAGGTGGTGGGGACGCCGCGGAAGGACTTGTCGCTCTTGTGGAGCTCGTCGATGCGGTTGAACGCGTCCTCGAGGATGGAACGGATCGGGATGAAGTCCTGCTTGAGGTACTTCTGGCTGACGCCGAAGAGACGCTGTTCCGCGTCGTCGAGGACCTTCTGGACGTCGTCTTCCTCGTTGAACCCCATCTCGACGATCTCCGAGGCCGCCGTGATGAGTCGGCGGAGGAGGGATTTCTTCTGGACGACCTTGGCGTAGTGCGCGACGTTGGACGCGGAGGGGACGGTATTGACGAGCGAGGCGAGGTAGCCCGAGCCGCCGACGGAGTCGAGCTTGCCTTTTTCCTCGAGTTTGTTCGCGAGCGAGAGGACGTCGATCGGATCGCGGTCCTCGTAGAGCTCGAACATCGACTCGTAGATCAGGTTGTGGTCTCCCTTGTAGAAATCACCGGGGCGGACGAGGTCGGCGACCTTGATGATGGCGTCCTTGTCCAGCATCAAAGAGCCGAGCACCGACTGCTCGGCTTCGATATTGTGCGGCGGGACGCGGAGGTGTTCGGTGTTCTTGGTAGCCATGGGAGCCTGTCTTGAGTGAATCTCATTCTAGCACCATTTCCCGGAAACGGAAACACTGGACAAACGGCGGGAAATAGGGTATATTGTGACGATGTGTCCCTTATCAACCGGAACGGAGGATGTGCCATGGCAGTGGAAAATGTCAAGAATCTCGAGAAGTTCTTCGCCAAAAAAATCGATGGAATCGATCTCGAGGGAGAAAACTGCATTCAGGAATTCTGGGAGTGGTATCGCGGAAACGACGTACGACTGCTTCTCCCGCCGTATATCAATTTCCGAAAAAAGACCCTGAACGCGATCTTCATCCCGCTCAAGGACGTGCGGAGAGCGGTCTTCCAGGCGAAGAGCCGCGAGAAGGTGCGGGAAAAAGTCGAGAAGTGGAAAAAGACGGAATGCGGAAAAAAATCCTGCATCCATGACGAGTGGTACGCGTCGTTTCCCTCGGACCTTTCTGCCGATGAACATATCTTCGTCGCCACCGTCTTTTACGAATAGCGAGGCGTAGCGGCATCACGAGCCGGAGAATAACACTCCGGCTTTTATTTTTTCTTCAGTTTCGGTCCCTGTGCGGTGTCCTCGACGGTCCATCCGGCCGCGAGGATGCGATCCCGGAGTTCGTCGGCGGCCGTGAAGTCCTTGTCGAGGCGCGCCGACTCGCGCAACGCGGCGAGCTTGCGGACCTCCGGCGGAGCTGATTCCTTTTCCCGTTTCAAACCGAAGAGACCGAAGGCTTCCTTGAGGAACGCGATGGCCGACCTGGCATCGAACGCGTCCTTGCGATCGAGCGCGGTATTGGCGGCCGTGGAAAATTCGAGGAGTATCGAGAGCGCGAGCGGCGTGTTGAGGTCGTCCTCCATCGCGGCGAGGAACTTCTCACGGGGTTCCGCGGCGATGTCCGGGCCCGTCGAGGCGCCCGCGTCCTCGAGCCGATCGGCGAGCGAGGCGAGGGTTTCGCGGTTCTTCTTCGCCTGCGCGAGGCCGTCCCAGGTGAAGTTCATCTGACTGCGATAGTGCGCCGAGAGGAAGAGCATCCGGAGATCCGTCGGGGAGTATCCTTTTTCGACGATGTCCTCGAGCGTGTAGAAATTCCCTTTGGACTTGGACATCTTCTCGCCGTCGACGAGCAGGTGCCGGTTGTGCAGCCAGTAGCGGACGAAGGGCTTGCCGGTCGCGCATTCGCTCTGGGCGATCTCGGCCTCGTGGTGAGGGAAGATGTTGTCCTCGCCTCCCGTATGGATGTCGAAACTGTCGCCGAGGTACTCGAGGCTCATGGCCGAGCACTCGATGTGCCAGCCGGGATAGCCCTCTCCCCACGGAGACGGCCAATGCATGGTGTGTTCCTTGGGCGCTTTCAGCCAGAGCGCGAAATCCCAGGGGTTGCGCTTGTCGGGGTGTTCCTCGAGGCGGGCGCCGACTTTGAGCTGTTCGAGCGTGTTGCCCGAGAGCCGGCCGTATTCGGCGAACGAGGTGACGTCGAAGAAGACGTTGCCGTTCTTCTCATAGGCGTGGCCGCTTTCGATCAGCGTCTCGATCATCCGTATCATGTGGGCCACGTGCGCGGTGGCCCGGGGATAGAAGTGCGCCGGGAGCAGGTTCATGTCCGTTTCGGCGCCGTGGAAATAGTCCTCGTAGAAGGCGGCGATCTCGGCCGGGGATTTGTGTTCGGCACGGGCCTTTTTCTCCATCTTGTCCTCGCCCGTGTCCCCCTGGGCGATATCGTCGTCGGTCATGTGGCCCACGTCGGTGATATTGCGGATGAGGCGGACCTCATAGCCCTCGTGTTCGAGCGCTCGCCGAACCGTGTCGGAAAAGACATAGGCCCGCAGGTTGCCGATATGGATATAGTCGTAGACCGTCGGTCCGCAGGCGTACATGCCGACCTTCCCTTTCTGGATGGGCTCGAACGTCTCTTTCCGCTTGGTGAGGGTATTGTAGAAAATCATAGGCAGGAAGCACTGAACATATATCATGATACCAAACAAAGCAAAAGAGGGATACCTCCCTCTTTTTTCCGGTATCCGTCGGCGGTGCCTAGAACCACTGTTTCCACCTGAAGACCGTGACGGTGAAGGCGGCGATGACGAGCATGAACCCGAAATGGATCCAGAACGCCAGCGGATGGCTGCCGAACGGGATCGACGCGCTCATCGCGAGCATGTTGGTATACACCGTCATCGGAAGGAGCACCGCCGAGAAGATCGTGAGGACCTTCATGGTCATGTCGAGCTTGTTCGAGAGGAGGGAGTTGTTGGTCGCCTCGAGCGCCTCGACGGTCTCCTTGGCGCTCTCGAGGATGTTCCAGATGCGGATGTTGGTACCGATGAGGTCCTGGAAGTACATCTTGAGTTCGTGGGGGATGAGCGGATGCTCCTTCTGCGCGAGGGAATCGAGGATGGAACGCTGGGGCTTGAGCGTCCGGCGGAAGTTGAGGATATCGCGCTTCACGATCGAGATCTCGAGCACCATTTCCTTCTCATGCTCGGAGAACACCTGGGTCTCGATATAGTCGAGGTTCTCGGTGATGTGGTTGAGCTTGGGGAAACAGGAGTTGAGGAGGATCTCCAGGATATGGTAGAGGAGGTCGGCCGGCGTCTTGCCGAAATAGACCCGGCGCTTGCCCTCGCTCGCGCTCAGCTGTTCGAAGAACTTGTCGAGCTGGTAGATGGCGTGCCGGTGCGAAGTGATGAGGTAATCCTTGGTGAGGATGATATCGAGTTCGCCCGGATACGTGGTCCGCATCGCTACGTCGAAGAGGGGGATGTGCACGGACAGGAACAGACAGCCGTCGTACTGGACGACTTTGGGCTGGTAGGTCGGCGTGACGAGCTCCTCGATCGCGAGCGGATGGATGTCGAAGTTCTCCTGGAGGTACGTGATGTCGCTTTGCTGGGGATCCCGGAAATCGATCCAGGTGAACTTCTTTTCCTTGATGATATTCATGATGTGCGGAGTTTGTTGTTTGTTGCCGTGTCGACCGCATCGTAGCATATTTTCCGATTGACAGGAAGCCCGAAAAGAGGTATCGTATATCCCATGCTCAAGCGAATACTCCTTTTGACGATACGCGCGTATCAGAAGACATTGTCTTTCGATCATGGCATCGTCGGAATGATATCCGGTGAGCGTTTCTGTCGGTTCCATCCGAGTTGCAGTCAGTACACGTACGAGGCGGTGGATCGTCTCGGTATCGTGCGCGGGCTCTGGCTCGGGTTCCGGCGCATCATCCGGTGTCATCCCTGGAATCCCGGGGGCTATGATCCGGTACCGAAGCGGTAGCAGTCCATTCACAACATCATACAAGGAGCAGAAATTGTCACAGAACGCATCGAATCAGCCGTTGTATTGCGGGCTCCTCGAACCGGCGAAAGGGCCGCTCGAGGTAGTCGTCTGTCCCAGAGCCTCCCTTCGTTCCGTCGCCCGATGTTCCGTCGAAGTCTCGATCAGGACCGTCGCCAACTTCTACGACGAGGAGAGTCTCACCTGTCAGGAATGCCAGCACAGGAAGATCTGCGACGTGGCGGCGCCCCGTGTCAGGGACATCAGGGCATCGCAGGATCGGATCATTCCGGAAGTATCCGCCACGCACTCCGCGTGAAATGATGTCCGGGACCACCAAATGGAAAAGGAGAGAAGACATGTTCACCGATTCACGGAGAAAAGACCAGCGCCCGCAGGCCGGGTTCGCGGCGGTAGTCGTATGTCCGCGTATCGCGGATGCCGCACTGCACAACAAGTCCGTCGTCATCTGTATCAGCACCGAAAGTACCACGCATATCTACAACGATGACAGCAAGATATGTTTGGAGTGTCAGAATCGATCCGCCTGCAAGGGGAGGGTCGACCGAATGAAAGAGGCCAAGGAGGCCGAACGTCCCCCACGGGAGAGAGTTCCCTTATCGATGGCCGAGGCCCAACGTATGCCCATGTAGTCCGAAGCAAGGCCGGAAATCGGTTTTTACCGTTCAAAACCCTGAATAATTCAGGGTTTTTTCTTTTTCCCGCGCACGCTGGCACTCAGTCTTGACGAGTGCCAAACATATATCTATACTGGATATATGAATACGAGACAGCAACAGATACTCGCCGGCGTCGTCGAGCTCTATACCGAGACGGCCGTCCCGGTCGGTTCGCATGCCCTCCTCGAGCAGGGGCGGTTCGACGTCTCTCCGGCGACGATCCGCAGCGACATGGCGACCCTCGAAAAGGAAGGCTACCTCTATCAGCCGCATACGAGCGCCGGGCGGATCCCGACGGACCTCGGGTACCGCTTCTATGTCGAGGAGATCATGTCCGACGAGGAGCTCTCGCTCGCGGATCAGAAGAAGCTCAAGCATGAGCTCCTCACTCTCCGTGCCAAGCAGGCCCGCCTCTCGCGGAGCACGGCCAAGCTCCTCTCGGCGCTTTCCGGCAACCTCGTCATCACCGGCATGATCGGCAAGGACGAGCTCCACGATTTCGGGATGAAGGAACTCCTCGACAAGCCCGAGTTCCAGGAGCTCGATGAGTTCTGCCGCCTCGTCGAAGCCCTCGACTCGCTCGACGAGCGCTTCGACGCGATATTGAAACAGGTCAAGGACGGAGAAACACATATCTTCATCGGTTCGGAGAATCCCATCAAGGGGATCGGCAACTGCTCGATGGTGGTCGCGCCGTATGAATCCAAGGAAGGCAAGGGCATCCTCGCCATCATCGGCCCCAAGCGCATGCAGTATGCCAAGAACAAATCCCTCCTCGAACATATGAGGAAACTCCTCGGCTCGTCGCTCGTCCTCATCGTCGTCTTATCCTAACCGAAACCCCTATGAAAAAAGAAAAGAAACAGGCGAATCCCGAGAAAGATGAGATCCTGGAAGAGAATGGAGAGCCTACCGAAAGCGAGGCGGCTATCGCCGAAAAGACCTCCGAAGAACTCGTCGTCGAATACCTCGACGGATGGAAGCGATGCCAGGCGGAATTCGAGAACTACAAGAAACGCCAGGCGGAATCGCAGAAGGAGCTCGGCGGGTATCTGATAGAGAAACTGCTCTTCGATATCATTCCGGTCCTCGACAATTTCCGGATGGCGACGGGACATGTGCCCAAGGAAGCGGAAGGAAGTCCCTGGGTCACCGGTATACAATATATAGAGAAACAATTGGAAGACGCCCTCCGGGCCCACGGCGTCGAGGTGATAGAGGTCAAGGAAGGGGACGCGTTCGACCCCAATATCCACGAAGCCATAGACAGTCAACAGCCGACAGAGAACAGTCAGCAGGAAGCCGAAGAAAAAGAAAGCGAAGAGAAGAAAGAGGTCGTCGCGAAGGTATTACAGAACGGATACAAGATAGGCGGCCGGGTCGTCAGGCCGGCGAAAGTGACGGTAAAATCCTAGAAGGTTGTCGGGTCGGTTCCGCCAAGTAAGTATTCGTCCGCCAGAGCGTATTATTAATGGGTGAAGAATAACCATTGAACTGGAAAGGAGGTGAGTGATATGCGAAACATCATTTCTCTTGAGCCGTTCCTTCCGTCGCTTCGCGATTTCGATCGCCTTATGAACGACGGGATCGCGACGGGCGACTTTGTCCCGGCGGTGGATATCTTCCAGGACAGGGATAATCTCGTCGTCGAGATGGCCGCGCCGAGGATCGATCCGGATAAGGTCGAAATCTCGGTCGAGTACGATGTCCTGACCATCTCCGGCCGCACGGCGTCGAAACAGGAGGTGAAGCGCGAGGATTACTATCGCAAAGAGGTCCGTGAGGGCGGTTTCTCCCGATCGCTCATCCTCCCGATGCCCGTAAGGGGCGACAAGGCGGAAGCGACCTACGAGAACGGGACGCTGCGCGTCGTTCTTCCGAAGCGGGAAGAAGTGAAGCCGAAACGGATCGCGATCAAGGTGTCCGCGCCGCCGAAAAAACTGGCGGTCAAGAAGTAAGCTGTCATTCCGAGCGAGAGCGAGGAAAGAGGTTCCTTGCTCCGCTCGGGATAACATCCGAAAAACAAGATGACGCAGTGCCACATCATAATAATAACCAAGTAAATGTATACAATATGTCAAAGATACTCGGCATAGACCTCGGTACCACCAACTCGGCGATGGCCATCGTCGAAGCGGGCAGTCCGACCATCATCGAGAACAAGGAAGGCGCGCGCACGACCCCGTCGATGGTCGCGATCTCCAAGACCGGCGAACGGCTCGTCGGCCTCCTCGCCAAGCGCCAGTCGGTCACCAACCCGGGCGACACGCTGTTCTCCATCAAGCGACTCATCGGGCGCCACTTCAACGACGAGGAAGTCCAGCGCGACATGAAGACCCTTCCCTACAAGATCATTCAGGCCGGTGAAGGTACCAAGGTCGTCATGGGCGGCAAGGAATACACCCCGCAGGAGATTTCCGCGATGATCCTCGCCAAGCTCAAGGCCGACGCGGAGGAGAAGCTCGGCGAGAAGATCACCGAGGCGGTCATCACGGTGCCTGCCTACTTCGACGACAGCCAGCGCAAGGCGACCATGGAGGCCGGCGAGATCGCGGGACTCAACGTCCGCCGCATCATCAACGAGCCGACCGCGGCCGCGCTCGCCTACGGATTCAATAAGAAGAAAGACGAGAAGATCGCGGTGTATGACTTGGGTGGCGGTACCTTCGACATCTCGATCCTCGAAGTCGCCGAAGACACCGTCGAGGTGAAGTCGACCAACGGCGACACCCATCTCGGAGGCGACGACTTCGACCAGCGGATCATGCACTGGATCCTCGACGAATTCAAGAAACAGGAAGGCATCGACCTCTCCAAAGACCCGCTCGCGCTCCAGCGCATCAAGGAAGCCGCCGAAAAGGCCAAGATCGAGCTCTCCACCGCGGCCGACACCGAGATCAACCAGCCGTTCATCACGAGCGGTGCGGATGGTCCGAAGCACCTCGTCATGAAGATGACCCGTGCCAAGCTCGAGGAAATCGTCGGCGACCTCGTCGAGAAGACCCTCGAACCGGTCAAGAAGGCCCTCGCCGATGCCAAACTGTCCGCCTCGGATATCAACGAAGTCGTCCTCGTCGGCGGTATGACCCGCATGCCGCTCGTCCTCTCGACCGTCGAGAAATTCTTCGGCAAGAAACCGAACATCTCGGTCAACCCCGATGAAGTCGTCGCGATGGGCGCGGCGATCCAGGGCGGTGTCCTCGAAGGTTCGGTCAAGGACGTCCTCCTCCTCGACGTGACCCCGCTCACCCTCGGTATCGAGACCATGGGCGGCGTCCGCACTCCGCTCATCGAGCGCAACACGACCGTCCCGGTCCAGCGGAGCCAGGTCTTTTCGACCGCGGCTGACAACCAGCCGTCCGTCGAGATCCACGTGCTCCAGGGCGAGCGCGAGATGTCCGCGGACAACAAGTCCCTCGGACGGTTCATCCTCGACGGTATCCCGCCGGCACCGCGCGGCGTCCCGCAGATCGAGGTCATCTTCGACATCGACGCCTCGGGTATCCTCACCGTGACTGCCAAGGACAAGGCGACCAACAAAACCCAGAACATCCGCATCGAGGCCTCGACCGGCCTTTCCAAGGATGAGATCGAGCGCATGACCAAGGATGCTGAGATCCACGCCGAGGAAGACAAGAAGAAAAAGGAGCTGATCGAGGTGCGCAACCTCGCCGATACCCTGACCTACTCGACCGAGAAGGCGCTCCGCGATGCCGGTGACAAGATCACGGCCGAAGAGAAGAAGCCCGTCGAGGACGCCATCACCGAACTGAACAAGGTAAAGAACGGCGACGATCTCGAAGCTATCAAGAAAGCGACCGAAGTCCTCTCCCAGTCAGCGCAGAAAATAGGGGAGAAGCTCTATGCCGCGGCCCAGCCGGAAGCGGGCGCCCAGCCCGGAGCCGAAGGAGCCAACCCTTCGACAAGCTCAGGATCTAGCGAACCCGAAGGCGAAGGCACCACCGAAGCTCCCAAGGACGCCGAAGTGGACGAAAAGCCGGCGGACGAGGAAAAGAAGTAATGATTAAGCGGGGCCATTTTGGCCCCGCTTTTGTATAAAATTTAAAAGTAAACTTTTATGGGCAGGTCGTACAAAGCTGATTTGGTAGAAGCGAAAAAACAGAGTAAGGAATTGGAGTCCCTAATAGCGGAACTGACAGATAGAAATACTACGTTGGAGGAAGAACTTGCTTCTGCGAAACAGGAGTCTATTGATAATAGATTGGCGTTTGAACAAAAATATTCTACCAAAGAGAGTGAGCTTTTTTCAGAAAAACAGGCCCTGGAAGTGGAGAAAGGAGTCTTGAAGTCTGAAAATGATTCCCTCAAAAACACCATTACTGAAAAACAGGGCGAGATAAATAAAATGCAGGTGAAAAAAATGGCATCAGAGTATGGAAATCAGGAAGATGCGTATCTTGAAGATACTATCAAGTGGAGTAAATATCTCTTGCTAAGTGCACTGGTACTTTTTTTATCTACATTTTGGTCAGTAATCTTTGCTTCTGGCAAAGCATGGTACGAGCGATTTGAATTCTACCTGATTGATTTCATACTTATAAGTGCTGTTTGGTTTTGCGCGTGGCAATATTCTTACTATGTAAAGCTACGAAACGATTACGCGAATAGAAAAACTTTAGCACAAACTTATCACAATATACTCCTGAGTATTGGCGAATCCGAAGACCCTAATGAAAATGTAATAAATATTGAAACTAAAAAAGAATTCATGAAGAAAGCAACGGATGTATTGTGCGCACCAAGTATTATTGAAGCGAAAGAGCCGCTTCTCTCAAAAGAGCTGTTAAAGAATGCTGGAAAGACTGCGGAGGTTATTATTAAAATGAAATAAGCACCACAGAAAAATCCGGTGCTTTTTGAGAAGAAGCAATTCCTCTTATTTAGTAATTCTATGGGTATCAGTAAAGCTCATGAAGATTTGTTGGATAGTGCTGAAAATCTTTCTCAAAATATCAATCTATTTAGAAATGGTAAAGCCTCTGCCTATAGAATTATTGCGACAATATTATGCTCGTTACTTATTAATGACAAAAAGAACGGAGCCTTTCTGAAAAGACTGTTTCCGAAAATAAAACTCCATCCGGTACAGGAAAATAATATGTTAAACATATTAAAATCTATAGGAGTAGATGAAAAGCATATAAAATTTCTTCAAGACGGGACCCTGTCAGTTAGAGGCAATGGAGATTCTGAACTAATACTTTTCGATTTTTTTGCCAAGCCAATAGAGCTGGATTCATGGTTAAAGCAAAGAGTTGTATACATCGAAAGCCCCATATCAATAGAAGAACTTTTAAGATCAGTTCGAGATAAAGAGTCATCTCATTTGGATCCAGACTACAATGATACGCTTGCAAATACTCGCTCAGTTTCATATGGGGAAAATGGCTGTCACAAGGAAATTATTATTTCGATTGGAGAATATATATTACAAATACTAAATGGTATAATTAATTTCAAAAATCTTCCGGATAAATAAATTTTTGAGAAGAAAAGGAATCAAGTACCTTTTTCAATAAAAACTGATATACTCGGAGCATAAAAGTTCATTGGTTAAAGTATCAAAAATATGGATAAAATGCTGAGAAATTCAATTATATTAGGAATTGTGGTCGTATCTTTTTCTGTTGGATACTATCTTGTTGTATTTTTGCCAGAGAAAGAGGCGACTAGAATAGCTCAACAACAGCAAGAAAAATTATTGGATGAGCAGAAGGAGAGCGAGCGAAAAAGCAAAGAAGTGGCAAAGGAGCTGGAAATAAAAACAGCAAAGTGCTTTGAGGACGCAAAGAAATTTCATGAAAATTATATTAAATCCATAGCAGGCTATTATCAAGAACCAAAATATAACTATAATCAGAAGCTAGGAAAGTGTTTATATAGTGGGGGGTATAATAAAAAAACAGTACTTTTATCTGATGTAAATTCGGACAAGCTAGTAAAAACTCCCGAATATTATTGGGAGCGAATGGTAAAAGATGTTTATACAAACGAAACCTTAATATCAGTCTATAACTTCCAAGATACGGAAAGTATCAAGGCTTATTGGGATGAGCATAGTAAGCTCATGGGTAACTAGAGCAGAAAAGGAGCCCCTCCAAAGGCGGGATCGACGGGACTGTCGACTTTCCGACAGAAGGGCATATTTTCAAGTTACAAGCTATTTAAATTCTTAGATTGAGGTGTGAGATTATGAAAAAATTTGAAGAAATGCATTTATTGGTTCGGTACCTTGGATATCTTTTCGTTGCCAGCATATTTTCGGCTGTTATCTTTGTGCGACCGAGCGACTCTTTTGATGAGTTAAAAAATAGTTGGGGATTTTTCCATATGGTATCCACGCTTACGATGGGCATGAGCCTGATCGATATGGTGAAAAGTAGATTTACAGAGAATAGCAAAGCGGATTCTGGCGACGACCGCTCATTTGCTTCGGATCAGTTTGTCTATCTGGTTTCCGGAGTTTTCGTCTATATGATCACCTTCGGATTGATTGTATCTGTGCTATCTTTTCTGTAAGGATATCGGAGAATCCTCCAATTCCAGATTGTTCTTGGAACTTATAGGTCTAAAGAGATGGAAAGTGCAGGAATTGATTTTGTGAAAATCGACCTCGATGGAGCGGAGATCGACCTTCATATACATCGCGCTGACAGTGATGCGGTATTGATTATGTATCCCGGTGCCGACGGGGACATCGATGGCTACAATGGAAAATACCGGAAAATCGCCGAACTCATCCGGTCGCGAAATATCGCGACGGTCGTCCGGATGGACAACCGATATTGTCCTGTCGCCCGTTTGCCATATCAGGAGTCGATGATCGTAAGGCTGGCGCATGTCATTGAGCACATCTATGACAATGCCGAACGGATAGCGCTGAGGAAAGAGGTCGGTCTATATCTCGCTGGCGTTTCCGCTGGGGCAAGTAGTGTAGCTGCGGTTCTGGATGATTTTCCGCTTGTGAAGAAAGTTTTGCTCGTCGCGCCTGCCGATAGCGCAGGTCGGGAAAATATGGAGCGCGGACTGCGGAATTATAGGGGTGAGTTGTTTCTTGCAGCCGGAGAGGATGACGAAATCGGGGCACTTGACACCGCGCGGTTTTGCCATGACATATCTGGATTCGCTATGAGGAAAGAAATAGGGATCATTCCCGAGTGCGGCCACCAGTTCCGCGGTGAAAAAAATGGAAGGATTTTGGCGAACGCCTATCTATGGGCTTTTGCTGGCGAGGGAAATTTTCCGAGTCACGAGGGTGGCATTGCTTTGTATGAGTAATATGAGCAGAAAAGGAGCTAGATACCCTTTTAGGAAAAACTGATATACTCGGAGCATAAAAGCGTATAAGTATTAAACAGCCATTATGGACAAGATAAAGATCGAGAATCACAGCTTCACCGGATTCTCGTGGTTCGCCGGATGGCTCTTCACGATCGGATTTCTCAAGCTGACATTCTTGAAGGGTGTCCTCGCGCTCGTGCTCTGGCCATACTTCATCGGACAGTACATAAGCGCCGTCGTCGCGGACTGAGGCAAGCGGGAAAGCTACACTCGGGCCATGGCGGCCTCGATCGCGATGAGCTACTGTCGAGCGAATACGCCGCCCGGGTATTACTGCTTCATCACCGACTGTAGTCCGACCTGACAACGGCGCGGGGGAACCCTTTGAGCCGGGTATCGAATGATACCCGGTTTTTTTATTTGATGAATGCAGGTACTCATCACGGGGTCGATCCGCCGGATGTAGGCTGATGCCGTAGTGAGGTGTATCATGACAGCATGACATCGCAACGATACTTTCTTTTCATACTCGCCGCCATCGCATTCCCCCTGGTAATCGTTCCTTTCGCCGTGCAGGATGAGATTTTCGCTTTCATCCACTGGATCGAGGGTTTCATGCGGGAGATGCCGGTCCTCGGTGCGGTCGTGTTCTTCCTCGTATCGGCCGCGTCGGTGCTCGTCGCCTTTTTCTCGGCTGCGGTCATCGTGCCGTCGGCCGTGCTCGTGTGGGGGAGCCTGGGGGCGTTTCTCCTCCTCTATGCGGGGTGGATCACGGGCGGCGTCCTCACCTACGGTATCGGCCGACTGTTCGGCAAGAGCGCGGTCAGGAGGTTCGTACGGCAAGAGCGTCTCGCGAGGTATGAGGACGCCGTCTCGCACAGGATGCCGTTTTGGGCGGTCGCGCTCCTCGTCGTCTCCGTCCCGGCGGAGATTCCCGGGTATCTCCTCGGTATCCTGCGGTATCCGTTCTGGAAATTCCTCCTCGCGCTCTCGCTCGCCGAGCTCCCGTTCGCGCTCGTCTCGGTATACGCGAGCGGGGAACTGCTCCAGGGACGGTATTTCGGATTCTTCGTCACGGTCGCGCTCCTCGGGCTCGCGGCATGGTTCGCTTCCCAGTCCTTTGCTCGTCGGGCAAAAAGAAAACGGCAGGAGTCATTATGACTCCGCCGTCATGTCTTCATCGCAGCGGGACCGTCTCGCTTCCCAGCACCTTGTCGGCGAATCCGAAAGATTGCTCGGGATTGAAACGGAGTATGTCGTAGAACGCGCCGCAATTGAGGAGTGACGCCCCAAATGCGATGTCGTTGGCCATTCCGAAATCCTGCCATGTCAGTTTCCCGGTGCGTACTTCATCGCGCGCACGATATCGGAGCCAGTAGATGATATCGTTGAGGTTGTCGATATCCGGCTCGAGGTCGTCGAGCGTGACGCGTCGCTCCACGAGCGCACGGATGGTCTCGCGCACCGTCGCGAAGGCGGCGGGAAGGGCGATTTCACGCTCCACGGAGATTCTTCCAAGTCCCTTTTCCGTTATTTCCCGTAGCTCTTCCCGAAGGCGGGAAGCATGTGCCGGGCCATGGGATTTCTTGCCGTGACGCCACTGCCCGACAAGGTTCTTGAACCATTGAGCGATATCCATTACCATTCTCCTCCGGGGTGTGTCGATGAAAAGATGTCAAACAGCTGACCTATTCTTAGGATACTTTCGGGATAATTGCAAGCGAGGAGCAATGAATCGGTCGGGAAAGTTGTAGTATGATCGGAGGGTATAATATGATGTGATATAAGCCTATGTTCGGGATACTCGAGACGCTCATCGGTTTCGTCATCGGGATAATCGAGCTCTTCCTCGGTTTCCGGTTCGTTTTCCGATTGCTGGGGGCGAATGCGAACGCTCCGTTCGTGAATTGGCTCTATGAGACCACCGATCCTTTGATCAACCCATTCCGCGGGATATTCCCCACTCCGCGGATAGAGGGTGTCTTCGCGGTCGAATTCACGACCTTGCTAGCGCTCATCGTCTATATGCTCGCGGGGTATGTCCTCCTCGAGCTCATAGCGGCGATCCGGGGTATTTCCTCGAGACGCGTATTATAAGTTCCCATATGCCGACGATCCGACCGATCAGGAAAATCATCACGGGCGAGGATGCCATGGACGGGGCCGGGGTACGGCTGACCCGGGTGTTCGGCCATGCGGATGTGCGCGAGCTCGATCCGTTCCTCATGCTCGATGCTTTCGACTCGACGAACCCGGACGAGTACCGTCGCGGATTTCCGTGGCATCCGCACCGGGGGATAGAGACCGTCACCTATCTCCTCGAGGGGGATATCGAGCATGGTGACAGCCTCGGCAACAAGGGGAGCATACGGAGCGGGGACTGCCAGTGGATGACCGCCGGCTCGGGTATCATCCATCAGGAGATGCCGCAGGCGACCGCAAGGATGCTGGGGGCCCAACTGTGGATCAATCTGCCCGCCCAAGACAAGATGACCGCGCCCCGGTACGGCGATATCCGTGCGGAGGATATCCCGGTTGTGGAAGCGGACGGCGCGAAAGTCCGCGTCGTCGCCGGGTCGTATGGCGATGCCCCGGGCGCCTTCGAGGGTCGTCACGTCAAGGCGACCTATCTCGATGTCGAGATCCTTCCGGGATACTCCTGGTCGCTTCCGGTCGAGCGGGGCGCCACCGTCTTCGCGTACATCTTCCGCGGTGCCGCGCGTTTTGACGGAAGCGGGGAACTGATCGCCGAAAAACACGCGGTGCTCTACGGAGATGGGGATACGGTGTCGATCGCCGCGGGGGATTCCGGCGTGCGGTTCATCCTCGTCGCGGGGAGGCCCCTCGGGGAGCCGATCGCCTGGGGCGGCCCGATCGTCATGAATACGCGCGAAGAACTCGACGCGGCCTTTCACGAGATTGATCTCGGCACGTTCATCAAAAAGTGAGCCATATTCCGGACAAAAAGAAAGCGGCGGAATCATTATGATTTCGCCGCTGTTTTCGATACATCGGATCATGTGAGCTCGATCCGGAAGCAATCGTCGCCGATACAGATATCGGCCTGTTTGTTCTTCCAGCCGAGAGTGAACACGACCATGCGCGTCATTCCGAACCGGACATTTACCCGGAGCGAGCCCGCCTCATCTCCGGCCAGCTGATCGATCGTGATGACGATACCCTCGTAGGGTTTTTTTCGGACGAAGTGCCCGCCTCTCAGGGTGAGTAGCTGGTCGCCGCTCACGAAGCTTGTTTTCTGGGATGAAGTGAGGATATCGATGGCCCCCTTCGGATTTTTCGGCGTAGTGATCCGTGCTGACATTCCAGTCTCCTTTCATGATATCGATCGACCTGATCCGTGGCTGATGACTTTCACTCCGTACCGTTTGCGGGTGAGCCTCCCGTAGGAGAGTTCGATCATGACCGGATCGCCGGGACGGACGGATTGGAATCCTTTCGCGTCTATCGGGATGGGCCAAGACTCCGCATTCGCTGATACGAATACGTACCACCGGTCCGGTCGGATCTTGTCCGTCTCCGGAGTGTAGAGCTCATGCACGGGATCGAGGACGCCGGGGTAGTGCTGCCGGAAGTCCACGCGGCCGCGCAACCGGTGTTTCGGAAGAAACCACGCATCCAGAGCGTGATATGTTGCGGCCATGAGGGAGAGGATGACGATCAATGCAATCAGTGCATACCAGAGTACATCGGCGACGTATGCGGCGAAAAACGTGAAGTCCATGATGAGCTCCTTGTATGGGTTGGAAACGAACTGACCGAACACCATGACACGATTCCGGAAAAAAATCAAGTGCCCGGCGAGCTTTTCCTTTTGCGGGGCATGTGCTATCAAGAAGAGGTTAAAGCCCGCCCATTTTCCCAAGAGATAGGCTCTCAATCGATAGGAATCCGCATCCATGGCCGCGACATCCGTCAAATTCATCAAGGGCGTAGTGGACGCTCCCGGTCTTCCCCAGCCTTCGCTCCCGACGGTGGCGTTTTTCGGTCGTTCCAACGTAGGGAAATCGAGCGTGATCAATTCGCTCTTCCGGAACAAGGATCTCGCCCGATCGAGCTCCCAGCCGGGACGGACCACCGAAGTCAACTACTACCTCGTGGACGGCCGGTCGTATCTCGCCGATCTCCCGGGATACGGGTACGCGCGCCTGTCCAACGTCATGCGCCTCAAGATCGCCAAGCTCCTCTCGTGGTATGCCGCCGCCGAGGAAGTTGATCTCCGTTTCGCAGTGCTCATCGTCGACGGTTCCATCGGCGCGCAGGATTCCGACCGCGAGACCTTCGCCTTGCTCCGCGAATACGGCAAGAACATCATCATCGTCGCGAACAAGGTCGACAAGGGCCGCCGCAACGACGTGGTCGGGCACCTGCGTGCCATGAAGGAGGCGTTTCCGGATTGTCCGATCATCCGCTATTCCGCCAAGACCGGCGAGGGGAGGGGAGAACTCTTCAGCACGCTGTGGAATTAAGAGCCGGTCTGAAAACATACATAAATCATTTTTGCGCATACATATGAAGAATAAAGTCGTCATCGTCGGTGCGGGTATGGTCGGCTCGACCGTAGCGTACAGTCTGATCCTGCGGAACAGCGTCGAAGAGATAGCGCTTATCGATACCAATGAGAAACTCGCATCTTCTCAGGTCATGGACCTCCAGCATTCCGTCCCGTTCGCGGGAGCGACGAGAGTGAAGGTCGGATCATACGATGACTGTCGCGACAGCAGCGTCGTCGTCATCACCTGTGGCGCCGCCCAGAAACCGGGAGAGACCAGACTTGATCTGGTCCAGAAGAACGCCGCGATCATACGGGATATCGTCCCGCGGATTTTCGCGGCGAACGAGGACGCGGTGATCGTGATGGTCACGAATCCGGTCGATGTGCTCACCTACCTGGCGACACGGCTGTATCCTGACAAGAAGAGACGGATAATGGGAACCGGAACGATTCTGGACTCCGCCCGGTTGCGCCACCTCCTGGGGGCCAAGCTCGATATCAATCCCAAGAGCATCCACGCCTACATGATCGGCGAGCATGGCGACAGCGAGTTCCCGCTGTGGTCCGCCGCGGCGATGGGCAACATGAAGCTCGATACCTGCGAGGAGCTTTCACGGGCGGAAAAGGACTCCATCGCGGAAGAGGCACGGAACGCCGCCTACTCCATCATCGAGGGGAAGCAATCCACCTACTATGCGATCGGCATCGGCACCGCCGATCTGGTCGAAGCGATCCTCTACGATAAACGGACGATTCTCCCGGTCTCGCATCTCATGGAAGGCGAATATGGCATCAGCGATGTCTGCATGAGCGTACCGGTGGTGGTCGGCCGCGGGGGAATCGTCGGGAAACTCTGCGTCAAATTGAGCGACGACGAGGTTTCCCTGCTCAAGAAGAGCGCCGATGTGCTTCGCGGCGTCATAGGAAGCTTGTGATCGGCGCACCGCGAGGCGTGTCGCGCTCGTCGACCATTGACAGAATGGTATGAATATGGCAGTATAGTCTGGCTGTTTCGCCGAAACGGCGAGTTCTTTTTCTCACTGGAAGGAGATGGATATGTTGTCTAAGGTTCCTTTGTGTAACCGTCAGGATATCGAGAGGCTCGTGCGTCTCGGGGGAGAAAAGTCGCCCATCCCGACCGATACGTTCAGTATCGATGATTGGGTTCCGCTCATCCTGCGGCTCTATCTCGCCGAGCAGATCGATCATGCGGAGCGACTCGGGAGATTGTTCGAATTCTCCCGGCCTCAGATACTGCGAAGCATCGGTGAGGCGCGGATAGTGCTCGAGCCTGACCATAACGAGGTCTCGCGCCTGCATTTCGATCACCCTCTTGTGCTTTTTTCGGTGAATGAGGGACTCCGGGCGATCAATCGCATCATCGGGATCCATACGATCGATCGGCTGTCCCGATAAGGAGGCGGTGAGCATGGAAGTGATAGCGGCTCTCTCCTCCGGCATAAGCGTCGATGAGATCAAACGGTGGGGATGGATCATGATCGGATCCGTATTCGTCCTGGTGTTCGTCCTCGGGCTCATCACCGAAAGGATCCTGCTCTATCGGAAGGGCTGGAGAAAAAAAGATGATGACTGAAGGTCCTCGCGGAAATCCGCGCAGGACCTTTTTCTTTTCCCCGGGAAGGATATGTGATAGAGTGAAAAACCGTTTTTTGAGAAGATTATGGATCATACGATAAAAGTCTGCGTTTCCGGAAAATGCAAAGGCCGCGGTGCCGATGCCGTATTCGTCGCGCTCGATCGCGGATGTTCCGATCGCGCGACGCTCTCGAAGACGACCGAATGCATGGGGTATTGCGGGCTGGGACCCAATATCGCGGTCGACGGGAACATCCTCCATCATATGCATCCGCGCGACGCGGCAGAGCGGGTGAACCGGGAAATCGACAATCCGTCGCCCAAGGAGCACGGCCTGGGGTCGAAGACGCTCGACGATCTCGATTCCTTCCTCGACACGCTCTAAGAGCCTGGAAAGTGGAAAATGAGCATATTTCAGCCATTTTGTCAATTGCACGCCGGGATAGCCCGTGATATCATTCGCCAGACGTTTAATCGAACCATATATGGAAAAAATGCTTGCTTCGGCGAAGGAAGCGATCGCCTGGGTGAAAGCGAAGATAGCGACGCTCACGAAGAAGGCGGAAGAGGAGACGGAGGAACTGGTGAGCGAAGTGAAGGATGAGGAAATATTCGTCGCGGAAGCCGCCAAGGAGAGTTTCCGGAGGCGCTGGATGTCGATCAGGAAGAAATACGACGCGTTCGTCGGGAAACTCTCGGCGAGGGATCGACTCGTGATTCTCTTCGTGATCGGGATCATCGTGGGATTCGGCGCAAAGACGATAGCCGCATCCACGGTCACGATCGGATATCGCGACTACACGGCTCCCAAGGAGGGTGCCTACGATCTCATCGAACTCCAGAAGAAGGTCGCGGAGAGCGGGGGTACCGGCGCGTTCACCGGAGGCGTACAGCCGAGCGGCGCGTGTTCCCAATAATCAGCCTGGCCCCGGGTTTCGGAGGGGACCGGCGGTAAAGGATTTTAACGAAAGCATATGAACGAGACGGCAGAGATGTTCCCGGACGAGGATGTTTCATCGAAGAAAGCGATGACGCCCGAGGAAGCTGAGAAGAAGCGCGTGCAGAACCTCACGTCGGCGGTGATCCTCTTCGCCGGGCTGTTCGTGGGCAGTCTGTTCGTCGATATCGGACAGCTCATAAGCAAGGAAGGATTTTCGCCGCGAGCGGTCCGCGAGAACAACATCCTCGAGGCCGCCGGCAAGACCTGGGTCGCCTATGCCGATCCCAAGGTGAACGTGAAGGTGATCACGGATGAGACGTGCGAGGCATGCGCCCCGGACGAGGCGCTCGTCTGGCTCCGCCGCATCCTCCCGACCATGGAAGCCGCTCCGGTGGAGGTCTCCTCCGATGAGGGCAAGGCGCTCGTCGAGGAATTCGGCGTGACGACCCTGCCGGCCTTCGTGTTTTCCGGTGAGATCGCGAGCACCGATTTCTATGACCTCGCCGCGGAAATCTTCGCAGAAAAGGACGGTTCCTACCTCCTCGATACCGCGCGGCTCGGACTCGCACCGGGGAAATATCTCTCGCTTCCGGAAGTCGGTGACGACGCCATCGTCATCGGATCGCGCGACGCCAAGGTCAAGGTCATCGAATATTCCGACTTCCAGTGCCCGTATTGCAAGATGTTTTCCGCCTCGGTCAAGCAGATGATCGCGGAATACGGAGACGATGTCGCGTTCGTGTACAAGCACCTCCCGCTCTCGTTCCATCCGCAGGCCGAAAACGCCGCGCTTGCGTCGGAATGCGCCAACGAGCAGGGCAAGTTCCTCGCGTACCACGATCTCCTCTTCGACAAGCAGGATGTCTGGGGAAAGACCGAAGGAACCCAGGCCTTCAAGGTGTATGCCCGTCAGCTCGGCCTGAAGACCGCCGACTTCAACGCCTGCCTCGATACCAAGAAATACGCCGACAAGATCGCGGCCGACGCGCAGGAAGCCGCCAAGTTCGGCATCAGCGGCACTCCCGGCATCTTCGTCGGGGACACGTTCTTCGCCGGAGCCATCCAGTATGCGGAGCTTAAGAACGCGATAGACACGAAGCGGTCGGCCGAATAAGTCCGATTCGAACCGACAAAAAACACCCCGATACGGATCGGGGTGTTTGTTTTTTTGAGCCACCTCGCGGGATTGAACCGCGGACCTACGCGTTACGAGTGCGTCGCTCTACCGACTGAGCTAAGGTGGCGATCTTCTCCGTCGCACTAGGGAAGAATAAAGGAAAAAAACGGAGTTGGCAACCCCTTCTCACCCACCGGAAATATATGGTATACTGATGGAGCTATGGAAGATCTGCGCGAGAAAATAGAAGCTCTTCGACAAAAACTCCTGCGTCTGCAGGACTATCTTTGACTGGGATACCAAGGAGCGGGAGCACGCGCGTCTCAAGGCCGAGAGCGAGCGCCCGGACCTGTGGGACGACCGGAACCGTGCCGCCAAGACGCTCCGCGATCTGGAGATGCTCGAGCGGGAACGCTCGTCGTTCGACCGGATCCGATCCGAGCTCGACGACGCGGCGGAACTCTCCGCCATGTCGGATATCGGCGAGGGCGACGCGGAGGAGCTCTCCCGTACGGTCGCCTCGCTCGAGGCGGAGATCGGGAGCTGGGAATTCCGCGCCCTGCTCTCGGGGCCGCATGATCGGGGGGATGCGATCCTCTCCATCCATGCGGGTGCCGGAGGCGTGGATGCGCAGGATTTCACCGAAATGCTCCTCCGGATGTACCTCCGGTATGCCGAGAATTCCGGATTCCGCGCAAGCATCATCGACGAGTCGCGGGGGACGGAGGCCGGCATCAAGAGCGTGACGCTCGAGATATCGGGCGAGTACGCGTACGGGTACCTGCGGATGGAAGCGGGCGTACATCGCCTCGTCAGGCTCTCGCCCTTCAACGCGAACCAGCTTCGGCAGACATCCTTCGCCTTAGTCGAGGTCAGTCCCGTCATCGAGGACGCGGAAGAAGTCCCGATCAGGACGGAGGACCTCCGCATCGACACGTATCGCGCGTCGGGAGCGGGCGGCCAGCACGTCAACAAGACCGACAGCGCCGTGCGCATCACGCACATCCCGACCAATGTCGTCGTGAGCTCCCAGAGCGAGCGCTCCCAGCTGCAGAACCGCGAGAACGCGATGAAGGTGCTCAAGGCCAAGCTCTACCAGAAACTCGTGGAAGAACAGGAAGCGAAGAAGCAGGAATTGAAAGGCGAACACAAGAGCGCCGAAGGAGGGAATCAGATCCGATCGTACGTCCTCCACCCCTATACCCTCGTCAAGGATCATCGGACCAAGACGGAGACGAGCAACGCGCTCAAGGTGCTCGACGGCGACATACAACCGTTCATCGAAAGCGCGCTTCGTCATTTCGCCGACACATCGAAAAACACATAACGGACAAAACCATGGACATCGCACGCACGCCGCAACCTCAAGAATCGACGCTTCCGGACGAGACGGCGGCCGTTCTTCCGGACCCGAACGAAAACGGATCGGTTCCGATCGTCGCGTTCGATCGGGTCACCAAGGTTTTCCCCGGCGGATTTTCCGCGCTCGAGGAGACCTCGATCCGGATCTATCCGGGGGAGTTCGTCTCGCTCGTCGGCGCGAGCGGCGCGGGCAAGTCGACCATGCTCAAGCTCATCTATGCGGAAGAGGAGCCGACATCCGGGACGGTATATTTCAACGGGCGCGACGTGAGCAAGATAGACCGCAAGCACCTCCCGTATTACCGTCGCAACATCGGCACCGTGTTCCAGGACTTCAAGCTTCTCCCGCAGAAAACCGCCTTCGAGAACGTCGCCTACGCGCTCGAAGTGTACGGGAAGCCGACCGAGGATATCCTCCAGGAAGTGCCGGAGATCCTCGATATCGTCGGCCTCGCCGGCAAGGCGGACAAGCTCCCGAGACAGCTCTCCGGAGGGGAGCAACAGCGCGTGGCGATCGCCCGGGCGCTCATCCTCCAGCCCAAGGTGATCATCGCCGACGAGCCGTCGGGCAACCTCGACCCGGATTCGGCCGAAGATATCATCGACCTCCTCATGGAGATCAACAAGCTCGGAACGACCGTCATCCTCGCGACGCACAACAAGTCGTTCGTCGACAAGATCGGCAAACGGGTGGTCGTCCTCGACAACGGCTCGATCGTCGGCGACGAGCATGAGGGGAAATACGTCCTGCCGGCCAAACAACGAACATCCAAACACCTATGAAAATGATCAAGCTCTGGCGCACCTTCAAGGAAGGCGCCGCGAATTATCGCCGCAACGGCTGGCTCACCTTCGCGACGGTGAGCGTGCTCACGATGTCGCTCTTCATGATGAGTCTGGCCGCCCTCATCGGATTCGCGGGACACCTCGGTCTCCGGAGTCTCGAGGAAAAGATCAGCATCAGCGTCTCGTTCAAGCCCGAAGCCGGCGAGGCCCGCATCCTCGGCATCAAATCCCAACTCGAGAACTACAAGGAGATCGCTTCGGTCCGCTATATCTCGCGCGATCAGGCGCTCGACGATTTCCTGCGCGACGGCAACCCTGTCTTCACCGACGCGGTAAAGGAGATCGGCGAGAACCCGCTCTTCGCGTCGCTCGTCATCAAGGCGACCGACCCGCAGTATTATGACATGATCGCGGCCCAGATCCAGCAGTCCGATTATCGCAACGATATTTCCGAGGTGAACTACGAACGGAACAAGAAGCGGATAGAGGGGCTCACCTCGCTCACCGAGCGGACGCGCAACATCGGGTTCATATTCGGCGCGGTATTCACGTTGGTCGCCATCATGATCACCTTCAACACCATCCGTCTCACGATCTATTCGCATCGCCAGGAATTCGAGGTGATGCGGCTCGTCGGCGCCTCGAATCTCTATATCAAGGCCCCGTTCTTCTTCGAGGGAGTTTTCTATGGTCTTTCGGCGGCCTTCGTGAGTTTGATCCTGCTCACCGTGGCGGCATATGCCCTGTCGAACAACATCGGTGGCCCGTTCGCGGAGATAACCGGCGGAAGGACGTTCTTCAACGTCTATGTGTCGTTCCTCTGGGCGCTCGTACCGAGCATGCTCATCGTGAGCGTGCTCCTCGGCATCGTCTCGAGCTCGATCGCCATCCGCCGATACCTGAGGGTATAGGCTTTCCCTTTCCGGATGGCTCGCAAAAAACGCTCCCGTTTCGATCGGGAGCGTTTTTTCGTATCAGGGCTGGGGAGGATGGGATCGAACCATCGCATGGAGGCTTCAAAGGCCCCTGCCTTACCACTTGGCTACTCCCCAAATTGACGGATGTCAGACGACCTTGCCGCCGAGGACCGCGAGAGCCTGCGAGACGAGCGGATTGTGCCGTTCTTCTCCCGGCGCATCGACCACGACGGCGACCTTGGTTTTCGCCGAAAGAATGGTATCAAATGCCTGCGCCAGGGTCAATTGATTGCCCGGGTCGGCAAGGCGTTCCTTGTGGAAGGGGAATTTCACGGAGACAGTGACGGTGTTGCCTTCGGTGCGGACCGGTTTGGCATTCGTGAGCGCGAGCGTGAGGGAGGCATTGAGCTTGGTCGCCTCGCGTATGATGTCGCGCCAGCGATCCTTCACGTCATGTATGGAAAACGGTGATGCGGAGGATTTGGTCGGAGTTGTTTCGGGCTCGCCCGGGTGAGTTTCCAAAGAAAGAGCCGGTTTTTCCGGCTGTTCGGCTCGCGATACCGTCTTGGGTTTCGCTGGCGGGGTGTCGGTCGTTTCTTTCCGTGTTTCCCGCTTCGGAGCGGCCGGAGCCGGGGGAGCGGGCGGCGTATCCGTGTCGTCCGGCGCGGCGGTTTCCGCCCGTCCGGAGCTTCCCATGAATTTGACGATGGCGATCTCCACGGGCAGTTCCGGAATGGAGGAATTCTTGAGGTCGGCGTCGGCTTTCTGGAAGAGTTCGATGAGGAGGACGATCTCGTCCGGAGAGAACCGCCCGGCGAGGCCGAGCAGCGTCGAGCGCTGTTCCTTGGTGAAGGAGGCGAGGTCGGCCTCGGCCGCCTTGGTATCGATGGAGGCGAGGAGCACGACGCGCAGGTAGCGGAGGAATGCCGGAACGAACGCGGTGAAATTCTCACCCGCTTCGGAGAGGGTGCGTACGGCGGCGAGTGCCGCCGGCAGGTCGCGGCCGGCGAGGACGGTCGCGAGGCGCTCGAGTTTCTCCTGGCTCGTCGTGCCGAGTATGAGCGCGGCGTCGTCTTCGGTGATCGGGCTTTCCTGGAGCGAGGACACCTGGGTGAGGAGCGATTCGGCGTCGCGCATTCCGCCTTCCGCCGAGAGTGCGATCATGCGGAGCGCGGCGTCGTCGATGCGGATCTTCTCGATCTTGGCGATGCGCTCGAGTTTGGCGACGATCTGATCGACCGGAAACCGCGAGAGATCGAATCGCTGGCACCGCGAGATGATCGTCTCGGGGACCTTGTGAAGCGCGGTCGTCGCGAGGACGAAGATGGCGTGCGCCGGCGGCTCCTCGAGCGTCTTCAGAAACGCGTTCCATGCCCCGGTCGAGAGCATGTGCGCCTCGTCGATGATGTAGACCTTGTAGCGGCCGGAAACGGGAGGCGTCGGGACACCCTCGAGGATGTCACGCATCTTCTCGACCTGGGTATGCGTCGCCGCGTCGAATTCTATGAGGTCGAGCGATCGGCCGTCCTGGATGAGTTTGCAGTTCTGGCATTTCCCGCAGGGCTCGGCGCCCTTGCGATCCGTGCAGTTGACGGCTTTGGCGAGGAGGCGGGCCAGGGTCGTCTTGCCGGTGCCGCGCGGCCCGGTGAAGAGATAGGCGTGGCCGATCTTATCGTGCTCGATGGAGTTCTCGATCGCACGGACGATGTGCTCCTGTCCGACGACTTCGGAAAACGTTTTCGGTCGATAGGTCCGGTAGAATGCGGGCATAGGATTGAGGATCGGGCGGAGGAATCAGGGAAAGGAAACGACGATAAAACAAGAAACTCCCTCCGTTTCCTTTTCAAGGATATTTGAAATTTCTTTCCTCCATTGTACCAAAGAAAACGCCTCCCGACCATGGGAGGCGTTCCGTCTCTTGTCTGCGGGAAACCGATCAGCGCTTGAAGACGAAGAGCTTGTAACCGATGAAGTTCCAGACGAGGGAGATGCCGGTCGCGAGCAGTTTCCCGACGTTCGCCCAGAGCTGTGGCGAGAGTCCGAATACGGGCGATATGAAGGTCGTGAAGAGCGCCACGATGGAACTGTTGAGTCCCGCGCCGACGAGGCTGACGGCGATGAACTGGACGAACTTCGTCTCCTCTCCCTCCTTGCGGAGGTCCTGGAACGTCCAGTATTTGTTCATGAAGTAGCTGTTCACCACCGCCACGCTGAAGGAAAAGATGTTGAGGACGAAGATGCCGGATCCGCTCGTGATGCCGGTGAGGTAGATGAGCGCATTGAAGACCGCGAAGTCGATGCCGGTATTGATACCGCCGACGAGGACGAACTTGGTGAACTGTCTCACGATGCGCTGCATGCGGGTTTCCACCCGGGGTGCGGCCGCGATGTTTCCGTTCATGTCGTTTGATGCCTTTAAAAATGATGGTAGACAGGCTTTCAGAAAGCTCCCGCGGAAGCGGGAGTGGTGTTCCGATCAGGCGGCGACTTCCTTTTTCTTCTCTTCCGGCTCCTCGGTTTCCTTTTCGAGATCCTCCATATCGCGGATCCAATCGTCGAGAAGGTTGCCTGAAGCGTCTTTCCGCGGTGGCTCCTCCTTGCCGATCGCGATGTCGGCGAGCGGCGAGCGTGAGGGTTCCTCGCCCTTGAGCGATTCCTTCCAGCTTTCCATCTTGGCGGTATTGGCGGTGACGGCGTTCTTCGCGATCGCGAGGGCTTCCTCCGGGACGAGCGCCCCCTTTTGGAGCACGTTCTCGATCACGGCGAAGGTCGCGTCGAGGTCACGCGGGAGCAGGATGGCCACCTCGTCACCGGGGGCGAGCTTGAAATAGGTCACCGAGGCGAGCAGGATGCGGTAGACCTGATTGTCCGCGACGATCTGGTAGTTGCCGCGCTCGTCCTGCGTGACGATACCGATGGCATGCCGCCGCTCGGCCGGCCCGATCTGCTTGTAGATGAACGATCCGTCCGGGGTGATGGTGAGCTTGAGCATGTCGCCTTCGACGAGCTTGGATTTCGAGGCGTAGTTGGCGGGGACGGGGTATTGCTTGCCGTCCGTGCCCGTCATGAATTGGCCGTCAAACGTCCCTTGGACGACGGTTCCTTCCTCATCGCCGGCTTCGGCTTTTTTCGGCCGACCGGATTTCTTCTTCCCTTCGATCTGGAGCAGCATCGACTTCGCTCCCTGTATCGTCCTCTCCGCGTTCATGATCATGTCGCGGAGCGCTTGGATTTTCATGGCCTGATCTCCCGAAGTCGAGAGCTCGTCGTTTTCCCCTGTAGACATATTTGTGTCGGTCCCGCGCGCGTCCTTTCGTGTGTATGGTCGCGAACGGCCCCCCGCTTTTTTTCTTTTTATTTCCTTGTTCCCATTATAGTATTTTTTGCCAAAGAAGCAAATGTCAAATGGACATCGGGCGTGCCACGGCGGAAGAGCGACACCGGAAATATCGCCCCGGTTTCGTCCGTGACGGACTCCGGAGCGCCCGGATCGGGTCGGACACTTGACAAAATATGAGAATGTGCGATAGTATTATTTCGATACATTAACGGTGACCACCATGAAATCCACGGACGAAACCATCATCGGAGACGCCGGAAAGTCGGCGGGGGAGTCGTTTTCATTCTTCGCCGCGCTGTCGTCCTTTTCGGACCTCTTCTCGCCTCGTACGAAAGATATCGTCTGGGCCCGGTTCGCCCTTTCCGGAAACGATGCCAAGACGCTCGAAGAGATCGGCAAGTCATACGGGATCACCCGGGAGCGGGTCCGGCAGATACTCGCCGGAGCTTTTTCCGCCGTGAAACAGAAACGTGAGGATCCGCGCTTCCGCGAGATCGCCCTGCGCATCGAGAGCGCGCTTCGGGAGAAGAGCGGCATACTTTCCGTCGCGGAACTCTTCTCGATGCTCGCGGGGGATTCGAAGAAAGAGCATGGCGCATTGGCGTTCTTCCTCGAGTGCCTGAAATCGGTGAAGGAAGAGAAGGAGACGGCGCGTCGCGGCCGGGTATTCGTCGCGGCCGGGTTTCCCTTCGAGGAATGGGACGCCGTCCATGCGATCGCCCAGAAGGCGCTCGTCGGTGCCGACCACGCCCTCGATGAGGACGCGTTCTTCGCCCGCGCGAAGAAAGCGGGTCTCACGGCCAGCCGCAAGGTCTTCTTCGACTATCTCGCCGTTTCGTCGACCATACGAAAAAACGCCTTCGGACGCTGGGGGTCGGCGGATTCGAGCGAGATCAAGCCGCGCGGCACGCGTGAGAAGGCGTATCTCATACTCAAGATGAACGGCGCGCCGCTTCACTTCAAGGAGATCGCCAGGCGTATCGACGAGAGCGGGCTCCAGAAGAGCGGTCGGGCGACGCATCCGCAGACCGTACACAACGAACTCATCAAGGACAAGAAATTCGTGCTCATCGGGCGGGGGCTCTATGCGCTCTCGGAGTGGGGGTACAAGCGCGGAACGGTCCGCGAGGTCCTGCAGGAGATCCTGAAGGCGAACGCCTCGCCCATGCGGCGCGACGATATCCTCGCGGAAGTGTTCCGCATACGGCAGGTGAAACGGTCGACCGTTATCATCAACCTCAACGCCTTTTTTGAAAAAGTCGGCAAAGACGAGTATACTATGAAGCATTGATGCTTCGACGCATCAGAGCCTGTTCAAAATCTCATGTCGGATAAAAATTTCAGAATTTCGAGCGAAAATCATGCATCGTGAGAAGGCCTATCGAGATAAGCCGACGAGCGATAAATGATTTGCAGCCGAAATTCTGGGATTTTGACCGACAAGCACAGGATTTTCTCTTATTTCAAGGCGGTGAGATATTGAACAGGCTCTTAGATAGAAAAAGAAACAGGGGACGGGGATGCGCGCAACGACGCGGCCCGGCTCCTCGACACCCATGAATATCATTCTCGCATCGCTCGGGGATTTCTTACACGGCATCGGCGCGGCGTTCTCGCTCTTCGGGAGCGTGTGGTACTTCGTCCTGCCACCCTTGCTCTACCCGATCTTCAAGATACTCTGGATGGATCACATCCAGGGCCGATACGCCGCGTCTTTCCAATTCGTCCTGCTTGAGATCATTCCTCCGAAGGAGATAGAGAAGAGCCCGCAGCTCATGGAATCCATCTATTCCGGGCTCGCCGGCGTCCTGAAGGGCTACAATGTGGTCGAGGAATTCATCCTGGGACATTTCCCGGCCTCGTTCAGTCTCGAGATGGTGAGCCGCGGCGGAGCGGTCCATTTTTACATACGCACCCAGAAGGGGTTCCGCAACCTCGTGGAGGCGCATTTCTACGCGCAGTATCCCGACATGGAGATAAGCGAGGTGCCGGACTACGTGGACGACGTGCCGCGGACCCTGCCGAACAGCGACTGGGATCTCTGGGGGACGGATTTCGATCTGGTCAAACCCGACCTCTATCCGATCAAGACCTATCGGTTCTTCGAGGAGGATGTCACCGGCAAGATGATAGATCCCATCGCGGGGCTCATCGAGGCGCTCGGGCGCCTCGGCCCGGATCAGAACATGTGGTTCCAGATGATCATCGCTCCCGAGAAGGATGCCTGGTACAAGAAGGGACAGGGGATGGTCGACGATTTCCTCGGCAAGGAGAAGAAGGAATCGACGAACTTCCTGGCGAAGGTGTGGGCCGATATCGCGGACATACTCGCCAATATCATACCGGGCATGTTCGGCGCGGCCGCCTTTTCGGCCGGCGAGGTCAAGGAGCAGAAGCAGGAACAACCCCTCGAGTTCCGCCTGTCGCCGGGACAGAAGGACGTATTGAAGGCGCTCGAATCGAACCTCGGCAAGCAGATGTTCCGGACCAAGATGCGCCTCCTCTATGTCGGGCGCCGGACCGGGTTCGACAAGACGAACATCTCCATGTTCATGGGAGCGCTCAAACAGTTCAACGATCAGAACCTCAACGGTTTCAAACCCAACGACAACTCGAAGACCTACGCGAACTATATCTTCGTGAACGAGCGCCTGCGGTTCCGCCAGCGTCGGATTTTCCGGCGATACCTGAACCGCGATCCTTCGCCGGGCGACAAGATGTTCGAACTCTCCACCGAGGAGCTCGCCACCTTGTTCCACATGCCGGACATGTCCGTGATGGCGCCGGCGTTCACCCGTGTGGCGGCCAAGCGGGCCACGGCCCCCTCCAACCTTCCTATCCTTGAAGAATGACCCCTATGCCCGAACAGAACGAGATCAGTTTCTTCGCGAGAACCGACTTCCGCAACGAGAGTCGGATTTTCGGCATCAAGACGGACGACCGGCGGCGACACATGTACGTCATCGGCAAGACGGGTATGGGTAAGACCAACCTGCTCGAGAACCTCGCCATCCAGGACATCAAGCACGGCAAGGGCGTCGCGTTCATCGATCCGCACGGCGATACCGCGGAGAAACTCATCAAGGCGATACCGGCGAACCGTATCAACGATGTCATCTATTTCAATCCGGCCGATCAGGATTTTCCGATCGCGTTCAACGTGATGGAGAACGTGAATCCGGAATACAAGCACTTGATCGCGTCGGGGCTCGTCGGCGTGTTCAAGAAACTCTGGGCCGATTCGTGGGGTCCGCGGCTCGAATACATCCTCCGCAACGCCATCCTCGCCCTGCTCGAGTATCCGGGGTCGACGCTTCTCGGCGTGACGCGCATCCTCGTCGACAAGGACTATCGGGAAAAGGTGGTGGCCAACGTGAGCGACCCGGTCGTGCGCGCCTTCTGGGTGGACGAGTTTTCCAAGTGGAACGACCGCGTTCTCCAGGAGGTCATCTCGCCTATCCAGAACAAGGTCGGCCAGTTCCTCTCGACATCTCTCATCCGCAACATCGTCGGGCAGACCAAATCGTCCTTCGACGTGCGCGAGGCCATGGACAGCAACAAGATCCTCATCATGAACCTCTCCAAGGGCCGGGTCGGCGAGGACGCCAGCGCCCTCATCGGCGCGATGATGATCACCAAGATCCAGCTCGCCGCGATGGAGCGCGTCGACATCCTGGAGGAAGAGCGCAAGGATTTCTACCTCTACGTCGACGAGTTCCAGAACTTCGCCACCGAATCGTTCGCGAACATCCTCTCCGAGGCCCGAAAATACCGGCTCAACCTCGTCCTCGCGAACCAGTACATCGCCCAGCTCGATGAGAAGGTGAGCGACGCGGTCTTCGGCAACGCGGGAACGATCATCTCGTTCCGCGTCGGTGCGGCGGATGCGGAGCTTCTCGAGAAGGAATTCGAGCCCATATTCATGATGAACGACATCGTCAATCTCCCGAAATACCATATCTACCTCAAGCTCATGATCGACGGCATCGCGGGGGACGCGTTTTCCGCCACGGTGCTTCCGCCGATATCGATCGAGGACACGACGGCCAACGAGGAAAAGGTCATCCGAAGCTCGCGGGAACGCTACACGTCGTCGAAACAGGAAGTCGAGGACAAGATCCGCAGATGGAGCGGCATGCTCACCGAAAGCGAGCGCGCGGAACTCCTGAAACAGAAGTCGGCATCACCCGCGCCGCGCACCGCCCAAGCGCCCGCCCGCCCGACGCAGACCTCCGCGCATGGTGAGCACGCGCCTGCCCGGTCGAAACCCAAGACCGCGTATGTGATACAGCCGCACCGCGAAGAAACGCCGGCGCCCGCTCCTGCACCGTCTCCCGCTCCCGTGGCACCGGCGCCGCTCCCCGAAGTCCCGACGGAAAAGATCGTCGAGGCACCGGCCGAGGTCGTCGTTCCGACCCTCGATCAGTTCCTCGCCACGGCCGCCCCGGAGACACCTGAGCCTGAATCCGTTCCCGCGCCGCCGGAAGAAGCGCCTTCCTACCCGGCGCTCTGCGATACCTGCGGCATGGAGATACGCGTCCCGTTCAAGCCGGACGGCAACCGCCCCACCTTCTGCAAGGAATGTTTCAAGACATATCAGCGTACCCTCGCG
This sequence comes from bacterium, assembly GCA_021821305.1. GTDB lineage: Bacteria > Patescibacteriota > Minisyncoccia > Moranbacterales > UBA1568 > JAGOTT01. The sequence goes on from JAKACP010000001.1 coordinate 550,976, forward strand.
CGTGCCCGCGAGAGCCAGGACCGACCGCCGAAGGAGCACGAACCCGCGCCGCGACCCGCACACCGAAGCGTTCCGCCGCGGGCATCGAAGCGCTCCACGATTTCACGTGTCTACGAGCCATCGTCCGCTCCGATCTCGCTCTCCCAGGCGGCGCTTGTCGCCCCGAAAAAATTCAAGCCGCTCCGTGAGCACCGATCGCCCGATCTCGGCGCCGTCCGGGATATCCTCGACCGGGCGAAACATAAGGAACGATGATGACCACGAGGAACCGGAAAATCATCGCGGCGTTTTTCGCGTTCGTCTTCCTGATCGCGGGGGCATGGCTGTTCCGCGAGCCGCTCTCACGCGTGGCCGAACGGCTGTCCATCTATACGGCGTATCGGGACGGGGGAAACTTCTATAGGACCGCGGAGCGCTCGGATTTCCGTACCGACGAACGGTGGCTTCATGCGCTTCTGTTCGATCATATGCGTGAAGGCATGCGCGGCGATGCCAGGCATCTCCCCGGCGATCCGTTCGACAAGGTGCTCGGCGAGAGCCGCCGCGCGTGGAAGGTGTTCCCGTTCGCGGGTCCGGTGTCGATGGGGAATCGCCAGGGTTATGCCGTCGGGACCGACTACCGGTCCTTCATGCAGGACCCGTGGGATGACCTTGTCCTGCGCTCTCTCTACTGTGATGTTTACGGGTACTCCGATGAGGACTTCCGCGTGCTCGGAACCCTTTCTCCCGATGGCGGATATACCGATACGCACGTCCTTCTCGCTCTGCTCTTCCTGCGCGAGAACGGATGCTATGACCGCCCCGAACGCGAGTTCGCGATACGGACGGTCTCGGACATGCTCGTCCGTGCCGCGGAGCAGGATGGGGACTGGAGCGATCTTTTTTCCGAACGCATCGTGTTTTTGTACTGGGCCGGGGAAGGGGCGCGCGTGAAGCCGGAATGGATCGATCGGATCGTCAGCGCGCAGGAACAAGACGGCGGCTGGGCGGACGAGGCGTGGGGCGAGGGGTCGAACCCGCATTCGACCGGACTTTCGATGCTCGCCCTCCGGTATTTCCTTGAGGAGAAGGGGAGCGCGGAGTTTCTTTCCCCGCTTGACCGGGCCGAATGATTGTCGCGCCGGCATTTTTTTGGTATCATGGAAGCGCCAAGTAACCGTTCGAATATGGAATTCAAGAAGCGCCACAAAAAACTGTATTTCTTCTGGGTAGTGGTATCGGTCCTGGTGGCCCTTTCGATGGTCGGCTTTCTTCTTGCTCCGCTGTTTTATTAGCCGGTGTCAGGGAGGATCGGGTGTTTTTCCGGATATCCGGCCATGAAACTATGAGAAACATACCGATTTTCGCCCGTTTCCTGATCGCAGCGTTCATCATCGGCATCATCCTGGTCGCTTCCTCGGCATGGAAGGAGATGGAGCGGTCCAAGCGTATCGAGGATGAAGTCGCGAAGCTTCGTGCGGAGGCCGACCGGATTCGGAGCGAGAATCAGACCCTGACGGAAAAGATCTCCTATTTCTCGACTCCGGGATTCAATGAGCGCGAGGCGAAGGAGAAACTTGGGATGAAGAACAAGGATGAGGAGGTCGTGTCCGTGGACACAGGCCCGGTACAGACGGAGGCGATTTCACCCGAGGCGGTGACGCAGCCCCGAGCGGAAGCGGATATCCCGAACTACAGGAAGTGGTGGATCGAGTTCGGAGGGAGGTCCTGATAATAAGCCGAAATAAAAGCAATAAAAGATAATCGCTATGAATAAGATGGAAGTTCTTCGGGAAAAGTGGGAGGCGTTGCGGGTGAATGCCTGGCTTCTCGGTGCGGGGAGCGCGGCGGTCATCGTGCTCGCTCTCGGTCTTCTCTTCGCCTACGCCCTGCCGTCGTCGTGGCGCGTGACGGAACAGGTCCGGAGCGTACTGCCTCTGCCGCTCGCGACCGTCGGCATGTCCACGGCCGCCTCGTATGACGATGTCGCCGACAACCTCGCTTCGGTCCGCCGGTTCTACGAGACGCAGGATTTCGCGTCGCTCGGCATGCGCGTCGACTTCACCACGGAGGACGGGAAGAAGCGACTCAAGATCCGTGAGCGTGAGATCGTGAACAAGATGATAGAGGACAAGGCGATGCGCATCATCGCGGCCCGGGAGGGGATCGCCATTTCCGAGCAGGAGGCGGCCGAAGCGGTCGCGCGGGAGCTCGAGAAGATCGGGGGCTCCGAAGAGAACGTCAAGGAAAAGCTCTCCCGCCTCTACGGATGGGATCTCGTCGAGTTTCAGGAAAAGGTGGTACTGCCGAGTCTCTATGAGGAAGTGCTTCTCAAGAAATTCGAGGAGAAATATTCCCGATCCGAGGATGCCCGCGGAAAGGCCGAGCAGGCGGCCAAACAGCTCGCCGATGGCCGCGATTTCAAGGATGTCGCCATGGAATTTTCCGACGGGCGATCGGCGGAGGATGGCGGCTCGATGGGATGGTTCGCATACGCGGACCTGATAGATCCGCTTCAGGAGCCCGCCAAGACGCAGAAAGTCGGCATCCCAGGATCGATCATCGAGAGTCCGCTCGGGTTCCACATCCTGCAGATCGACGAACGCAAGCTCGAAGGCGGCAAAGAGATGGTGCGCGTGAGCCAGGTGTTTTCCAGGAAGCCGACGTTCGTCGAGTGGCTCGCCGGCCAGATGTCGGGCATGAATGTCCGGGTACTGGCCCCGGAGTATGAATGGAACAAGGAGGCGGCGCGCGTCGAGTTCGGCGACCCGGCACTCCGGCAGTTCGAAGAGGAAATCCTGAAAAAAGCCGAAGGTGACGCTTCACTCGTGTTCTGATAGTCCGGCTTACGAGCTTGTCTAAAAATAATCCATATGATGGAACAGGATCTCGATAAATCGACCCAGGAAGATCGCATCGCCGCGGATGACTCTTTCTGCGAGGAGGGATCGTGCGACGCGAAGAGCGCTCCTTGTCGCGGTCGGATCGCTCTCGCCGCGGTCATCGTCCTCGTCTCCTTCATCTCCGGAACCCTCGGAGCCGTTTTCGCTCCCGCATTTCTGGCGAAGACCGATCTCGCACTCCTCCCCGGCGTGACCGATTCCCGGCAGAGTCCCGTGGAAACGCAGATCATCCAGGAGAGGATCATCCAGGAAGATTCGCTCATCGTCGAGATCGTCGAGAAGACATCCCCGGCCGTAGTCTCCATCGTCGCCACCAAGGATGTCCCGAGCGTCCGGAATACGAACCCCTTCGGTCTCCCGTTCTTTTTTCTCGATCCGCTCCAATATGATGGCGAAGAAGGGGATGGGTCGCAGGAAGGCGAGACCGAGCGTCAACGCGTCGGAAGCGGCACCGGGTTCTTCGTCACGGAGGACGGTCTTATCGTGACGAACAAGCACGTCGTCTCGGACGAAGCCGCGGACTATACGGTGCTTCTGCTCGGCGGCAAGGAATATCCGGCCACGGTGCTCGCGCGTGATCCGGTACACGACCTCGCCATCATCAAGGTCGAGGGATCCGGTTTCCCGACGCTCGAACTCGGTGACTCCGACGCGCTCAAAGCCGGGCAGACGGTCATCGCGATCGGCAACTCGCTCGGCGAATTCGCCAATTCGGTGAGCAAAGGAATCATTTCCGGTCTCGGCCGCAACCTCGTCGCCGGAAGCGGCTTCGGGGACGAAGAACAGCTGACCGATATCATACAGACCGACGCGGCCATCAATCCGGGCAATTCCGGAGGACCGTTGCTCGACGTCTCCGGCAGGGTCATCGGCGTCAACGTGGCGGTGGCCCGGGCGGCGGAAAATGTCGGTTTCGCCCTTCCCTCGAACCAGCTGAAGCGCATCGTCGAGGACGTGAAGACGACCGGCAAGATCTCCTCGGCGTACCTGGGTGTGCGCTATTCCATCATCGACCAGCAGGCGCAGGAGGACAACAGCCTCCCGTTCGATTACGGAGCGATCGTCCTCCGGGGGACCAGGCCGACCGAGTTCGCGGTCATACCGGGGTCGCCGGCCGACAAGGCGGGCATCGTCGAGAACGACATCATCCTCGAGATCGACGGGCAGAGGATCGATACCGAGCATCCGCTCGGCAACGTACTCGCGAAATACCGCCCCGGCGACGAGGTGACGGTCAAGCTCTGGCACAAAGGCGAGACCAAGGATATCAAGGTCCTCCTCGAGGAGCGGAAGTGATATCCGCAACGGATATATGAAAGGAAAGAGTCATGCGATAGCGCGTGGCTCTTTTCGTTTGTTTCGCAAGAAAAAGCCGACCCGTGTTTCGGATCGGCATACGGAGCATGACGCTCAATGGGAATCGAGAATATCCCAGCAGGAGATATCGTACTCCTGTCCTCCTTTCGGATCGCAGATGAATTCCCATTTTCGAAGAAAGTCCTCGCGGAAATACTTTGAAATGTTTGGCCTGGTTTCCGTCGAATACCCGTACCAGCCGGGAGGGTAGTCGGTGAAGCAGCAGCCGCAGGAATCCATACTCGTATATCCTTTTGGATAGAACGCTATGCCGGTCCAGCCTTCCTGCCAGGCGCGGCGGACCGGAGACGGGGCGTCGTGAAGCATGGCCGATATCGCTTGGATGAGACGGAATTTCTCGTGTCTGACGAAATTCGCTTCCGTGTGCATGGTTCGTTCTCCCTCGTAAAGGAACAATAATGCGAAAATAGTCCCATTTCAAGGGAAATCTGTCAACTTTTTGGATTGGCACTCTCAATATGAGATTGCCAACTTTTTATTTTCATGATAGTTTCTGGGTGGAGAACTGTACTAAATATCGCAACCACATACTGACATTATGAACATCAACATATTCACGCAGAAAAGTCAGGAGGCTCTCCGCCGCGCGCAGGAGAACGCGATGTCGCGCGGCAATCCGGAGATCCGTCCGGCGCATCTTCTCTATGCGCTCCTCATGCAGGAGGAGTCCATCGTGCCGTCGGTCCTCGCCGCCGTCGAGGCGGATATCGACCGCGCCAAGGGAGGCGCGCTCGACGCGATCGACGCGCTCCCCAAGGGATCCGCCGGGATTCCCGGACAGATGCTCCTCTCGTCGTCGCTCGCCAAGATCCTCGAGGCCGGAGAGCGGGAAATGACCAAGATGGGCGACCGGTTCGTCTCGACCGAACACCTCTTCCTCGCGTTCCTGTCCGAGTCCGATCCGATGAAGGATGTGCTCGAGACGTCGGGCGTGACCTATGACGCCGCGCTCCAGGCGCTCTCCAAGCTCCGCGGATCCGCGCGGGTCGAGAGCGATACGCCGGAGGCATCCTATGCGGCGCTCGAGAAGTACACGGTCAACCTGACCGATCTCGCGGCCAAGGAGAAGCTCGATCCGGTCATCGGCCGGGACGAGGAGGTCCGCCGCGTGATGCAGGTGCTCTCCCGCCGGACCAAGAACAATCCCGTGCTCATCGGCGAGGCAGGAACGGGCAAGACCGCGATCGCCGAGGGTCTGGCCCAGCGCATCGTCGCCGGCGACGTGCCGGAGACGCTCAAGGGCAAGGAGATCATCTCGCTTGACTTGGGGTCCCTGCTCGCGGGCGCGAAATTCCGCGGCGAATTCGAGGAGCGGCTCAAATCCATACTGAAGGAAGTCGAGGCCGCGGCGGATCATTTCATCCTCTTCATCGACGAGATCCATACGCTCGTCGGAGCCGGGGCGACCGAAGGCGCGCTCGACGCCTCGAATATGCTCAAACCGGCCCTCGCGCGCGGCAAACTCCGCACGATCGGGGCGACGACTATCAAGGAATATCAGAAATATATCGAAAAGGATGCGGCGTTCGAACGGCGTTTCCAGCCGGTCTATGTCTCCGAGCCGTCCGAGGAGGACGCGATAGCGATCCTGCGCGGCATCAAGGAGAAATACGAGCTTCATCACGGCGTGCGCATCACGGACGACGCCATCGTCTCCGCGGTCAAGCTGTCCAAGCGCTACATCACCGAGCGATTCCTGCCGGACAAGGCGATCGACCTTATCGACGAGGCGGCGTCGCTGCGCAAGATGGAGATCGACTCCATGCCGGCCGAACTCGACACGCTCGAGCGGAGCGCGCGGCGGATGGAGATCGAGAAGCGCGCCCTCGAGAAAGACGACGACGAGAAATCGAAAAAGAAAGCCAAGGAGATCGACCGCGAACTCGCCGAGCTCCGGGAGAAATCCGGCAAGCTCTCCTTGCAGTGGAAGACCGAGCGCGACCTCATAGCGGGTCTCCGCAAGCACAAGCAGGAGATCGACCGGCTGAAATCGGAAGCCGACATGGCCGAGCGCCAGGGCAAGCTCGATCTGGTCGCCGAGATCCGCTACGGCCGCATACCGGACACCAAGAAGAAACTCCAGGCGGCGGAACGCAAGCTCGCCAAACTGCAGAAGGACGGGTCCATCCTCCATGAGGAGATCACGGAAGAGGATATCGCGGGAGTGATCTCGAAGTGGACCGGCATTCCCGTGTCGAAGATGCTCCAGGGAGAGTCCGGCCGGCTTGTCGATATGGAAAAATCGCTCGGAGCGCGGGTGGTCGGGCAGGAAGAAGCCATCAGTACGGTATCGAACGCGATACGGCGCAGTCGCGCCGGTTTGGGTGAGGAGGGGAAGCCGATCGGCTCGTTCATCTTTCTCGGGACGACCGGCGTCGGGAAGACCGAACTCGCCAAAGCGCTCGCCGAGTTCCTGTTCGACGACGAACGCGCGCTCGTCCGGGTGGACATGAGCGAATACATGGAGTCGCACTCGACGGCCAAGCTCATCGGGTCGCCTCCGGGATACGTCGGCTATGACGAGGGCGGACAACTGACGGAAAAGATCCGCCGCCGTCCGTACGCGGTGATCCTCTTCGACGAGATCGAGAAGGCGCATCCGGACGTGTTCAACATCCTGCTCCAGATCCTCGACGACGGGCGCCTCACGGATGCCAAGGGACGGACGGTCTCCTTCAAGAACACGGTCATCATCATGACGTCCAACGTCGGTTCCGACATGCTCGCGAAGGCGGAGTTCCTCGGGTTCCGCGGCGAGGACCGATCCGACGAAATGGTGCGCGAAGAGGACATGCGGACGAGGGTCATGACCAGTCTCAAGGAGACGTTCCGGCCGGAATTCCTCAACCGTATCGACGAGATCGTCATCTTCCACCCGCTCGGCGAGGACATGATACGGAAGATCGTCGATATCCAGCTCGGCATCGTCGCCGAGCGGCTCGCGGCCAAAGAGATCGCCATCACGTTCAGCCCGGCCCTCAAGGACGAGCTTTCGCGGAGGGGATTCGACCCGGCCTACGGCGCACGGCCCCTGAAGCGGGTCATCCAAAGCGAGATCCTCGATCCGCTCGCGCTCGAGGTCATCGAGGGGAAAGCGGGTCCCGGACGCAAAGTGCGCGTCGATGTCCGAAAAGGAAAGATCGTCTTCCGGACGGAATAAGCTTCCCAGCCGGGGAATTGTCTGGTATTTTGATTAGAGCCTGTTATGATCTCATGCGGCACGATTCCCGGGCTTTCCCGCACTTCCTAAGACGACATAATGCTTTTCCACTTCAGTATCTTCTTCTGGTCGCTCGCCTTCTTCCTGGTCATGCGTTTCGTCGCGGCGAACGAGGAGACCTCCTTCTGGAACGCGTATCTGTTCTCGGTCGGTCTTCTCTCGGCCATTTCCCTCGTCTCGGCCAAGAAGATCACGAGGAGATTGCGTAACAGCTTCATACCGCTCCTCATCTCGTTCTCCGCGCCGTCGCTCATGGCGCTCATCGACGCGCCCGGGGAACGCTCCGTGTTCGCGCTCCTCTCGGCGGGAATATTCTATACGGCGTTCCTCGCCCTCTACCGCATCCGGTTCGTCCAAGACGACGGGACGGCGAGGTCGTTCCTCTCGATAGCCGCGCTCTCCGCGCTGTTCTTCTTCTATGCGGCCGAGTACGGATTCTATCTCAACTTCTCGGTGCCGCTCGCGTCGCTCGTGTTCGTCTTCTCTATCGGTTCTTTCGGCGTCGCGTATCAGACCCTGTATTCGGCTCTCCCGCACAACCGACAGCGGGTGTTCCTCTATTCGCTCGCCATCGCGTTCGGCATGGGGCAGATCGCCTGGATGATCTCGTTCTGGCCGTTCGGCTATCTCACCGCCGGGGCCGCGGCGCTCGCGTTCTTTTTCATCCTCTGGGACATGGCGCTGTCACTCTTTCTCGGGACGCTTTCGCGCAAGCGCACCATCATCTATTTCCTGGTATCCATGGGGCTTATCGGGCTCCTCATCGCCACCTCTCCCTGGCGGATACAGGTCTAAGGGAACCTGGTTGCCGGTCTCGTTCCCTTGCTCCGACGGAGGAAATGTGGTATCCATCTAGAGGGGCTATTTTTTTCTTTCCATATGACTCTTGTGAAAAAATTACTGTATCTGAGCCTTTTTTCGGTTTTCGTCTTCATTCTCGGCGGGCTCGGCGGTGTCGTGATGCAAGAGCGCGTCATGCCGTCGCTTCTCGCGTCGTTCCCGTCGCTCTCCCGCATGGCGATGTTCCAGAATCTGGCGGGCAACGTCACCGTGATCGAACGGACGGAACAGCTCGTCGTGCGCGAGGATGATTCCGTCGATGCCATCGTCTCCCAGCCCTCGACCGCGGTGGTGAACATCATCGCCTCGGACGCCAAGGACGCCGGGAGCCAGCTCTTCCATGCCGGAGAAAGTCGGACCGGTGTCCTCCTCACGAACGACGGAATGATCGTGACCTATGGGATGCCGGTGTCGGTCACGGTACCGGGCAAGGAATACGTCTACCGGGTGCTCCTCTTCGACGGCACGAGCCATGACGCCCGTCTCGTCGGACAGGACGCGCTGACCGGTCTTTCCTTCTTCAGGATCGACGGCGGAAACACGCCGGCGATCGCGCTCGCCAACTCCGACGACTCCCGACCGGGCAAGAAGCTCGTCGCGATCGGAAACTCCTTCGAGGAATACCAGAACCGTTTTTCCGTCGGTGTGTTCAGCCACCGGAACAAGACGTTCAACCTGTCGGGGAAGAGCGTCGCCTCCTCCGAGCGATGGGAAGGCGTCTTCGAGATGGATCTCGCGAACCCCGGAGAATATGTCGGCGGTCCGGCGGTCAACTTCCGCGGGGAGATGGTCGGCATATTCGGGGAAGTGCTCCTCGATGGCAAGGAATCAAGTTTCCTCATCCCGTCGAACGCGATCCGCGAATCGCTCCGGCTCGCGTCCGAAGGACGGCTCGACGCCCGTCCCACGCTCGGCGCCTACTACATCTCGCTCACTAAGGCTTCGGCCTTCGGAAGCGGCCAGGTAGCCCGGGACCGCGGCGCTCTCATCTATTCCCCGTCGGGGCAGACGGGATTGGCCGTGCTTTCGGGATCTCCGGCGGACAAGGCGGGTCTCCGATTCGGAGATATCGTCATCGCGGTGGACGGCCGGGAGATCAATCTCGACAATCCGCTCTCGGTCGCGATCGGTCGCTTCGCCAAGGGAGATACGGCGGAACTGCTCATCCTGCGGAACGGACTGGAACAGAAGATTTCCGTGGCACTTTAATCTGGACATTCCCGCTTCCGACCCCGGCATACGCCGGGGTTTTCGTTTTGACCGCAGGGTTTTTGTCAGGTATCATGATATCGATAATGATTAGCCGATCCGCTATGAGACAGTCGCAGTTGTTCACGATACCGCGCAAAGAATCGCCCAAGGACGAGGAGAGCAAAAACGCCCAGCTCCTCATCCGCGCCGGGTACATCCACAAGGAAATGGCCGGCGTCTACGCGTTCCTCCCGCTCGGACTCCGCGTCCTTGAGAAGGTCATCGGCATCATCCGCGAGGAGATGAACGCCATCGGCGGGCAGGAGGTCTCGATGACGGCGCTCCAGAATCCGGAAACCTGGAAGGCGACCGGGCGTTTCGACGACGCGGTCGTCGACAACTGGTTCAAGACGAGGCTCAAGAACGATACCGAACTCGGTCTCGCCTTCACGCACGAGGAGCCGATGACGGCCATGATGCGCCCCTTCGTCCGGTCCTATCGGGATCTGCCCCGGTATGTCTATCAGTTCCAGACCAAATTCCGCAACGAGACGCGGGCCAAATCCGGCATCATGCGGGGACGGGAATTCGTCATGAAGGACCTCTATTCCTTTTCCCGATCGCAGGAAGAGCTCGACTCCTTCTACGAGGAAGCCGCCGCCGCGTACGCGCGCGTGTTCGCCCGCGTCGGTATCGGGCAGTCCACCTACAAGACCTTCGCCTCGGGCGGCGTATTCTCGAAATACAGCCACGAGTATCAGACCGTGTGCGATGCGGGCGAGGACATCGTCTACGTGGACGAGGAGAAGGGGATCGCCGTCAACAAGGAAGTCTATACCGATGAGGTGATCGCCGATCTCGGCCTCGACCGATCGAAGCTCGTCGAGAAGAAATCGATCGAAGTCGGGAACATCTTCAAGCTCGGGACGAAGTTCTCCGAGCCGCTCAATCTGACGTTCAAGGACGAGGCGGGAGTCGCCGTACCGGTCGTGATGGGCTCCTACGGTATCGGCCCGGGCCGGCTCATGGGGACGATCGTCGAGCTCCTCGCGGACGAGAAGGGGCTCGTCTGGCCGGAATCGGTCGCTCCGTTCCGAGTGCACCTCCTCTCCCTCGGCGCCGATGAGAAGGCCGAGGAGATCTACCGCGCGCTCACCGAAGCGGGAATCGAGACGCTCTACGATGACCGGGACGCCCGGGCCGGAGAGAAGTTCGCCGAAAGCGACCTCCTCGGTATCCCGCACCGCGTCGTCGTCGGCAGGAAATCCCTCGAAACCGGTATGGCCGAGGTCAAGGGTCGGACCGATGAAGAGACACGATCAATCCCGATTCAGGATATCGTGAACTTTTTTTGAAGACATATGTCCGATTATGAAAAAAACACTCTTTCTCGTTTCGCCTCGCGGATTTTGCGCGGGAGTGGCAAGGGCGGTCAAAGCCGTTGAAGACGCGCTCGAAATATTCGGTGCACCCGTGTATGTCAAGCACGAGATCGTGCACAACAAGCATGTCGTTTCGGCATTACAAAAAAAAGGAGCGGTGACGGTCGATGAGCTGGCGAAAATTCCGGACGGCTCGGTAGTGGTATTCTCCGCGCACGGCTCGACGCCCCTGCAGTATGAGGAGGTGAAACGCCGAGGCATGCGGCTTATCGATGCCACTTGCCCTCTGGTGACCAAGGTGCATCTCGAGGTGCATCGATTCCTCAAGGAAGGATATACGATCGTGTATATCGGTCACAAGGGCCACATAGAAGGGATAGGAGTGCTTGCGGAAGCCGCCGGCATCGCGATACCGGTTATAGAAACCGTGGCCGATGTCGCCTCGCTTGAGATCGGGAATCCGGAAAAGCTGGTTTATTTGACGCAAACGACGCTCTCGGTGGATGACACGAAAGAGGTGGTGACTGCTCTTCGGGGAAAGTACCCGCACATCATCGCTCCGCCTATCGAGGATATCTGCTACGCGACGACGAATCGTCAAGAAGCGGTGCGGCATCTTGCGGAAAAATGCGATACGGTGCTTGTCTTTGGTTCCACAAATTCCTCAAACTCACGGCGACTCGCTGAAACGGCGCGTGCTCAAGGGGTGTCGGCATACCTTGTCGATGATATGAGCTCTTTTGATATGGGTCTTCTTTCTGGAAGCATGAACATCGGCATAACCGCCGGCGCCAGCGCTCCGGAAGAAATCGTGTCGGAAGCGGTTGATTTTTTTCGGGAGCAGGGCTTTTCCGTGTCGGAGCTCGTCGTCAAAGAAGAACGGATGGTGTTTTCTGAGCCTTTGGATATGATGCGTATAAAAAAAGAGCGGCAACTATGAATATCGTCATACAAGCGGCGGATCTGGACGCGGCGCGGGTGGATGGAACCCGCGTCTATCTGCGTGAACTTCTCAAGCGATTCGGGACGATCGATCCCGATGATCGCTTTCTCATCTGCCATAAGGGGAATTTCAATCCCGAGCTCGCTCCGCCGAAACTTCCGAACTATGAGTTCGTCGCGATCCCCGGGGAACGGCTGTGGATGCAGACCGTCTTCGCGAAGAAGCTCTTCGAGATCCATCCGGACAAGGTATTCATCCCGCTCCAGGCGGTACCCGTCGCGACTCCGGCGGGAACGGAGATCATCGCGACCGTCCATGACCTCGCGTTCCGGTATTTCCCCAAGACCTTTCCGGTCGCGGCGCGCGCCAAACTGAACCTCCTCCTCGGGGTCATGGTGCGCAAGGCGAGCAAGATCATCGCCGTCTCGGAATCGACCAAGCTCGATCTCATCAAGTTTTTTCCCGATATCCCGAGCTCGCGCATCCGGGTGATACATCATGGCGTGAACGCGGAATTCTTCTCGCGTCCGGTCTCGCCCGCAGAGCGCGATATCGTCCTCTCGCCCTACGGGCTCGCGCCCGACTCGTTCATGCTCTATGTGGGGGCGATACAGCCGCGCAAGAACCTCGTCCGCCTCGTGGCAGCCTTCGAAAAGGCCAAGGAAACGCATCCGGAAATGAAGCTCGTCATCGTCGGCGAGAAGGCATGGCTCTCCGAACAGATCGTCGAGCGGATGCGTCGCAGTCCCCACGCGGACGACATCATCCGCACCGGCAAGGTCCCGTTCGCGGAACTCCCGATATGGTACCAGAGCGCGCGGTTCTTCGCATTCCCGTCGCTCTACGAGGGATTCGGGTTGCCGCTCCTCGAGTCGTTCGCCGCGGGCACGCCGGTGCTCTCGGGAAGCATTTCGAGCCTGCCGGAAGTCGGTGGCGACGCCGCGCTCTACTGCGACCCGCACGTCGATGCCGATATCGTCGATAAGATGAACCTGCTCTGGGAGGATGCCGCGTTGCGCGACCTGCTCCGCGCACGCGGGAAGGAGCGGGTGAAGCTCTTCTCCTGGGACCGCTGTGCCGAGGAGACGCTCGCGTTCATCCGGGAATGAAAAAAACGGCCGATGGCCGTTTTCCTTTGCTCGCGTCGCTATTTCCGGAAGAGGATTTTCCAGAGGAGGTAGGCGATGCCGAAGAAGGACCCGACGATGAGGGGCGCGCTCCAGGAAGGGAACCGCATCGAGGAGAGCGTGAGCAGAAAGGCGAGCCACATGATACCGATCCATGCGATCGGATTTTTCTTGTCCGGCGCGAAGGGGAACGCCGCTCCGAGCCGGTTGCCCATGAACGACGCGGCCGCGAGCAGGAGGATGATGACGATGAGCGGCTCGGCGAGATTGAAACGGAACGAGACGAATCCCGGGAGTACGGCCTCGACCGTGACGAGGAGCGCGAACGCGAACAAGGAGAGCTCGAGGAGCTCGATCGTGAACGCATAGAGGACCGGTAGGTACGGCTTCCACCCGCTGACCGGGGTCAGGACGTGTTTTTTCAGCAGCAGGTTCATCTTGTGGCGGGTATGGCTTCTCATAGGTCGTTATTTACCGTATACGGCATCGAAGCGATCGCGGATCTGGCCGATGAACATCGAGAGATTGTCTCGGCTCGGCTTGATCTCGAATATCGCGGAGAGCTCGGCCGCATGTATCGTTCCTCTCGTGTCGAGAGTGAGTTCGAAACTGCCACCGGGGTAATCCCGGAGCCGATCTATCGGGATATCGCATTCGTAGGTCGGTCGGAACGCCAGTGTCCGCTTCGCGAGCGGGCACGAGACGGTCCGCGAGAGCGCCTCGCCCGAGACCTCGATCGGAGTGGTCACCCCGAGGAGCGATGCGAGATATTCCTTGCTCTCGACGAGCCGCCGGGTGCCGTTTTCGATCAGGTAGTATCTGCCCGTGTCGGTATCGAGGAAGAGCGTCCCATCCGGCTGGATCGCATCGAAGAGGAATATCTTGCCGCGCTTGTGGAGACCGAGCTCCTCCTCGTCGGAGCGGATCACGTTGTCCCAGTCGAAGCCGAGAGCCTCGAATACGGCGACGCTTCCTATCGGATGCGCCTTGTCGTCGGCGCCGATCGCATAGACGCCTTCGGCATCGGAGAGCAGACTGCCGGGACGGAATCCCGCGTAGTCCTCCTCCGGCGGGAAGATCTTGAGGAAGTCCTCGTTCGCGGGGAGGATCTTCTCCTCGGGAAAGTACGAGAGCGCGGCGCGGGAACTGATGAAGGGAGCGAGCGTTTCGTCGGAGAAAAGATATGCCGTACTGCCGATCGTGAATACGCGCTCTTTCGGAAGCGTGGTTATCGGCTCGCCGTCCGGAAAGAAGAACGCGCGATAGGAACGGCGAAGCGACACCTCGGGCGCCTCCTCCGGAAGCGGAGAGTCGTCCTCGAGCACGAGCGAGACACGGACGGATGAGAACGTTCCGACCGTCCCCGCGTACGTGCGGAGGGAGGTCCTATCGATTCTCCCTTTTTTGAGGGATTTTCCGTCCATTCCGACCGGTTCCTCGAAGGTATTCTTCGCGGTATCGGGATTCTCGAACGAGAAGAGGAAATACTGCGAAGGGAAGATGACCGAATAGGCGAAGAGTCCTCCCAGGCCGAAAAAAGCGGCGAGGAGCAGGCCCCGGAGAACGAGGAACCGTGATCGGAGCGGTTTCGGGATGAGCGGTGTCGGGTTGAAGAGGATCATAGGGGCTTTAACTCGAAGAGGACGGCATCGTGCTGGACATGCTCGCGGCCGGGAAGTTTCGCGTTCCGGAGCGGCAGCGATTCGAGACGATCGGTCGAGAAGGAGATCATCTCGACGAACTCGAACCGCGCCGGGACGCTTTCCCAGAACTCGAAATTCTCGAGCGGCATGAGGATGTAGATATGCTCGAAGCGACCCTTGTCTATTTTTTCATAATCCGCCGGGTTGAAGAAGTACACCGCCTGTTTTCCATGAAGGAACCGAAGCGGTCCGGCCGGTATCGCGTATTGGTCTCCGGTCGCCAGGCGATCGATGAGGAGGAGGTCGTTCTCTCCGATGAGGCTCGCGAGTTCGGCCGTCGACCCGAGCAGTCCGCGGTTTTCGGCGAAAGTGAAGGTGCGCACGGTCGCCGGAAGCTCGAGAATGAGGAGCACGGAAAAGAACGCGAGGACGAGGACTCGTTTGACGCCGGCTTTCGGGAATTCCGCCACCTTCGCTCCCTTTTCGGAGAGAAGAAAGGCGGTCGCGACGACGGACGAGAAGAGAAGTGTCGGCCAGAGCACGGGCAGGAAGCGGCGGAGCATCCACGGGTGGTCATGGGTGATATTGGGGTCGACGAAATAGATGAACATGGGGAGCGCGAGGAGAGCCGGGATGAGCGCTTCCCATCGCTTCGTCGCGGCGAGCCAGGCGATACCGGCGAACCCCGAGAGGAACAGGACGAGGAGTCCGTAGGGGAGGAAGAGGTGCCAGAGGGCGAGGAAGATTCCCGCGCTGTCGCCGAGCGAAGCGGTATCCGCGACGGTCACTGAAGAGAAATTCTTGAGGAATGCCTTGGCTATGACGGTATGGAAAGGGATGCTCGCGGCGAAATTGATGGCGAGCACGGCCCCGGCAAAGAGAAGCGGGATGGTGCGGAATATGAGCGGCTGCACCCGGGCGAAGTCGCGGCCGGACTTGGAAGCGAAGAGGAGAACGAGGACGATAGCGAGCGTCCAGAGTCCCTCGATGCGCGTCACCGCGAGGAGGAGCGAGGAGAGGAATGCGCCCAGAAAGAAGCTCGCGCGGTTCTCCCGGAGAAAGAGGACAGCGTTGAGCGCCGCGAAGAGGAAGAGGAAGAGCGCGTAGTTTTCGGTGAGCGTGAATTTGGCGAACCACAGCGGGACAAACGAGGCGGCGGAGAGAGCGAAGGCGATCGCCCCGTATCGCGCCCCCGCGAAGATACACACGAGGAAGTAGAGCGAGAGGAGCGAGAGCGAAAGGAGGATGCCGTTTCCGACACGAAAGCCGTCGATACCGAAGAGCGCCGTGAAGGCGCCGAGCCAGGAGGTATAGCCGAGCGGGAACTGCGTCGTGAGCGATCCCTCCTCCTCATAGAAGAATCCGGGGAAGTTGAGCGCCTGTCCTGGTCCGTATGCGGCGACCAGGACATCGCTCGCACCGTTTGAGAATGCGAGCTTGCCGTTTTGCGAGAGCTCGAACGCCGCTTCGCTGATGGATCCCTGGTCACGGCCGGAAAAGATGGTCGGTTCGGCGAAGTACATGAGCGATGCGGAGAGGAGGATGCTCGCCGCGAAGAGGATTCGCACGCCCGCCGGCTCTTGTGCGAGCCACCGCCGCGCCGACGCGGCTATGCCGAGGAGTATGAGCACGCCGAATATCGCGATGAACCGCGTCGAGAAGGAATCGATGATCGCGAGAAAATACGCGAACCAGCCGAACAGTATGAATCCGAGTCCGAAAAAAGAGAATCGGGCCGCGTGCATGAGTCGTGAGGTGTTCTCTTCCATGGAGGGGAGTATACCGCAAAGCGGCGGTATTTTCAATTTGCAAAAGCGCGGTATGAAGGGTAAAATACGGGAGACAGAGACTCCGGGATTCTTCATTGTGAATGCTCTTGTGCCGTTCCCTATCTCCTTCCTCGTCTGGTACTACACGAAGGGACTCCTTTCCGTGTTCTCCGCGTGGATGAATTTCCTCCGATACCTCGCCCGGCTCTTCAGCGTCGGCGATCTTCTCGCGACCCTCTTTTCTCCATGGAAGCGCGACGTCACGCCCAAGACCTGGGTCGGATGGAATCCGCTCCGCTCGATCGAGCGGCTGCTCATGAATATCTTTTCCCGGTTCATGGGGGCCGTGGTCAGGATCATCGTCATAGTGTCCGGACTCGTGTCCATGGCGCTGTCGTTCGCGATCGGCCTTTGCGTACTGCTTTTCTGGATATTCTCGCTCCCGATATTCCTCTTTTTCGCCTATCAGTGGGCGGTGCGGCCGGAGCTCTGGAGAGCGGAATCGGCGCTCCTCCTCCTCTCTCTCATCGGTCTCGCCGCGGCACTTCTCGCGTACGTGTTCCGTCTGCCGGAATCGTTTCTCCCCACGGATCGCCGGGAGCTGTTCGCCGCACCCTGGTTCTCCCGCGTGCTGGGACGGGTCGGGATACGCAAGGAGGACTTCCGTCGCACGGACTGGGAGACCGACGAGGCGTTCGAGTCGCGACTCGCGGAACTCAATATCACGAACGAAGTCTGGGACGAGATCGTCGCGCACGAGGCCTTCGCCTATGAGCGCCGGATGAAACGGTCGCGGTTCTTTCTGTGGGACAATCTCCGCAAGACGGTCCCGATCGGACGAGGATGGCAGTTCGGGTACACGGTGCGTCTCGACCGCTACGCCGTCGACCTCTCCAAATCCGACTATTCCGAATACTCCAAATTCCACCTCTTCGGCCGCCAGGACGAGTTCCGCGTCGCCTCCCTCGTCCTGAGCCGGCCGAGCCAGAACAGCTTCCTCCTCGTGGGCGACGCCGGTATCGGGAAAAAGACGTTCATACACGCGTTCGCGCGAAAGATCCGCGAAGGCGACCTCCCGGAATTCGAGCGGCTCCGTTTCCTCGTCTTCGATCTCGGCTCCGCGGTCGGCGACGCGACGGACCGCGACGAGGATGTCGACAATTTCATCCGCGATCTCTTCATCCGGGCAGCCTCCGCGGGCAACGTCGTCCTCGTCATCGAGAATATCGACGCCTTTCTCGGCGGAAGCGCGAACCACCCGAATCTCGCGCCGGTTTTTTCGGAATTCCTCGCGTTGCCGAGCTTCCGCGTCATCGGGACGATCGGATCGGGAAAATATCAGGAGCTCGCCCGGGCCGATGAGCCGGCGCTCAAGTTCTT
The DNA here is from genome assembly GCA_021821305.1 of bacterium. Taxonomy (GTDB): domain Bacteria; phylum Patescibacteriota; class Minisyncoccia; order Moranbacterales; family UBA1568; genus JAGOTT01. The sequence goes on from JAKACP010000001.1 coordinate 568,730, forward strand.
CGAGACGATACAGGTGCGCGAGCCGGAACCCGCGGAAACCCTCCGCATCCTGCTCAACATACTCGAACCGACCGAACGACAAGGGGTCATCTGTACCTGGAAGGCGCTCCAGGCGATGGTCGAGATGTCCGGACAGTACGAATGGGATGTCCCATATCCGGAAAAGGCGATCGACCTCTGCCAGGAGGCCATACTGCACTGGTTGTCGGCTCCGGACGGATATTTCGTGACGCCGGACACGGTCGCCTCCTTCGTCTCGATCAAGACGGGCGTGCCGGTCGGGAGCGTGGGCGAGAGCGAGAAGGATCGCCTGCTCCGGCTCGAAGACATCATGCACGCGCGCGTCATAGGACAGTACGAGGCGGTCCGTCAGGTCGCCGAATCGCTTCGCCGCGCCCGCGCGGGATTCGGCAATCCCAAGCGTCCGCTCGGCTCGTTCCTCTTCCTCGGACCGACGGGTGTCGGCAAGACCGAGACGGCCAAGGCGCTCGCCGAGGCCTACTTCGGCGGCGAGGACCGAATGATCCGGCTCGATATGAGCGAATTCCAGTCCCCGGATGCCGTGGAGCGGCTCATCGGATCGAGCGTCGCCGGCGAAGAGGGCCAACTGACCGAGCTCGCCAAGGCGAACCCGTTCTCGGTGCTCCTTCTCGACGAGATCGAGAAAGCCTATCCCAAGGCGCTCGACATATTCCTCCAGATACTCGACGAGGGATTCGTGACCGACGGCTTCGGCAAGAAGATCAATTTCCGCAAATCCATCATCATCGCGACCTCAAACGCGGGGTCGGCGCTCATCGCGGAGCGGCTCGGAAGCGGCGCGACCCCGGAAGAGGTGAAAAAGGAAGTCATCGCGGACATCTCGAAGAACGGCACCTTCCGCATGGAATTCATGAACCGCTTCGACGGCGTCGTGTTCTTCTCGCCGCTTATGGGCGGGGAGCTCGTGAGCGTCGTCACGATCAAGCTCGCGGCGCTTGCGGACCGTATCCGCAAGCAGAAGAACATCGAGGTGACCTTCGAAGAGGGCCTCGCCCAGCGGATCGTGGAGCGCGGCTACGAGCCCGAGTTCGGCGCGCGGTCGCTCAACCGCTATATCGAGGACAAGATCGAGGACGTGATCGTGGACAAGGTACTGCGGAACGAGGTGAGCGACGGAGGGAAGCTCGCGATATCACTCACCGATCTCGACTGACATGGAACCGACCCGGACACCGCTCAAGATACTCATGATCGCTCCGACCCCGTTCTTCGCCGACCGGGGGACGCATATACGCATCCTCGAGGAGGCGCTCGCCCTGAGGCGGCGCGGACACGAGGTCACGATCGCGACCTACCATATCGGAAGCGACCTGCCGGAGTCGATGGCGAACGGTATCGACGTGCGCCGGATCCGCCGGCTCCTTTTTTGGTATAAGAAACTCGAGGCCGGTCCCGACTGGCAGAAGATCGTCCTCGACCTCATGCTCATACGCAAGACCTTCTTCCTCGCGCGGACCTGGAAGCCCGATATCATCCACGGACACCTCCACGAGGGCGCGCTCATCGGATGGATCGTCAAACGGGCGCTGTTCTGGAGGAAGATGAAGCTCGTCGCGGATTTCCACGGAAGCCTCACCAAAGAGATGGTTTCCCACGACTACCTCGGAGGCGGATTCCTGAAGGCGGTCTTCGGGTGGATCGAACGCATGATCGACAACTTAGGCGATACGGCCGTCGCGAGCTCGTGGTCCAACGCCGAGGAGATCTCCCGCATACGCAGACGAGACGGGGTCGAGGTAGCGCTTGACGGTGCCCGGATACTTCCGCCCTTCGGAGCGGAAGGTCGACAGCTCGCGCGCGAGAAGTACGATATACCGGATGATGCCATCGTCGCCGTCTACACCGGCGCCTTCATCGCGAACAAGGGTATCAAGGCGCTCGTCGCGGCGATCCGCCCGGCGGTCGACCGCGATCCCGATCTCTTCTTCGTCCTCGCCGGCTTTCCCCGAAACGAGCTCGAGCCGCTTCTCGCTGAGCACGAGGTCCGTTCGCGGGTCAAGATCATAAGCCCGCTCCCGTATGTCGAGCTCGGAGAAATCCTCGGTATGAGCGATATCGCCATCGATCCCAAGCGCGACGACACCGGACAGGCGAGCGGCAAGATGCTCCAGTACATGGGTGCGGGACTGCCGATCGTCTGTTTCGATACCGAAAACAACCGGGAATATCTCGGCGACGGGGGAACGTTCGCCTCGGACGATACGCCGGAGGCGCTCGCCGAAGCGATCGTCTCGCTCGCGGCGGAGCGCGGCCGGTGGAACGAGCTCGGAGAGGCCAATCGCCATCGTGCGCAGGCATTCGGCTGGGACAGGACGGGTGAACAATTGGAAAAAATATATGAAACTGCTCTTGATCAAAATCGGTAAGTCGTGGCACACCCTGAGACGCGAGGGATTGCTCCGCGGCGGCCGGCGCGTGCTCACGGCCTTCTTCGCCATGTTCCGCCGCGTCCGCTCCGGAGACATCCTCTTCATCACGGGCGGGGTGGGCGACAGCGCCCGCTACCGGTGCCACCATGTCGCCGAAGAGCTCGGCTTCCGCGGTTTCCGCACGGCCATCACCGTGCAGGACAACCCCTTTCTCCCGTCGTACGCCGACAAATTCGCCGTTTTCATATTTCACCGCGTGCTCTACACGCCCGCGGTAGCGAAGCTCATCGAGAGCATCAAGGCAGAGGGGAAGGAGATCATCTTCGAGACAGACGACCTCGTCTACGATCCGGAGTACCTCGTCCACATGGACTATTTCAAGGTCATGAACCCGCTCGAACGCAAGCTCTACGAGCATGGCGTCGGCGGCGAGATCCTCGCCGATCCGTACGTGAAGGTCGCGACGACGACCACGTCGTTCCTCGCCGACAAGCTTCGTGAAAAAGGCAAACAGGTCTTCGTCGTCCCGAACAAGCTCATGGAAGAGGATGTGCGGATCGCAGATGAGATCCGCAAGGAACAAGGAACAAGAAACAAGAAACAAAAGGAGGTTACGATGGCTTATTTCAGTGGTTCCGCCTCGCACAACAAGGACTTCGCGACCATAGCCGAGCCGCTCCTCGGCATCCTCGCGAAATATCCCGACACGCGCCTCGCGATCTACGGGCCGCTCGACCTCGATCCGCGGTTCGACGCGTTCGGTAACCGCGTGAAACGGATCCCATATGTCTCCCGCGAGAAGCACTGGGCCAACGTCGCGGCTGCGGATATCAATCTCGCTCCGCTCGAGATCGGCAATCCGTTCTGCGAATCCAAATCGGAGCTCAAATTCTTCGAGGCGGGAATCGTCGGCGTCCCGACCGTCGCCGCGGCGACCAGGGTATTCCAGGAGGCGATCGCCGACGGCAAGGACGGATTCGTCGCCGCGACTCCGGAGGAATGGACAGCCAAGATCGAAAAACTTATACTGGATTCCGGACTCCGCGAAGAGATGGCCGGACGGGCCCGCGACAAGGCGCTCGCGAAATACGCGACCACGACCGCCAAGAACGATCCGTACTACCAGTACCTCATCGGCAAGATCGCGAAGCCGGCCATTCCGAGCGAAGCCGAGGAGCCTCGTTGAAATTCATAATTCTGAATTAATTTACATGGCTATGAAGATACTGATTACAGGTGGCGCCGGTTTTATCGGTTCTGCGACCGCTAAAGCACTCATGGATCGCGGCGACACGCCCATCCTCGTCGATAATTTCAACGACTACTACGACCCCAAGCTCAAGCGCGACCGCATCTCGAAATTTCTCAAGGACTACAAGGGGAAGTTCAGGCTCTACAAAGGCGACATCCGCGATGCCAAATTCCTCGACCGCGTCTTCAAGAAGGAGCGCCCGCAGAAGGTGCTCAACCTCGCGGCCATGGCCGGCGTGCGGAGCTCGCTCCTCGACCCGCGGCTCTACGCCGACGTCAACGTGATGGGGTTCATCAACCTCCTCGAGATGGCGGTCAAATACAAGGTGAAGAACTTCGTCTACGCCTCGTCCTCCTCAGTCTACGGCAACAACACCAAGGTGCCATTCGCCGAGACGGATCCCGTGGACACGCCGATCTCGCCTTATGCCGCGAGCAAGAAGGCCAACGAGCTCATAGCCCACGTCTACAGCCACATCTACGGACTCCCGACCACGGGACTGCGTTATTTCACCGTCTACGGCCCCTGGGGGCGTCCTGACATGGCGCTCTTCCTCTTCACCTCCGCGACATTCGAGGGACGGCCTATCGACGTATACAACAAGGGAAAGATGTCCCGCAATTTCACCTATATCGACGATATCGTCTCGGGCACGATCGTCGCGCTCGATACGCTCCAGCCCTATGCCGTCATGAACATCGGCGGGGACAAGGAAGAGACCCTCATGCGATTCATCGAGGTCATCGAGGAGTGTGTCGGCAAGAAGGCCAAGAAGCGTATGCTCCCGATCCAACCCGGCGATGTCCCGTCGACCGTCGCGGACATACGCAAGCTCCGCAAACTCGGCTGGAAGCCGACCACCCGCATCGAGCAGGGTATCAAGAACTTCGTCGATTGGTACCGCACGTATTACAAAGCGTAGGTATCGGATGGGCCACGTTGTCATTCCCGTGCAGGCGGGAATCCAGAACCCAGACACTTTAACTCCTCGGGATTATTATTCCCGAGGAGTTTTTGTGATGAAAATTTTTTGGTATACTGGAGAGGTAACTTATAAGCAGTAAAGTATGGACTCCATAGGATTAGGTTCAGCTATAGCCTCTGTCATCTATTCGCTGGTTTTTGTCTTATTTGTTGCTGGTCTTGCCGTGTTTACATTTAAGAAAAAATATCTACTAGCTTTCTTCTGGATTACATTGTTATCTAACCTGTTTCTTTTCCTGTATTTGATGGGACGTCATACCGGATTCTCTTATTCGATAGTTTATATAATTTTGCCAATTTTGAATTTACTTCTGCTTTTCTCAATATTTTTCAGGTTATTCTTTAAAAAATAGTGTTATGAAGCGGTCACTTAGACTGTTGTTTTCTTTCTGGCTTTTTGTTGGTTTTTCCATTTTTTTCGTAGACATCGGAACGAGTGACGCGCTTACGAGAGCGGACTATGAGGGGTTCGATGGGACGATTATTGATCAAAATGATACATGGACCAAAGATGGGGACTACGTGTTCGATAAGCCAGTCATTATCATTAACGATGCAAAAGTTACCATCGAACCGGGAGCAAGAATACGCTTCAAACGAGATCAGAGTTCCGGAGACGCCACAGGCATTACGGTTCTGGATGGGTCCATGGAGGCTATCGGCACGGAATCCGAGCCGATTGTGTTCGAAAAAGAGGAACCGCATGATGCTTTCTCGCTGACCTTTGATGACGAAAGCGACCAGCAGTCCCTTTTTCGATATGTCCATATCATGCAGGGCGGAGAAATCATTGACAATGGAGGGGCTCAACAGGCCTTTTTCAGAAATCTCTTCGCGAAACCGGCGCTCGCGGCTGAAGAACGAGGAACTGCCGCGCTGTCTTTCTATTACGGAAGGCTTCTCATAGAGAATTCGAAATTCATCGACAGTCCTTTCTATGATGTTTGGACGAGCAATTCGAGACGCGAGACATACGGGGACTGGTCAGATGCTTCACTCCTCAAGATCGTAAATTCGAATTTCGAAGGAAACTCCAGGCCGGCCTTCGTTTCAGACGACTCATCATGTGGAAACGTCGACTCATGCGACTTGCGGATTATTTTCGAAAACGATTGGTATGGAAGCGAGAGTGGCCCAGCATATTCCGGAGATCCTGATGAAACAAAGAAACAGATACGTGGGGAAATCATCGTCAACGGATGGAGGAAGAAGGATCTCATTGCGGATCCGCTCGTCGTGATTCCCGGTATTATCGGGTCACAGAAAAATCCCGATGGCATTTGGGCTATTGATCCGGTTGTCCACACGTATGACGACCTGGTCAGTTCCCTTGAGGAAAATGGCTACGAAAAGGATATAAATCTATTCGTTTTTCCGTACGATTGGCATAGGAGCAATGTCGATACCGCCATACTGCTCAAAAACAAGATACGATCGATCCGGGATAATGTGGGTGTCTCGAAAGTTGATATCGCTGCCCATTCCATGGGCGGACTCGTAGCACGGCAGTATATAGAGGGGGATGGTTACAGCAATGATATCGATCAACTGATTACTATCGGAACGCCACACAAGGGCGCGCCGGAAAGTTATTTGAGTTGGGCTGGAGGTGAATTTGGGATAACAATAAAAGACAAGATTCTCAAATATATTTTCCAAAATGAATCTGAACACGCCGGCTATTCCGAGCTCTACAAATATATAAGGGAGGAGGTTCCCTCTGTTGAACAGTTGCTTCCTGACTATGATTATCTCTACGATGTCTCGAAGGGAAAGATGCGCGAATATCCGAGTGAATATCCGAGAAACGAGTTCCTGGAAAATCTCAACGCAAACGAGAATATCATGAAGCTTGGCGCTGTCCGCTTTGCCAATATTGTCGGAGATGTGCAAGACCCGAGAGAAAGCACGATATCGAGAATCAGAGTCGAAGGAACGATAGAGTCTCTTTCAGGGAAGTGGCTCTATGGAGTTCCGGAGGATTTCGGTGACGAAACGACGGATCAGGGAATGGAATATGACAATGGTGATGGCACCGTACCTTTTTCAAGCGCCGATAGTCTTGAGAGACAAGGTGAAGTTATCATCAATGCAGAGCACAATGACCTTCCGACGACCGCCCAATGTCATATCCTGGAAAAACTTACTGCGGAGACTAACTGCCGATATATAAGCGAGATACATATCCCAAATATTCTCCTCCTCGACGTTTTCTCCCCGGTCGATATTCAGGTGATATCGCCGAGCGGGCTCAGGGTAGGAAAGGATTTCGACGGCGGGGGATTCCTCAACGAGATTCCCGGCGCGTATTATACGGGCTCCGATACGAAAAACGAGTTTATCACGATCCCGAATCCGGAAGACGGAAAATACACGATTCTCGCGAGGGGAACCGACGAGGGAGGAACCTATCGTATCGAAACGACCAAAATCACGGAGGCGGAAAGCGGGGAAACGACCGAATCGACCGCGACGATAGAGGGAGAGGCCGTCGCCGGTATGATGGAGGAGGATATGTCGGTGGAGGTCTCAGCTGATACGGTCGAGCTGATAGAGGACAAGGATGTGGTCGCCCCGACCATAACGATCATTTCCCCTGAATCGAAAACGTACGTGAACAGCAGTATCACTCCGGTTTCCTATAGTGTTTCCGACGACGTCTCCCCGGAGGAGAAATTGGCGACCGTCGTCTCGCTTGATGGCGAGGCATACGCCAAGCCCGATATCGATCTTTCACTGCTCGCGCTCGGAGCACATACGCTCTCCGTGAGCTCAACTGACGAGGCGGGGAATATCGGGGAGGCACAGGCTGATTTCACCCTCGCGACCTCCTGGGACGCACTTCTTGAGAATATCGACCACTACGCGGCGCTTGGATTCCTCAAGAACAAAGGCGAGAGGAAGATGCTTGAAAACAATATCCGGAGACTCGGTGAGACCGCAGAAATCCTTGAGAAATACGATGTGTTCTTCCGCCTTTATCCGAAACTTCGCGATATTTTCGAACGCGAAATCGCTCATCGACTCTCCATTCTCCAAAGGTATGTGGAGCATAAATCCGGGAAATCAATCGACCCCCTCGCCGCGGAGCGGCTTGTGGAGAGTATGGAAGCTTTGAAGAGTAGATGAAATTTAAATGTATCATTTACTTGCAATAATTGTATCAAAATGATACAATTAGGAAGTAAAAATGATACAATAATATGTCAAAAGAGATTACCCTCACGGAACGACAGAAGTCGATATTGGCTTATATAAGCGAATCTGAAGGAGTTGGAAACAAGGACATCCGGGAATTTCTTCGGAATTCCGGTGAGGATGTCGAGCGCGTCACGGTTGTCCGCGACCTAGATGCACTGCTTTCTGCCGGCCTCATAAGGAAACTCGGCGCAGGACGAGGTGTTTCCTACCAGACCACCGCGAAGATTCCAGCGCTTTCGTATATCGATCCGGATTCATACTTCACCCTCGGCCCGGACGAACGAACAGTGAGATATCCGTCATTCAACTTTTCCATTTTCGGGATGCTCCGGGATATTTTCGACGAAGAAGAAAGGAAGAAATATGAGGATTTGAACCGAAAGTATCTTGAAAAGTATCACGCGGCATCGCCCGTTTCGCTCAGGAAGGAATTCGAACGATTGACCATCGAGCTTTCGTGGAAATCATCCAGGATCGAGGGGAACACATACAGCCTGATCGACACCGAAATCCTCATCAAGGAGAAAAAGGAAGCATCGGGACACAAGAAGGAAGAGGCGATCATGATCCTCAATCACAAGAGCGCATTCGATTTCATCCTGTCCAAGCCGGAACGATTCCGAGAAATTTCCATCGCGGACATCGAAGCGATCCATTCGCTTCTCGTGAAGGATCTCGGAGTGGAAACCGGCCTCAGGAAAGGATTGGTCGGCATCGCTGGGACCGCATATCGGCCGTTGGACAACGTCCATCAGATCCGCGAGGCGATGGAAAAAACATCGGAAGTGATAAATAAGGAGCCATTCCCGGTAGCGAAGGCACTGCTCGCAGCGATGCTCATCGCTTACATCCAGCCATTCGAGGACGGAAACAAGCGGACATCGCGACTGCTCGCGAACGCCATTCTCCTCGCGCATGGATACTGCCCGCTGTCTTTCCGAAGTATCGACGAGGCGGAATACAAGAAAGCGGTCGTTCTCTTCTACGAGCAGAACAACCTCCGGTATTTCATGGAGCTGTTTTTGGAACAATTCCGTTTTTCCGTGGAAAACGCGTTCGGTGGAGGGGAATGAAAATGACGATACCAAACAGTGCCTATTTCAAGTCATAAAATCGCCTATACAACCAGGTCAGTATTGACTGAAATCATATTTTGTGGTATGATGAGGCATGTTCTTTTACGTGTAGGAGGGTGAGATGAAAACAGCAGATCGTATTCTGTTCGTACCCGGCCATTGGAATATGACATCGCCGGTCATGATCGCAAGGCTACTGGGGGCACACGATCTTTGGCAACATAGCGAGTGGCCCTATAGCCGGATCATCGTTTCCGGGGGCATCACAAAGCCCGGCCAACGCGAATCGGAAGCGGAGTTCATGAAGAAATTGCTCGTAGCCAGCACGGGGATCGATCCGGAAAACATCATCGCAGAATGCTTTTCCCGGGATTCCTTCGAGAACGTACGGAACGTCGTGGAATGGTATCTGCGGAATCCGACACATTTCCCGGAGAAAGTCGACGTCACGATCGTTTCCCAGCTGGAACACGCGATTCGCCTCAAAATCAGTTTCGAGGCACATGGATTCCGTGCTCGCATCATTCCGGTTCCCGGATATTCCCTCCTTCAGCGAATGCTTGCATGGGGATATATCCTCTACACGCTTTTCGATCCCAAGGGGGAGAACTGGTTTTCCAAGTGGAAAGCCGGGCGAGCCGCGAAGATGCCACGGTGGGCCTGATCCCACTGCTCATAGCCCTGCTAAGCACAATGCTTGGCAGGGTTTTCTTTTCCATTCCCCAAAAAGTCTAAAATGGGGTAGAATTGACCAATCGGTTCGTGAAACGAAATCCCACTATGTCTCCTTCAGGATTTTTTTCTTTTTTGCGGGGAAATGCCTTCGCTCGGAACAGCGTCATCCTCTTTGCGGGGACGATGACGATGAACGTCCTCAACTACGTCTTTCATTTGGCCATCGGAAGAATGGTGACGCCCGAGGTGTACGGGGAGGTCGAGTCACTCCTCTCGCTTCTGGCCGTCGTTTCCGTCCCTGCGCTTACCGTCAGCATCATCGCGACGAGATACGCTGCCAAGGCCAAAGCGGATCAAAGCGTCGAGCAAGGGCGGTCGCTTTTCCGGTATCTGGAAAAGAAAATCCTCTCCTATGGCTTCATCGCGCTCCTCCTTTCGTTCCTGATCGCCCCACTTGTCCGCGATTTCCTCAATCTCCACTCCGTGCTCCCGGTCGTGCTCGTCTTTGTGGTGATCTTCCTCTCATTCTTCACGTCGGCGATAGCGGGAATTTTCAACGGCTGGCAAAGCTTCTCGAAGTCGAATGCTCTCAATATAAGCGGCACAGCCCTCAAACTCGTGCTCGGCGTGCTCCTCGTATGGCTCGGGCTCGGGGCGACGGGCGTCGCCTTGGCGATAACGCTTTCCGCAGTAGCGAGTTATTTCATAGGAAAAGCGCTCCTCGCTTCACTTTTTGTTCGGGCCGCGCACGAAGCATCGGAAGACACGACCCATTCCGATATTCCGGACGAGTCCCTCCGGAAGTATGTGCTTCCGGCGCTTCTCGGCGCGCTTGCCTCGACGGTTCTGGGCAATATCGATATGATCTTCGCTCGTCATGCGCTCGAAGCCAGCGTAGCGGGATCGTACGGCGCCCTTTCGGTCGCCGCGAAGACGATTTTCTTCGTAACCGGAGTATTGACGACAGTTCTCTTCTCGGTGGCCGCAGAGCGGAGCCATCAGAAAACCGATACGAAAAAACTCTTTTTCCTGGTATTTTCCGCGACGGCGGGAATCGCGCTCTGCGCCGTCGTCGTATTTACCATTTTCCCAGAACTTGTGCTTCGGATCCTATTCGGGTCGACCTATCTTCCCGTGGCCGGGCTCCTCTCCATATTCTCTCTCACCGCGGCGCTCTATTCGCTTGCCAATCTTACTCTCCAATATCTCCTCTCTCTCCACCGGACGGAAGCCGTCATCTTCTTTTTCGCTATTTCAGGCCTTGAAACCGTACTTTTGTCGCTGTTCGGAACCGGAATCCATGCTATAATAGGGATAGTCCTGACAGTCCAGGTGGTAGCGATAATCGGAGGACTTTCGTTCATCTTGTTTCAAAAGAAGCCTGCCTATGTCGAAGAAAATTTCGATAGTCGCCCCAGTCTATAATGAGGAGAAGAATATCCCTCTGCTCGCAAAGGAAATCGAGGGCGTCTTTTCCGCACTTCCGCAATATGGCTATGAGCTCATATTCGTGAACGATGGGAGCACGGACAACAGTTTCCTTGAGATCTACAACCTCTCACAGCGTGACAGCCGGGTACGGGGCATCGACTTTTCCCGGAATTTCGGCAAGGAGCCGGCCACTTCTGCCGGATGCCATCATGCACAGGGAGACGCGGTCGTCACCATGGACGCCGATCTCCAGCATCCGCCGGAGCTCATTCCGAAATTTCTCGAGCTCTGGGAAAATGGCGCGGAAGTGGTCTATACGGTCAGAAAGGAGAATAAAGGAGCCGGGTGGTTCAAGAAACTCTCCTCGAAGATTTTTTATTGGCTTTTCAACCGAGTATCCGAGGTGAAGACGGAGTCGGGGACGACCGATTTCCGTCTCATGGACAAGAAGGTGATCGACATATTCCGGAAATTTCCCGAACGGGAGCGTATGTTCCGGGGAATGATAGACTGGATGGGATATCGTCGGGCCAAGGTGGAATTCGTCGCGCGCGAACGGGTCAACGGCATAGCGACCTATTCGTACCGCAAGCTCTTCGGACTCGCGCTCAACAGCCTGACATCGTTCTCGCTCCTCCCGCTCCGCATGGCTGGATACCTGGGCATCATCATCACCCTTATCAGCGGACTTCTCCTCGCGGCGATGCTCGTCACGCGCTGGTTCATCGATCCGAGCATGTTCACTCCGATCGCGATTCTCGGGGTAAGCAACATGTTCCTTATCGGAATAGTGCTCATCTCCCTCGGATTCATCGCGCTCTATATCGCCCGTATCCACGGCGAGGTCATCAACCGCCCGCTCTATATCATCCGCGAAAGCGTGAATATCGGCGAATGAACGGGTATATTTAGCGGCTATTGAAAGTATTTCGTTATTCTGAGCGCGATGAAGATACTCTGGCTGACATGGAAAGACAGGCGCCATCCGCAGGCGGGAGGCGCCGAGACGGTGAACGAGGAACTCGCGAAGCGCCTCGCGCGAGATGGGCACGAGGTTCTTTTTGTCGTGGGCGGATTTCCGGGGGGAGTCAATGAAGAGCATCGGGACGGATTCAAAATCATCCGACTTGGCGGACGGTACTCCGTGTATTGGAAAGCATATCGATACTACAAAAAAAATCTTCAAGGATGGGCGGATCTCGTGATCGATGAGATGAACACCATTCCGTTTTTCGCTAGTCTGTACGTGCAAGAGAGGAATATCATGTTCGTTCATCAACTCTGCCGGGAAATCTGGTTCTACCAAATGCGCTTTCCGTTCAGCGCCATCGGCTATCTTCTCGAGCCGCTCTATCTCCGACTTCTTCGGAAAAACTCGGTCATCACGATTTCTGAGAGCACAAAGAAAGACCTCGAGCGATTTGGCTTTCTTTCGGGCCACATAAACGTCATCTATCAAGGAATCGACATCGAGCCAATCGAGAATCTCGAGGATACCGAAAAGTATCCCGAACCGACTGTTCTTTCGCTTGGAGCGATCCGCGAGATGAAGCGGACTGCCGACCAGGTTCGGGCATTTGAAATCGCAAAGCGCTCGATTCCCAACTTGAAAATGAAAATAGCCGGGGATTCAAGCGAGGAATATGGAAGAAAAGTCCTTGAAATGATCGGGAAGAGCGAATTCCGTGATGACATCGAATATTGTGGCCGCGTCAGTCAGGAGCGGAAGATCGACCTTATGCGAAGAAGCCACTTTATCCTTGTAACATCCGTAAAAGAAGGCTGGGGGCTTATCGTAACGGAAGCGAATAGCCAAGGAACACCGGCTGTCGTGTATGATATTGATGGTTTAAGGGACAGCGTTCGCAATGAAAAAACGGGAATTTTGGTACGGAAAAACACTCCAGAAAGCCTTGCGGAAGGAATAATTTACCTTTTGAGTGATTTGGAAAAATATGCTAAGATAAGGCGTAACGCTTGGCAATGGAGCCGCGAATTTGATTTTGGGAAAAGCTATCGAGATTTTTTTGAAAAGATAAGCAAAGTATGAATTCCCCCTTGGTTTCCATTGTTGTTCCGACGTACTACTCTGCTTCATGGCTAGAGAAATGTTTTTCCTCAATTAATGGCCAATCATATGAAAATATCGAATTGATTGTGGTGGATAATCACTCTCAAGACAATACACAAGAAATTGCAGGGCGGTATGGCGCTCGTTTTTTTGTACAAGGGCCTGATCAAAAGAAGGAGCGAGTTTTCGGAGCCCCGTTTCAGAGGAATTACGGGTTTAAGCAGGCAAAAGGAGAATATCTCTATTATGTAGATGCAGATATGGAGCTTCCGAAGAACTTGATTTCTGAATGTGTTGAGATAATGGATAAAAATCCCGACTGTAAAGCTATTATTGTGGCAGAGGAATCGTTCGGCATCGGTTTTTGGGCGAAATGCAAATGGCTTGAAAGACGGACATATTGGGGTGACGATTTAGTTGAAGCACCGCGTTTTTTTCGTAAGAATACCTTGGAAGAGTTTGGATATTTGGATGATATGGTAGGAGCGGACGATTGGGATTTAGCGCTTCGATTGCGACAAGCCGATCAAAAAATTCTTCGCTCAAAAAATTATGTCATGCACAATGAAGGAGCGCTTACGCTTATGAAGCTTATTAGAAAAAGATTTCTTTATGGAAAGGACGTGATTAAGTTTCAAAAGAAGCATGGCAGGAAAAGATTCTATTCCTATTTCACCCCATTTAGAAAATCTTATCTCAAAAATTTTCCGTTTTTGTTATCGCATCCGGTATTATTTGTCGGGATGGTTTTTATGAGGGCATGTGAATACGGTGGCGGTGCAGCCGGTATCGTTTATTCGAAATTTTTGAAAAAAACAGTATGAATGGAGGATTCTGGGATGGGCGACGCGTGCTGATTACGGGTGCAGGCGGATTCATCGGTCTTCATGTGGCTGAGGATCTGTTGAAGATGGGCGCTTATGTTATCGGGCTCACTCTTACCGAGACGCGGGATTTATTGAATGGTTTTGAAAATGCAGAAAACAGCGAGACAATAGTAACTGATATATTGGATTTTTCTGCAACGAAAGAAATACTTTTGGATAAGAATATTCAGGTGATTATCCATTGTGCCGCTTTGGATGGGAATGCCGAATTTAAAATGAAGAATTCGGCGAGAATCATGAATGAGAATATGAGGATGTCATCGAACATCCTTGATTTGGCAAAAGAGTTGAATATCCATGATGTCATGCTTATTAGCTCTGCTGAAATTTATTCTCCGGAGGCAAAAAGCCCAATCCTAGAAGAGGACGACCATCAATCACGATTTCATTACACGGAAAATGGCTATGTGTTATCGAAAATCTTTTCAGAAATTTTAGCAGGATTGTATGCGAAGCAGTTCGGATTGAATGTTTATCTTCCGCGACTTACTAACGTGTACGGACCACGGGATAAATTTGATGCCAGTAGTGGTCGGGTGATTCCAAGCATGATCCAAAAAATTTTTAACGGCAGTGAGATTGAAATTTGGGGGGACGGTGGCCAAGTGAGGGGATTTATTTACGTAAAGGATCTTACAAAATCGTTATTCTGTATGATTGAGAATAAATACTGCAAGCCTTTGAACATCGCTACCGAAGAATCGATTTCCATTCTTGATCTCGCGAAATTGATTTCAAGGGTCTCAGGGAAAGAAGGTCGTATCCGTCTTGATCCGGAGAAACCAACGGGGATTAGAGAAAGGGTGCTCAGTGTTCAAAAGTTGAATACGATACTTTCCTTTAAGCCAATGACACTCGAAAATGGCTTAAGAGAAACTGTGGCATGGTACACGGATAATAAAGCTACATTAGTATAATTCCTTTCGTAGTGATAAAGTATGGAGAAAGATGTGTCGTGGATTCCGAGAGAAACATATGAAGAGATAGTTCGATGGATGCCTATTTGTACGGTGGACATAATTTTGTTTGATCGTTCCAAAAAGAAAGTTCTGCTTTTCAAGAGAATGAACAAGCCGTTGCGGGGAACTTATTTTGCTCCGGGCGGGAGAATCCTGAAAGACGAGGACTTGAAAGCTGCGGTGCGGCGCCAGACAAAAAAAGAGCTCGGAATTGAGTTAGATGAAAAGAAGCTTGTTTTTGGTGGTGTTATCAACGAATTGTATGAGGATTCAGAATTTGATTCCAATTACCATTCAGTTGATATTTATTGGGGGTACGTGCTCGATGGCAATGAAGTGTTCCGCATGGATGATCAACATAGTCACTATGATTGGTTTGATATCAATGACGGAAATTTTCATCCATACATAAAGGAGAAGATTAGCGGTTTGATATCAAAAATTTAACGATAAGGCTATGATCAAATTGATGAAGTCTACTTTTTATAAGGAAGAAAAGACAAAAAAAGCGCTTGCAGATTTTATCCTACAAGCCGAAATGTTGAGTATGGGGGCGGAGTGTAAGGAATTTGAACGGCGCTTTGCTGAAAAACAGGGGCGAAAATACGCACTGTTCGTAAGTAGCGGCAGTATGGCCAACCTCGTCCTTCTCCAGGCGCTTCTGAATATTGGAAGGCTCAAACGAGGCGACAGGGTGGCCGTCTCTTCATTGACCTGGGCTACGAACATCATGCCGGTTCTGCAATTGGGATTAGTGCCGGTAGCCATCGATTGCGAGAAGGAGACGCTCAACGTTTCCGTAAAAACATTGGAGAAAGCGGATGGAACAGATATCAAGGCGATTTTCCTCACGAACGTCCTCGGATTTTCTGACGATATGAGCGCCATCAAGAAGTGGGCGGAAAGGAATGGAACGATATTTCTGGAGGACAACTGCGAGTCCCTTGGGTCGAAAATGCACGGGACGCTTTTGGGAAATTTTGGACTGGCATCGACATTCTCAACCTATGTTGGTCATCACTTTTCCACGATCGAGGGCGGGATGATCTGTACCGATGATGAAGAATTGCACGATATGCTGCTTATGGTAAGAGCGCACGGATGGGACAGGAACCTGGCAGAAGAAAAGCAAAAGAAACTTCGCGACATACATGGAGTCGATGATTTCTTCGCGAAATACACATTCTACGATCTGGCATACAATGCGCGGCCAACGGAAATTAATGGTTTCCTGGGGAATGAGCAGATCCAGTATTGGGACGAAATTGTCGCGAAGAGAGAGGATAACTTCAGGCGTTTTCAGGAAGCGGCAGCTTTGAATGATGACCTGCTTCCCTTGGAGGTAGATCATATGGAAGTCGTATCCAACTTCGCAATGCCGGTGATATGCAAGACGCAGGAACTTTTCGAACTCTATCGTAAGAAATTCTCGGATGCGCAGGTAGAAATCCGTCCAATCATCGCCGGCGACATGACGAAACAGCCCTTCTACAAGAAATATGTCGGAGAGGCGGCGGAAGAATGTGAAAATGCACGTTTTATTCATGAGCAAGGATTCTATTTCCCCAATAATTCAGAACTGACAGAAGAGGAGGTTCAGTTATTGGTTTCCTTGCTCGGAAAAAAATAGTTTTAACCAATTGTATACAATTAACTGCAAAGCAATGGGAGACAAAAAAAAGGTAGCGCTTATAACCGGTATTACTGGGCAGGATGGATCCTACCTCGCCGAGCTTCTTCTGGAGAAGGGGTATTCCGTTCATGGAATCGTCCGGCGGACCAGCACGTTCAACCGCGAGAGAATACATCACCTCTTTCAGGATCCTCATGAAAAGGAGTACGACATCACGCTTCATTACGGCGATATCCAGGATAGCAGCTCTCTTCATAGGATTATACGAAGTATCAAGCCGGATGAGGTATATCATCTTTCCGCACAAAGTCACGTGAAGATCAGCTTCGACATGCCGGAATTCACCGGGGATACGACAGGACTCGGGACGACGCGACTTTTGGAGGCAATTCGTCAGGAGAATCCGAAGACAAGATTCTATCAGGCATCATCTTCCGAGATGTTCGGAAAAGTCCAGGAAATACCACAGAAGGAGACGACGCCCTTCTATCCACGCTCCCCATATGGCGCAGCGAAAGTCTATGCGTATTGGATGACAGTGAACTATCGTGAGAGTTACGACATGTTCGCGTGTAATGGAATTTTGTTCAATCATGAGTCACCACGGCGCGGGGAGAATTTCGTGACCAGGAAAGTGACACTCGGATTGACAAGTATTCTCTCGGGTAAGATGGAGAAGCTCTACATGGGAAATCTGGATGCCAAGCGTGACTGGGGTTATGCCGCTGATTATGTTGAGGGAATGTGGCGCATGCTTCAACAGGAGAAACCGGATGACTATATCTTGGCAACCGGCGAAACGCATACGGTGCGAGAGTTTATTGAGGAAGCATGTAAATTGCTTGGTATAGACTTGGTATGGGAGGGAACTGATGTAAATGAAAAAGGAGTCGATCGGAAAACGGGAAAAACGATTATTGAAATAGATCCGAGATATTTCCGTCCGGCGGAAGTTGATCTCTTGATCGGAGACTGTTCCAAGGCAAAAGAAAAGATGGGGTGGGAGCCGAAAACAACGTTCAAGGATCTCGTGAAGTTGATGCTCCAGGCCGATCTCAAGAATGCCGGATTGAACTCTGATATCTGACACTTCCTGCTATGGAGAAGAATTTCTGGAATGGGAAAAAGGTCTTAGTTACCGGTGGAGCCGGGTTTATCGGAAGCTTCGTGACCGAGGAGCTGGTTTCTCGCGGTGCGTTTGTCCGTATCCCTACCAGGGACGATAGTGAATTAAAGAATATCAATCACCTCGAAGGAAAATTTGAGGTGATAAAAGGAGATCTGCTCGATCCATATTTTGCTGAAAAGATAGCTGAAGGACAAGATGCTATTTTTCATCTCGCTTCCTACAAGAGGAATATCGAGTTTCATCAGCGGCACCCAGCTGATATTCTCCGGATAAATTCCCTCATTACCTTGAATGTTTTCGAGGCAGCAAAAAAGGCGTCTGTGAATCGAATTCTCCTTATGAGCTCCGGTATCGTGTACGGAAAAGAGTCCGCGATTCCAAACAAGGAAGGGGAGGGGTTTCTTGGAGAAGTGGAAGGAGCTCATTTCGGGTACGCATGGTCGAAAAGATTTTCCGAGGTGGTCGCGAAAGCGTATGCCATGCAGAGCGGAATGAAAGTGGCTATCGCTCGTCCCTACAACATCTTCGGACCGCGGGATAACTTTGACAAGGAAACAGCCCAAGTGGTCCCGGCTTTCATCCGAAGAGTCGTTGAAGGGGAAGATCCGTTCCTTATGTGGGGAGATGGTATGCAGGAGCGGTCATTTCTCTATGTGGAGGATCTGGCGAGGGGCGTCGTCGACCTTTTGGAGAAATATCCAGAATGCGACCCGGTCAACTTCGGCACGGATGAAGCAGTGAAACTGAGGGATCTCGCAAGGACAATTATGGACATCGAAGGAGTGAATCCGAAGGTTGAATTTGATCTGACCAAACCCGGAGGCCTTGCGAAGAGAAACTGCGACAATAGGAAGAGTTTTGAGAGGATTGGTTTTGTGCCGAAGTACTCATTGAGAGAAGGATTGGAGAAGACCTTGATGTGGTACAAAGAAAACAGCAAAGACATCGTTTAATTTAGTGAAGCTTTACGGGAATGAAGATAGGGATTCTTATCGACCGCCTGAATGTCGGTGGTGTTGAAAAAATAGCCATCGAACAGGTCCGAGCGCTCCGCGCTCTTGGCGAAGATGCCTCTCTGATCGTATTGCGTCGGAAGGCGGTCATCGAGGGAGCTTTCGGCGATCTCTTGGAGGGCATCCCTATTGAGTATCTGGATGATCGGCTACCCTCGTGGCTACGAGTGAGTTTCAACTTTCCAGTGTTTCACTTCTTCGCCTCGTTTCACCTCACATACCCATTCCTGATCCCTTTCGTTTTGAAGAAGAAGGAGTTTGACTATTTTATCTGTCATGGAACCTATACCGCCTTCAGTGCTATTGCCATACGGAAGCTGAAGAAAATATCGTTCTCTTGTTTCATATGGGATCCGATCGGCTATATCCTGAAGCGAGTGTATGCAGATAGGTTTCCGAAAGCGATCTTTTTTTTATTGATAAGTATTGCCAACTTCTTGGATCGGATGATCGTAAGAAATGCTGATGAGATTTTGGTTGGTGGCGATGCCCATAATGAACATATCAGGCAGCTTGACAAAAACGTTGTCATCAAAGAAATCTATCCATCAGTGCATCCGCGTGAAAAAATCATCAAAAAAAATGGGTATGTTCTTATGGTGACGGCATGGAAAAGAGGCAAGAATCCTGAGTATATTATCGAGCTGTTAAAGAAAATGCCCTCATTGAAAATTAAGATGGTAGGGAAATGGATCGAGGATGAATACAAGAAAGAATTTTTACACTCCCTCGAATTGGCAGGTTTTGAAGATAATGTGGAAGTTGTCGGTGCGGTCGATGAAAAAGAATTACAGCGATACTACGGGGAATCGGATGTTTTGCTTCAGACAAATGATGATCGTGGCTTCGGTATGCCGGCGCTCGAAGCAGCCGGAAATGGCACGACATTTATCATCCCAAAGGGCCAAGGCGTATGCGCTTTGTTTGAGGATGGAAAAGAAGGCTTTTATACGGCTGAAAAAGATACGGAGGCTATCATCGGGCATCTGAAATACCTTTTTGAAAGTCCTGAAATATCTGTTCAGATGGGTAACGCGGCACTTGAAAAGGTCCAGAAGAATTACAGTTGGGAAAAACACGCTGAAATATTACGAGCTGAAATACGGAAATGTCTCAAATAGAGAATCAGAAGCCTTTGGTTTCTGTGATTATCGTAAATTGGAATGGGGAAAAGTGGCTAAAAAAATGCCTCGATTCTTTGCATTCTCAGACATACAAGAACTTCGAGATCATCCTTGTCGATAATGCATCAACGGATGGCAGTGTGAAATTCGTAAGGAGATATTATCCGGAGGTGAGATGCATAGAAAATGATCGAAACCTTGGATTCGCGGCGGCAAATAACAGAGGGATAGGAAACGCGAAGGGGCAATATATCTTGTTTCTAAACACGGATACCTGGGTGGAGCACGATTTCCTGGAGAGAATAGTTGGAGTGTATTCAGAGCTGGGGTATGATGTTGTTGCGCCTCTTGAAGCGCATTACGATGGCACAACACAGGTGCCATATATCATGACAATAGATCCTCTTGGACATGGTTTCGGAATGCATAATTCTAAGAAAGAGCCGTTCTATCTTTC
This sequence comes from bacterium, assembly GCA_021821305.1. Taxonomy (GTDB): domain Bacteria; phylum Patescibacteriota; class Minisyncoccia; order Moranbacterales; family UBA1568; genus JAGOTT01. The sequence goes on from JAKACP010000001.1 coordinate 589,033, forward strand.
TGGAGCATGTCTTTTTTTCTCAAAGGCATTATATGAGGAAACCGGTGGACTAGACGGGGATTTCTTCATGTATTCCGAAGAAGTTGACTGGTTTTGGCGACTGCACCTCCTTGGAAAGAAAATCTATCAGGATAGGGGCATTCTCGTGTATCATGCTGGCGCTGGAAGCACTGGTCGCGGAGTGCGATATAATACCGCGCTCTGGAGAAACCAGAATGTCCTTCAAATGCTTCTGAAAAACTATTCGTGGCATACTCTGCTATGGGTGTTACCGATATATTTTCTGCAGAATGTCGTAGAAATTTTATTTTTCCTTCTTATTCTGAAGCCAGGGATATCATGGTCCTATATCGAAGGTTGGGTATTCAACGCTACACACTTCATGGAGACGCTTAAGAAAAAGGAGGTGGTTCAGAAAAGAAGGATCATCGATGATCGGGAAATTATGCGGAAAATGTACCTCGGATCCGGTGCGTTCTATCACCTCCTCCAACGCCTTAAATTGGGCAAGACAGCATAGATCATGAAAATAGCGATTCTGCAGACAAGTCTCGTAGAACCGACTGGCGGAGAACGCCAGTCGTTAATGCTTGCCTTGGAATTGCAGAAGCAGGGGCACGAGGTAACGATTTTCACGCAATCAGTAAATCGTACAAAGTGCTTCCCTGAATTGCAGAATCGACTGAAAATAGTGGCATGTTCAGGCGCGATTTCATCACTTGAAGGAAAGGTTGTTGTCCGTAGATGGAATTTCAAATTCCTCTACCTTTTCCGCTATTATAAGAACTTTCTTCAGGCGAAAGCATTTTATAGCGGGATTCGTGAAACAATCGCTTCATTTGATGTCGTGAACTTCCACAACTATCCGATGGAATGGGTTGCGTTTTTCCTGAAGCGCGACTTCCCTGAAAAGAAAGCGGTCTGGATGTGTAATGAGCCCCCATTTTGGTATCTTACCCCGCAGAGTTGGCTTTCAAAATGGCTGAATTACCCACTTTTCCGATATTTTGACAAGGCCTGTATCAAGAGGATCGACAAGTTGGTCGTCTTGGATGAGTTGAACCGAAAAAGAGTATCAGATATCTACGGGAGGTCGGCTGAGCTTATTCGTAGCGGTGTCGAGACGAAAATCCATCCCTGGTCGCCTGAGGATATTTCTCGCTACAAACGAGAGCTTGGCTTCAAAGAGAACGATTTTATCATTCTCTTTGTAGCAACTTTCGCGATGTACAAGAGACCTGATAAAGTAGTACTTTCCCTCATGGAACTTGTTGAGAAAAAAAACATCAAAGCTGTCTTGGTGGGAACAGGAGAGATGGAGGATGAGTTACACCGGATGGTAGAGGACTCTAATCTTGAGCAGAGAGTCGTTTTTTTGAAACATCTTTCCGAGAATACGTTATCCAAATTGTATAGTATGGCCGATACGTTTGTGTTCCCCGCGAATCAGACATGGGGGCTTTCGGCTATCGAGGCCATGGCTCATGGAAAACCCGTTCTTATCTCACGCGATAGCGGAGTTTCCGAGGTGGTTCGCGATAATGACAATGCTCTTCTGATTAATGGATCGGATCCTCGAGATATCGCGCGGGGGATAAGATTTCTCTATGAAAATCGACAAGAAATCATACGAATTGGAGAGAGCGCACGGAAGTTCGTCATTGAGAACCTCTCTTGGGAGAATTATGCACTGAACATGCTGTCGCAGTTTCGTGGAGATGTCAAAGAATGAAAATTCTCACTATGTGGAAAAAATATAAATATCCTATCCTCCTTGTATTTCTTGCGTTTCTTACTCATATTCAGTGGTTTAACCCAGCATCGGTACTGAGTGATGGAGACTGGTATTACTGGACGGATCAATCAGTCAGGCAACTTCTTGTCTCATGGGGCACTTGGATAAGTTTTGTCAATCTTGGTATGACAAACATCCAGATCCCGTTCAATCTCTTTATGGCTCTCTGGTCCCTCATGGCCAATGCTGGGTTGTCATTTGACTCCGTGTCGAAGGTTGTGGTGTTTGTCCCCATGGCACTCCTCAGTTTTCTCTCCCCGTATGTTTTTGTCAAAAAACTTGTCTCGGAAAAGAGTATCGCATTTCTTGTGGCGGTCTTCTACGGTACAACGACATACGGAATGGTAAACCAAGTTCCTATTCAGTTCGTCTATTCTCTGGCGCCGCTCATTTTTTATTTTTTTATAAATACTCTGGAGAAGAATACTCGGCGTTCCTGGATTGTTTTTACAATCGTTTATTGGATCGGAGTGTCTTACGAAATTCGAATCATGTACATATTGACGCTGTTGCTCTCGTCTTATCTCATCTTTTTCCATGCTCATGCAATCCGCAGATTCATTTACAACATCTTCCTCTCGCTCATTCTCTTTCTCGGCTTAAGCGCCTTTTGGCTCCTCCCAACATTCTCGGGAGAAACGTCGCAGCAGATTTCATCCGTGACAAGTAGAGACCTATTCGGAAACCAGTTATTTAGTCTCCAGCAATCATTCACTCTTTTTGTGTGGAACTGGACGGCAGCGAGGCCTGACAATCAATTTGATGTCCAACCGATCCTGTGGTATTTCTGGATACTTCCGCTGATCCTCACTGGATCATTGATTTTTACTTTTCATCTTCACACCTCTAGCGAGAGGAGGCGAGTTTTGTTTTTCTGGTTAGTCGCTTTGATCGGTATCCTGATAACCAAACAAGTGGCACAGCCGTTTCATGATTTATATCCTTTACTTTACAAGTACTTCCCTGGTTTCAATCTATTTCGAGAAGCCTCGAAATTTTATATCGTGATCGCTATCGGATATGCCGGTTTGCTTGCATATGTACTTTCTTCCTGGAAGAGGACATGCGTTCGTCCTCTTGCAGTGACGATGTACCGCATGACCTTTGGCTTATTACTTACGGTATTTCTGTGGCAAGCGTCCCCTTTGATAACAGGGAGCGTAGGAGGGCTATTTGTCTCAAGGCACATTTCGGACGAATATAGGGCCCTTGAAAAGGAGTTGTCCCAGGAAAGCGAATTTATTCGGACACTATGGGTCCCAGTCTATTCACGCTGGAGTTTTTTCGATAACCAACATCCGATGGTCAACTTCGCGGTTGTCGCAGGAAATGAATGGAAAGACATCGGCCGGGAAGACGATGACCGAGAGAGAGAGTTTCCAATCAAGGGAACTATGCAAAGGATTTTGAATCGAGATTTTTCAGACAACCTCCTAGATGGAAGTTCAATAAAATATGTGATTGTTCCTCTATCGGACAAGGAGAACGACGATGACTTTTTCAGAAATTATGGAGATCGGAATCGCATCGTGGATGAATTGGATGCACTACCTTATCTGCGCCGTTTGGATTTACCGTTAAAAGAGATAACTGTATACGAAAACGCCGATTACCGACCACATATCTACATTACCAAAGAGAGGGAAAGCATATTAAGGAAGGTTGACTATGTCCCTGTCGAGTTCTCATTTCAAAACCCGACCGAATATCATGTGAATCTAAAAAGTATTACAGGAGATACCTATCTAAATTTTTCTGATAAATATAGCGACGGTTGGATCGCAGTATTGGGGGAAGATTTTTCATGGGCAGATACTCTCTCAAACAGGTCAGTAAGCAGAAGTCTTGTTCTTCCTGATGATTTCCACTTCCGAAATGATGCAGGGCTAAATTCCTTCCTGATTAATCCTGAATATATCAAAGAGAATCTTCCGAAAGATCAGTATCACGAAAATCCCGATGGCTCGATCGACCTCGAATTGACGCTCTATTTCAAGCCACAGTCGTATTTCTATCTCGGTCTCATAATCTCCGGGACGACTCTGGCCGCTTGCCTGGGCTATTTGGGTTGGGTAGGCCTCCGCTCTTGGCGGGAAAAGAGGCGGGGAAGTTGATTTTCGGCTATAATGGGAATATGGATATATTGAAAAAGACATTTGTTTGGATGAAGGAGCTGCTCGGATTCCTCCGGGAGAATACCCGCTATGTCGCAGTGCTTTTCCTCTTTCTGATCGCCACGTTCTACTCGCTCGTAATCGCGAAGGATTCGGATAAGAAGCAGGAAAAAACGAAAAAAAACGACACTGAACAGGTTGCGGAGCGGATGCAGGATCTCGATCATACCGTGAAATCGAAGGCATATCGGGAGGTATTCTCCTCTCGAGCGGGAGATGTCTACCGGGTCATCGTCCGGGCCGAGGCGAGCGATACGGCGGATATCGATATTTCCGCGCGTGCCATCGGCGGGGAACCGCTCCCGATCGGATCCTTCGATGTTCCGAAAGGGGAAACGGTTTTCCACGAAGCCGTATTCGTCACCGACGGGGAATATCAGGACATAGTCGTCGGCCTGAAGGAAAGATACGATACGGATGGTCGACAGTGGGACGATACCCGCGTGTTCATCGATCGCTTGTCGGTCACGCGGCTCGCCGTGGCTTCGCTGACCGAGGCGGAACGATTGGATCCGACGGTGTTCGGTGAGCAGGAGCGGGTCGTCAAATATCTTCCGCCTCATCAGGATGCGATGGAGGATGACTCGTTCGGAACATCGAAAAATCGGATTGGACAGTATTTCAGACCGACCGATACGACATTTGCCGGATTGCGCTTCAGGGGCGAGGCTATCGGAAACGGGGGGGCGGGATCATACGTCGCGGAAATCGGCGAATGCGCCGATGACGTGTGCAGTTTCAACGACATGAAGATGCTGGGAAAGGTTTCATTTCACGCAAAGGATCTGGAACAGTACCAAGTAATCGGATCCGACGATATCTACGAGATACCGATATCCGCCTCACTTGATCCAGAAAAACTCTATTACACCGGTATCAACGGAACAAAGGCCGAGGCGGGCAAAGGGAATCACCTTCTGCTCCGGAAGTTCAGCGGAGAAGACATGGCGACAAGCCCGTTTTTCGGTGCGGTGTTCCTACGGAGATCGGATATTCTTTCTGCGGCGACGATCGAGGATGTCGGAAACTCGTATCGTTACGAATATCGGATGAAGAACGCCGAATCTGACATCGCGGATGTCTACACCGCCTCCGGGAGACTGAAATTCGACAAGTCCCTCGCCGGGCTCGCGATGCCTCAGGACAAGGACGCATCCATGACATTCCGCGTGAACACGATCCACCCGATCGTCTCTATGCGGATGTCCGCGCAGGGAATCGAGACGAAGAGCGACCAATTCGTCATGGAGTATTCGTTCGACGAGACGGAGTGGACCGAAATCCCGTATATCCAACGTGAAGACGCTCCGCAGGTATTCGATGCGGCCATATCGGCCGCAGGGAAAAGCGTGGTATATATCCGCGCGCGCTCGGTGCAGGACGGGAGCAAATTCAAGGACTGGGGGATAAAGGATCTCGCTATTTCCGCGGTTTTGGAAAAAGAGTGATCTCTGGATTCCCGCCGGATGTTTATCCGACGACTGGCGGACGGGAATGACAGGCTAAGCTGGATATTTTCAAATGGAAAACGTTACCAAGAAAATCCGGGAATTTTTCCTCGCATGGAGATGGGAAGCAGGAGGAGCAATACTCCTCCTGCTTTCGGTGCTCGTAAACCTCTTTCCGGAGGGATATGTCATCATCGGCGCGGATGTCACACAGGTCTTCAATCTGAATAATGGGACATACTCGCAACTTTTTTATGGGGGATTCGGAATATATTCACTCTTCTACCTTCCATTTTATATTCTCGACAAGATAGGTGTCTCCTGGACTGGACAGCTTTCCTGGTATCTCGGGTTGTTCCTGTTCGGCGCATACTTCTCTTTCCTCGGGTTCGTGAGGCTCATATTCCCGAAAATCCGTGGAGCAGTGCTGGCATTCGGGTCGCTCTTCTATGCGGCGAACATCTACACGCTCTACATATTCACATCGACCTGGGGGTATACGCACTACCCGATACTCTACGTCTTCATCCCGATCATCACCGGACTGTATGTGAGGGCGCTTCAGGAGCCAAGAAAGATTTTCCCCGGACTATTCCTTCTGATGGTCGCACTCGCATCGATGAGCTTCAGCAATCCGGCGTTCGCGCTTTCTCTTGGGATCTACTTTGTCCTGCTTACTACCGTACTTTTTGTCTTTCGGATAGTCCGTTTCGACCGGAAGGTGATCGGCGTGATGGTAGTTCTCGCTCTCTTCGCTGTTGCGCTCAACGCATATTGGATGCTTCCGACGGCGACACAGATGAGCGCAGGCATAGAGGGAGTCGCCTCGTCAACCGATATCAGTCTCGCCGAGTCGCTTCGGAAAACATCGAACACGATATTCGATACGCTCCGGATGGTGCAGACACACGAGAAGGATATGTTCTACCCGTACAATTTCCCGTATCCGGAATTCGCGTGGTTCAAGCCAGTCCTCGTCGCGCTCTCGTTCGCTCCGATAGCCGCCATGATCCTGTTCGGGCTCATGTTCTTTCGGAGGAGCGGATCGGAGCAAGGAAATCTCAGATGGTATCTCGCGCTCTTTTTCATGCTCGCGGTACTGGTCCCGTTGGTCGCGCGGGTCAGAGCGCCCTTCGAGTTCAATGATTTCCTCTTTCAGCTCCCAGGAATCAGCGTCCTGCGAGGATATGACAAGCTCGCGATTTATACGCCGTTCCTCATCGTCACGCTCTCTTTCCTCGCGCTCGCGGCCAGGGAGGGGAAGCGCTATTTCCGTCTCCTGCTCGGCGCATCCTTCCTGGTCCTATTCCTGCTCGCGCTTCCGTTCTTCGTCGGAGGTATTCAGACCAGATTGAGCGCGGCCTTTGCCGGTGACAGCGCCAAGGATTTCCGGAAGGCAAGCTATAGCTCGCTCGTGAAGATTCCTGACGGATATCATTCCCTGCGCGAAATGCTGCCAGCGGATGATGACGGAAAAGTGACCGCCCTTCCGTTTTCTCCGGCATCGAGCGTCGGCCGCGTCGATCTTTCGGAATGGAAGGCGAATGGGCCGAGTATCATCCCAAGGATGCTTCCGGGGAAAGGCTATGTCGAGCCGAATGGTGATCATATCCCAGGAATCCGCTTTGCCCGAGATTACGATGATCCGGACCGGGATCCGGAAAAACTTCTCGATCTCTATGGACTGCTCGGAATCCGGTATATCGTCTATCACAAGGATGTCCCAGCGGAGCGATTTCGGAAGGCGGAGCCGGCGCGGGTGTACATGGAGGAGCGCGGATTCATCCGAGAGCTCTCGGAGACTGACTCATTCTTCCTCTATCGCCTCGACGATCGATTCGTGTTTCCGTACGCGTACTCGGGAAGCAGCGGATTTTCCGTCGGTCCGAAAACCGTCGATATTTCCGAAAAAGTTAGCGGGCTTCGCGAATCTCTCGAGCCTATCCCGTATGCCAGGGAGCATCCTCGACATATACTCCTCCCGATCGAGAGCGTGCCTTCTGGTGAGAGCATATATCTGAGCGAGAAGCATGACAATCTATGGGAAGCGGTCTATATCGCCCCTGACGGATCGAGACGGACACTCGAACGCAATGAGCGAGTGAATTTCGCGAATGCATGGACCGTGGAGGGGCGACTTTCCGGCGGAAGTATAGAAATCACCCATAAATCGTTCCGGTGGCTCGTTGTCGGGCTGTGGATTTCCGGTGCAACGCTCCTGCTTGTGATTTTCTTCCTGATTTATCGTATAATGAAACACTATGGGAAACGGACGAGAACGAATCGATGAAATGGAGGTGGCGAAGCGATTTTTCCGTGAACGGAAGAAAGATGCCTTTTTCTTGATCGCGAGCGTCTTTCTCGGCGTCTTCCTTGAGTGGGATATCGTCGAGATCGCTATTTTTTCCCTCCTCGTCTGGTCCATCATCGGACCGATATCTATGAGAATCCTCGCCGCCATAGCGCTTTTCTTTCTCTCGATCGTTCCCTTTCTCCTGGTGCTTGATCGGGAGGATCAGGCGGAACAATACGCGGTGTACGCGTATTACTTCCTCGTCATGGCCGTCATCAGAGGAATTGCAGACCTGAAGACGGAAGAGCGGGTCTCACGCCCTGAATAAAAGAAATCATGGCTTGCAGAAGGGGAAAAAGAGGCGTATTATAGCCTCATAGTTTTAATTGACTTCTATGGAAAACGGGAAACCGTATATCTCGGCGGTCGTGCCGGTATACAATGAAGAGGGGAACGTGGTCGAACTGCACCGCCGGATCAGGGAGGCGTGTGAAAAACTCGGCCGACCGTACGAGATCATCTTCGTCGACGATGGCTCGACGGACAAGACGGTCGAGCTCTGCCGCGACCTCTCGCCGCTTCGGCTCATCGTCTTCCGCAAGAATTTCGGACAGACGGCGGCATTCGACGCGGGAATCAAGGCGGCGACGGGTGATATCGTCGTCACGATGGACGGCGACCTGCAGAACGACCCCGCCGATATCCCGCTTCTCCTCGCCGAGATCGACCGGGGCTACGACATCGTCTCGGGATGGCGCCACAAGCGCAAGGACAGCTTCATGAAGAAGTTCTTTTCCCGCGGGGCGAACCTCCTTCGCAAGGGGCTCGTCAAGGACGGCATCCATGATTCGGGGTGCAGTCTCAAGGCGTACCGCCGGGAATGTTTCGACGGGGTCGACCTCTTCGGCGAGATGCACCGGTTCATGCCGGCCCTGCTCCAGCTCGACGGGTTCCGCGTATCGGAGGTCAAAGTCTCGCATCATCCTCGGATCCACGGCGTGACCAAGTACAATTGGAAGCGCGCGATCAAGGGATTCGTCGATATGCTCTTCATCTGGTTCTGGCGCAAGTACTCGCATCGGGCGATCCACCTCTTCGGCGGGACGGGGCTTTTCCTGGGAATCATCGGGACGGGGGTCCTCGGCTGGATGTTCGTCGAGAAGGTGTTCTTCGGCGCCTCGCTCGCCGAGCGCATCTGGCCCCTCGTCGGAACACTGCTCGTCTTGGTCGGTGTACAGCTCTTCATCTTCGGTATCCTCGTGGATATCGCGGTCAAGACCTACTACAGCCAGCGCGGTCGGATGAACTATTCCGTCCGGGAGACAACGAATCAATAACCAAAATCGAATCGTCAACATCATGAAACTCGCTTTTATCGGGACGGGGTACGTGGGACTGGTATCGGGGACCTGTATGGCCGAAATCGGACACGAAGTGGTCTGCGCGGATATCGACAAGAAAAAGATCGACAAGCTCAAGCGGGGCGGGATCCCGATATATGAGTTCGGGCTCGAGGAGCTCGTCCGGGAAAACCTGCGGCAAGGAAGACTATCCTTCACGACGGATGTCGGCAAGGCGATCCGCGAGGCCGACGTCATCTTCTCGGCGGTCGGGACGCCGCCTGATCCCAAGACCGGTGAAGCGGACCTCAAATACGTCTTTTCCGCCGCGGAAATCTTCGGAAAGAATCTCAACGGCTACAAGATCTTCGTAAACAAGTCGACCGTGCCCGTCGGGACGGCCGACCGGGTACGAGAGGCGATCGCCCGGGCAAGCGACGGCAAGTACGAATTCGATGTCGTCTCGAACCCGGAATTCCTCCGCGAAGGCGCGGCGGTCAAGGATTTCCTCAACCCGGACCGCGTCATCGTCGGCGCGGATTCGGAGCGCGCGTGGGAGATCATGGAAAAGGTCTACCGCCCGATCGCCCGATCGGGGCGCCCGGTGGTGCTCACCGACGTGAAGAGCGCGGAGATCATCAAATATGCCTCCAACGCCTTCCTCGCGACCAAGATATCGTTCATCAACGAGATCTCGCGCTTCATCGACAAGGCGGGCGGCAACGTCAAGGAAGTCTCCCGCGGTATGGGCTTCGACAGCCGTATCGGCTCGCGGTTCCTCTACGCCGGGATAGGCTATGGCGGATCGTGCTTCCCCAAGGACGTCAAAGCGCTCATCCACACCGGCAAGGAGCACGGCATGGATTTCACCATCCTCGAGGCGGTCGAGAAGGCCAACGAGCGCCAGAAACTCCTGCCCGTAGCGCACCTCAAGAAATCGCTCAAGACCCTCAAAGGTAAGAAAATCGCCCTCTGGGGGCTTTCATTCAAGCCGAGGACCGATGATGCGCGCGAATCGCCCGCACTCTCGATCATCGAATCCCTGACCAAAGCAGGCGCGACGGTGACCGCGTTCGATCCGGTCGCGACCGAGAACGCCAAGACGTTCATCGGCAGGAATCCGCGCGTGAAATACGCCGCCAAACAATACGACGCCACGGACAAGGCGGATGCGCTCGTCATCGTCACCGAGTGGGATGAGTTCCGCACGGCGGACTATGCCGAACTCGCGAAGCGTATGAAGGGGAGCGTGATCGTCGACGGCCGCAACATCCTCGAGCGCGAGGAAGCGGAAGCGGCGGGATTCAAGTATTTCGGCATCGGCGTCTGATGCCACCCGTATGTCCATAGAGAACCCGAGCTACAACATCGGTTCGATCGAACATCCCGACATGGCCGAAGGCGGGCGCGGGCTGGAAAATTACGAGGACGTCTTCGGCTTCCGGCGCGAAGAGCTCGAAGGGCTCTCCGTCGCCGATCTCGGCTCCGGGACCAGGCTCCGATTCGAGAACGGGCTTCGCGAGGCCGGTATCCACGCGGATGTCGTGAATCTGAGCCCGGATTTCCAATTTCCGGAAATCGCCAGCAAAGTACGGGCCGCCAATCCCGAGGCGTCGCTCGTCGCAGCTCTCGGGGAAAAGCTTCCGTTCCCCGAAGGGACGTTCGACCGGGTGTTCGCGCTCCACGTGCTCGAGCATATCCGGACGAGCTTTCCCGATTTCGTCCTCGAAGCGGCGCGCACCCTCAAGGAGGGCGGCAAGGCGTCCCTCGGGCCGACATCGCTCGATAGCCGGGGAAAGCTCAAGCACGCGTCCTATGACACGCTCGTGAACGATACCGACCTCATGGAAAAGCTCCGGGAGATGGGTGTCTCGGTGTCCAAGCGGATGCTCAGCGAAACCGAAACCATCGACGATACCGAAGCGACCGCGATGTCGGGGAACCGGCTCCGCAAATGCGTCATCGTCCTCTCCAAGACTGCGCGACATGGTCAAAGTACTTCGGAATCAACATCCAGGGTGTTATAGTACATCTGATATCAAATATGGGACCGAAAATCATAGCCTACATAGATGGGGCAAACCTTCACCAGGGATCAAAAAGTCTTGGCTGGCCTTTGGACTATGCCCGGTTTCGCGTATGGCTCAAGGAAAAATACGATGTTGAAACCGCGTATCTTTTTATCGGATTGATTCCCAAGAACAAAGATCTGTATACCTCGTTGCAGGAATCGGGATATGTGCTGGTATACAAAGAGGTGACCTACGACGGAAACGGAAAAGTGAAAGGCAATTGCGATGCGGATCTCGTGCTCAAAGTCACCTCGGATTTTTACGAGGAACATTTTGACGGGATGATCCTTGTCTCAAGTGATGGAGATTATGCCGGCCTCGTCGAATTTCTCAAGAAGAGAGACAAATTCCGAACGCTCATTTCTCCGAGCAATAACTGCTCTTTCCTCCTCAGGAAATTGAATATTCCGATCGTATATCTCGATTCCAAGAAAAATATCCTGAAAAGGAGATAAAAAGAAAAGACCCCCGACAGGTACGGATCCTGTCAGGGTTCTCTTCATAGTGATGGCTCCAGTGTACGTCATTTTTATGACGGTGTCAATGGGGAAGAAAATCCCATGAAAATCCTGTTTCTCAATTATGAGTATCCGCCGCTCGGCGGAGGCGCGGCCAACGCGACGCAGTACATCCTGCGCGAGTTTTCGCGCATGCCGGACGTCGAAGCGCACCTCGTGACCTCGGGAATGGGGGAGAAATACGAGAAAGAACATATCGGAGGCTCGGTGTGGGTGCATCGGCTCCCGATCGGCAAGGACCCGGCCAAGATCCATTCCCAGTCGGTCCGTGACCTCCTCGTCTACACATGGAAGGCATGGCATTTTTCCTCTCGGCTCGTGCGCGAGGCCGAAGCGGAGGGGAAGGCGTTCGAACGGACGATCGCGTTCTTCGGTATCCCGTGCGGCGCGCTCGCGCTCTGGCTCAAGTGGAGGCACGGTATCCCGTACCTCGTCTCGCTCCGCGGGTCGGATGTACCCGGCTACAGCGAGAAATATGACCGGCTCTACCTCTTCCTCGCGCCGCTCGTCCGCCTCGTCTGGAGGAAAGCGCTCGCAGTCGTGCCGAACAGCCGTGGACTGGCCGAGCTTGCACAAAAGACCGCGCCAAAACAGGCGTTCGATATCATTCCGAACGGCGTCGACACGGAGGAATTCCGGCCCGACCCGGCACGCGAGCACGACGGATACTTCCGCATCCTTACCGTGTCGCGGCTCACGCCCCGCAAGGGGATCCGGTTCCTCATCCGGGCGATGAAATCGCTCAAAGAGAAGAATGAGAAACTGGAGTTGTGGATCGCCGGCGATGGCGAAGAGCGTCCTGTGCTCGAAGCGCTCGCCAAGGAATGCGGCGTGTCCGACAAGGTCAAATTCTTCGGCCCCATTCCTCACGGAGATCTTGGTAGGTACTATGGCCTCGCCGACGTGTTCTGTCTGCCATCCCTCAACGAAGGCATGAGCAACACCATGCTCGAGGCGCTCGCCGCGGGGCTCCCCATAGTCGCCACGGTAACCGGCGGGACCGAGGAACTCGTGGTCTCCGGCGAAAACGGTCTCTCCGTCCTACAACAGTCGCCCGAGGATCTCGCCGAGAAGATCAGCACGCTCGCCGCCGACCCAGCGCTCCGCGAGCGCATGGGGAATGCGAGCCGCGTCCGCGCGGAGGAAATGAGCTGGAAACGGGTAGCAGAGCGGTTTCTTGAGCTTTGCTCAATGGAAAAACACAAATCTCAGAGCACAAAAATCCAAACAAAGCACAAACCACAAAACTGAAAACGAATCGCTCGGAATGACAGTCACCACTATGATCCCAAAGAAAAAAATTCTCTTTCTCCTGAAACTCGCCGTGACGTCCGGGCTCGTCGCGCTCCTCATCGAGAAGGTGGACTGGACGGCAATAGGAGAGAAGTTCTCGGAAGCATCGCTCCCGCTCGTTCTCGCCGCGTTCGCTTTCTATGTCATCGGCATGCTCATCTCGGTCGGACGCTGGCGCGTGACGGCGCGGTTCAAGAAGTTCGATCTCCCGTTCGCGGACGCGGTCCGATTCCACCTCGCTGGACTCTTCATCAACAATTTCCTCCCGTCGTTCCTCGGAGGGGACGCCTACCGAAGCTACCTCCTCGGGCGCGAGGACAAGCGCTACGCGGCGGCGACTTCGACCGTCATCTTCGTGAGATTCGTCGGGCTGTGGGCGACGATCGCGCTCTTTCTCGCCTTCGGCTTCCTCTCCTATGGCACCGTATTCTCGCAACCGATGTTCTCGCTGTTCGGCCTCGGCCTCGGGATTTTTTTCGTGTTCGATGTCCTCCTCACCCTTTTCTCCGATCGGGCGCCGGTGCAGAGGCTCTTCTCGATATTCCCGAAGAAGCTCCAGGGGTTCTTTCGGGAGATCGGCGGGTATACGGATCGGAACTTCCTCTGGGAGAGCTTCCTCGTCTCGCTCGCCTTCTCCTTCGTCGGAGTCGGACTCTTCAACTTGGCGCTTTTTTCCGCGTTCGGGGAATCGGTCCCGGTCATCCCGTACCTCTCCGTCGTGTTTTTGACGAGTTTCGTCTCGAGCCTGCCGCTTTCCGTGAACAATATCGGTCTCAAGGAGTGGGCCTACTACACCTTTTTTCCGCTCATCGGCATCAGTCCCGAAGCGGCGCTCGCCGTGGCGCTCCTCGGGCGGTTCCTCCAGATGTTCGCGAGCCTCTTCGGGGCCCGATCCTTTTTCAAGGAAAAGAAACGACGGCTGGCGGAGAACGGTTGATAGGTGAAGCGAATAAAAAAACGGGCATGAGCCCGTTTTCTCTTTTTTATTGACTGTTAACTGACTATCTATCGAGCCGGAATACCTTCACGAAGTTCTCCTCCTGTCCGTTTATCTCGAGGCTCCAGTCCGGATTCGTCCGGTCGTAGTATCGGTACGCCACGAGACCGGAAAGCTCTTCCCAGCGGTCGGCACGCGACATATAGCGGATCTGGCCGCGTCGGGTAAGGACATAGTAGTCCGGACGCACGTCATTCGGATCGAAAGTGTAGGCGGTGAGGCACCGTCCGACGAAGAATTCGCAGACACCATAATAATCGGACCAGACCGTGAGGTTTTTCGCATCCGGAAGCGCATTGAGATATCGCGCCGCCTCGTATCCGCCATATCCCCAGGAGTGTGTGAGGATGGATGACTTGGGAAGGACTATGTTGTCGAAATTCGCGTAAAACGGCTTGCTTGAAAACGCACTGCCGATCGAAGAGAGGGCGACGATCACTATCATCACTGAATATGCCCACGCGCCATATTTCTTCCGGAGAATCGCGCCTACTTCCGTGATTCCGATCGCCGCGAAGAAAGCGAAGATCGGGAACAGCAGGCTGATATAGCGCGGAGTCGTCAATACGTTCGAAAATCCGAATGCGACGAGTGACACGAGAGAAAACCCGAGTAGGAGGAAGATGGACAATCGGTGCGCCGAGGGAAGAAAAACCGCCCGACCGATGGCGAACCAAGAAAAAACGAGTGTCGCTATCGGCAAAGCGAAGACGAGCGGGTGCAACTCGAGAACGGCGATTTCCAACGGTGACAGGTATCGACCGAGGAAGTAACGGGCGTTGGTGATGTCCTTTATATCGAAGGGGAGAACGGTGAATATATCCCATGTCGGCAGGATATGCCTCACCACCACGAGCATGACGCTCGCGAGGAGAAACGTTCCGGCGAACGCACGAGCGGCCACCAGGGATATCCGTGACGCGGATACCAGCCGTTTTTGAGGAATACGCAGAAGCGAGATGGCCGCGGTGAGTAGAAGTAGAGCGATGTATGCCAGCCATGGAAGCCAGGAGTCCGTACCGGCGGTCAGATAGTTTTCCCTGAATTTTGTCGCGGCGGGAACGAATATCTCCGGGACGAACAGCGCGAAGAGGAGAAACGGCGCAGCGGAAATGACAAGGAGCGAAATGACCTGCACGCGGGGTCGCATCGGCGAAAAGGAGCGATCGATGATGAAACTACCGAGCACGATGACCGGAAGGAAAAAGACGATCATGATGGCGGCATATTTCGAGAGGAGCGCCATCGTGAGCGCGGCGACGGTCCATATCGCGAACGAGCGTTTCCCGCTCCTGAGGAACGCGAGAAACGTGAAGATAGCGGCCGAACCGGATGACCAGAGAAGCGAGTCCGGATTGACGATCTGCGACAGCCCCAGGAGGTGCGGGGAAAGCGCCGTAAGCGCGACCGTACCGATCGCGATGTTCCGATCGGTGAACGCCCGTACCGCGAAAAAAATGAGAACAAGGAAGAGGGCGTTGACGAGGAGAATCGGCAGTCTGAACGACGCGTAAATTCGGGATGTCTCCGTAGGATCACAGCCCGAGAACCATCCTTCTTTCTCCTGACAATCGAGCGTCGTCGTGTCATGAAGAAGGAGCGCGGGCCCCGAAACGAGCGAGAGCGAGACGCCCGGCTTGTCATTGATATCCGTCTTGCGCACATCGAGGTCGCTCCATGCGTCGAAGTATCTCGGGATCCGCTCCTCGACCCAGTAGTGCTCGTCGGCGGTGATGAAACTACCGATATGCTGGAGACCGAAGAAAAAATAGGCCGCGAGTATGATGGTGAGAAGCGTCAGTACCTGATGTTTTTTGATGAGGACTGAGAAATATTTCATGACAGGGTGTTCTGCTAGTCAATCATCTTAAAACACAAATCACCGTGCACAGATCCGCCAGCCGGCGGACCAAACAAATCACAAAACACAACTTTCAAAACACATCGGAATGTGTGCTTTTATTTTTCGAAGGGGAATATCCGCACATAGTGCGACGGCCGACCGTTGATAAGGAGTTCCCAAACGGCGCCCTCGGTCCGGTCGTAGTAGATATCGAAGCGGAGCACGTCGGAACGCATATCCTCTACCGCGGTCATGACCCGGTCGGTCGTCCGGCTCTCGCGACCGGCGGAGACGACGACATAATCGAATGATTCCTTCCGGTAGAGCCTCCAGTTGAAACTGCTCTTGCACCGGCCTATGAAGAATTTGCAGACGCCGGACTTGTCGGTCCAGACGGTGAGGTTCTGCGCGTCCGGAAGGGTATTGAGATACATGGCGGCCTCATAGCTTCCCGGGCCCATGTCCTTGACGTCGGTGTGGTACCGCTCCGGGAGGAGCGAGGAGACATAGCTGAGGGGGAACGGGGTCCGAGCGAGGGTGTAGACACCGGCCCCGGTGACGATGACGAGAAGGGCGGGGAGGAGGAATCGCTTCTCGAACGGGAAGGAGAGGCGCTTCTTCGCAAGAAGGAAGAGCTCGCCGAGGGCGATGCCGGCGATGATGCCCGCGATCGGGAAGAGGATGATCTGATAACGGGTGATCGAGGCGACGCCGTTGACCGTCGCTCCCGCGTAGTAAAGGAGGATGAAGAGGATGAGATACAGCGAGAGACGGCCCCGGGCGGTCTCGCGAAAGGATCGCCGGAAGAGGAGGACGGCGGAGACGAAGAGCGACACGAGCACGACGGGTGGGATGCCGAAGAGGAGAGGATAAAAGTTGGTGAGGAAAATACCCGTGATATCGGTATTGTTCGCTATGGTCTTGGGGGAGGCGAGGAGTGTCGGAAAATCGAACCAGCGCATGCCGAGCCATACGTTCGCGAGAGTGAATGTCATCGCGACGAGGAAGATACCGGCGATAGCACGACCGAAAACGGCGGAGAATCGGTGAAAAAATGCGAGGATCTGTTCGGTCACGCGCGCCCGGGTGACGATCCGGTCCGCGAGGACGAAGAACACGATACCGAGGAAGATCGGCGCGACACTCTCGAAGGCCTCCGATTCGATGGTCGCCTCGAGGAGTTTTTCCGGCTTGAGGAATACGGCCGGATAGAGGACGGTGAAGACCGAGAGCGCGGAGAAGAGGAGGACGCCGTAATGGACGAGGGCGTCCCTGATGGAATCGATGAAGGCGCGCGGGCCGAAGTGGCGGTCGTTGAAGATGTACTCGAGGAATATGATGCCGAAGATGAAGACGACGACGATGTTGCCGACATATTTGGTCAGGAGCGTGAGCCCGAGGAGCACTCCCGCGAGGAAAAGATAGGCGGGATGGCGGCGCTTGAGAAAGGCGAGGTACGCGAGGAGGGTGAGCGGCGCGAAGAACCAGAGGAACGAATCAGGATTGACGATCTTGGTCATGCCGAGCGTGACCGGGGAGAGCGCGACGAAGGAATAGGAGAAGAGGGCCCGGGTCCGCCCGAGCAGGCGTTCGATGAGGAAATAGAAAAGCGGGAGAAACAACGCCGCGACGAGGACGATTGGGAGGCGGAACGCGAAGAAGAAATCCTCGATACCCTTGTCCGGACCCTTCAGCGGCTTCATGATGACGGGATGCTCGTACTTGGCCATGGCCGTTCCGGAAGCGATAGCGACCGTGATGCCGGGTTTGTCGCTGATGGCGGTTTTCTTGAGCTCGAGGTCGCCGAGCGCGTTCCAATACTTCGGCACGCGCCCGTAGAGCCAGAGCGCCTCATCGACGGCGACGAACTGCCCGAGCCGGGACGCACCGGCAAACGCGAAGATGCCGGTGAGCAGGAGAACGAACGCGAGCGCCCACACACCCTGGAGCCGTATCCATGCCCGTGGCGAGATATGCGACAGCCCGTCTCGTTCGAGCCGCGCGAGGTATCGGAACGAGAAATAGAGGCCGAGCACGATCACATAGAGACCGGCCGCCACGTAGATGAGCTGGTTCACGTCATCCGTATAGCCGAGTCCGACGAGAAATATCGTCTCGGCGGGAAGGAAGACGGCGAAGAGCCGCTTCATCCACGAGGAGATGGGCCGGAACGGCGTGTAAAAGAATACCGCGCCGACGGCAAGTATCCCGAAGGAAAGGAAGCCGAACGTGAAGACGTACGGGGATGGGTTCGGAAAAAACCCCGAAACTTCAGGAGCGTGTTTGAGGATATAAAAGACGCTCCATACCGCGAGCAGGAGCGAGACGGCGGGGTAGACCCGTTTTTCCTGTCTTGAAAGCTGTTTCAGAAAATCCATATGCGTTGTCGAAAGATGAAAAAAAGGATACCATGAAGGAAAATACCGTAAAGGGCCCTAAATGCCCTTTGTAAGCGTTAGACTATCACAATGACGGCCAAAAAGGAAGCTTTCGCGCGCATATTCGCATCATCTGTCATCTGGCTCATCCTCATCATCGCGCTGGGCGGATTTCTCCGTCTCCACGAGTTTTCCGACTGGCTCCACTTCGAGCTCGACCAGTCCCGCGACGCGCGAGTCGTGGACGACGCGGTCGAAGGAGGCCCCGGCGAACTGACGCTTCTCGGGATGAAGGCGGGTGGGACGTCGCTCCGCCTCGGACCCGGATTCTACTACCTCGAGTACGTCTCGGCGCTCCTTTTCGGTGGCACACCTGAGGGGATGGCCCTCATCATCCCGATACTGTCGATCGCGTCGATCGGGCTCTTCTACCTCCTCGCACGGCGGTTCTTCGGGACACGGCTCGCGCTCGGGCTCACGCTTCTCTTTTCCGTCTCCGCATATCTGGTCATGTACGGTCGGTTCGCCTGGAATCCGAATCCGATCCCGTTCTTCTCGCTTCTCGGGTTCTACGCACTCCTCCGGTCGGTCGCGCCCGGCGCGCTCCATCCGGGCCGGTGGTTCGTGCTCTCGGCGTTCGCGATCGGCTTCGCCACGCATCTCCATTTCCTCGCCTTTCTCGCGTTGCCGGCCGTCGCCTTCCTGTTCCTCCTCGTCCGCCGGCCGAGATTCTCCGGCAAGGCATGGGGAGCCGCGATAGCCGCCTTTCTCGTCTTCTATGTCCCAGTGGTCTTAAACGAGATCGAGACGGGCGGCGCCAATTCCAAGGCGTTCCTCAAGGCGGTCACCGAAAAATCCTCGAAGGAGGACCATTCCCTTTCCGCCAAGCTCGTCAAAAATACCATCGAACACGAACTCGGATACCTCGTCGTCACGAGCGGATACGAGGGCGGTGATTTCTTCCGATTCAAGAAAACCGAGGATGGGATCACGACGGAGTGCAACGCGCGATGCCGGAACGGATGGATATATGGGGCCGGATCGATGGTCGTCTTCGCGCTCGGGCTCCTGTCGCTCGGCTTCCTCTGGTGGAAGACGCGCGAGCGTGAGAAATCCGACGTACTCCTCCTCTCGGGGATCTGGTTTTCCGTCACGTTTCTCCTGTTTCTGCCGCTCGCCTACGGATTCGCGCCGCGGTTCTTTCTCGTGGTGGCACCGATCCCGTTCCTCCTCCTCGGCTTCCTCGCCGAGGCGATGATGCGGCTCTTGCCCTGGAAAAAGGCGGCGATCACGGCGACGGTAGCCGGCATAGCAGGTCTCACGTTCTCGAACCTCTGGTATCTCTCGGCGCGATTCGACCAGCTCGCCCTCGCCCCCTCGGAAGCGATATCGACCCCCGCGGATCGGATTCTCAAGGAACGGACCCGCGTGACCCTCGAGCAGCAGCGCCTGATCATCGGATTTCTCAAGGAATACTCCGACCGCACCGGCTACCCGGTCTATATGCACAGCGAGCCGGAGCATCGGCGCGCCCTCAAATACCTCCTCGAACGCGCCGGCGTACAAAACGACCTCCTCACCACGGGAAACATCTACCAGGAGGGGATCTATGTCCTCATCCTCCGATCAGGGTCGGATCTCTATGACGGCATGGAGAAGTACCTCGAGCGCTACGACGTGGTCGCGCGACATCCCTTCGGGACGCTCACGATGATCGAGTTCCGTCCGAAGCCCGAGTTCGTCCGGGCGAAGCGCCAGTCGTTCGAACCGGAGCCGGCGAAGGTCATCGACAACCTGACCGCGCTCCCGCGCTACACCTGGCGGGAATGGTGGGAGCGGAAGAACGACACGACGAACGATGAGGAAGAAGAATGAGGCCGAGTAAAAAACACAAAACACAGTGCACAAAACGCCAAACAAAACACGGGATACAAGACATGAAAACACAAACCGGCAGGAATTATTTTGTGTTCTGAATATCGTGTTTTGTTTGGATTTTTGTGTTTTCGATTTTTGGGCTTTAAATAAGTAAACTGTAATAGTATGCGAAGGTTTTCTTGGAGGAGTCCGTGGATTATTTTGGTCGGTATAATATTGCTCGGGGCGGTGCTCCGGTTCTGGGGGCTCGGGTACAATTCGTTCGTCGCGGACGAGTTCCTCGACATCAACTCGTCGTACGGCTATGCCCAGACGGGGGAATGGAAGGCGTGGGATTTCAACCACGGCCGGCCGTCGGAGGTCAATATCAACCAGGCCCGCGACGAGCGCGCGAATATCTATAAATGGCAGGTCGCCCAGCTCTTCTCCTTCCTCCCGCCGACGGAAGCCGTCGCCCGGAGCATCTCCGCGCTCTGGGGCGTCTTCTCCATCGTGGCCATGTTCCTCGCCGGGTGGATGTTCTCCGGCAAGAAGACGGTCGGGCTCTTCGCGGCATTCCTGTTCGCGGTATCCGTCTCGGGGCTCGAATTCGACCGGAAACTGCGTATGTACGCGATGTTCTTCCCGGTGTTCCTCCTCATGTCCGTCTCCCTCTTCGGCCTCTATGAACGCGAATACAAGGGGAAAGTACGAGCGCTCCGGATATTCTGGGACAAGACCGAGCTCAATGCGCTCTATCTCCTTCCGCTCGTCGTCTTCGGATTCCTGAGCTTCCAGACGCACCAGCTGTGGATCAACATCGTTCCGATGTTCGGCGCATACGTCGCGGCGATGATACTCCTCGCGTGGTACCGCAAGGAATCCGCGGCGGACAAATACATGGCGACCGCGGGCCTGGGGCTCGCTTTGGCGCTCGTCGCGTGGACCGTGGCGCCGGACAGGGTCAAGGCGCTCTTCGGCGCGCTCGTCTTCTTCGACAATCACTACTCGTACTTCCGCTACGTCGTCCGCGATTTCGCGCACCCGCTGATCGCGGCCGGACTCTTCGCGCTCGGCGCGTGGCATCTCGCCAAGAAGCTCGGCCGGGAAAAGGAGGCGCTCTGGCTCCTCGTCTCCGCGCTCGTACCGCTCGCGATGGCGGTCTGGTTCTGGCGCCGCAACGAGGGTCAACAATATATCTTCTTCGCACAGTCGTTCATGGGGATCCTCGTCGCGACCGGCGGATATGCGCTCGTCGGATTCCTGCGGGAGGAATTCTCCGGACGCTGGAAGCGGGTGACCGCCGTCTCGATCGCCACGCTCGCGCTCCTCGTCCCCAATTATGGATATTTCCTCGCGGAAAACAACACCTACCATGAGACCTCGTCGGGCAGCAACCCGAATTACCGAAAGGTCTTCTCCTACTTCAAGGACAAGCGCGCGCAAGATGACGTCCTCATCACGCGCAATTTCCGCAACTACTACTGGAGCGGGGAAAACGTGACCGTCTACGACTTCGGCGGCGAACTCTCCGAGACCAAGTTCTCCCTCGAGGAACTCCAAGACATCATGGCGCGACATCCGAAGGGCTGGTTCATCGCCTCCGGCAACGACACGGATTACGTGGCGAGCACCGCGGAACGGTTCATCGAAGGGAACATGGAACGCATGAGCGATTCGCGTCTCCGCGGGGACATCGTGGTCTATCGGTGGGACACGACGAGCGGACAGTAGGGGAACATCGCAGAAACGACGGAGAGACAAAAAATAATCCCCGGAACGCATTCGCGTCCGGGGATGTTTCATTTGCCTCTCTTGCCTCTTCGATGGTAGACGCCGGTCGGGCGTTTCACGTCCCGATGCCGTTTCGGAAACCGATCGCGTGGTGGTCCGTTTCCGCCGCCGCACTCCGCTCCCGACAGGGATATGAGGAGCGGCAGGGGAGGCTGTATTCGGATGAAATAGGCATGAAGCAGATACGACAGCAATGGCGTTCTCATTCGAGCGACCATGATGAACTCCTCTCTTAACGTCTGTGAAAAAATTGGAAACCCCGACGATGTTCCGTCGGGGCGATTTCCTATTTAGCGGTCTTCAGGCCCCCCCGAGACCACCAATCTTGCATTTGCAGCCGTTCCCACCACCCATGAGCATACCTCTATCGGCGACCTGTATGGTCTTGTTTTTGCTGTCCACATAGAGCGGCACGCCGCAAGCGATGCAGGCGATACGATCCCTCGGCAACATTTGGATCCTTTCGACATCTTCCGGCCTCACCTTCTCCAGATTCGGTCGATTGATCGCCACCGCTTTCGACCGGATGATATCGGCCAGTTCCTCACGCCACGCCGCGCTTACATGCCCCTTCATTCGTCTCACCATTTTCTACCTTCTTTCCTTGTGAATGTACTTGAAACTGCCCCTTGTGAAACCATGCAGGTTTCAAGTCACCATACCACTTTTTTGGCACTTTGTCAAAAGAGAAGAACGAAGCTGAAACAAAGCAAGAAATCCGTAACTCCTCCCGTTTATACCTGGCGCGAACCGTCCTTCCGGAACAGTTTCAGCAAGGGAGCGATATCAGCATCCGTGAGCTCCTTGAACGCGAGAAGGGGGAGATAGTAGAGCGCGAACAGGAGAACGCCGGAAGCCATGAACGAGATCGGACCGGAGGGGAGTATCGTCGAAAGAAGCGCTGTAGCGATCGCGGAGCCGATGGAGACGGACCACAGCTTCGCCGAAAGCGAGACGGCGAAATGACGTGCCGTGTAGGCGAGTATGACAACCATGAGCAGGAACGAGACGATCGACGTGGCCGCGGCCGCACCCTCGATGCCGAATGGCGGGATGAGCAGGAAATTGAGCAGGAGCGCGACGAGGACACCGAGAGCCGAGAGCTTCATCGGGATCCTGACCTGACCGGCACCGGAAAGCGCGAATGCGAGGACATAGAAGACGGTAAGGAATCCGGCGCCGAGCGAGAAGATGCTCATCGCGTCGGCCGCACCGAGGTAACGGTTCCCGTAGAAGAGGCGGAGTATCGGTTCGGCATAGACCGCAAGGAGCGTGACGAACGGGAAGAGGAGGAAGGCCATGAGGCGAAGCGATTTACCGACGAGCGAACCGGTTTCCTCCGGACCGCGATCGGCCTGCGCCTTGGCGATGGCTGGGACCATCATGACCGCGAGCGCGTAGAAGAGATAGTACGGGATGCGCCCGACGGTGATCGCCGCGTTGTAGAGGCCGGTCGCGACATCGTCCTGGAGGATCGCCTTCACGAGATAGAGATCGAGCGTGAGCACGAGCTCGTAGAAGACGAGGAAGAGCGTGAGCGGCCAGGCATACGCGAGGAGCAGTCTGCCGGAAAACGAGAATCCCTCTTCCGGCTTCTGCGAGAAGGACCGCTTGGTGATGATCGAGTCGGCGACCAGTCCGACGAAGAAGACCGAGAGCGGCGCGAGGATGTATCCGGCGACTGATCCGGGAAGACCGAAGAGGAAGGCAAGTCCGACGATGAAGAGGAGCCGCGCGAAGGAACGGATGATCTTGAGCGTTGCCTGGAAGCGGAAATAGTGGAGGCCGCTGTAATAGTGGATATAGAAGGATGCCGCGGCGAACGCGGGAATGATGAGCGATGAAAAGGCGAAGAGTGGGGTGAGACTCGGATCGCCGAGAAGCCGCGCGATGAGCGGAGAAGCGAGGAAGAATATCACGGTAAGACTCCCCATGACGACCGCCTGCAGTTTGGCGCCCTCGCGCTTGATAATCGGGACCTTCCACGGAGCTTTCTCGAAGACCTCGGAGAGATATTTCGACATCGCGGTCGGGAGCCCGTTGCCCACGAGGACGATGATCATGGTCGTGAGCGTGATGACGAGGCCGTAGCGGCCGTAATCGGCCGGTCCGAGGATCCGTCCGACCGAGGCGTGCACGACATAGCTCGCGATATTGAAGACGACTTCGGAGGCGGTGAGCCAGACGAGCGCACGGGAGAAGTTTTTCATAGGGAGCCGAGGATATCGGAAAACACCGCTTCTTTCGATCGTCCGGCATCGATGACGATGAAGTTGCGCCGTTTCGCCTGCGCGAGGAACAGCGCCCGCTTCGCCTCGAGGTACCCGATGCCCTGTTCGGGGACTCGCTCGCGGGACATGACTATTTCGGGATCGATATCGAGATAGAACGCCTTGTCGGCCTCGGGCAGGAACAGATCGAGAACGTACCTGCCGACACGGACGATCCAGGCGTCGGAAAGGTAGGAAAGATTGACGAGCGAGTCGTAGAACGAACGGTCGGAGAGCAGATAGTCGACATGCTCCCGCTCAAGTCTGCGACGGAGGAACCGGAAACGGAGGAAATCAAGCAAGAGGAATTTCTCACGCAACACGACCGACAACCACGAGGCGTCCGTCACCGCCCGGTCCTTGCCGGGCTCGAAGGCCTTTTGCCCCCTGAAAAGACGGGCGAGGCGATTGGCGGCGGAAAACTCGGTCGCATGAAAATACGCGGCCGTACATCCCTTTTTCTCGATATGCTCCCGGAGAAGGGCGAGCTGGGTTGATTTCCCCGACCCGTCGACGCCGCTTATCGTGATGAATCTCATAGAGTTTGTCGGAAAAGTCATGTCGAGCTAAAACTCAAAAATTTCGAGCGAAAATCGTAAAAATGGAGGAGGAATATCGAGATATTTCAACAAGATTTGAACGATTTGCAGCCGAAATTTTTGAGTTTTGGACGACAAGCATATTCTTTTCTCTCCTCTTGTAGTGAATTTTTCGACAAGCTCTTATATCGAAGGGTAACAAAAAGTGCTAGTATAAGCAATGTATGGGTTTCGAAAAAATTTCAAAATACGCCTTTTACGCCTTCCTTTTTCTCCTTCCGTTTCAGACGGTGCTTTTGCTGCGCGAGTCGTTCGTGGGAGGGGAGAAATGGCAGTACGGAGTCGTCGCTCTCTATGGCACCGACATTCTTCTTTTTCTGCTACTTGTATTATGGACGTTCAGAAGACACAAGATACAAAAGTCAGATTGGATTCTGGTCTTGCTCCTTTTTTGGTCCGGATTGTCGATAACGTGGGCAGGGGACCAGGTGCTGGCCCTGTATTTTTCCATAAAGCTCGCGCTTGCGATCGGCGTGTTCTTTCTTGCGCGGTCGATCGATGACGCGGATGCGAAGACGACGGTGAAAGTCTTGATCGCGGCCGCGGTACTCCAGGCCATGATCGGAATCGGGCAGTTCATGACACAGAGCACGTTCTCCTCGTCGCTTCTCGGGATGAGCGCGCACGAATCATGGCAAGCGGGAACATCGGTACTCAAGAACGAAGGCGGACGGTGGCTCCGCGCCTATGGGTCACTGCCGCATCCCAATATCCTCGGTGGATTCTTGGGAGCTACGCTCGTATTAGGCATTTCGTATTACGTATCATCCATGCGTTCCGTTGTTGCGAATGGACGACTGATGCGGACATTTCGTATCTTGTATCTCGTATCTTGTGTCTTGCTTCTCCTTGGGCTCATCCTGACGTTCTCCCGGACCGCGTGGCTGGGGGCCGCTATCGGATTCCTCGCGTACGCGTGGGCGACCTTGAAAAAGAACGGCTCCGGAAAGGCCTTATTGAAAGCATATATCGTGCTCGGTATCACGGGAGCGGTGTTCGTCGGGATCCTGCATGAGACCGTTTTCCCCCGCTTCGACGGCGCGACCATCGGACGCGAGGGATCGGTTTCGGAACGAGCGCTTTCGCTCGAGGATGCGCGGACGATTGTCGCCGCTCATCCGTTCGTCGGAGTCGGATCGGGAAACTCCACGGCGGCCATCATCGAAAGCGAGCCCGACCGCCCGATATGGAGCATCCAGCCCGCGCACGACGTGTTCGTGCTCGTGTTCGCGGAGCTCGGCATGGTCGGACTCGTACTGTTCTCGATTTTTCTCGGATCGATCCTGTACCGGTCGCGGCGGGGTGCGGACACGATATTCGCGATCGCGTTCCTGACACTTCTCCCGAGCCTCTTTCTCGACCACTGGCTCTGGACATCGCACTTCGGCATCCTCCTCATCTTCCTCTTCGCCGGTCTTGCGACCCGTGGCCGCGACGAAGCACTCGGATAAAAAGACCGCCTCTGCCGATGGGGCGAGGCGGTCTTCGTGCCTTTCTGGCGGAAACTAGTACATGATCACCGAGACCGGCTGCATCCGGGCGACTGGTTTCACGATACCGTTTTCCTTGACGGAGGCGATCACGTCGTCGGCGCGCTTGTAGTGGGACGAGTCCTGCTCGATCACGCGCGAGGAGCGGCCGTTGTAGAGCGTGACGCCTTTCGTTTTCAATTTCGCGTCGAGCTCGGCCTTGTTCTCCGGGACGACGTCGTCGGTCTTGTTCGCCGATTTTCCGGCACCGTGGTTGCACGAGTAGAAGCTCGATTCGTTCCCGTCCTGCCCGACGCAGAGGTAGGCCTCGGTCGACATGGAGGTCGGGATGAACGCCGGCTCGCCGGTCTCGCCGAAGACCGGATGGTCCGACATGCGGGAAGGGCCGTAGGCGCGGGAGGTCCCGTTCCGGTGGACCCAGAGCTTCTTCCCGTAGTGCTCCTCCTGGGAGACGAGGATATGCGGCATATCGTAGAGGAGTTCGAATCCCGGATCGCGTCCGAGGACCTCCTCGACGGTGCGGGCGACATTGTGCGTGATGACGGCCCGGTTCGCGTGAGCGAAGTTGGAGCAAGCGTTGCGCGCGGCCATATAGAGCCTGCCGTCCTCGCCGTCGCCGTCATAGGTGATGAGCGGCTCCTTCCTGCCGAAATCGGATTCACGGATCTTCCTCGCGATCTCGCTCACGATCTTGCGATAGGGCGTCCGCCAGAAGAATCGTCCGATGTTCATGAGGATCGCGGTCGACTTGTGCTCGCGCTTCTTCGCGGTGTACATGTACATCGTGTACTGGCCGAGGATACCGGAGCCGCAGTGCACCATGAAGAGGTACTGGCCCTTCTTCACGCCGAGTTTCTCCGCGAGTACCGGATCCTCGATGTCGGATACTTTCATGAGATCGAGGAAGTGGTTGCCGGCGGCGCCGAGGATGCCCGAGCGGAACTGCGCGAAGAAGAGGAAGAGGCTGGGGATGATGTTCCGGATATCCTTGCGGCTCATTTCCCGCTCGAAGAAATTCCCGCGGTCGAGGGAGTTTTCCGCCTCGTATTTCGTCTTGATGCCGAGATGCTCGATGAGAGGCCGGATACCCGCGCGCGCGATATCGACGATGACGCGGAAGGGGAGATAGGTCCCGAGATACGCCTTGGTGGGGACGCGGGGGACGAGCGCTCGGAACAGCTTCTCGATCTCCTCGGGCGTCGTGTTCTCGTCGGTCAGGTTCGACCGGACGAGGCGCATACCGCACGCCGGGTCGCTGTCGTTGACCTGGGGCAGGATATGATGCTCCGACGTGACGGTCGTACCGGTCGCGTTCTTGCGGCCAGGCTTGGAATGGACGTCGGCCATGGCGGCGATGTGATGAAAGACCGAAGTGTTGCTCGCGACGCTCTCCATCTGATGCATGGTCTCTTCGGCCGGCATGAGCCCTTCCTGGACATGGAACACGACCGGGACCTTCATCTTGCCGGTCTTCATCTCGCGTTTATAGGGGGAGATTTCCCTGACATTGTAAGGCATAGTGCTGAGTAACTGTTCAAATTCTCACCGCAAGCAAACAGGAACGAAGGAGGCGGGAGTGTCCGCCATAAAAAACTGAGGAAGACGCCGCTAGAGCGAGGCGTAGAGCTTGCCGTACTCTTCGGCTGTCGTGGCGAGGTCGAAGTGCCTCTCGACGAACGC
Organism: bacterium; assembly: GCA_021821305.1. Lineage (GTDB taxonomy): Bacteria > Patescibacteriota > Minisyncoccia > Moranbacterales > UBA1568 > JAGOTT01. Next base: position 616,874 of record JAKACP010000001.1, read on the forward strand.
ACGGGCGTTCTTGCCGAGTTCCGCGCGCCGGAGCGTGTCGCTCTCGAGCGTGTGGAGGGCCTTGAGAAAGGCCTCGTTCGAGCCTCGGGGTATGGTAACAGAGATATCGGGATTTGAAAACTCCTCGAAGTCGGGGAGATCCGTCAGGATGACCGGCTTGCCGCAGGCATAGGCCTCCACGATGACGAGCGGGATGTCGAATTTTCCGTGCATGTTGCCCACGGGAAACGCGACGACATCGGCGAGGTTGTAGAGCGCGGGCATGTCGAACACCGTATCGGAGAAGGCGACCTTTGGCAGGAGATCGGCGGCCGCGAGCGCGGCGACGACTTCTTTCTTCTTGGCGACATCCGCGGCGTTCTTGACCCGGCACGCGAAGATGAAACGGAGCGCGGAGTCCGGATGCGTGTTGAAGTGATGCATGAGGGACTCGACGAGGAGGTCCGTGGCGCCGAGGCGTGAATATTCGCCGGGATAGATCACGATGAAATCCTCGGCGGAGAAATGGAATTCGTCGAGCATGTCCCGATCCTTCTCTCTCGGCCTGTAGAGGTCGAGATCGATGCCTGGATAGATGCGGCGCACATCGGAGAATCCGAGCTCCTCGAGGCGCACTTTCGAGCGATCGGTATAGGCCACGAGCACGTCGGCGAAGAGGAGCGAGCGGAGTTCGTCCGGGGAGTACAGGTCCTCCCGGATCGTCGCGACGGTCTGGATCGTCTTGCCCTTCGTCGGCTTGGCGAGATTCCTGATGATGAGCGCGTTGCGCTTGGCGGGCGTGAAAAGGTAGTGCGTCACGTCGAAATCGCCACGACGGTTCCGTAGATAGCGCAGGAGCTTGAGCTTCGCACCGAAGCCGAGCTCGGCTGACGGATAAACCGGTTCTTGCGTGACGGTTCCGGGAAGTCCGGTGATCTTCTCCGGCGTCGTGAGCACAGTCAACTCGGCACCGGTCACCGATTTCGCCAGGAAATAGGCGAAGTTCTTGGAGGCCTCGTCCCAAGGCGGAACGAGCGGGCGCGTGGCGAGAAGGACTTTTTTCATTGACATACGACTTCGTTCGTGGTAAGAATTATCCCATCGACATCGTTCTTTGAAAGGGAATCTATCGGGAAAAACCTACTCGTATTGTACAGCATTTTCCTCCCGCTGTGGAGGCTTCATGGGACATCAAAAGGGGATTTGGAATGGAAATAACAGGATTGGAGTGGGAATACATCGATAGATTCGAGTTCGTCGTGGTGATAGGTTGCTTTCTGACGTTGACGCACAAGTGCCTGCATACGCTCTGGTATGCGACACGCGCGCCGATTTCGCCGGAAAGCGTCCTGATCGTAGCCGCAAAGGCATTCGGGTGGGCCGCATTGTTATCGTTCTACCTCATGTTCCGCGTGGATACGCTCATCATCGCCGGATTCATCGGCTGGCCGATCATCTTTCTCGCCGTGACCACGGGAGTGCTCGCACTCGCATCGATCTCAAGCATCATGGTCTATTCGGGGCTCTGCGGAAGATGTGCCGACCGACTGTCCGCACCTATCAGGAGACGACTGGTGGCTCTGGAGGTGTTCCTGACGAGGCTCATGATCGCATCGATCTCAGGAGCCATGTACTGCTTCGGGACTTGCAGAGAATACGCTGATCGATTGTCTCCGCTCGTAAGAAAACAGGTGGATGTGCTGAGAGACAGGCTTCGGATGCTCTCCATGCGCTTCGCTCAGAAGTAAACAGCATTCACCCTTCCTTCACACACGAAGAAGGGCAATCAGAACAGCTCGACAATCGGGCTGTTTTTTCTTTTATTCATGCCGCGAGATATTCAACAGGCTCTTCGCCTCGTTCCGGGACTATCGCTCGAGATAGATCGATTTCTTTTTTTTCTGGCCGTCTTCGACGGTGATGGTGACCCTGCCGGCGATATCCGAGGCAGAAAGATCAATGATCCGTTTTTCGCCGCGCGCGATCGGGACGGTTCCCGAAGCGAGAGTCTCACCGCCGCCGGAAACCGTGTAGGTGAACTCCGCTTCGTCCGAATGGTTCTCGATGAAGAATCCGGAGGAGAGCTCGCCGCGTTCCTCGAACGCGATGACCCAGTATTCCTTGCCATAGTCGGGATCGAGATCACGATCGATCTTCCAGGAAAGGAACGCCGCGCTCACGACGAAGAGAGCGAGGAAGAGTGATGCCAGCGCCGTCTCGGGAGCGATACGTTTCGCCCGGGACACGAAGCGGGACATGAGAGCGCGATATTTATTTCCGTTCATAGAGGTGGATATGGTCTCCTGCGTAGATGCGGGAAAATGAGGATGATTTCTCGAATTGGGCGGCATCGTAGGCGGGATTGACGGCGATGAGATTGACCCCGAGTTCGTCGAAGCACTTCCGCCCGTCGGGCAGGTTCGGCGTCGAGATCATGAGAAGCGTGCATTGCTCGCGCGGCTTGGTCTCGTCCTCGTATCGTTTGAAGAATCCGCGTGAGAGGGGATAGTCGTATCCGCGCATGAAAAAGAGTTTCATCCAGGCATCCGCAACAAGATAGTTGTGATCCTTGAGGAACAGATCATCCGGAGCCATCCGGGAGGCGAGATACTCCGACGCATGGAAGACTTCGGCCGTTTCCTTGGATTTTCCGGCGGACGGGAGGGATGACTGGTTGTCGGCGGAACCGTTCCAGGTCGAAAAACCGAGGAGGACGAGCATACCGAAAAGGAAGAGCCTGGCCGGAATGAACGAGGCGGGCCTCCCGTTTCCGGCCGTCCGGAGGAAAATCGGCAACGAGGCCGCAAGGAGTCCCGCGAGGAGCGCGAGCGGGAAGGAGAGATAGGTGCCGATACGGTTCGACGGGATATCGAGGAACACCCAGTGTGGCCGAAGCGCCATGACCAGGAGGGCGCCGCCCCAGCCGAGCATGAAGGCGAAGGCGGCTGAGGATCGCGACGGACGGAAAAAGAACGCGAGGAGGATGGCCGCGATGCCGAGACTCGCCCGTGCCGCACCCGACGCATCCGACACCTGGAAGAACGAGAGCCCGGTCCGGGTCGATTTCGACGGTGCGCCGATCGCGGTATCGACCGCGCTCGTCTCGATATAGGTCGGCATCGCGACCGCGGTGAAGAATATCCCGGCGAAAGCGAGCGCGACGAGGGGATAGGGGGAGAGGAAGAGTCTGCCGATACGCTTGGCCAGCGCGCCCGACTCGCGAGGGAAGAGCGCGAGGAGCGAAAGGAGGATGCCGGCGAACACGAAGAGGAGGACGAGCGAGGAGAGATGATGCGTGTAGGCCAGCGTGAACGAGAGGAAAATCCCGATGGCGAGGAATCGCGAGTCCCGCTCCCGGAGCGCGCGGAACAAGGAGAGGAGGATGAGCGGGATGAAGAGGTTGCCGAAAAGATTGCCGACGACGCCGCCGGATACGAACTTGGATTCCGGTGAGGAAAAGGCGAAGAGCGGCCCTACGAACAATAGCACAAAGAGACCCGCGGAAAAGGGGGAGACCCGATGCTCCGCGAGGAACCCCGCTGCGAAGCGCACCGCGAGCGCGAAGAGCGCGAGCACCGAGAGAAGGTTCACGAGGAAGAGCGTATTGACCGGAAACGCGGAAAAGAAAGAATCGCCGGAGAGAAGGGCGATCGCCGCGAACGGGAGGTGTTCGCCGATGATGAAATCGGCGATCGGCTCCGGATCGGAGAGACTGACCGTTCCGTCATGCGTGACGATCTCACGCTTCGCGTACTCGGGGAGCGTGCCCGAATCCGCGATGAGCTTGGACCAGTACATGTGGTGCCCGAGGTCGGTCGCGGTCGGCAGTCCCGCGTCGGAAAGGAAGATCGTGCGGAGAAAAATCGTAAGTGCCACGATGAGCAGGAACGCGAGACGCTCATTGTGTGAGGCCGAAAACGGAGAACCCTTCTCTCGGACCGAGTCGGTTCCTTTCCCCGTGTGTCGTGCGAATCGCTCGTATCCGATCCGGAGCGCGAGGAGGACGAGCGGCACCGCGAGAAGTGCGAGGAGGACCGACATCCCCGTGAACGGGATGTCCCGTCCGCCCATGTATATCATGGAAAAATCGAGCACGCCGACGCCGAGCGCGAACGAGAACACGACCATCTCGAAGACGGACAGGGGATGACGGACCCCGAACATCGCCCGAAGCAGCATCCATCCGGAGAGGAAGAAAAGGGCGAGCGCGAAAATGAAGAGGATGAACGTGATCATGTGAATATCCGTCATTCGGACTTCGGGAGCATATCGGAGAGGACCTTCATATACCGGTCCGATATCACGTCCCAACGGTAGTGTTCCCGGGTGAAGGCTTGCGCATGGCGACCGAATTCCCGTCGGGCATCGTCATTCTCCGACAACGACAGTATAGCATCACGGAACGAATCCGGATCCTGCGGCGTGACCAGGCGTCCGTTCTCGCCGTCGGTGATCGCTTCCGCGAGCCCCTCGAGACGGGAGGCGACGACCGGCAGACCCTCGGAAGTCGCCTCGATGAGCGCGATACCGAAGCCTTCGATATCATGCTCGACCGGTATGTTCGGCTGTACGAACAGGTGTGCGGTACGCAGGAGCGTGAGGCGACCACGGTCGGACACGCGACCGAGCAGTTTCACCCTACCTTCCATGCCGCTTTCGCGTATGGCATCGCGGATATGTACTTCTTCGGGTCCGGAGCCGGCGACGAGATAGAGTGTGCTTTCCGGAAGAAGGGGAAGCACATGACGCACGAACCACGCCACGCCCTTGCGCTTCGCGAGCCGTCCGACGGTGAGGAGGACGGTCTTGCCGGATACGGATTCTCCGAGCAGGGATTCGAGATCCTGTTCCGTGAAGACGCGCCCATCGTCGGAGAGGTCGATGCCGTTCGGAACCACGGAAAATTTCTCCGCGGGGATACCATGGCGTATCCCGAGCTCGCGGGTGGCGGCCGACACCGCGATCAGGCCGTCGAGCGACGGGAGGAACGTCCGGACCCACCATCGCTGATAGAATCGGTCCCGATAACTCATGTCGAGTCCGTGTACGACCGACACCACCCGTTTCCCGGGGTAGACCTTCTTCAGGATCCAACCGACGATGCCGAGTACGCCGTCCCCGAGGAGGACGACGTCATACCGCGGGGCGAGGAAAAGCCCGGTAAGGGCCGCATACGGGAGAAACAGGGGAAGGAATCGCTTCCCACGCCGGTTCGCGATCGTCGTGACCTCCGCCTTTCGAGCGAGCCACACCGAGAGCGCGTGGTTCTGATTCTCGATTCCGCCGAGTATCGGCGGGTACGCCCTTGATATGAAGAGGATTCTCATGGATCAATGGTCCGACGATTTGTCCTCGAGGCGCCGACCGCGCTCGTATCGGTCCCTCTTCTGATGATAGAGAATCTCCTCCGTGATCTTGCGGTTCGAGCGGATCATGTCGGCGATGAGCGCGAAGACGAAGAATTGGAGTCCGATCAGGAACAGCGTGATCGCGACGAGGAGGTAGTTGCGGAACGGAGTGATCTTGTAGTCCTGCAGGTAGAGCCCGAGAAACCACGCGAAGACGAGGAGCGATACCACGATGAGCGCCAACCCGGGAACGCCGAAGAACTTGAGCGGCCTGACATCGCGCACCGCCTTCATGATGATCTTCGCGCTGTTCTTGATATATTTCCCGATACTCTTCACCACGCGCGACTTGCGGTCGGCGAAGTAGGTGACCTTGACCGGGATCCAGAGGACCCGGAGCTCCTTGCCGAGGGCGTCGATGATGACCTCCTGCGTGTAGGTGAAGGCGCCGGGAAGGTTGAGACGGAGAAGCGTCTCCCGCGAGTACGCGCGGAAGCCGCAGGTGAGATCGGAGATCGGCGCGTTCATGAACGAACCGATGATGTATGCGGCGAGCCTGTTGAGGGAATCCTTCACGAAGGGGATGTTCTCCGCCTTGTGCTCCGAGAACCGGTCGGCGGTCACGAGATCGGCCTTGCCATCGAGCACCGGACGGATGAGCTTGGCGATATCGTCCGGATCGAACTGACCGTCCGCGTCGATGTTGACCATGACGTCCGCACCATTGGCGAGCGCCGACTCGACCGACGTGCGGAACGCCTTGCCGATGCCGCGGTTGCCGTCATGCGAGATGACGAAATCGGCGCCGGCCTCCCGGGCGACGCGCGCGGTGTCATCCTTCGATCCGTCGTCGACGACCTGCACGAAGACCTCGTCGATACTGTCGAAACTCCGGGGGATGCTCTGTATGGTCTGTCCGATCTTCTCCGCCTCGTTGTAGGCGGGGATGTTGACGATGAGCCGCATACTGGTGATGAATGATAAATGATGAGTGATGAACGATAGGCGATGTTTTCGATACGGGGTCCGCGATCTCGTACCGGTCATCCCTTATCTTGCATCTGACTGTTTCTTGATGAGAATCTTCGGATCCACGCAATTCCACTCGCAGGTCTCCTTGGCACCCTCGATACCGGTCCTGACGACATCCTTTCGGCACTGCTCGAGCTTCTCACGACAGTCCGCTTTCTGCTCGTCCCAGTAGTTCCAGTTTATATCATAGCCGAAATAGCGCAATCCGAAATGGGTGAGCGTCGCGACGCCGGCGATGAAGATGGCGAGACGGAGGAGAAGAAACATGCGATCAGATTTCCGATTTTCAAACGATGTCTACCGCCCGATTCCCTTGTACCACACCTTCGATTTCCGGAAGGCGTTCTTGTCGAGGCAGTTCTTGCCGTCGACGATCGCGCGGATTCCGTATTTCGCGAGGAGTTCGGGGGTTACCTGCTCGACGAACTCACGGTGATTCGTGGCGAGTATGATCGCGTCGCATTTCTTGAGAAGGGCGGCGAGCGTCTTCTGCGTCGACATCCCCGGCACGTGCGGGTCGAACGTCTCGACGATCGCCTGGTGTTCCTTGAGCTTCTTCATGATCTCGAAGGACGGCGATTCGCGGACATCGTCGATATTCGCCTTGTAGGCGATGCCGAGCACTCCGACACGCGTACCGTTGAGCGGCATCCGCAACCGGTTGAGCCCGTCTTGGAGGAGCTCCACCGTGTAGGCAGGCATGGAGTTGTTGATCTCGCGCGCGATCTTGAGGAACCGATGGTCGAATCCGGACTGTTTCGCCCGCTCGATGAGGTAATAGGGATCGACCGGGATGCAGTGTCCGCCGACACCGCAGGAGGGGAAGTGCGGCATGAAGGAGAACGGCTTGGTCGCAGCGCCCAAGATCACGTCGCGCACGTCGATGTCGAGCACGTCGAAGGATCGGGCGAGCTCGTTGACGAACGCGATATTGATATCGCGGAAGGAGTTCTCGACGATCTTGACCGCTTCGGCTTCGCGGATGGATTTCATGGGGCGGATCTCGCCGTCGACGATGGATTCGTAGAACGCGACCGCGCGGGCGAGACCCTTTTTCTCGAAGCTCCCCACGACACGGGGGATATTCTTGACCGTCCATTTCTCGTCACCGGGGTTGATGCGCTCAGGGCAGTGCGCGATATGGATGTCGCGGCCCACCTTGAACCCGGCCGATTCGAAGATCGGACGGATGATCTCCTCGGAGACACCGGGGTTCACGGTCGATTCGAGAACGACCAGGGCGCCTTTCTTCGCGTATTTCGCGGTCATCTCGGACGCTTCGCGGACGGGGGCGATATCCGGATTGTGGAGCTCGTCGACCGGTGTCGGGACGCACAGGAGCACGATATCGGCCTTGGCGATGACCTTCGGATCGTCCGTGGCGGTGACGGGGTATTTCTTGAGATCGGCTTCGAGGAGCGCATCCTCGATCGGGCTCTTTCCGCGATTGATCATCGCGATCTTGTCCTTGCTCCGGGCGATGCCATAGACCTCGTAGCCGCGCTCGACGGCACGCACCGCGAGCGGAAGCCCCACGTATCCGAGTCCGATTATCGCGACGACTTCCTTGCGTTCCGCTTTTCCGACGGGCTTGTGCATAGTTTCCGATGAGTCGATTATCGGTCTTATTGTAGGGAAAAAATGCCGAAAAGGCAATACGCGCCGAGCAGGGATGAGCCAGAATACATTCCTTTTTTCCGCAAAGGAGGGTATCATAGGGACATCGATTTCTCTATGAATATAGGCATAGACGCCTCGTTCCTGCGCAGGCCCGGAACCGGCATCGGACAAGTGACATCCAACTTCCTGCAGAAAGCGGGGGAATACCGGGACCGAGACTCCATGCCCAAGGATTCGGAATTCTTTTTGTATTGCGAGGAGGAGCCGGGCTCCGATTTCGCGTTGCCGGGAAATTTTCACCTCCGATCCTTTCTTCCCTTCTGGAAACGCGACGACGTGCCGCGACGGATCATCTGGGAACGGGAGCTGGCAAAAAGAGCGGCCGAGGATGGCTGTGACGCCTTCCTGAGCCTCTCCCAATCGTCGACCGTCATGCCTGATAGAATCCGGCACGTCATGATCGTGCACGATATCATCCCGCGGCTTTTCCCCCGGTACCTCGGCACCCTCACCCGGAAATTCCACTGGAGGGCGATCGAGCGCGGAATCCGGAAAGCGGACCATGTCATCGCGGTCTCGCAACGGACGAAAGCGGATCTCGTCTCGCACCTCGGCATCCCCGAGGAGAGAATCACCGTCGCCTCTCCCGACTGCGATCCGTCGTTCCGTATGGAAACGGCTCCCGACGATATCGCACGCGTGATGAAAAAGTACGCACTCGAGCCCGGCTATATCTATCACGGAGGCGGACTGGAGATCCGCAAGAACGCGGGGGCGCTGCTTCGCGCCTACGCGGCGCTGAGGAAGGCTCGCACGGATATGCCGATGCTCGTCATTTCCGGAAAGGTGTTCGCTCCGGAGAACCGTCTCGCGACGGACGTGCGGGGGATCGTGCGCGAACTCGGCCTCGAGGAATCGGTCGTCGTGCTCGGTTTCGTGCCGGGGGAAGATCTGCCGGCGCTCTACCGCGGCGCCTCGATGTTCGTCTATCCCTCCCTCTACGAGGGATTCGGACTTCCTGTCCTCGAAGCGTTCGTATCGGGCACTCCGGTCATCGCCGCCCGGGCGGGGTCGATACCCGAACTGGCGGGCGACGCGGCGCTCCTCGTCGATCCGACCCGGGAGGACGAGCTCACGACCGGCATGGCGCGGCTCCACGACGACACCGAGCTCCGGGCGGAACTGGCGGAAAGGGGGAAGCGCCGGGCGGATGATTTCTCCTGGGGACCCTTCGTCGAAACGACGATGCGAATTCTTGAAGCTGATCGACACTAGATATGTCTTTTTTTCTCAACATGACGCCGATCGGGAAAGCATTGCTCGCGGGAAGCGCCCTTTTGCATGTCGGGCTCATCGTGCTCTCGCTTTCCGGCATACTGCCGCCCGCGACGGCGGATTTCGCGTTCTTCTTCTTTCTCGCGATGCTCGCCGCGCTCTATCGACCGGGCTGGATGTTCCTCATCCTCCTCGCCGTCCTGCCGCTCGAGACGATCAATCTTGCGCCGACGGTATTCGGTGCCGATCTCCGGCCCTACCAGTTCCTCGAGCTCGCGATGCTCGTCGGACTCCTCATCCGTCTCCTCTCGAAAAAGACGCTGCCGGAACTGCCCGCCTTCGGCAGAGGCGATCTCCTGCTTGCCCTCGTCCCGCTCGGAGCGTTTCTCGCGATAGGCAACGCGACGTCGCCGGCCGCATCCCTGCGCCTCTCGCTCATACTCCTGTCCTTCTACGGCCTCTATCTCCTCGCACGCATCTATCTCCGATCCTACGATGACGTGAGACGCGTCATCCCGTTCCTGTCCGTGTCCGGACTCATCGTCCTCGGCTTCGCGTTCTTTCAGGGCATCCGATCCATGGCGGGCCTGGAAGCGTTCGAGGTGATGCCGGGCCGACCCAACGCGCTGTTCCCGGAACCCGACTGGCTCGGCGCGTACCTCGTGGTCCTCGGGGCGGGGCTGTTCGCGTTCGGGTCGGGATTCCGGTTGGACGGCGGGGAGTGGGTTCGCGTGCGGATTTCCAGACATATCGGCCTCTTCGTCGCGATGACGGCACTTTTTTCCATACTGCTCATGACCGTGAGCCGGAGCGCGTGGCTCGGCCTCTCGGTGTCCGGCATCCTCTCGATCGCACTCTTCGCGTACGCGCGGAGGGATGCCCGGGCGACGGCCATGTACGCAGGCGGCATGGGCGCATCGTTTTTCCTCGCCCTCTCCCTCGTCACGGGCATTCCGCTCACCGCGTTCGATCTCTCCGGGCGCGCGGACAGCATCGTGTCCGGCGATCAGTCGATCACCGTCTCCTGCGAAGGGGAGACGGCGCTTCCCGAAAAGATCGCGTCGACGGACGAACTCGCGGCGCTCGGGTGCCGCCACATCGATCTCGAGGAGATCGACACCGAACGGAGCGCGGGCCGCTTCATCGGGGTGACCGACCGACCGGATCCGAATGTCGATATCCGGAAGGACATCTACGAGAAAAGCTGGGTGGAGATCCGGGAACACCCCGTGCTCGGGATCGGGTGGGGGAGCATCTCATCCGTGCTCGGAACCGACGAGCGCGGCGCGGGGCTCAACGCGAGCAACGTCTTTCTCGAGGTATGGCTCGGAAGCGGGATCGTCGGCCTCCTCGGGTTCCTCGGATTCCTCGTGCTCGCGCTCACCCACATGCTGCGTGCGTTCCTCCGATCCTCCGCGGAAGCCGGGATCCTCGGCGAGACCCTCCCGGCATTCATCCTCGCCGCGATTCCGGGGCTTCTCATCTTCGATCTCTTCAATTCCGGAATCCTCCTCGGCTTCCTCTGGGTGCTTTTCGCCATGGCCCTCGTGGAACGGACACCGGAACCGAGAAAGGCATAGCCATATCGATATACAAAGGGAACACGCATGAAAACTATCGCCATAGACATCCGTCTCATAGGAAGGAACCGCACCGGCGACGAGGCGGTATTCCTCAATCTCACGCGCGAACTCCTCGCGCTCGATCAGGAAAACCAGTACCTCCTCCTCACGGACCGGAGGGAACCGGCGTTCCTGAGCGAGCTCGGGAGAATGCTCGGTATCGCCGGGAACGGGCACGCGAAAATCGTCTCGCTCCAGGGACGGAACCGATTCGTGTGGAACCTCCTCTCCGTTCCGCTCTTCCTCATGTGGAAGGAACCGGACATCTTCCATACGCAGTACATCCTTCCGGCGTTCGTGCCGGAACGCACGCGTATCGTCGCGCATATCCACGACGTATCGTTCGCAGCGTTCCCCGAACTCATCGGGTTTTCGGATCGGCTCTTCCTCTCCCGACTCATTCCGAGGACCATGCGCCGCGCCGATCTCCTCGTCGCCCCGTCGGAATTCACGAGACAGGAGATCGCGTCACGCTACGGGGTTCCCGAGGATCACGTCGCCGTCGTGCCGAACGCCATACCATCCGACTTCGGACGCGACCTGACGGCGACCGGACTCGAGGCGGTCCGCCGCAAGTACGGCCTGCCGGAAAAATTCCTCCTCTCCGTCGGGACGATGCAACCTCGAAAGAACCTCCCGTTCTTCCTCCGTGCGTTCGCGAGCGTACGGGAACGACTGCCAGGTATACGGGTCGTCCTCGTCGGGAGCAAGGACGGGCGACACTACGACGCGGACATCGACCGGGTCATCGCCGAGGAACACCTCGAGCAGGATGTCCTGTTCCCGGGATTCGTCGATACCGCCGATCTCCCCGCGGTCTATCGTCTCTCGCACGGGCTCGTCTTCCCGTCACGGTACGAAGGATTCGGCATACCGCTCCTCGAAGCCTTCGCAGCGGGCGTTCCGGTCGCCGCATCCGATATCCCGCCTTTCCGCGAAGTCGGTGCCGACGCGGCCATATACTTTCACCCTGAGCGGGTTGCCGAATGCGCCGAAGCGTTGTATACTCTTTCAACGGACGAATCACGGAGGGAATCGTGCATAAAAGGCGGATCGAAGCGCGTCTCGGAGTATTCCTGGGACAAAAGCGCTCGGATTCTTTTTTTGCGCTACGAGGAACTTCTCCGTCAGCAATAAGGGCTCGTCTACTAACTTTTCATCGAATTTCATATGCGTTGGTTCCGAAAAAAGAGCGCAACCGATAAGCCGGTCCTCCCGGTCTCGGCCGACCCGAAGCGCCGCAAGCGCAACATCGCGCTCGGTATCGTCGCGGTCGTGGTCATCCTCGGCGGACTCGGACTCTGGAAAGCCGGAGCGCTCGTCGGCAAGATCTCCCTCGGAAACGGCAGTTTCTTCGAGGATGTCTTCAAGGCGCTTCCCGGGGTCGACGCGAAACTCGACGGCGAGGAGGAGGGCCGCATCAACATCGCGCTCCTCGGCATGCGCGGGGAGCACGTCGAGGGCGGCGGTTTGCTCGCCGACACCATCATGGTGCTCTCGATCCATCCGAAACAGGGCGAAGGGGATCAGAGCCGGGCATCGCTCGTCTCCATTCCGCGCGACCTCTACGTGACGGTTCCCGACACCTCCGACAAGCAGAAGATCAACGCCGTCCATTTCTACGGCGAGGAGAAGGGCAAGGGGAAGGGCATGGAATACATGAAACGCATCCTCTCCGAGGTCACGGGCCAGCCCATCCACTACGCGGTCACGATCAATTTCAAGGGATTCACCGACCTCGTGGACGCGCTCGGCGGCGTCACCGTCCATCTCGATCAGCCGTTCGAGGAAGGAGTCCAGTTCCGCGAGCCCAAGGTCTGCGATCCGTACGTCTTCACGGAGCCGGCGATCGATCCTACGACCAAACAGCAGATGTACGAGTACAAATACTACACGCGCAAGGACGGCACCCGCCACGCGTCGCCGTCGGCCGCGTATCCGCTCTGCTACAACAAGGACGTGGAGTGCGGCGGGATCTTCAAGCTCCCGGCGGGGGACAGCACCCTCGACGGGGAAACGGCGCTCTGCTATGCGCGGGCCCGTGCGACCTCCAACGACTTCGAGCGCGCGAAGCGCCAACAGGAAGTGATCAAGGATATCAAGGCGAGGATGCTCTCCGTCGGTACGTTCACCGATTTCTCGCGGATCAACGGACTTCTCGACAGTCTCGGCGACAATGTCCGCACCGATATGGAAGGATGGGAGATGAAACGGATGTTCGAGCTCTATCCGCGGTTCGGCGACGCCGAACTCAAGCAGAAGGTGCTCGACACGAGCGACGAAGGACTGCTCTACTTCCCGGACAAGGACCTCTACCCGGGTGCCGGATCCATCATCCTCCCGCGCGGGGACAACTACGATCGCATCCACGAACTGTTCCGGAGTCTCCCTTAGAGCCTGCCCAACATCTCAACGCGTTGTATAAAAGAAAACCTCCCGCTTGTCGGCCGATACTTCAGAATTTCGGCTGCACATCACTTATCGCTCGTCGGCTTATCATGATAGGCCTCCTCACGATGCATGATGTTCGCTCGAAATTCTGAAGTATTGGCTCGACATGAGATATTGGACAGACTCTTAGCCTCTTTCCGAACGGCTCATGAACACCCCCGAACTCTCGATCATCGTCACGAGCTACAAGAACCCGGAGCTCCTCCGGCTCTGCTTGGAATCGATACGGAAAAATATCCGTGAAGTCGGTTACGAGATCATCGTCGCCGACAGCGCCACCGAAGAGGCGACCGAGATGCTCATGCGCGAAGACTTCCCCGACGTGACCTTTTTCCCGTTCCGGGAGAACGTCGGACTGGCGCGACTTCTCGAGAAGAGTATCACGGCGGTCAAGGGGACCTATGTCCTCTACATGAACGGCGACATCATCGTGAACCCGGGCTCGGTGGAGAAACTCCTCGGTTTCCTCAAGAGCCGTCCCGATGTCGGGTTGGTCGGACCGAAACTCCTCAATTTCAACGCGACCTTCCAGTACTCCTGCTTCCGTTTCTATCGTCCCACGACCATCCTCTACCGCCGGACGGTCCTCCGCCACCTCCCGTTCGCCAAGCGGCACCTCGACTGGTTCCTGATGAAGGACTACGACCACAAGGAGCCCAAGGAAGTCGACTGGATCATGGGATCGGTCCTCCTCGCGCCGAAAGCCGCCATCGACAAGGTCGGCGTCATGGATACGGCCTTCTTCATGTACATGGAGGATGTGGACTGGTGCCGGCGCTTTTGGGACGCCGGATACAAGGTGGTATACTATCCGCATTCCGAGATGTTCCATTATCACGGAAAGGGGAGCGCCCGAGGCGGATTCTTCCAGGCACTCTTCTTCAATCGGCTCACCTGGCATCATATCCGGAGCGCCGTCATCTATTTCGTGAAATACGCGGGAAAATCCCGGCCGGTTCACGACTAATTTTCAGAGCCTGTCTTAAAATCTCATGAACGAATCATTTCCCCAGACTCCGGACATACAGGAACCGGCGGACAGCATGGAACGGAAAAACCGCCGCCTCGTCGGCCGGATCATCCGTATATTCTTTCTCGCCGTCGTCATCTACGTCTCCTACCGGTTCGGCGTCGATCAGGGCCGCAGCGAGCTTACGGCCGACCCGAACCAGGATCCGATCGCTCCGAACGAGGCGATATTCTTCAATACCGAGCAGAAAGACAGCACTGTCGATTTCGCGCTCTTCTGGAAGGTCTGGGACATCCTCAAGGAGAAATACGTCGATCAGGACGAGTTGGATGCGAAGCAGCTCTTCTACGGCGCCATCGACGGGATGCTCGCCGCGACCGGAGACCCGTACACGACCTTTTTCGACCCCCAGGAACAGAAGGAATTCAACGAGGACATCAGCGGGAAATTCGGCGGGATCGGGGCCGAGATGGGCATACGCGACGAGGTTCTGACCATCATCGCGCCGCTCGACGATACGCCAGCCCAGCGCGCCGGACTTCTTCCGAACGACAAGATACTCAACATAGACGGCGAGACGTCAACCAACTTCTCCCTTGAGGAAGCCGTCTCACGCATCCGCGGCGACAAGGGGACCGAAGTGAAGCTCACGATCTACCGGAGCGGCGAGGAGGAATCACGCGAGGTCACGATCGTCCGGGACATCATCAACGTGAAGAGCATCAAGCTCACCTTCCGTGACGACGGTATCGCGGTCCTCCGCGTGAGCCGCTTCGGCGACGACACCGAACGGGAGTTCCGCGCCGCCGTCTCGGAGATCGTCGCGAAGAACCCGTCCGGGATGATCCTCGACCTGCGGAGCAATCCGGGCGGCCTGCTCGATACCGCGGTCGAGATGGCGAGCGCCATGCTTCCGGTCGGAAAAACGGTCGTCATCGAGGAGAACGCCGACGGCGAGCGAAGAGAGGAAAAGGCGCGCGGCGGAGATAAACTGTCCGGCTTGAAGACGATCGTCCTCATCGACGAGGGCAGCGCGTCGGCCTCTGAGATCCTCGCGGGAGCGCTCCGGGAAAACCGGGACAACGTCACGCTCGTCGGCAAGAAATCCTACGGGAAAGGCTCGGTGCAGGAAGTGGTGCCCACGAGCCGTGATACGTCGGTCAAGATCACGATCGCCCGCTGGCTCACCCCGGACGGACACCAGATCCACGAACAGGGCATCTCACCGGACGTGGAAATCGGCATCACCGCCGACGATCTCCAGAACGACCGCGATCCCCAGATGGACAAGGCCGTCGAACTCCTGACCACCGGCAATTGACGCTGGCGGTCGTTGACAGAGAGTGCCAATCTTTCTACAATGGAAGACGTGTTAACCGGATAAGACGAACACCTATGACGAAATCCATCGTGAAACCGCTCGGGGAAAATATTCTCGTCAGCCCCGAGAAGCCGGAGAAGAAGACCGACGCGGGCATCTTCCTGCCGGACAGCTCATCGCCCGAGCGCCCCCAGCAGGGCAAGGTGGTGGCCGTCGGCGACAGCGAGAAGATCAAGGTCAAGAAGGGACAGACGGTCATCTACACCCGCTACGGCGGAGCCGAGGTCAAGATCGACGGCGAGGAATACCTCATCGTAGGGGTCAAGGACGTGCTCGCGGTCGTGGAGAAAGGGAAATAAACGGAGGGCCGTATCGCGCATAAAAAAATCCTACCATCTTCGGTAGGATTTTTCGTTCGCGAAAGGGACGGGATCATTTGTCCGTGACCGGGAAGCCTCTCGTTTCCCACTCGGAGAAACTCACGTCGAGCGTCTTCACCGAGAAGACCCCGAAATCGAAAAGTCGGGTGGATGCCTGAAATGCCTCGAGATCGTCCTCGCCGTAGAGCGCCACGTTCGTCGCGGGCGGAATCTCGCCGCGGCGCTTCTCGAGCTCCGAGAACGGGATATTGTACGACTCCGGCACATGGGATTTCGCGAACGCCTCCGCGCTGCGGATATCGAGTATCATATGGAGTATGCGCCGATCCTCGACGATGGATTTGAACGCGTCCGCGGACACGAAATTCACCTTCGAACGGTCGGTGGGGGAAGCCGGGTTTCCGAACGCGACCACCGGCCCGCCGGCGGTCTCCCATCCGGTGATGCCTCCCTCGATGATGGAAACACGGACGCCCTTTTCCGTGAGCGTACGCATGGCATCCGCGGTCAGCTCCGGCTCCCGGGCCGGGATCACGAGGACATCCGTTCCTCCGACGGCGGCGTACCCGTCGATCGTCTCTGCGGGAACGGATACCGAATCGGGGATATGCGACGCCTGATACTCCACATCTGTCCGGATATCGAGGACGATCGGCCGCGTGCCCGACGCGAGCGACAGCCGGACGGCTTCGGCGGGAGCGACGGAGGGGAGTGCCTGCTCCTCGGTCACGGCCGTAGCGGTCGCGTCATCCTGTTCCGGGGACATTCCCTTGACCGCGAAAAAGACGACGACCACGACGACCAGACCGAATCCGATGATGATCGCGGTGGCATCCTGCCGCGAGAACGCTCGATCCTGCATAGGTGTATGTTTACCATATTAAGAGCCCGCCCGATATCTCATCACGGGATGAGGAAGGGAGAGGCTCTCTCTGCCGACGCCACCATTATAGCACTTTCCGGACACGGTCCTATTCGAGAATACTTCCGAGGAACCCTTTTCGGCCATTGAGGAAATCGCGTACCGCCATCTCGTCCTTGCCGGACGGTTGGAGCGATTCGATGAAGACGACGCCCGAGCCCGTCTGCACGCCTATCCTTTCTCCCGATTCGAACACCTCGCCGAGCCGTTTCCGGGGTGCGGGGTCGGCCTTGTCGATCGATATCCGGGTCAGTTTGAGGCGGAGGAATTCCCCGTCGGCCACTCTCCAGAACGTGAAGATGCCCGGCCAGGGCGACAACCCGCGGAACTGGTTCCATATCGTCTCGGCGGTCTCGTTCCAGAGTATCCGTCCGTCATCACGTTCGATCAACTGGCAGAGGGTCGCTCCGGTCTCCGGCTGCGGACGGACTTCGATCTTGCGGCGGATGAAGAGGGGGAGCGTCCCGACCAGGAGATTCGCGCCGACCTCGGCGAGCCGGTCGAGAAGCGTCGCGGACGTGTCGTCGGAAGCGATGGGAACGGTCTCCTGTGCGACGATGGCACCGGTATCCATACCTTCATCCATGAGCATGATAGTGACGCCGGTCTCCTCGTCTCCCGACAGGAGCGCGTTCTGGACAGGCGACGCGCCGCGCCAGCGCGGAAGAAGCGACCCATGGATATTGAGACAGCCGAATCCGGGAATATCGAGCACCTCCTTGGGAAGGATCTTCCCGTAGGCGGCCACGATGATCACGTCGGGCTTGTACTGCCGCAGGGTCTCGATCGCCGCCTGGTCGAAACCTGCCGGCTGTTCGACCGGAATCGAATTCCCGACGGCGAGAAGCTTGACCGGGGAAGCCGTGACTTCCTGCTTGCGACCGACCGGCTTGTCCGGCTGCGTGTAGACCGCGACGACGTGGTAGGTCGTGTCGAGGAGTTTCCGGAGCGCGGTTGCGGCGAAATCGGGCGTCCCCATGAAGACGACCCGGATCTGGGGCACCGCGGAGGTTTCCTTGCTGCGGCTTCGGAGCACGTCAAAGAGCATAGGCGTTTTTTATGTTCTGGGAACGGTACCGGTCGATGATGAGCGTACCTTCGAGGTGATCGATCTCGTGCTGGAGCACGATGGCGAGGAATCCCGTCAGGGTCAGTTTCCGTGATTTCCCGGCCGTATCGTCATAGCGGATCGTGATCTTTTCCGAGCGTTCGATCGGGAAGAATTCTCCCGGAAGCGAGAGACACCCTTCCTCGAAAATGACCTTCTCCTCGGACATCCTGATGATCTTCGGATTGAAATAGACGGACACGACGCCATTCACCTCGACGACGCACATGCTGATCGACCGGTCGATCTGCGGCGCGGCGAGACCGACGCCGTCGGCCTTGCGCATCGTCTCGATCATCTCGGGAATGAGCGCCCGTATCTCGGGCGCGGTCGGATCGGCGACGCGTTCGACGCGCCGGTGGAGGACTTCCTGGGTTTCTCCGGTGATGATCGGAAGCATAGGGGTAAGAAGTTCCTATAAAAGGGAGAGGGGATCGGGATCGAATATCCAGCCTTTCGGGAGGGAGCGGAGTATCCGGGACAGCGGTTCCGGAAATCCCTCTCCGCGCGCGACGGACACGAGGATGGTCCGTTCGTACCGGCCGCGGGTCTTGGCCGAGATCGGCTTGCGCGGCGGCGAGACGCGGATGTCGGGGAAGCGCTCCGCCTCGGGCGCAAGGAGCGCGTATGCGCGTTCGGCGGATTCCGATGCCGCGGATTCGTCCGGATCCCGGAACGAGATTCGGAACAGGGTATAAAACGGCGGATATCGGAGCGCGCGCCGGTCCTCGGACGACTTCGCGAGAAACGCGTGTTCCGTCCCGTTCGCGACGCTTTGGAATAATTCGCGTTCGGGATGATATGACTGGAGGATGAACGTTCCTCTCCCCTCCGAACCGACTGATCGCTTGGCTCGTCCGACGATACGGACGAATCGCTCGTCGGCCTGAAAATCGGGGAAAGAAAGGAGATTCTCCGCATCCATGATAGCAACGAGACCGACTTTCGGCAACTGCCCGGCGTTCAGGACCGCGGGCGTTCCGATGACGATATCGGCCTCGTTCGCCGCGGCGACAGCCTCCTCCACGGAACCGCTTTTCCTCCGGGAAGCCTCCTCGACCCGGACGACACGCGAACCCGGAAAAAAGCGCTTCGCCTCCCGTTCGATCTTCTCGGTCCCGGATCCGACATTGCGGAACGACATCGAGCCGCACTTCTCGCAACGGGGAAACTCGGTCGTCCGATAGGCGCATGCGGGACAGAAGAAATGCCCCTCGCGCGAGGATCGGAGCGCGCGGTCGCAATCCGGACAGCGAGGGATGTGCTTGCAGGACTCGCAGACCGAAAACGTGTCGAGTCCGCCCCGGCTCGCGATGAGAAGCACGCGCTCTCCCCGTGCGCGCACGTTCCCTATCTCATAGCGGAGCACCTCCGAGAAGATCGAGTAGTTCTTCTTCCAGCGTTCCTGGCGCATATCGACGAGGACCACATCCGTGTCCGGCTCGGGCCGGAGGGAGGGGAGCATACGGATCGAGCGTTCCTCGACGCGCAGTTCCACGGCGCTTTCCGGAACCTCTCCGGAGAACACGAGGTGCGCGCCGTGCATATCCGCGAGCGTCTCCGCGACGCGGCGCCCGTCATATCGGGGGCTCATATCCCACTGCTTGTACCCGACGGCTTCGGCCTCCTCGAGGACGGCGGCAAGACCGAGACGACGGAAGGGCGCGAAGAGCGCCTGACGCGTACCGATCACGATATCGGCTTCTCCGGATCGGACGCGTTCCCACGCGGAAAAAAACGCTCCCGGAGCGAGCTTGCTATGGAGTATCGCCACGCGGTCCGGACCGAAGACTCCTCTCAGGAATTCCGACGTCGCCGGAATGGCGAGGATTTCCGGAACGAGGACGAGCGTCTGCGATCCTTTCGGGAGGGACCGGGCCGCACCGGCGAGGATGCGAAGCGACTCTTGGGCGGACATCCGAAGGAACGCCGGTTTCTTCGACTTCGAGACGAGCTTCTCCGCGATGCGCTTTTCGCCCGCCGTGAGCCGGAGCGGGCGCTTTTTCCCGCGCTCGACCGTTTCGGACTCCGCCTTCTTCGCGCGCTCCTTGACCTGCGGAGGCAGGAAGTGGCGGAGCGTCTTGCCGAGCGGCGTGAGGCAGGTTTCGGAAATGTGCCCGGCGAGCGCCACCTGCTCGGGTGTCAGGAACGACGGAACGAGGACCGACGACACGCGCTTGAGTCTCATCGGACGAGGCGCTTCGGATATCCCGACGCACGAGAGCGCCACGCCGCGGACATGCTGTCGTCCGAAAGGAACGAGCAGGAGCGAGCCGGAAGGGATGTCGGCATCCGAAAGATAGGAGAATGAGGCGCGGCCGCCGGCACCGAGGGGAACGATCGGCGCCACATCGACCAGAAAGAGGGGAGAGTGTTTGTCCATGCCCTTATTGTACCTTGCATCGGCTCCGAATGATATCCTTGACTTGATGCCTTTTTTGGTGTATAATACTGCAATCGTGCCCAATTTCGTTTTCTTGGACATGATGGTTCGTTTCTTCACAACAGCACAAGGAGGCTACATGCCGAAAAGCATCGATTTACTGGAACAGGGGCTCAAAGACGGCCGTTACACCCAGGTTTCCATCGACTCCGACCTTGCCGTCACGGTGAGGGCGGTGTACGTCAGCGGGTTTCAAAAGGAACCATACGAAAGAAACGGCGCCATATGGATGGGCTACTATGTCGCTCCGCTCGACCCGACAACGATGAAAGGGCCGGCCGGAGAATCAAGGCAGGAAACGATCCTCTCCGGACAGCACCTCATGGACGAGGTGAAAAAGCGTTTCTTCCCGTTCGATATCCAGAACTATGACTGGCTCTGCGGGTTCGAATCGCTCGGTGGCCGGAAATTCTTCGAATGGAACGACGAAGCCTGTCCCGAAACCAAACGGGATATCCTCAAGCCCCGCCTGGCCAGGGGAGTCCAAGGCCATCAATCGGATGCCTGATTCCCTCCTCTAGCCGACCGCCCGACACGCAACATCGTGTCGAGGCGGTTTTTTTTGCCTTTTCCGCCTCCTCTGCTACACTCAAAAAGAAGTGGAACGAAACTACGAGGATGAACCATTCGGCGGAAAAGACTCCCTATCACTCTTTTTCGCCGGAACAGCTTGTCTGAAAAACCCTTCGCTTTCAAAAAATTTCCTTGGGATGCCGTAGAGGGAGGGAAATTTTTTGGAAGAGCGAAGAGGGTTTGAGTCCTGTTTCCAGGAAAAGACGTGGATAGGGAGTCTTTGCTTATGAACAGGGTATCTGATGATCATATGAACGAGAAAAAACTTTTTTTCGGCATCCCGCTCGAACCGCGTTCACAGAAACGGATCCTCCGCGCGGAAGAGGGATGGGACACGCTTCCGCTCTTCCTCTCGCGGCCGGAGTTCCTGCACGTGACCGTTTTTTTCATGGGGTTCCTCAAGAACGAGGATATCGCCGGCATCTCCGAAGCCGCCCGCCGGATCTGTGCCGAGGTCGAGCCCTTCGACATCGTCTTCGATGAGATCACGCTCGCACCGGATACGGATGAGCCCAAGATGATCTGGCTCTCGGGTGTCGAGAACGAATCGCTCCTCCTCCTGCGCAATGCCTTCGAGCGCGAATTCTCCGAAAAGCTCGCAGAGAACAAACGGTTCCGGCCCCACGTGACGCTGGCGCGGATCCGGCGGAGCCGCTGGTCGGCACTGTCACCGGAAAAACTGCCCGCCTTCCCGATCCCGATATCCATCGTCGAATCCGTATCGAGCGTCGTCCTCTTCGAGAGCACGACCGAAGGCGGGGGACGACAATACATCCCGCTCGACGAGTATCCGCTGGGATAACATCAAATTGTTCCAGGCGAAAAAAAGTGGCGGGAGGCTTTTCGACCATCCGAGGTTTTTCGAAAACATATGAACATCTTCGGCATAGACATGGAAAACGTCTCCCGGGAAGAGCTGTTCGGGCGGATCCGGCAATTCCTCGATGAACCCACGTACCACCAGGTCGCGACCGTCAATCCGGAATTTCTCCTCGAAGCGGAGCGCGACCCCGCGTTCCGCGCCGTCCTGCGCTCGTGCGACCTGCGGACCGTGGACGGATCCGGCATCGTGCTCGCCGGGCTCCTGCGGGGCGAGCGCCTGCGGCGCTATCCGGGCGCGGACCTCATGGAGGACCTGCTCGCCCTCGCCGAGCACGAGGGGAAAAGCATCTTCTTCGCGGTCAACCGCATGGGCCTCTCTTCGTTCGCCGACATATCGGAAGCGGTCCGGAGACGCTTCCCGCGCATCTCCTTCGACGGACGCGATATCGACTTCGAGAAAATCGGGCAGGAGTGGACGAATGCCGGAACCGCCGAGATCGTATTCTGCAACGCCGGCACACCGATCCAGGAGCTCTTCCTCGCCGGGCTCCGCGCGCATCCGGGAAGCGTCCGGCTCGGCATCGGTGTCGGGGGAGCCTTCGACTTCCTGACCGGAAAACGGAGACGCGCCCCGGAGCGGATGCGATCCCTGGGAATCGAATGGCTTTGGCGGCTCGTATGGGAGCCATGGCGGGCGAAGCGCATCTGGAAATCGACCGCGGTATTCCTCTGGAAAACATCAGTGAATAAAAAAATACCCGCCGACAGATGATGTCGACGGGATGGGCGGATATTCACCGCCTGAAGATCGATTCGAGATCGCGGAACAATCTCGTGTTCGGATCGGAATCCGCGTTTCGGATCGATTTCATGATCACCTGGTGTTCCCTTTCGAGGAAGTTTTTGGCGGCGCTTTTGTTCCCGGAACGATTGAGCGGAAACTCCTGTCTTTGCCGGCCGTTGCACCGGATAAGTGTAATCAATCGGTCGTCCACCTGCCGGTAGACCCAGGTTTCGACGGAGCAGTGCGTGAGGCTCGATCGGTTGATCTCTTCGAGCTCGCAGCCCGACCGCATATCCTTCACGAAGCCCCGCTGAAGGAGGATCGCTTCGAAAAACGTGAAGTCCTTGTAGGCTTCGAAATTCTCGCCCATCGAATCGTTCCAGAATGCGGTCGAAAGCCTGACGGTCATTCCTTCGCTATTGCGGAAATACTTCACGATCGGCGTCGATTTCTCGACATATTCATCAAGCGTAATCCCTCGTTCGAAGAAATTTCGCTCGCTGGGAGCGGCGGATACGGCGAGGGGACAGCACAGGGCAAGTACGACAAGCAGTGTTTTCACGGCGGATCTCCTTTCACAGGGGTGGAAAGAACAGGTTCCCCATACTATGCCGGAGAAGATGCTCATTGTCAAGGGAGCCTGTTGGCGAATATTCATAAATGTGCCATACTGAAGCCATTCTTCACTCAATAGCACCATGACACCAGCCACCGGTAAAATCAGAGTCCGATTCGCGCCGTCGCCGACGGGATACCTCCATGTCGGAGGTCTTCGCACCGCGCTTTACAACTACCTCTACGCCCGGAAACACGGCGGCACGTTCGTCCTGCGCATCGAGGATACGGACCGGACGCGTTTCGTCGAGGGCGCCACAGAACAGCTCGTGGGAACCCTCTCCGGACTCGGGCTCGGATCCGACGAAGGCGTCTTCCATGACGAGGACGGTCACATGAAGGAACGGGGAGACAAGGGTCCCTATATCCAGTCGGAGCGGCTCGATATCTATCGACGCCATGCGGACGAGCTCCTGGACAGCGGCAAGGCATATCCGTGTTTTTGCACGACGGAGCGGCTCGACGCCATGCGCGCCGAACAGGCCGCCGCCAAAAGGATGCCGAAGTACGATCGGCTCTGTCTCGGGCTCTCGGCCAAGGAAGTCTCGACCAAGCTCGCGGAGGGCGTTGCGCACGTGATCCGGATGAAGGTCGAGGACGACCGCGAGGTCGCGTTCGACGACGTCGTGCGCGGACATGTGGCGTTCCGGACCGAGACGATCGACGATCAGGTACTCGTCAAGTCCGACGGCTTCCCGACCTATCACCTCGCCAACGTCGTCGACGACCACCTCATGGACATCACGCACGTGATCCGCGCCGAGGAATGGCTGCCGTCCACCCCGAAGCACATCCTCCTCTACGAGGCGTTCGGATGGGAACCGCCCGTGTTCGCGCACCTGCCGCTCCTCCTCAATCCCGACCGTTCCAAGCTCTCGAAGCGCCAAGGCGACGTCGCGGTCGAGGACTATCTCGCGAAAGGATACCTGCCGGAAGCGCTCATCAACTTCGTCGCGCTCCTCGGATGGAATCCGGGGGAGGGGAACACGCAGGAGATATTCTCCCTCGACGAACTCGTCTCGCGCTTCGAGCTCGGCGACGTCCACAAAGCCGGCGCGGTGTTCGATCTCCACAAGCTCGACTGGATGAACGCGGAATACATAAAAGCGCTTTCCATTGATGATCTGTATGAACGCGCGAAACCGTTTTTTGAAAAAGATGATTCACATACATCAAGGAGCGGAGAGTTCATGAAACGGGTGTTGGCTATCGAGCAGGACCGGCTGGCGAAGCTGTCCGACGTGGGCACGGAGAATCCGTTTTTCTTCGCCGAACCGGAACTCGACCCGAGCATGATCCCATGGAAGAAGAGCACGGTGGAAGACGCGAAACTCTTTCTCGGGAAGGCGATCGACACTCTCTCCGCCGTGAGCGACAGCGACTGGACCCGTGAGCGGCTCGGTGAGATACTCCTTGAGGCCGCGGGAGAACAAAAAGGGGATTTCCTCTGGCCGCTCCGCGTCGCGCTCTCCGGGAAGGAAAAATCCCCGCCACCGCAGGATATCGCCTGGGTGATCGGCAAGGAGCCCTCGCTTTCACGCATCAAGACAGCCCTCGCGATCCTTTCATAAGTATATATTGCGAAACACACCGAAAACATCCCCATCCACGTCTTTTCCTAAAAGCAAAACCGAACCCTCTTCGCTCCTCCAAAAAATTCCCCTCATTCGACGGCATCCCGAGAGAATTTTTTCGGAGCGAAGGGATTCTCAAGCAGGTTGCTTCAGCGGAAAAGAGTGATGGGGATGTTTTCTTGCTTCTGTCTCGCTTCTCCCCGAAAAGGCGTTTCCGTGCTATACTGAAGCCGATATGGTCTCAAAAAACGGAAAGAAACACTTCCTCTTGTTTTTGGTCCTCGGAATCATCGTTTCCGGCGGGCTTTTCGTGTTCCAGGCGACATTGCCCGTCGACGCGATCGAGCTGACCGCAGCCGAACAAGAGGCTATCGATGACCTTGCAAAGGAACGGAAGAAGAAAGAGCAGGAGAAAAAAGCGGCTGAACAAATTGTCAATCTCAAGGCGAAGCAGGCTACCGGACTCGCCAGTCAGATCGCGACGATCGAGACGCAGGCACAGCGGCTCGAACGGGAGATCCGGGAGAATGAGCAGGCGCTTTCGGACCTCGGCCGTGAGCTCAGCGACACCGAAGCGGGTATCTCGGAAAAGGAGCGCTTCATCCTCCGCGAGAAACAGGTGCTCTCGGGCCTGGTGCGCGAATATCACGCGGCGACGTCGGACGGCGCCGGCATCCTGTTCGGAATCGGTGGAAACGACGAGGGACTCTTCATGAAACAGGAGGACTGGCTCAGCGAGACGAGCGGACGCATCGGCACCTTGCTCCGGAGTCTCGATGAGACGAAGCAAGCGCTCCTCGCCAGCAAGGAAACCCTCACGAAGAAAAAAGTCGAGGTCGATACGCTCCAAGAACAGCTCGAACAGCGCAACGACTATCTGGCAGGATCGAGGCAAAGCAAGGCGACGCTCCTCGCCAAGACCCAGGCGGAACAGCAGAAATACGTGACACTCGTCCGGACACTCGAAGAGGAGCTGAAGGATCTCGAAAATGAGATCAACAATCTCGAGTCCGGGAAGATCAGCGCGCTCAACCTCGGGACAATCCCGAAGTATCAGAAGGGCCTGCTCGACTACCCCCTGAAGAAGTTCACCATCAACCAGAACTACGGCATGACTTCGTATGCCAAGAGCGGCGCCTACGGAGGCGGCCCGCACAACGGCATCGACTTCGGTGCGAGCGGCGGAACACCCGTCTATGCCCCGATGGGAGGCAAGGTCACCGCGATCGGCAGTATGACCAAGAACGGGAAGTGGTACGGATACGGCCGCTGGATCGCGATCGACCATGGCAACGGTCTCGTGACCCTCTATGGGCACCTCTCCAAGCAGAATGTGAAGAAGGGCGAGAAAGTCGAAAAAGGCGAACAGATCGGCGCCGTGGGCAACACCGGATATTCGACCGGTCCGCATCTCCATTTCACAGTCTTCTCCTCCGACTCCTTCGAGGTCGTCCCATCGAGCAAGGTATCCGGGATATCCATTCCGATCGGCGCGTCCGTGAATCCGTCGAAGTACCTTCCGTAAAAAGACAAAACACAAAACCCAGAACACAAAAAGACCAAAGACCACATCCATTTATCATTCCGATTTCCAGTATGAATAACGAGAAAAATCAGACAGGCATCATCGGGCTCGCCGCCATGGGCGCCAACCTCGCGATGAATTTCGCGGATCGGGGGTTCCGCACGGCGGTCTTCAACCGGTCTCCGGAGCGTACGGAAGCGCTCATCGGCGAATACGGCAGCGGCAAAGGTCTCGACCCGACCTACACGATCGAAACCTTCATCGCGTCGCTCGCCCGCCCGCGGAAAATCATCCTCATGGTGCAGGCGGGGGAGGCCGTGGATCGGGTCATCGATTCGCTCCGCCCGCTCGTCGACCAAGGTGACATCATCGTCGACGGGGGCAACTCGTTCTTCCGCGACACGATACGGCGGGAAACGTCGCTCCGGCAAGCGGGCATCGAATTCGTCGGGCTCGGCGTGTCCGGCGGTGAGGAAGGCGCGCGCCGCGGACCGTCGCTCATGTTCGGCGGAAGCGAGGCGGCATGGGAAGCGCTTTCGCCCTATCTCCGTGCCATCGCCGCGAAAGACTTCTCCGGCGAACCGTGCGTCGCACGGCTCGGGGAGGGCGGCGCCGGACACTACGTCAAGATGGTGCACAACGGCATCGAGTACTCCGACATGCAGCTCATCGCGGAGTCATACTCGCTCATGAAAGACGCGCTCCGGTATCCGAACGATGCGATCGCCGACCGATTCCGCTTGTGGAACGAGGGGAGACTCGAATCCTTCCTCATCGAGATCTCCGAACGGATATTCCGTGCCAAGGAACACGACGGCGGATACGTCGTCGACCGGATACTCGACAGCGCCGGATCGAAGGGAACGGGCAAGTGGACGGCGGAAGAGTCCCTCGAACTCGGCGAGCCGTCGTTTTCGCTCGCGGCATCGGTATTCGCGCGCTATGCCTCGGCGGCCAAGGAGCGCCGCGTCCGTATCGCGGAAGCCTATCCGAAGCACGCACCGGAAAAAATCGCCTTCGATGCGGACGATATCGAACGTGCCCTCTACGCGGCCAAACTGCTCTCCTACGCCCAGGGCTACGCTCTCCTCGCGGAGGCATCGAAGACATACGGCTGGGATCTCGACTTCGCGGAAATATCCCGCATCTGGCAGGGCGGCTGTATCATCCGTGCCCGATTCCTCACCGACATGGAACAGCTGTTCCGCGAACATCCGGAAGGCTCGGACATGCTGCTCTCCGACGGGGTGCGGGAGACCCTCGGGGCCGACCTACCGGCGCTCCGAGTAATCGTGGCCGAGGCGACGCTGGCTGGCATCGCCCTCCCGGGACTCTCCTCCTCGCTCTCCTATTTCGACTCCATGTCGAGCGCTTTGCTTCCCGCCAATCTCATCCAAGCCCAGCGCGACCTATTCGGCGCGCATACGTTCCGGCGTACGGAGGGCGGGCCCGCCGAGCACTTCGACTGGCAGTAAAACCTATGAACATCCACCTCCAGACATCGGCGGATGACGCGAAACGCGCTCTCGCGGAAAGCCTCTCGGAGGAACTGCTTTCCTTGAAAGAGGAGGAGGTCCCGACGCTCCTCCTGTTTTCCGGAGGCTCCGCACTCGGCATACTCGACCTGCTCGACCCAGGGTGTCCCGGCGATCATCTGACGGTATCGCCGATCGACGAACGCTACGATCCGAGCGGGCATGACAGCAATTTCGCCGCCTTCACCGAGACGGATTTTTTTCGTGTCGCAGAAACGGCCAGAGTCCGCTTCATCGATACGCGCGTGCACCCGCAGCAGAGCCGGAACGACCTGGCTCGAGAGTTCAATCATGCACTCATGGAATGGATGACCGAGCACCCGGATGGACGAGTGCTCGCGATTCTCGGCATGGGACCCGACGGGCATACCGCCGGGATATTTCCCATGGAAGACGAGTCGGCTTTCCAGACGCTCTTCCTCGGGGAGCGGCTCGCCGTCGGCTACCTCGGTCCGGAATACGCGACCTGTCCGGAGCGGGTGACGGTCACAGCCTCGTTTCTCGCACGCGATATCGACCGGATATTCGTGTTTTTCTCCGGCGAGGAGAAGCGTGCCGTATGGAAGCGCATCACGGAGAACGAAATGCCGCTCCATATGCTTCCGGCCGGCATATTCCGAAGGCTTCCGGACGTGGAAATTTTCACCGATTTGCGGTAAAATATCATCACGAGCCCCTTCCACACGACTAATCGCGATAACCACAAAACGCTATGTCATTCTTCGGCTTCGGCCCCTCCCGGGGCGACAAGACCATCATCCCGCGCGAGAAATTTCGCGGCACGGGCGACCACGGATATCAGACGAGCGATGCCATGGAACAGCTCATGAAGGACAAGGGAATCAAGGAGCTCCTGAATCGGCCCGACGAACGGCGAGCGTTCTTCAAGGAGATCGAGAAGCACGGCCATGACGTCCGCGGCCTCACGGTCAACGACATGCGCAAAGTACTCGGGTCGTTCCGATCCAAGTCCGGCGACTCGATCGACCGCATCGAGGCACGTAAGCTCGCCGACCGGCTCATCCCGTCCCTCTACAAGGGGGAGAAGCGATTCCTGTCCGATACACCGAAACCGGAGACGGAAACGCCCACGAAAAAACCGACCTCGCTCTTCCCGTTCTAAGAATCAATTAGAAATTTTTCATGTCGGGGAATAACCATGCCCTTTTTCTCCACAGGGTATTTCAATACATAGGTATCATCGCCGTCTTCGCCGTCATGGGCGGCGGATATTGGTACTGGAAGAACGCACAGGCGGGCGCGACACTGAAGACAGCGGACAATCTGGGCCTCGTCGGCTACTGGTCCTTCAATGAGGGAACGGGGACACAGGCGGGCGACGCCTCGGGCCAGGAAAACACCGGCACCCTCACCAACGGTCCGACGTGGGTGGATGGGGCACGGGGGAAAGCCGTGAGTTTCGACGGGTTGGACGATGTCATAACCGCCGGGAGCGCTTCGAGCCTCGACGATATGGGGGCAAGGACGCTCTCGGCATGGATTTACCCCGAAAGCATGGGGGAGAGCTCGAAGGGACGCATCTTCGATAAGGCCGCGACGACTACTCCGACTTTGGGATGGATATTCAACATCGCGAACAATGAAGGGGATTATCAGATCGGATTCACTCACTCGGGTTCTACGGTGCTTTCCAGAAGATCCGTAGCGAATACGATCGTCCCGAACGTGTGGCAGCACGTACTTGTGACATGGGACGGTTCGACGACCGCCACGAACATACGCATCTACGTGAATGGCACGGAAGTAAGCTATCAGACGACAAGTAACGGAGCCTCGCTGACCTCCGATGCCGCGCAAACCCTCAGGATCGGAAACTCCGCCGATGGAGCCCGCACGTTCGACGGATACATCGACGAGCCACGCATCTACGACCGCGTGCTTGGGGCGACCGAAATAGCCGACCTCTACGCCCTCGGCGCGACAAAATTCCAGGATACCCAATCGAATCAGCTGACGAACGGCCTCGTCGGCTACTGGCCCATGAACGGCCCCGACGTCTCCAGTACCACCGCCTACGACCGCTCCGGACAAGGGAATAACGGCACCCTCACCAACAGCCCGACTCCGACGATCGGCCGATCGGGGCAGGGAGTGAGCTTCGATGGGACGGACGATTACGTGAATGCCGGCAACCGATCGATCATCGACGGTGCATCCGCGGCGTCCGTCTGTACATGGATGAAATACGACCCCACCTCCGTAACGGCGGACGCCTCGATAGTCTCGAAATGGACGTCTTCCGGGGGGGGATGGCTCTTTTGGGTCGATGACGTCGGAGCTGTTTCCGGCAGAACCGATACGATATCGTTTTCCGTATCCACGACAGCTGCAGGCGGTACCGGAAGAGTCGAAGGGCCTACCGGTCTCGTGACTCCCGGATCCTGGGATTTCTACTGCGGTACGTTCCAGGGCGGATCGCACATCCGTCTCTACAAGAACGGCTCCCTGGTGCAGGAAAACACCACGAGTATCGTTTCGAGCGTCGCATCCAATACCAGCAACATGTATCTTGCCAACAGCGCCGATCCCAGCTCCATAAAATACCTTGACGGCGTTCTCGACGAGCCCCGCATCTACAACCGAGCGCTCTCCGCCTCCGAGATTTCGGATCTCTACCAGCTCGGCAATCCGGACAAAGTGAACTCCGAAGACTCGCAGGAGAATCAGTCCACCAGCGGACTCGTCGGCTACTGGCCCATGAACGGCCCCGACGTCTCCAGTACCACCGCCTACGACCGCTCCGGACAAGGGAATAACGGCACCCTCACCAACGGTCCGACTCCGACGATCGGCAAGGTCGGCCAAGCACTCGATTTCAACGGAAGCACGAACTATGTAGACCTCGGCATTCCATCATCGCTCAATCTCGCCTCGGCAAACAAATTCACGCTTTCCGCCTGGGTATATCCTACGTCTGCTCCGAACGGCGTTGGGGTGATCAGCGAAATGTATACCCCGACAAGTACGACGGTACAGTACGAGATCGGCTTCGACCAAAATCTAGGTGCTGTTACGGGATCAAAGCTTGCCGTCGGATTCTATGATGGCTCATGGCGTATCGTAAAGGATTCGGGCAATATCGAACTCAATCAGTGGGCATTTATTTCGGGAACCTGGGATGGCACGACACTTCGCCTCTACAAGAATGGAGTAGAAATCAATTCCTCGACTCCCGGAGGGTCCCTTCCATCGTCCAACTTCGATAAGGTCGTCATAGGAAAAAGGCATGACGTAGGAGGGCTGACAAACTTTTTTCCAGGAAAAATCGACGAGGTACGTATCTACAACCGTGCGCTCACAGCGGCGGAGATTTCCGCACTCTACTACGCCGGGCGGTGATACGAATGGAAGGGGAGCCCAGGCATCCGTTTCAGCTTGACTTTGTCTCCCATACGGACTACGATTCCCCTGTTCTTTTCACGAAGGGAGGAGGGGAGTATGGACATCAAGGTACTCGGAGTAGACGGTAACTACGGTCTCGAAGGCGTACGGGCCGGGACCATCCTGTTCCAGTTCCTCCCGGAGGAACACGATCTCGCGTTGCGGATTCTCGAGGCGATGCACAAGGCGTCGAATCACCACGAAGCGCGCACCGAAATCGAACGGCTCATGAGGATGATCAGCGAATCATCGACACATCCCGATCAAGCGATGATGAACTGAGTCATTCATGATGGATGTCACACGGAGGTTTCCGAACGATCGGAAGCCTCTTTTTTTAGTAACTGTTCAAATTCTCATGTCGAGATGGAATTCGAAAATTTCGAGCGAAAATCATGAAAGTTGAGAAAGGCTACTATGGTAACCTGACGAGACTTGAATGGTTTGCAGCCGAAATTTTCGGATTCCAGCCGACAAGCGGAATCTTTTCTCTTACTTGTGCGGTGAGAATTTGAACAGTTACTTAGGCTCTATTTTGACGCAGGAGCGTTTTGAGTCACCTCAAGGGTACATCCGGCATCGTTTCCATCACGGCGACACGAAACTCCCCCAATCATTTTTCAAAAAACGGGGGAGGCACGGAGAAGGAGAAAACGGGAAGCCAGAACGTGAGACATTCATCATCCGTGATATCACGTATCGTCGCGCAGGATCCGCGAGAGATGGATCCCAGGGAGCGGGGTGCCGGCACACGGATATCATATCGGTCATCCATACAGAGACCCGATTTCGCGTCCAGATAAAAAAATATTACCGACAGGGGAGGCACGGCCTGATTTTTCAATAATGCTTTATCCGGAGTGTTTCGAAAGTATACAATGTCGCATAAGTTACATTTGACGACATGTTAACAATAACACTCGCCCGAGACAAGAGCTCCGAAAAAACGATACCGCTTTCTCCGAAACCGTCATTCCCCACCCAGCGGCTCCCGCTTCATTTCCGGGAATGGAAAAAAGGAATAAAAAAAATCGGGAACGAAATATTCTTCGTTCCCGATCACGACTGCCTGCCTGCTAGTCCCGATAGACGCTGACGCTATCCTTCCCCGACTGCTTGGCGTCATACATCGCCTTGTCGGCGTGTCCGATCGCCCGATTGAGGGTCAGCGCGACCATGTCCGACGATAACCCGCCGGATTCCGGATGAAGGGTCATCAATGCCAGACCGATACTGGCGCTGACACGGATGGCGCCGTCCGCGCCCTTGATCAGGAACCGGGGGTCCTTGCGCATGTTCTCGCGGAGGTGGTCGGCCTGTTTCGCCGCGCCATCCACATCGGAGTGCGTCATGACGACGACGAACTCGTCCCCTCCGACGCGCGCGATGAGGTCATTTTCCCGGGAGAACGTCTTCCGGAGCAACTCCGCGACATTGCGGAGCACTTCATCGCCCTTGTGATGTCCCCAGGTGTCATTGACCGGCTTGAAATTGTCCAGGTCGATGTATGCCACCGAACATGCGAGAGACTTCTCATGGACCGGCTGGCCGTCGTACCTCGCGTCGCGCCACAATGCCGATGCCATATGGGCGAGATGCCTGATGACACCGGGACGATTGAGGAGGCCGGACAGAGCGTCGTAGTCGACCAGGGTGGCCAGTCGACCGATTTCAGCCTTCTGGTCCTTATCCCTTTCCCCGAGAACGTCGATGGCCTTTTCCAGAGACGTGATGACCGATTGGCATTGAAGGATACGCGCCGTGCCATCCCGATACGCTTCCTCGGAAGCTCGCTTGTATTGGGCTGCTTGGCGGGCAAGCCGGATATTCTCCTCACGGATCTCGGCCACACTTCTGCCGAGAAACAACGCGACGAGGCGACTGACCACATATTCACGGACTTTTCTGATCGACATTTCATCTCCTCCATACGTGAACGGTACTTCCCGATCGTTACGCGTCATTTCAGCTCTCCTCTCGAAAAAAATTGTCAAAATACTTCAACATATTCTAGCATAAAATAAGAATAATGTCAATAGGACGGAAGGGGCGCCGTTCTGGTACAATGAAAGCATTCCCCGGCCGGTTTTCATCCGGACGTTTCATTTCCGACGTTTCTCCC
This sequence comes from bacterium, assembly GCA_021821305.1. Taxonomy (GTDB): domain Bacteria; phylum Patescibacteriota; class Minisyncoccia; order Moranbacterales; family UBA1568; genus JAGOTT01. Next base: position 650,297 of record JAKACP010000001.1, read on the forward strand.
CTATGCGTATCTCCTATTCCGCGCTCAGCACCTATCAGACCTGTCCGCTCAAGTACAAGTACCAGAACGTGGACCATATCAAGGAGCCGAAATCCAAAGAGGCGGTATTCGGCACGCTCGTCCACTCGGTGATGCAGTACGTCCATTCCCCCGCCCTCATCCAGCCGTCGCTCGAGGACGCGCTCGATTTCTTCTCGCAGAACTGGAACGAGGAGGTCTGGGCGGACGAGCTCGAGGAGCGCGCGGCGTTCTCGCAGGGCGTGAAGATCATCCAGGACTACTACGCGAAAAACGATCCGGCGGATTTCACGATCGTCGACCTCGAGAGCCGATTCGCGATAGAGATCGGCGACGAGCGGACCGGCCAGCACATCATCGCCGGCGTGATCGACCGCATCGACAAGACGGCCGACGGGTACGAGATCATCGACTACAAGACTTCCAAGAAAATGCCGTCGCAGGAGACGGTGGATACCAACCTCCAGCTCTCGATCTATCTCAAGGCCTTCCTCGCACGATACCCGAAGGAACGCGCGAACCTCGACGATATCACCGTCTCGCTCTACTTCCTCAAACACGGCGCCAAGCTTTCCGCGAAACGGACCGAGGAACAGCTCGCCGAGCTCGACCGGATCTTCCTCGACGTGATCGCCTCGATCGAAGCGGGCAAGTTCGATCCCGTGCTCTCGCCGCTGTGCGACTGGTGCGGATACCAGCGGATCTGCCCCCTGTGGAAACACAAATTCGCGGAGGAGCGGAAAATGGACTCCGCTGAGGCGCGGACCGTCATCGACGACTACATCGCCGCCAAGGAAGAGGCCGGAAGCGTGAAGCGCAGGCTCGCGGAACTCCAGGAACGCATATTCGCCTACATGGAATCCGAAGGCGTCGACCGGGTGTTCGGCGGCCGCGGTATCATCGGCAAATCGCTCCGCAAGACGTACAAATACGACGAGGCGAGACTGCGCGAGATCCTCGCGCCGATCGGCCGTCTCGACGATGTCATGAAGGTGGACGGCGTCGCGCTCAAGAAAGTCGCGGGCGAACTCCCCCTCGCCGTGAAGAAGGAGATCGAGGATGCCCGCGTCCTCGACAAGGAAAGCGTATCGCTCTCGGTCAAAAAAGGCTCCTTCTCCGAGGAGGACACCGATACCGAGGCATAAAAAAACCGGAAGCGCATGTCGTGCCACTTCCGGACTCAGAGCATCCCGATCTCAAAAAATCCCTCATCGTCATCGCTATCGTCGAAGAGCTCGTACTTCGTCGTGACGGAACCGAAGATATTCCCGAGCCGATCGATGATCTGTCGTTCGTCCATATCGGCGGAAAAAGTACTGACCCCGCCGACCCTTTCGGAAACCGAAAAACCGCTCTTCTCCGAAAGGACGTAGAGGACGTCTTGCCTCAAGGCATAGAGCAGAGCCGCTCCCGGCGTCGATACGCAGACTGCGATATCGCATGTCCTTTTCGTTATCTTTTCGAGCGCGTTGCGCTTGTCGTCGGTCACGAGAATGTTCGCGGCCATGATACTACCCTCCTTTCTCCGAAGATCGGATTTTCCCCTCGCTCGCGTGAAATGTCAAAGAACGGGCGAATCCCCGATAAGCCCATGATAGCACATCCGCTGGCTTCGTTCCCACATCCGCACTTCGCCGATCAGCGGGAAATGACGATCGCCGATTTTCGGGCGGCCGATGTCCGCGGGAGGTGGTGTCCGGTCGGATAATCCGATATCGCGTCGAAGAGGACACCCTCGGCGTAGCGGAACGAGGCGCCGAGACGCGTGCCGGGATCGTTCGTCACGAATTCCCGGGTGTCGGCGTCATAGCCGATGATGACGAGCATGTGGTATATCGGTCCCGGCGGAGTATAGTGCGGATTGCCGAGTTCGCGGCCGTCGAACGGAGCGACGACGATATTCCCTTCGCGGATGGCGTCGCGGAGATCGTCGAGCGTCAGATCATGAAGCACGGATATGTTGTCCGACTTGAAGTATTCCCGGTACAGCGCCGCCGTGTCATCGGCCGACGTGTCATACGCCTCCTCGCCGAAACGTTTCTCGGCGAGCGCGGAGATCGTTCGGATCTCCTGCTCGATTTCCGCTTTCGGCGGAAGCGTCGTCTCGGACGCCGCCCAGGCCGCCGCCATGATGAGCGAAGACTCCTCGCAGGCGTTCTGGAACACGGGGTCGCTCCACTGCGCGCTCGGTGCCTGCGGCGTGAACGGGACGGTCTGGATGAGGGTCTCCGGGAGTTCCGCGTCCGACGGAATCGAAGCGGTTTTATCCGCTTCGGGCACCCGTGCCGGAAACGGCCCGACAGGATGGACTTCGGGTTCTCCCGTTTCAGAGTCCGAACGGCTCCCCCACTCGCCCGGGAAAAGGCCCGTCCAGGCCAAGACGCCTCCGAGCACCAGAACGGCGAATACGATGGAAACGAGGTATTTCATAGCGCGTCATTTTAGCATCAAAATGGACTGCTGTCACGGATCCTTGATTTCCCCCTGAATCTGTAATACAATCCTCGATGAGGATTTTTTCCTTGTTTTTGTTCTTTATTTTCTCCGTTAACTGTTCATTGTTGACTCGTAACTGAAATTGGGGAGTAGCCAAGCGGTAAGGCAGTGGGTTCTGGTCCCACGATGCGAAGGTTCGATCCCTTCCTCCCCAGCATTGACAAATAACTCTATCCGTGGTTATTTATATTGGTTTGTTCTTTTTTCAGGAGGCTGCGATGTTCAAGAGTATTTGTTCTTTTTTCAGCAAACGCCAAGCAAGAAGGCATGAAACGATCCTGCGGGCTCTGGAGGGTCAAGAGCTGAGCGGCGATCAGATCCATAAAAAAACAGGCATCTGGGCCGGACGTCTGTACCCCGACTTGCTCGATCTGGAGGAAAAAGGTGTCATCTCCTCCCGATGGAAGGAGCCGCTCTACCCGCTCCTCCCCGGCAAGCCGCGAAGAAGATTGTACAAGATCGTCGATACTCCCACGCGACATTGAAACTTCACACCACTTTGAAGATCGTAAGCGGTTTCCACGGAAGCCGCTTTTTATTTTCCCCCTGACTTCGCACGGCAGGATCAGTGCCCGGCGGCGGAGGTTCCGGCGACGAAGCCGGTAGTCCAGCAGAGCTGAAGGCTATATCCGCCGGAAGGACGATCGATGTTGAGGATATCTCCGACGAGGTACAGGTTCGGATAGAGCCGCGACCGCATGTCCTTGAAGTCCACTTCCGGAAGTGCGATTCCCCCGCTCGTCACGATCGCCTTGTCCTCGCCGAGGAGCCCCTCCACGGTCATGGGGAGATCTTTCAAGAGGCGTGCGAGCCCGAGGCGCTGTTCCCGGGTGACGCTGTGCACCGGCGTATCGGGATCGATGCCCGCGAGCCGCAAAGACACGGGAACGAGGAGCGGTACGATGATCCCCTCCAGACTGTTCTTTACCTGTCGGTTCTTCTGCAGAGCGAACGCCGCCAGTATCCGTTTGTCTATTTCACCGATATCCGACTGTGGGAAAAGGTCGACCGAAACGGCCACCGGTCCCCCATGCAGCAGCTCGCCGATATTCCGACTCATGTTGAGCGCCAGGGGCCCGCTCAGCCCGAAGTGCGTGAAGAGGAGCTTCCCCCGCCGCGGCGGGCAAGCTCTCCTACCATCATGATTTTTCCCGTTCTGAAAGACCGAGAGTTTGGCGTCCGGAAAGCTCGCCCCCGAAAGCTCGTGCACCCACGCTTCGCGCACGCGGATCGGCACGAGCGACGCACGCGGCGTGACGATCGTATGACCGATCGCCTCGAGCCACCGGAACCCGTCACCGGTCGATCCGGTCTCCGGATGGGACTTGCCCCCGGTCGCGAGCACGTACGAACGCGCCCGCAGGATCTCCCCGTCCGTGAGGCGCACGCCGGCGACCGTTCCGTCCGAAACGTCCAGCCCGGCCACCTCCGCGCCGGACAACACGGTCACGCCGCCTTGGTCCATGTACCGCACGAGCGCGTCGAAGACGGATTGTGATCGGTCGCTCGCGGGAAACACCCGTTTCTCGGCTTCGACCTTCGTCGGCATACCGAGCCCATGGAAGAAATCGATGGCGTCCTGCACGCCGAATCTCGAAAGCGGAGAGAAGAGGAACTTCGCGGCATCGCCGAACTTCCGGAGGAAGATATTCCGGTCGAATTCCGCATTCGTTATGTTGGATCGGCCGCCGCCGGTGATGAGAAGCTTCTCGCCGAGAGAATCGTTCTTCTCGAGCAAGAGGACGCGCGCGCCGCACTCCGCCGCACGGCCGGCCGCCATCATGCCCGCGGGCCCTCCTCCGATTATCACCACGTCGTATTTCGTCGCTTGCGTCATATGAAGGTATGAGATGAGAGCATGGGGTAATAACATGCTATAATGCGGAAAAAGTCAATTCTCATTCGTAAAAAAATCCATATGGACCAGGAGCTCGCGCAGAAACTCGAGGCACAGGATCGGAAGCTCGACGCGATATACGCGTCGGCCGAAAAGACGCGGAAATATTTCCTCTGGACGCTCGTCGCCACGACCGTCATGTTCGTCCTCCCGCTCCTCGGTCTCATGATCGCTATCCCGTGGCTCTTCTCGACGCTCTCCGCGGCGTATCAGATCTAGCCGCTCGTTCTTGGAACAGGGATCAAACGATGACTTCCACCCGCTTGATACGGGAGGAGGCTCCGGAGACGATCGAGACGCACGACGGCGCGACATGGAAGTGCTTGGCGAGCGCCCGGAGCGTCGCCTCGTTGGCCTTGCCCTCCGAAGCCTGGGCTTTCACGGACACGAGCAAGGACCCGTCGAGCAACCGTTCGACGCCTTCCTTCTTCGAGTTCGGCTTCACCTTGATGGAAACTCTCATATCCTGATCTTGAACGAGCGATAGGTCAATTTGCGCAGTTCCTCGACGACCACGATCGAGGAGGCGACGACCGCGATCATCCCCCAGTCGCGGAGCGCGAGCGGTGCGGTGCGGAGTATCTCCTGCATGAAGGGATGATATACCGCGAAGAGTTGGAGCGTGACGATGAGCGCGAGCGCCCCGAGGAGATACCGGTTGGAGAAAAGCGGCATGCGGAAGATGGAAACGTCCTCGCTGCGGCAGTTCCAGACGTTGAACCAGTGGAATACCGCAAGGGCGGTCAGCGATACCGTCCACGCCTTCTCGATCCCGCCGGGAAGGGCCTGGGAAAAGAGCCAGAGCGTCCCGAGCGCCATCGGGAGCGCCATCACGGCCATGCGGATGACCGAATGCCGGTCGATGAGCGCGCGTCGGAACATCCGGCCCCTCCCCTCCCCTTCGAGGAGCCCGCGTTCCTTGGGTTCCATCGCGAGCGAGACATCAAGGAATCCATCGGCGACGAGATTGAGCCAGAGTATCTGCACCGCGAGGAGCGGCAAAGGGTACCCGAGGAGTATCGCGAGCGTGATCGTCACGAGCTCGGCGACGTTGGTGGAAAACAGGAACAGCACGACCTTGCGGATCGCCCGATAGATGCTCCGCCCCTCCTCCATCGCCTTGAGGATATGTTCGAACCGGTCGTCGAGGAGAATCATGTCCGAGGCCTCCTTGGCCACATCGGTACCGATGCGCCCCATCGCCACACCGACATCGGCGGCGACGAGCGAGGGAGCGTCGTTGACCCCGTCGCCGGTCATGGCTATGACATCGCCGCGCTTCCGATACGCCTCCACGATTCGGAGCTTGTGCTCGGGAGTCACCCGCGCGAAGACGGATACACGACCGAGCCGCGAGACGATATCGTCCTCATCCATCCGCTCCACGTCCTCCCCGCTCAGGACATCGTCTCCGCTCCGGAAGATACCCGCCTCCCGCGCGATCGAGATCGCCGTCTCGCGGTTGTCGCCGGTGATCATCACGAGGTGCACCCCGGCACCGCGGACCGAAGACACCGCCTCGCGCACCCCGACGCGGAGCGCGTCTTTCATCGAGAAGAATCCGGCGAACACCATGTCCTCGGCGTCCTCTATCAGGATCGTCTCATGGTTCCCCTCCCGGAACGCCGCCGCGACGACACGCGACCCCGTTCTCGAAAGCGCCACGTACTCGTGTTCGAACCGTTTCCGTGCCTCGTCCGTGAGAGGCAGTGTCTCCCCGTCCCGGCGGAAATATCGCGACCGGGCGAGCACCGCTTCCGGCGCGCCGGTCATCGACATGAACCGGTCACCGTCGGAACCGTGAAGCGACACATGTATCTTGGTCCGATAGTCGAACGGGATCTCCGCGATGCGCGGCAGTTCAGTCGCGATACGTTCCCTCGAAAAACCGACCTTCCGCGCGAAGACGAGCATCGCGCCTTCCGTCGGGTCGCCGCTGATGCGCCATTCGGAGGACGACTCGTCATAGACGAGGTTGGCTCCGGATGACAGGGCCGCGATCTTGCCGAGAAGAAGGAGTTCGGAGTGGTTCGCCGGATCGATTGTCCTGCCATCCTGTCGGATACCGCCTTCCGGGACGTATCCCGATCCGTCGATGTCGAATACCGTCCCCGGCAGGCAGACCTTCTCGATGATGATCTTGTTGCCGGTGATCGTGCCGGTCTTGTCGACCGCGAGCACCGTGATGCCCCCGAGCGCCTCCACGGCCTGCAGACGCTTCACGAGGACCTGGTGCCGGCTCATGCGCCACATACCGGTCGCGAGCACGATGGTGAGGACTATGGGAAGCCCCTCCGGGACGACGGCGACCGACAGCGAGACGACCGTGGCGAACATCTCCCCGACCGGCTTGCCCATGGACACGCCGAGGACGAAGATGAGCGCGCAGAAGATCGGCACGATGAGCGCGACCCCTCGTGCGAGCGACTTCACCTCCCGCTGGAGCGGTATCTCGGTATCGATCTCGGCGATCCGACCCGAAATGAGCCCGATCTCCGTCCGTTCCCCGGTCGCGACGACGACCGCTTCCCCGCTTCCGCTCGCGACATGCGTCCCCCGGAACACCATATCGGACATATCCGATACGGAAATGCCGGCCTCGGCCAGCGTCTCGGCGTTCTTGTGCGTGGGCGCGGATTCGCCCGTCAGCGATGACTGCTCGACCCGGAGATTCCTCGCGGCGATGATCCGGGCGTCGGCGGGGACCTTCTCCCCCTCGTGGAGGAATATCACGTCCCCGGGAACGATATCCTCGTCGGAGAGGATCATCTCCCTGCCGCCGCGGAGCACCGTCGCCGTCCCGGTCGTGAACCGCTTGAGCGCCTGGAGCGTGTTCTTCGCACGGCCCTCCTGTATCGTTCCGACGACGGCGTTGAACACGAGTATGAAGAGGATGATGAACCCGTCGACGTGGTCCCCGCGGAAAAAGACGATGACGCTCGCGAGAAGGAGGATCGCTATGAGCGGACTCAGGAACTGCCGGAGAAAGAGGATGAAAACGCTCTCCGGAGGGTTCTCCGGGAGCCGATTCGGGCCGAACCGCTCCATAAGCAGGGCGGCCTCTTCCTGTGACAGTCCGTCCTCCCTCGTGTCGAGGATCCGGAACACCTCCGGAAGCGGCTTCGCATACCACGATATCTTTTCCGGATCGCTCATCCCCATATTCGTGCCGTGATGTCGTTTTTGTTTATTGCCGAACGTAGTGCCGGTAAATCTGACACATACCGGTTATTTTTTCCCGGAAAGGATCTCGTCCATCACATCCTCGTCGTCGCACTCATATCGGTTGTCCGGCGTATAGTACCGCTGTGCGGGACCGTAGCACCCGTCGTTGTCCACGTGGAGCCGCGCGAGATACGGGAGGAGGAACCCCATGTCCTGACCCGTGAAATATGAGTGGAGCCGGCGAAGGGTCGCCGCCCGGGTCTTCTCGTCCATTCTCGTGAAGATGCTCATGTCGTCGCCGATCTTGCCGCTCCAGTCGAGATGGAGGAACACGTTGCGCGCGTTCTTCGCAAACCGATCATGCCAGAGAAGCCCCCAGCACCAGTCCCCCTCCTGTTTCCACCATCGGGAGAAACACGGACCGTTCTCGATATTGCCGCCCGGGTCGATACCGACCCCGCCTTCGATGAAATCGAACAGCCGCAGGTACTTCGGATCCGAGATATCGTTCGTCTGCGCGCCGATGAAGATCTCCATGCCGCGGATTGCCGCATACTGCCGCATCTCGGCGATGATCTCCGGGACGACGGTCTCGGAGAGGTCGTTCGCATCCTGCAGGTAGATCTGCCCGAAAAGGAACACCTGGATATCGCGGTCCATGGCGGACCGGGTGATGAACCGAAGATACTTGCGGTACTCCTCCTTGGTGAAGCTCGGCTTGCAGGTGTGTTCTCCCCAGAAATTCTTTGATCCGTCCCGGCACATGTCGCCGAAATCGAAATGTCGATCCTCATCGGGATAGCGGTAGTTGCGCTTGGTGGCTATGGCTTCCGCGATGAACATGCCGGAGAGGAACCCTTCGCGGAGCTTCGCGCGGTTCGCGTCGATGTCTTCCCAGTTCGGCGGCTCGAGCCACGTCTCGATCGCGCGGGAAAGGTAGTAGCACTTGGACCGGTTCACGAGGTCGATCGTCTTTCCGTCCTTGGGGAAATCCCCGTTGAGGAGTCCGTCGGCGACGCATCCTTCGCGTTTCATCCGCTCCATGGACGGAGGCGGAGGAGGCGGAGGAAGCGGTTCCTTCTCCGGGACCGATTCCGCTATCGGAGCGGGAGCCTCGATCACCATAGGTTCGGGCGCCGGGACGGTTTCGGGACTCTCCGCCTCATCGGAAAAGAAGACAAGAAACACGGAAAGTGCTCCCGTCGGAATGAAAACGAAAAAGGCGATCGGAATCTTTTTTCGAAAAAATTCGCTCATATCGCCCATTGTAGCAGAAAAGCAACCCTCTGACTCGAGGGTTGCTGTTCGAATGCCTTTTCTATGCCTTTTCCTGCTGTTCCGCGAGCTTTTTCTTCATTTCCTTGCGCTCCTGATAGAAGTGGATGAAACCCGGCAAGAACGAGAGTACGATGATGACGAGGACGATCGGGAGGAGATACTTGTCGACGTCATCCACGAGGTTGCCAAGGAAATATCCGAGCAGGATGAGCCCGGCGACCCAAAGCGCCGCTCCGGCGACATTGTACGCGAAGAATGTCCGGTACCGCATGTTCGCGACTCCGGCGAGTATCGGCGCGAACGTACGGACGATCGGCATGAACCGCGCGATCATGATCGTCTTGCCTCCGTATTTCTCGTAGAACCGCTGGGTCCGGACGATGTGCTCCTTCTTGAAGAGAAGCGAGTCCTCCTTGTTGAATATCCGCGGCCCGATGCGCCGGCCGAACTCGTATCCCGCCATGTTGCCCGTCACCGCCGCGATGAATATGAGCAGGATGAGGATGAGGACGGAGAAAAATCCCTGTGAGGCGAGGAATCCCGCCACGAAGAGGAGGCTGTCGCCGGGCAGGAAGAATCCGAGGAAGAGTCCCGTCTCCGCGAACACGATCGCGAAGAGACCCGCGTACCCGACCGCCTTGATGAGCTCGATGAGATCGATGCCGAAGTATTCCATATCAGATCGACTAAACGTATTATACCCGCCGGAACTCGCGCTCCTTCAGCTCATTATACAACAGAATGGAGAGTTTCGGCGATATCATCTCGTTTTCGGTAAGATCGTCGAGCACGTGCTCCTCGGCCTTGAAGAGGCCGCGACGACCGAACGCCTCGTCGAGCGCCTCGAGGTCCTTGCGGTGCTCCGCGAAGACGGCATCGCGTTTTTCAGCCGATCCGCGCTCGAATTCGCGATAAAGCGCGATCACCTTCTCGAAGGTCCGGCCATCGCCGAAGGACTCCGCTCCGCCCTGCGAGACGAAAGACGAGAGATGCTTCACGACCTTCCGAGCGATGATATTCTGCGCGCGATACCGCATATACCGCTCTCTGACAGCCTCGCCGGGTTTTACCGGACCGAGGAATAATCGTCTGAATATGCCCACGAACTGCTCGAACCAGTCCTCGGGAAACGCTTCGTCGAGCGAGAGAAGCTGTTCCTCGCCGCGCTCCACCCGCGTGTGCTGGACATGAAGTTTGGCGAGTATGCGTTTGTATACGGGCTCAGTGATCTCCTCATACCGGAACAGCACCCGGAGGAAATGCCGCTCGATGCCGAGCGCATAGGCGCGGAGCGCCTGTTCCGCGAGTCCCCGATCCGATTCGGAGAACTGCTCGCGGCAGTGCTGCTGGGCCAGGACGTATTCGGCATCATGTTCCGCCCGGAGCTTGCGATACACCTCCTCGTCGACATAGCGCTTTTCCATGAGACGGTCGAGTTTGGCGATGGCCTGGGCGTGGATGAGCGAGCGCGCCTGATGGTACTGCGCTTCCTCGAGGGCATGGAGATTCCCCACGCGGAGCCGCTTCATGACCCCGCTCATCATCGTCGCCTTGATGAAGAGGGTGAAATAGATACAACCGATCGTGAGCGCGGCGATGAACTCCTTGACCGAGAACGGGTATTCCCATCCCGGGATCGTCGCTCCGTCCGGGATGAGGAGCACCATCGTGACGGCGAGCGCGCCGCGCAGACTCCCCCAGGAGAGGAGGTGCTGCCAGGATTTCGGGATCTCGTCTTCCCCGGAAAAGCGGTTGAGAAGGGCGACGACCGGATAGATCGAGACGGCCCGGGCGGCCGCCACGACGACGATGACGATCGCGATCGGCAATACGAACTGAGCGAAATCGATGGAAAGCCCGGCGAAGAGGAGCCCCATGAGGATGAATACGAGGGAATTCGCCACGAAGGCGAAATACCCCCAGAACTTCTCCATGTACTCCTCGACCCGCGGCGAGATCTTCGCTCGGCCATAGTTTCCGATGACCATGGCCGCCACCACGGTCGCGATGATGGACGAGAGTTTCGCCTCATGGCCGAAGATGACCAGATGCTCCGATACGACCTCCGAGAGGAGGAACGTGAAGTGCGCCGCGAGCATGGTGAGCGTGATCTCCACGTGCTCGTTGTCCTTGACCAGTCCGATGAGTTTCGAAAAGAAGATTCCCATGAGGAGACCGAACATCACGCCGCCCGCCAGCATGAACGAAAACAGGAAGACGCCCTCCCCGACCGACTCCCAACCGGAAAATCCGGCGAGGAAGATCTCGAGCGCCACGAGAAAGAGCGCGAACGATGTCCCGTCGTTGAAGAGGCTCTCCCCCTCGAACAGGAGCGAGAGTCTCCGCGGGGCGCCGAATTCCTTGAAAAGCGCGAGCACCGCGACCGGATCCGTCGCGGAGATGAGCGCGCCGAAGAGGAGCGCGACGATGAACGGCACGTCGAAGCCGATGAGCTGGAAACCGAAGTAGACGCCGACCGCCACGACCGCGGTCGAGATGAGCAGGCTCGCCACCGACAGCCATCCGATCGAGCGGACATTCTCCGCGAATTCCCGGACGTTCATGTTGTACGCGGACTCGAAGATGAGAATCGGGAGGAACACGAAGAACAGGAGTTCGGGCGTGAGCTCGAAGCTTCGGATGAACGAAAGCGCCGGGATGCTCGTGAGCGGGACGAGAAGCGACCCGGCGAGGACGAGGAGCACCGTATAGGGCACGCGGATTTTCCGCGAGACAGCGAAGATACCGACCGAAATGAGAACGAGCGCGAAGAACGCGAGAAAGACTTCGATGTGCATAAGAAAAACAGAAATACCGCGTCCCCCCGTATGGGTCCGGATTCTCGTATCATATGTGGATAAACGCCGGGTGCCCGGCAAAACATCGTAATCCTACTCCCGGCGTACATGCCTGTCAACAAAAAACCCCGATCGAAATCGGGGTTTTCCGGACAGGATGTCCTGGCTTATTTGAGGGTCACCGTCGCGCCGACCGCCTCGAGCTTCTTCTTCATCTCCTCGGCGTCCGCCTTCGCGACCTTCTCCTTGATCACCTTCGGGGCCGCGTCGACGAGGTCCTTGGCTTCCTTGAGGCCGAGTCCGGTCACTTCGCGCACCGCCTTGATGACGTTGATCTTCTGGTCACCGGCCGCGGCGAGCTCGACATCGAAGTCGGTCTTCTCCTCCGCCGCTTCGGCCGCTCCGGCCGCCGCCGGCATCGCGCCCATCATCATCGGGGCCGCCGCCGACACGCCGAACTTCTCCTCGAGCACCTTGACGAGCTCGGAGAGGTCGAGCACGCTCATCTTCTCGATTTCCGCGACGAGCTTCTCGAACTTCGCCGGCACCGCCACTTCCTCCTTCTTTACATCTTCGCTCATAACTTTACGTTAATTGCCTGATTATTATATCGAACACACCGATGGAAACTACGCCTTCTTCTCGGCCACCGCGGAAAGCACCCGCACCAGACCGGAGAGATTCCCCGACAACGTCCGGACGAATCCGGCGATCGGCGCCTGGAGCGTCCCGGCGAGGGTACCGCGGAGCTCGTCCTTCGACGGAAGCTTCGCGAGCGCCTTCACCTCGGCCGCCGACAACGCCTTGCCTTCGAGCGCCCCGCCGACGATCGAGAGCTTCATGTCCTTGTTCGCCTTCACGTAATCCGCGATCGCCTTGGCCGCGGAGACCTCGTCGGTCGAGAACGCGACACCTACCTGTCCCTCGAGCTTCCGGGCATCGACCGCGATGCCGGCATCGGAGAGCGCGATGTTGAGGATGGTCTTCTTGAGGATCTGGAACCGCGAACCGCTCTTGCGGAGCTCGGCCCTGATCTCGGAAAGCTGCTTCACGGTCACGCCCTTGTAATCCGAGAACACCAGCGCCTTGGCTTCCTTGGCGCTCTCCGTGACCTGCTTGAGAAGCGATTCCTTTTCTGCTCGTTTCATCATATGTTTCCGTACAAACAAAAAACTGCGGTTTCCCGCAGACAAAAGGAAGTCGGTCGACCTCCCGTTCCCTCGTGAGGACTTCCCTCCGATTCCTCTCGGAGCGCCTCATGTCTGCGGAAACGATACTATGGGACTATTGTAAAATCCTTTCCGGCATCTGTCAACTATGCCGCCTTCTCCTCGACCGGAGCTTCCGCGGGGACTTCCGCCGCGACCGTCTCCGCAAGAGCCTCTTCTTTCGCTTCCTCGGCGGGCGCTTCGGCGACAGGAGCCTCGGCAACCGGAGCTTCGGCTTCCGGAGCCGGCTCTTCCTTCGCCTTCGGCTTCTCCATCTTGATCGCGCGCTTCGCGTCCGTCAGGACCCCTTCTTTCACGAGAAGGTTGTGCACCGAGTCGGAGGGCTGTGCACCGAGACCGATCCAGTGAAGGATGCGCTCCTTCTTGAGCACGATCTGCTTCATGTGCGGCTCGTAAGAGCCGAGCATCTCGACGTGCTTGCGGCCCGGGGCGCGCCCCTTTTCCTGGAGCACGATGCGGAACGCGGCCTGGTTCTTTTTCCCGATGCGGTTGAATCGAATTGCGAGCATAATATCTATGAGAGTATCAAAAAAAGCCTTGCCTTAGGCTGTCAGAAACCATCGTACCGTGGATCGGATGGATTGTCAACACCCCGTAAGACGGGAAACCGGCCGAAGCGAGCCATCCATTCCTGACCCCTGTCATTTCGCTTCCTTCCCGCGGACCTTCTCCGCCTCCTCGAGGTGGAGGGAGAGGATCTGGGAGACGCCGTCCTCACCCATGGTGACACCGTAGAGGAGCGACGCTTCGCGCATGGTCTGGCGGTTATGCGTGATGACGATGAACTGGGTCCGGTCCGAGAGCTCGCGGAGGACCTTGCCGAAACGCTTGGAGTTGGCCTCGTCGAGCGCGGCCTCGACCTCGTCGAGCACGGCGAACGGCGGCGGGTTGTGCGAGATGATCGCGAAGAGGAGCGCGAGCGACGTGAGCGACCGCTCCCCGCCGGAGAGCATGGAGAGGTTCGTGATCTTCTTTCCGGGCGGGCAGGCAGAGATGTCGATACCGGCCGTGACGGTCTCCCCTTCCGCTTCGACGTCGGCATCGGACTCCTCGGCTCCCTCCTCCGGTTGCTTGATCTTCGGCTTGGTCTTGATGAGTTCCGCCTTGCCGCCGTTGAAGATGAGGGAAAAATAGTGTTCGAACTTCGCGGCGATCTCGGTGAACGCGCGGGAGAATTCCTTCTCGATGCGCTCGTCCATCTCGGCGATGACCTCCTCGAGCGACACCATCGCGCGGCGCAGGTCCGCCGACTCGTTCGTGAGGAACTCGAACCGCTTGCTCGTTTCCTCGTACTCCTCTGCGACCATGGGGTCGATGGCGCCGATGCGTTCCGCCTCGCCCTTGAGCCGGGCGATGTCGCGCGTCAAGGTATCGCGGTCGCGGGGATTCCCGTCCCAGGACAGATCGCGCACGTCCATCGAGAGTTCGTCGCGCACCTCGCTTATGAGATCCTCCTCGCGCACCTCGACGCGCGCCAGACGGATCTTGACCTCGTTCAACGCATCCTTGCGCGCCGACAGCTCGCGGTCCTTCTCGCGGAGCGCTTTTTCGATATGGAAATACCGTTCCCGGCTCTCGCGGCCCTTCTCACGTTCGGCGCGGGTCGCTTCCTCCTTCGCTCCGATATCCGTGAGAAGCGCTTCCATACTCTGCGCGAGCGCGTCCTTTTCCGCACGGTACGCGGCGAGGCGCGCGTCGCTCTCGCGTTTCTCGTCTTCCGGTAGGGAGATGATCACCTTTTCGGTCACCGTGCCCGCTTCGACTTTGGCATCGAGATCGACGAGCTCCTGATTGATCGCCCGGGCGAACTCGCGGAGATCCTGTATGTCCTCGAGCTTCTCCACGTTTCCGAGACGCTCCACGAGCGTGTTCTGGTTCGCGCGGACCCGATCGAGCGCATGCCTGATATAGCCGAGGTCGACGGGTATCGTCCGGATTTCCTCGCGATCCTTCCGTTTTTCCTCCTCGACTTCGATCCGTCCGGAGAGGACCGCCGCATCGCGTTCGAACCCATGGAGCTTTTCGCGGAGCGCGTTCGCTTCCCGGAGAAGCTCCTCGGCCCGACCTCCCTCCTCGAGCGCGCCGGAAAGGGTGGCGACTTCCTCGCGAAGCGTGTCCGTCTCCCGCTCGAGCATGCCGGTCTCGCGCGCGAGGCGCTCGCGCTCCTCGGCGAGCCCGCCGCGCTCCGTCTGAAATGTCTGCCAGAGGAACCCGTAGAGTTCGATCTGTTTCGAGAGGAGTTTCTCGGATATGTCCTTGCCCTGCGACGCGCGTTCGGCCTGGCGTTTCAATATGCGTAGGTGCGGTTCGATCTCCCGGATAAGCGTATCTGCCTGGGCGAGGTTTTCCCGCGTCGTCGCGAGCCTGCGGAGCGCGCGTTCCTTCTGGAGCTGGTACTGTTTGACGCCGGCCGCATCCTCGAACATCGATCGCCGTTCCGCCGGCGTGGCGGACAAGACGGCATCGCTCATGCCCTGGGTGATGACGGAGTAGCTGTCCTTGCCGATACCCGCCTTGGCGAGGAGATCGGCGATATCGAGCAGGCGGACTTTCGCCCCGTTGATGAGGAACTCACTCTCCCCGCTCCGATGGAGTTTGCGGGTGATCGAGACCTCCTCGTATTCGATCGGGATCCGGTGGTCGCGATTTTCGAAAAAAAGCGTCACGGACGCGCTGCCGATCTTGGCCCGCTTGGCCGTCCCGGCGAAGATGACATCCTCGGATTTCTTCCCGCGGAGATTCTTGGTCGACTGCTCGCCGATCGCCCAGCGTATGGCGTCGGCCACGTTGGACTTGCCGGAGCCGTTCGGCCCGACGATGGCGGTGATCCCCCTGCCCGAAACGCTTCGCGTATCGATGCGGGCGGGCTTGGTCGCGACGGACCGATCCTTGGTGTCTCCCGGCGGCGAAAAATCAAGCACCGTCCGGCTGGCGAACGACTTGAATCCGGAAATTTCTATGCGGCGAAGAAACATAATTGGGTCAACAGACAAGAAAGGACAATGGGTATGCCCTTTCTTCCGATTTTCTCCAGTATATCGGATTCCGGACAAAAAGAAAAAGGCTCCGTTCGGAACCTTCAGGAACGCCCTGGAAATGACAGCGGTGATGCGGCCGTTTATCGACGTTTCGTGTCGATCCATCCGTCCAATTGACGCATCTGCCGCTCCGTGGCGGCGTCGGCGCGGGACATGATCACGAACACCTCCTCATCCAAAGACTTCAAATGATCCGGTTCCGTCACCGGAATCCGCGAGACGAGCTCTCTCATCTCCTGCGCCAAATCACGATTTTCCGACATGATGCCTTCCCTCTTGAAAAGCCTACAAAGAACCAGGCGTATATATTACACCACATCCTATCCGGAAGTCAACCTACCAGCCTTTTTTCACGATAGCGGCCTCGGCGGCCGAGCGCTGGGATTCCTGTTTCGACAGGCCGGTCCCTTCCGCGACGAGTTCTTCGCCGAGGAACACTCCGGACACGAATTGGCGGTCATGATCCGGCCCCGATTCCTTGAGGATGCGGTAGCTCGGCGTGACGCCCATCTTGGCCTGCGCCATTTCCTGGAAGCGGCTCTTCGGATCGGCATAGGAGCCGGATTCGATGACGTTCGGAAGCTCGGAGAGGATCTTTTCCGCGATGAAGGCCTTGGCGGCATCGTACCCCGAATCGAGGTAGAGGGCGCCGATCACGGACTCCATTGCGTTCGCGAGGAGCCACATGCGGGCGCGACCCATGTCCTTGGCCTCGCCCTTGCTCATGAGGAGATAGTCTCCGAGTCCCATGCGACCCGCGATAGCGGAGAGCATCTCGCCGTTGACGAGCGCCGCCCGGAAACTCGTCAGTTCCCCTTCCGGATTCGGGAAGTGGGCATAGAGATACTCCGTCACGACGAGCTCCAAGACCGCGTCCCCGAGAAACTCGAGCCGCTCGTTGTGCGCCAGCTTGTAGTCCCGATGCTCGTTGAGATAGGAGCGATGGGTGATAGCTTCTTGAAAAAGTTCGCGATTCCTCACCGGAATGCCAAGCTTTTTCGAAAAGCCCTCCGCGTCGAATATGTCCATATCGAAAATATTTACATTCCTATTCCGTCGATTCGGGTTTTGTCTTTTTCACCTCTTTCTTGGCCTTCTTTTTCTCGGCCGGTTCGGCGTCTGCGGTCTCCTGCTCTTTTCTGATCTCCTCGATACGGGCCCTGCGCTTTTCCGACGAATCGTCCTTCATCGGCTCGCCCATCTCGCGATATATCGTCCCGAGCACGCCGTTGACGAACTTCGGGGAGCTGTCGGATCCGAACGACTTCGCGAGCTCGATCGCCTCGTTGATCGCCACCTTGGGCGGCACCTCGTCGTAGTCCCCGAACAGGAGTTCGAAGATTCCGAGCCGCAGTATCGAGCGGTCGACGGACGCGATCTGGTCGAGCGGCCACTCGGGCGCGCACTTCTCGATCAGCTTGTCGATGGTGGCGCGTTCCTTGGCCGTTCCCTCCACGAGGCGGAGCGCAAAATGTTCGCCCTCGAGTCCGGGAGCGAATTCGACGAGATTCCGCTTGACGGTGTCCATCTCGGTACCCGGCTTGCATCCGGAAAAGTCCCACTCATAAAGCGCCTGCATCGCGACGGATCGCTGGAGGTGACGATTGGCCATAGAGGAAAAGAACTTATTTTTTATGTCGTACAACGGAAAAAAGGCTTTTTATCAAGCCTTTTTCTTTCCCTTCGCGAGCTTCGGAGCGGTCTTCCTGAGAATGGTCCGGCCGCGGTAATCCCCGCACTTCGGGCAGGCGCGATGGGAAATGACGGGGGCGCCGCATTTCTTGCACTCCTGGGTCTTGGTCGGCTTCATCTCGAGTTCGCGGCGGGCGCGATCACGGCGTTCGGTCGTATGTCTCTGCTTCGGCAATGCCATAACGGTGCTATAAATCGGTTACAAGAGCGCGCATCAGCGCTTTCAGGGAGAAGAATACCATCGCCGCTCCGTTTTGGCAAGAGTGGGCGCGGCTTGCGTTGAAATCGGAAACGCGGAACAATGGAAACATGTCACACCCCACCGCAATACGAGCCTTTTCCGACGACATCATATTCGGCGATGCCGAGTTCACTTCGCTCGATCCCGTGGAGGGCGAGATCCTCTCGCTCGCGCTCGTGAAACCCTCGGGCGAGGAATTTTCCGTCGAACTCGAGACTCCAGAAAACACGCCTGTCGATCCATGGGTCCGGGAACACGTCTTCCCTCATCTGTCCGGAGAAAAAGTCTCCCGCGAGGAGGCCTGCGAGCGGATCCGCACATTCGTCGGCGATTCGAACCCGTTCCTCGTGACCTATGTGAACCAGTTCGACGTCGTCTTCCTCCACAAGCTCTTCGGACTCAACCAGTGGCCGTTCCGCTGGCTCCCGCTCGATTTCGCGTCGATGCTCTTCTCGGCCGGATACGATCCCGAAAAACTGTTCGATGCCGACAAAGCGCTCTCCCGTTCGCTCGACATCCCCCGCTCCGAGGCGCACCGGGTCCACGAGGCGCTCAACGACGCCCGCCTCCTCCGGGATGTCTACCGGAAGCTTCTTGGGGGCCGCTAACGCTTCTTCCGCGAGAGCAGATTCCGGTTCACGTTCTCCGGAACCGAATAGAAGACCGGCTTGAAGCTCATGCGGTGTATCGGACAGGCGCCGTGTTTGCGGAGCGCGTCCATATGCTCCTTGGTGCCGTAGCCCTTGTGTCGGACGAATCCGTAGACCGGATACGCCTCATCGTATTCGAGCATCATCCGGTCGCGGGTCACCTTGGCGACGATCGATGCGGCGGCGATGGACCGTACGAGCGCGTCGCCGTCGATGATCGCCTCCTGCGCCAGCGTCAGATTCGGGATCTTCATATTTCCGTCGACGAGGAGCAGCATGTCCTCCGTAGCGGCCCCCGTCTCCCGCTCCGCGCTGATCACCCGTTTCAGGTCGGCGACCGCCTCCTTCATGGCGAGAAACGTCGCCTCGAGGATATTCATCCGATCGATCGTCCCGGAATGGACGATGCCGGTGCCGACGAGGAAGTGTTCGCGCACGAACCCGTACATCTCGTCCCGCTTCTTTTCCGAAAGTGTCTTGGAATCCCGGATGAACCGGAATTGCTTCCGGATGTCCTCGGGCACGACGAACCCCGCCTGGTCGCGATAGGCGGCCGCGACGGCGACCACCGGCCCGGCGAGCGGTCCGCGGCCCGCCTCGTCGATCCCGACGATGACGGTACGGATTCCTCGCTCACGGCAGGCCATTTCTTTTTGAAACGTCGGTTCTTGCATAGGTTTCCTTTTCAGTATAGACTGCGACGTTCTTTTCAAACAAGGAGGGAGAAATGAGAAAGTCTCATGGAAGATGGTCGAGCGCTCGCTCCGACGCGAGATATTGGCTCTGCCGCTGCGATACCTGCACGGTGGTCTACGGACTGCTGAGATCCGGATCGAGGCGCCTCCGGGAAGACATCGGCAAGGCGAAGTGCCCAGCATGCGGCACGCTCCTGGTCAGGACCCAGCGCATCAAAGGCGCGCCGGTATGCTTCATCACCCGAAAGGACGCGAGGCTCGCCTGAAACAAGACCCATCCCGCCACCTGAATCATCAGGGGCGGGCTTTTTCTTTTCCCAAGATGGCGGTATACTGGAGCCGTATCAAATATCCTTCCCCGCAGAACCCGAGGCGCGAGCCGGGATATGGGGGAAGAGACAATCCTATGACCCATTCCTTTCGAAAAAATCGAACGCCTTCTTGCCCATAAGCTCGGCGTTTTTTATTTTGTAGCATGGAACAAGCAGCAGACGGCATCGGTTCTCTTCCCCTGCTCCCTGCTCCCCGCTCCTTACTCCCATGGCATTCGCCCACCTCCACGTCCACTCCCACTATTCCCTCCTCAATGCGCTCCCCAAGATCGATGACCTCGTCGCTGAGGCGCAGAAGTACGGGATGGAGGCGCTCGCGCTCACCGACACGTCCAACCTCTACGGCGCGGTCGAATTCTACATCAAGGCGAAGTATGCCGGTATCAAACCGATCATCGGCGCCGAGCTCTACGTGGTCAAGGATCATACGAGCAAGACCCCGTCCATGGACGACCGTCCGCGGCACACCATCGTGCTGCTCGCGAAGAACGGGACCGGGTACAAGAACCTGCTCAAGCTCGTCTCGCACGCCCAGCTCGACGGATTCTACTACAAGCCCCGTATCGACAAGGGTCTTCTCCGGAAATACGGCGAGGGGTTGATCGCGCTCTCGGGCAACATGACCGGCGAGATACCGGCGCACCTCATCTACGACAACGTCATCCAGGCCAAGGCCTCCGCGATCGAGTATCAGGAGATCTTCGGCGAGGGCAACTTCTACCTCGAGCTCGGCGCCAACGTCGACTACGAGAATCAGGCCAACGTGAACGAGGGACTCTATCAGATCCACTCGGAAACCGGCATCCCGCTCGTCGCCGGCGCCGACGTCTTCTACCTGCGTCCCGAGGACCGCGATACGCACGATATCCTTCTCTGCATCCAGAACAACCGGACGGTACAGGACGAGAGCCGGCCCAAGCTCACGCATCTCGATCTCTCGTTCCGGTCGCCGGAAGAGATGGAGCGCATCTTCAAGGATTTCCCGGACGCGATCGAAAACACCGCGAAGATCGCCGCGGCCTGCGACGTGGAGATCCACCTCGGCGAGACCCAGCTCCCCCACTTCGACGTGCCGGACGGCCTGTCCCCGGAGGCCTATCTCCGCACCCTCTGCGAGGAAGGCTTCGTCAGGCGCTACGGCGACGCGCCGATCTCCGACGAACAGCGCGAGCGCCTCGAATACGAGCTCGACATCATCGGCAAGACCGGATTCGCCTCCTACTTCCTCATCGTCCAGGACTTCGTCAACTGGGCGAAACGCGACGGCATCGTCGTCGGCCCGGGACGCGGCAGCGCCGCGGGATCGTTCGTCGCCTACCTCACCGGTATCACCGACCTCGACCCGATCAAGTACGACCTCCTCTTCGAACGCTTCCTGAATCCGGAGCGCATCTCGATGCCTGACGTCGATATGGACTTCGCCGACGACCGCCGCGACGACGTGCTCGACTACGTGCGGCAGAAATACGGTGCGGATCACGTGGCGCAGATCATCACGTTCGGGACGATGGCCGCCAAGGCGGCGATCCGCGACACCGGCCGCGCGCTCGGATTCCCCTACGCGTTCTGCGACCAGATCTCCAAGATGATCCCGATGTTCACCTCGCTCGAAAAGGCGGTCGAGGAAGTGCCCGACCTCCGGAAGCTCTACGAGGAGAACCCGGACGCCAAGCGCGTCATCGACACCGCGAAGAAACTCGAGGGCAACGCCCGCCACGCGTCGGTGCACGCCTGCGGCGTCGTCGTGACCAAGGACCCGGTCGTCGAGTATTCCCCGCTCCAGCACGTCTCGGGCCACGGCGAGGGCATGGTGACCCAGTACGCCTCGTCGACCAAGATGAGCGTCGTCGAGAAGATCGGCCTCCTCAAGATGGACTTCCTCGGCCTGAAAAACCTCACCATCATCCAGAACACCGTCCGGATCATCCGCGCGCTCGGGAAGTTCCCGGACCTGGCTGAACGGCTCGGCATCGATCCCGAATCGGCCTCGGCCTCCGACGTCATGGACCATATCCCGCTCGACGACGAGATGACCTACCGGCTCCTCCAGGAAGCCAAGACGACCGGCGTGTTCCAGCTCGAATCCGCGGGCATGAAACGGTATCTGAAACAGCTCCAGCCGACCGTCTTCGAGGATATCATCGCCATGGTCGCCCTCTATCGCCCGGGTCCCATGGAATACATCCCGGACTTCATCGACGGCAAGCACGGCCGCAAGGAGGTGAAGTACCTCCATCCGAAACTCGAACCGATCCTCAAGACCACCTACGGCGTGGCCGTGTACCAAGAACAGCTCATGCAGATCGGTCGCGATCTCGCCGGATTCTCGCTCGGCGAGGCGGACGTGCTCCGCAAGGCGGTCGGCAAGAAGATCAAGGAACTCGTCGCCGAACAGCGCGAGAAATTCATTTCCCGCTCGGTCGAGAACGGCGTCCCGAAAAAGGTCGCCGAAAAGGTCTTCTCGTTCATCGAACCGTTCGCCGGCTACGGATTCAACCGCTCCCATGCCGCCTGCTACGCGCTCATCGGCTATCAGACCGCCTACCTCAAGGCGCACTACCCGGCGGAATTCATGGCAGCACTCCTCACGAGCGACCAGAGCGATACCGACCGCGTCGCCATCGAGATCGCCGAGAGCAAGCAGATGGGCGTCGAGACGCTCCCGCCTTCGGTCAACGAGAGTTTCGAGGCGTTCGCCGTGATCCCGGAAAAAGGCGGGGCCGATCGGATCCGTTTCGGTTTGAACGCGATCAAGAACGTCGGCCGTCCCGTCGCCGAGGAAATCGTCCGCCAGCGATCGGTAGGCGGGAAGTATACCGATCTCGAAAATTTTCTCGAACGTATCCAGGGCAAGGATCTCAACAAGAAATCCCTCGAGGCGCTCGCCAAGGTCGGCGCGCTCGATGAGTTCGGCGAACGCAACAGACTGCTCGAAAACATCGACGCGATACTCCTCCATTCGAAGAACATCGGCAAGATCCGCGACACCCACCAGGACAGCCTCTTCGGAGGGCTCACGCTCGAGGCGCCGAAGGTCCGCATGAAGGATGCCCGGGAATCGACGAAGAAGGAGCGGCTTTCGTGGGAAAAGGAACTGCTCGGCCTCTACGTCTCCGACCACCCGCTTACCGAGTACGTAGGCTACCTGGCCGAAGCGGCCACATCGGTGAAGGAGCTCGAGAAGCATCCCGACGACGCGCAGGTCCGCTTGGGCGGCATCATCGCCGCGGCCAAGAAGATCTATGCGAAAAACGGAAGCGAGATGTACTTCGTGACCCTCGAGAACATAGGCGGGCGCGTCGAGCTCATCGTCTTCCCGCGGGTGGCGGCGCAGACGGAGAATTTCTGGAAGGAGGATGAGATCGTCCTCGTCGAGGGAAAGGTCAACCGCAAGGACGGCGACGCGAAGATACTCGTCGATACCGCCCGGAAGCTCGATATGGACGAGGTGAACCGCTTCCGGTCCCTTCAGGCGACGAAAACGAAGCGCTCGGCCGATGCGGCGCAGGAGCGGGAAGAAAACGGACACGGGGAGGAAACGGCCCTCATCCTGCATCTCGATCCGGAAAAAGGGATGGCGGCGGTTGACGGAATCTCCAAAATCCTCGAGACTGCCCCGAAAGGGACCGCCCGCGTCTTCGTCTCGATCGGAACGGATCGAATCCGGACATCATTCGCGATTACGCCTGGCGAATCGATACTGGAGCGATTAAAAAGTGTAGGAGGTGTGGAGCGAATAGAGTCATGAAATCACAAAGCCCAGAACACAAACATCCAAACAAAGCACAACTTTCAAAACACGGACATCAATTCCGTACGTTTGTGCTTTCATAGTTTGTGTCCTGTATTTTGTTTGGCATTTTGTGTTCTGAAATCTGTGTCTTTATCTTGAACGTATGTTCGTCATCCTCGGCCCCACTTCTTCCGGAAAATCCGACTATGCCATACGGCTGGCCAAAAAGCTCGGAGGCGAGATCGTCTCCGTCGACTCGCGGCAGGTCTATCGCGGGATGGATATAGGAACCGGTAAAATCCCGAGGGATTTTACCGGAAATTACAAATTACAAATTACAAATACCAAACGACGGAATAAAGACTTATTTTATTCCGAAGGAGTGCGGCATCATCTCCTCGACGTCGCGAGTCCGAAACGCGACTACAACGTGACGCACTTCCTCCGTGACGCGGAAAAGGCGATCGCGGACATCGAGCGGCGCGGCAAGGTCCCGATCCTCTGTGGCGGGACGGCGTTCTGGATCGAGGCGCTTCTTCTCGGGACATCGTTTCCCGAAGTGAAGCCGGATAAGAAACTGCGCGAACGGCTCGGAAAACTTTCCATCGAGGAACTTTTCAAAACGCTCGAAGAAAAAGACCCGGAGCGGGCCGCGACGATCGACCCTCGCAACAAGGTGCGCATCATCCGCGCCCTCGAGATCGTCGAGGCGCTCGGAAAAGTCCCGAGTATAAGATATGGGATACGAGATACGAGATACGAAAGTGCGAAAATTTTCGCACTTTCTCCACCGAAAGAAATCCTCCATGCCCGCATCGAAAAGAGACTCAAGGAAAGGCTTGAAAAAGGGATGATCGACGAAGTCAAACGCCTCCGCGAGGAAGGCGTCTCATGGAAACGATTGGAGGGATTCGGCCTCGAGTACCGCTGGTGCGCACGATTTCTCCAGGGAAAGATCTCCCGCGAAGCGATGGAAGCGGAACTCCTGAAAGAGAGCGGACGCTACGCCAAGCGCCAGCTCACCTTCCTCCGCCGCCTCGAACGGAGCGGGCTCGGAATCGAATGGATCACGGACATCCCCTCCTGAGGGCCTTCCCGGTATCCCACGGGATCGGTCCTAGTCGAGCTTCTTCTTCAGCAGTCCGGTCACCACATTCGGATTGGCCTTCCCCTTGGTTTCTTTCATGACGGCGCCGATGAGGAACTGGAACGCTTTCTGCTTCCCCTCCTTGAAATCGGCGACGGACTGGGCGTTCGCGGCAAGGACGGTATCGATGATGGCGCCGAGCTCTCCCTCGTCGCTCACCTGGGCGAGATTGAGCCGCTCCACGACGTGTGACGGATCGTTGTCGCCCCCTTTGTACATCTCCTCGAGCACGGTCTGCGCGGCCGAGGAATTGATCTTCCCCGTCGCGGTGATCATGATGAACTCGGCGAAATTTTCCGGGGTGATCCTGATATGCCGGATGTCCTCCCCGGTCTTGGAGAAGTGCCGGCGCAGTTCGGTGATCATGTAGTTGGCGGCGAGCTTGCAGGCCTTTTCGAACGGGATATCCGCTTCGTGCGCGTCGTCCTTTTCCTCGAGCTCGGACACGACCGCCTCATAGTAGGCGGCGAACTCGCGCTCGGCGGTGAGGAGCGCCGCATCGGATTCCGACACGCCGAACGACTCCCGGAACCGTTTCGCCTTGGCATCGGGCAGTTCGGGAAGCGACCGACGGAGTTCCTCGACGGAGTTTTCGGTGAATTCGAACGGAGGGATATCGGGCTCGGGGAAATACCGGTAATCGTGGGCGGATTCCTTCTTGCGCTGGGAAACCGTGGCCTGCCGCCCTTCGTCCCAGCCGCGGGTCTCCTGGACGAGTTTCTCGCCCGAGTCGAGAGCCTCCGTCTGCCGTCTGATTTCATACTCGATGGCACCGGCGACCGACTTGAAAGAATTGAGGTTCTTGACCTCCACCTTCGTGCCGGAAAGCCTCTCCGTCCCTTCCGGGTGGAGCGAGATGTTCACTTCGCAGCGCATCTGTCCTTTTTCCATGTCGGCATCCGAGATGTCGAGGTAGCGGAGGATCTGCTGGAGCTTCTGGCAGAACAGCCTGGCGTCCTCGCCGCTGTCGATATCCGGCTCGGTCACGAGTTCCATCAAGGGCACGCCCGCGCGGTTGAGGTCGACGAGGGTATAATCCGCGCCGGCGGGGTGCGCCGATTTTCCCGTGTCCTCTTCCATGTGGATGCGGGTGATATCGACGGTCTTTCCCGGACGGATTTCGAGTTTCCCCTTCTCGCAGAAGGGTTCATCGTACTGGGAGATCTGATACCCCTTCGGAAGATCGGGATAGAAATAGTTCTTACGGTCGAATTTCGAGTGAAGCCGCAGCTCGCAGCCGAGCGCGAGACCCGTCCGCTGGACGGACTCGATCGCTTTCCGGTTCGGCGTGGGCAACGTCCCCGGCTGGCCGGTGCAGACGGGGCAGATATGGATGTTCGGCTCCTTCTCGAGCCCGCGGCCGTTTTTGCACGCGCAGAACATCTTGGATTCGGTCTTGAGTTCGGCGTGGACTTCCATGCCGATGACTGGGAGGTATTTCATATAGGGTAAGTACACGTATCACGGATGTCGGATGTCGGATGTCTCGGCATCATTTCCCGCTGCTTCCGAATCCGCCGTCGCCGCGCTCGGAATCGGAGAGTCCCGCCGCTTCCGAAACTTCGGGCAAATCCACTTTCTGGATGAGCAGTTGGGCGATCTTGTCGCCGACGGCGATCGTGTGCGGTTCGTTCCCGAGGTTGGCGAGCACGACCTGGATTTCGCCCCGGTATCCCGCGTCGATCACGCCGCCCATCGTCTTCAGTCCCTTCTTCGCGGCCAGGCCCGACTTGTCCCAGACCAACCCCGCGTAGCCGAACGGGATCTCCATCGCAACCCCGGTCTTCACCACGAGCCGATCACCCGGCTGGATGGCGATCTCCTCGACAGAATAAAGGTCGAGCCCCGCATCACCCATCGTGGCGCGTGTCGGGAGCTTCGCTCCGGCATCGATTTTTTTCACCTTGAGTACCATAGTTTATTCCTTGTTCTTCCATACGGTCTTCCAGGGCCAGTGGAGTTTCCGTCCGCCCTTCGCTCCGGCCTCCCTGAAAACCCGATCCGCCTCCGCATACAGTTCGTCGAGCCCGGCGTTGTTCTCGATCAGGAAGTCGGCCCCGTCGAACAGCTTGCGTATCTCCAGCTCCGACTCGAGTTCGGAGTCGCGGAGAAATTCCTCATACGTCTTGGTGCTGTCGTCCACGTTCTGCTTGCGTTCGGTGAGACGGGTATGCCGCTTCTTCTGATCCGCGCTGATGTAGAGGAGCCGGAACCCTGGAAGCGATTCGATACCCGCCACGTCCGACCGGCGCCGCACCCCGTCGATGACGATGAACTCCCGGGAATCGCGCTCGATCTCCTCGACGATCGCCTTGGCGAATACGTCCTCCCCGAACGTCTTCCGGATCATGAGCGAGGCTTCGGCGAGATTCTTCCGGCTTTCCGGAATGTGCAGGCGATGCAGGATATCGCGGAGCACGTCCGAGAACCGGTACATCCCTGCGCCGTATTTCTTCTGATAGTAGCGGGCGATCGTGTCTTTCCCCGACGCTACTTCTCCCGCGATACCGAGAATGACTTTTTTTCCTTTCTGTTCCATGGAGGTCGTTGTTGCGCGATTTATTCCGGGTACTCCCCGATTATACCACGAGTCCCGAGCCGCCTCAAAAGAAAAGCCCCGGACTTTCCGGGGCACCGTACGGCTACTGCAGGTTGACCCGGATGCCGGGACCCATGGTCGCCGCGAGCACGACCGATTTCACGAATTTCCCCTTCACGCCTTCGGGTTTCGACTTCTGCACCGTGTCGAAGAAGGTGTTGGCGTTCTCAAGGAGCGCCGCGGTATCGAACGAGAGCCGACCGATCACCTGATGGACGTTCCCGCCGTCATCGTTCTTGAAGCTGGCCTTCTTTCCCTTCGAAAGCATCTCCGTCGTCTCGGCGATCTTGGCCGTGACGGTCTCGTTCTTGGGGCTCGGCATGAGACCCTTGGGACCGAGGATCTTGGCGACGGTCGCGAGCTTGGGCATCATGTCGGGCGTCGCGAGGAGGATATCGAACGCGGAACCGGGGATGATCTTCCCTTCCTTGATCTGGGCGATCAGATCCTCTCCGCCGACGAGCACGGCGCCCGCCGCTTCGGCCTCCTTTTCCTTGGCCTTGTCGGAGGTCACGACCGCGACTTTCTTCATGCGGCCGGTCCCGTGCGGCAGGACGACGGTGGCGCGCACCTGCTGGTCGTTCTTCTTGGGCTCGATGTTGAGCTTGATATGCGCCTCGACCGACTCATCGAATTTCGCGGACGCGTTGCCCTTGATCATCGCTATCGCTTCGGACAGCTCATACTCCTTCGTCATGTCGATTTTTTCCGCGATCGCGCGGTACTTCTTGCCGTGTTTCATACGTTTGTCGTGGTACAGACGCCTTCGACTGCGCTCAGGCTCCCACAAATATTATGATGATTATCTCTCTTCCAAAAGGAGACTGTTTTTCAGCTCTTCCAACTTTTCGATTTCTTCCTGGATAAGCTCCGAGGTGCCGACTTCCTTGGCGAGCTTGTTCTCGAGAAACCATTCATACCGATTTTTCAGCTGGTCGATTTCCCGCTCAAGCTGTTCGAATGCCTTGGAATAATCCTGCTCATCGATGGCATCGAGGACCTCATGAAGCCTGATCATCGATTCTTCGTCGTATACGGTATTCTCTTCTTCCCCCTCCAAAGCCGTTTCAAAGTGCTTTTTCACGTCACTCCATACTTTTGCCTGTTCCTCGTCCGGCGTGATTTCCGGGGCTTGGAACGATTCGAATGACATAGGTTCGTGTTTTCGGATGTTACCGCGAGGCTAGCCCTCCACCTTTATCCCCATCGAGCGAGCAGTGCCGGCGACGATCTTGGCTCCCGCCTCGATGTCGTTGGCGTTGAGATCCTCGAGCTTCTGCTCGGCGATCTTGCGCACCTGCTCCATGGTGACTTTCCCGACCTTGTCCTTGAGCGGGTTCGCGGCGCCCTTGGCCACACCGGCCGCCTTCTTGAGGAGTTCCGCCGCCGGAGGGGTCTTGAGCACGAACGTGAACGTCCGGTCCTCGTAGACGGTGATTTCCGCCGGGATGACGTCGCCCATGTGATCCTTGGTCGCCTCGTTGAACTGCTGGCAGAATCCCTGGATATTGAGACCGTGCTGGCCGAGAGCGGGACCGACCGGCGGGGCCGGATTGGCCTTGCCGCCGACGATCTGCAGCTTGATGATTGCCTTGATTGCTTTTGCCATAATCTTGATTTGCAATAATTTATCCGTCCGACGGAAGTCCGATTACATTTTTCGTACCTGGAGAAAATCCAGCTCTACCGGCGTTTCGCGTCCGAAGAGGGATACGAGCACCTTGAGCTTGCCTTTCTCCTCGTCCACTTCCTCCACTTTCCCGTCGAAGTTCTTGAACGGTCCGTCGATGACCTGTACCGCTTCGCCCACCTTCACGTCCACCTTGTATTTCGGTTCGGCGACGCCCATGCGCTTCTTGAGCCCCTCGATCTCCTTGGGGTCGACCGGAGTCGGCGTCGTGCCGAGACCGATGAAGCCGGTCACGTTCGGCGTATTGCGGACGACGTACCACGAGGCGTCGGTGACGATCATGTCGACGAGGACGTAGCCCGGATAGATGCGCTCCTCGACGACGACGCGCTTGCCGGCCTTGATCTTGATCTTCTTCTCCTTGGGAACGAGCACGTCGAAGATATAGTCCTGCATGTCCATCGACTCGATGCGCTGCTTGAGATTGCGGGACACGTTGTCCTCGTATCCGGAGTACGTGTGGAGCACGTACCAGGCGCGTCCGTGATGCTGTGTCTGCTTCGCCATAAGAAAAAAGGTGATGGTTGAGAACCGGTTATTATCGGAAAAGGAATCGTTCCGCGAGCAGGCTGAACACGTAGTCGAGACTTCCGAGAAATACCGCGGTCGCGGCCGAAATCCCGAGAACGATCATCGTGTTCCGGAGCATCTGCTCCCTCGTCGGCCAGCTCACTTTCATGAGTTCGGCCTTCGCCTCCTTCAAAAACTGGATCGCTTGGTTCATATTCCGCCCTTTTAAAAAAAGCCTTTCAGGGGCTTTTCAGATAGAGAATACCAGAAGTGGCCCGGGCTGTCAATCGCCGTGCGACCGGAGCGGGAATGGTGGCACGCGCCCGGCCGATACCGTTCAGAAGAGCTCCAATTCGTCGAAAAAACTCTTGTATCCGGCCAAAATGGAATCGGCTTCCTCGCGGGAAAGCGCGAAACTCGGGTCCCGGATGATGCGGTTGCGTATGTCATGCCCCGCGCGCAGCCGCTCGAGGGAGACGATCTGCCCCGGCCGCACCGCCTCGAGCCGCTCTTTCATGTTCGATCCGTCGTATCCGATACCGCCGAGCATCTCCTCGGCGATGACATCGGCCTCGAGTACGGCCACCTTGTATTGGGACGGGTTGCCGGTCTCGATACGGGCCATGACGGCATCCCAGCGTTTCGCGAATTTCGATGGCGTGATCATGGGGCGCCTGCTCCCGTAAATCGTCTTCTTGAGGTCCGACGGGATATCGCGGAGAAACAAGAGCAGGATGACATCGGCCAGGACGACCAGCGCGTACACGCCGAGAAAGACGGTGATCATGCCGAACAGCGCGGATGATCGCACCGATTCCCAGAGAGCCCCGATTATGACGATGAGAGAAGAGATGTCCCCTTGCACACGGATTGTCGGTTACTGTTTCCCCGGATCGGAATCAAGAGACTGTTTAAAAGAGATTTTCCTGCGCGACCTTCCCCATCGCCCGATCCATGGCCTCGTTGGCACACGCGTCGGCCACCGTATTCTTCTCGCGGCGCACGTGCACGAACCGGACTTCGGCGAAATCGAGCATCAGGTTCCAGACTTCCAGAAAGAGCGGCTGGAGCTTGGCATTCTCGATCTTGTACTCATGGTTGAGCTGTTTGCAGGCGAGCTCCGAATCCATCCGACACTCCACGGACGAGCGCTTCGCCCGATCCTTGCCGACAAGCGCCTTGATCTTTTTCAGGCCGAACACGATCGCGGCGTATTCCGCCTCGTTGTTCGTCCGTATGCCGAGCGGTTCACCGTATCGCTTCCCGAGCGTCTCGATATAGACGCCGAGAGCTGACGGCCCCGGATTCCCGCGCGATCCGCCGTCGCTGTACATCACTATCTGTTCCATGACCCGCAGTATACCCCTTTTCTCACTTTTTTTCAAAAAAAATCACCTGGAAATGATTCGCGGGTGATTCAAGGCGGGAGTGTTATTTCCATTCCCAGGGAGCAACACAAATCCAAAGAACAGTGTGACAATTCGATGATCCGACGGGTCTCGAGCGTCTTGATATCGACGATGGCTATCCGGACACCTTCCTTCCATACGGCCAGCACCTTTCCGATATGCCAGAGATACTCCGGCGGGTAAAGACTACCGATCACATGAGGCACCCGGACCAGGACGGCTCTGCCTCTCTTCAAACCCGAAAAACGATGCATGTCCGACTCCTTTCCGACTTCAACTACTTTATTATTATACTATAAAAATGAAAATATGTCAATACCACAAAACTCCGGTTAGACGCTACTCGCTTTTCCGGATATCGATGAGCTTCAATTGCAGACTGACATTCCCGTTCCACTCGTTCTCATCGACTTGGAAGAGCACGTCTATCGCTTCTCCTTTTCCGAGATCCGGTATAGTCCCGGCCAGGGAGAATCCTATCGCGTCGAAGGATTTGCCGGCGGGCGCGGTGAGAAGGAACTTCAGATGCTTGCCGTCGGATCCGACCGGCCGTATCTCGGTCACGATCATACGCTCCATGAAAAAGACCGGCTCCGGGTTCCCCTCGCCGAACGGAGCGAGCTTCCGTATGCCGCGCGCGAGATCGAGCGAGAGTTCCGTGGCGGAGACGCGCATGTCGGCGACGAGCTCGGGCTCGATGTCGGTCCCGACGAGCCGTTCCGCGACGATCGCTTCCAGACGGCGTTCGAGTTCCGGGAGGTGCTCGTTCCGGACCGTCAACCCGGCGGCCTGCGCATGTCCGCCGTATCGCTCGAGGAGGTCGGCGCACTGTTCGATGGCCTCGATGATGTTGACCTCGGGTATGCTCCGGAGCGACCCGCGGCTCTCGCGTTCGCCCTTGGTGAGCACGATGACCGGCTTACGGAACTCGTTGGCGATACGGCCGGCCACGAGGCCGATGACCCCGAAGTGGAACCGCTCGTCGGCGGCGAACACGAGCTTCCTCTCTCCCGACCCGGCCGCGACCTCGCGTACCAGATTCGAGATCTCCTCGCTCACCTTCCGCCGGTCGGTATTGTGCGACTCAAGGGTGAGCGCGAGTTCCCGGGCCCGTTCGGCGTCGCTCTCGACGAGCAGATCATGCGCGATACGCGCGTGCGCCATGCGGCTCGCCGCGTTGATGCGCGGCGCGATATGGAAGGCGATGTCTCGCGCGACCGGCGTCTTCCCCTCCCGGATCGGCACCCGGCCGAGCGCGAACATTTCCTGGAAACCCACCCGCCGCGTCTTCGAGAGGACGACCAGCCCATAGGACACGATGACACGGTTCTCCCCCACGAGCGGCATGACGTCGGCCACGGTCCCGACGGCGGCCACGTCGAGCAGCCACTTGAGCTGACTCTTCTCCTCGGGGAAAAACGTCCCGTATATCGCCTGGAGAACCTTGAACGTCGTCCCCGCGCCGCAGAGCTCGCGGAACGGATACGCCTCCCCGGGCAGTTTCGGATTGATGATGGCCGCCGCGTCCGGCAAGACCTCCGGCACGTGGTGGTGATCGATGACGATGACATCGATCCCCCGCTCCTTCGCGAGCGTTATCTCGGCGTGGTTCATCATGCCGCAGTCGACGGTGAAGATGAGCGTCGCGCCCTCACTCTCGAAAAAATCCACCGCCTTGGCGCTCAGGCCGTGCCCTTCGGAATGCTTGTCGGGGATATAGACGGATACCGGAATACCGAGTTTCGAGAGTCCCTCGCGCATGAGGACCGACGAGGTGATCCCGTCGGCGTCGAAGTCGCCGAACACGCCCACCGTCGCTCCGGAGACACGCGCCGTGCGCAGGCGCTCCATGACGTACGGCATGGCGGAAAATAAGAACGGGTCATGGAGATCCCGGTCGTAATCGGGAGCGAGAAACCGGTCCCGTTCCTCTTGTGTCACGATACCGCGGAGGGCGAGCAGACGGTCGAGAATGGGGGACAGTGTCGCCGCATCTCCCGAGGCGCCCTCGGATCCGGAGGTATCGGATGATCGTATGTTCCAGCGGCGCATCATACTGTTCCGAATCGATATCGGTTTTTAAGAGTCTGTTCAATATTTCCCCTTATGTATGCGGTGAGATATTGAACAGGTTTTCTAAGCGTTTGAAAACGAGGTGCGGGCGCGCCGGGAGAGGGAGTCATTCGGAGCGTCAGATACAGACGATCTCGGCGTCGAACCGCCGGTTACGGGCGTCCTTTATCGTGAGTTTGATCGCGAGCTTCTCCCCGCCTTCCGAACAGAGGAAGTCACGGTTGAGACCGAGGTCGCTCGCGAGCTTCTGCGCGTCGAGTTCGACGGGGTTGGGGATGATGAGGTAGTCGGAGCTCGCCAGAAGCCCCCTGATGCGTCCGATGATGTCGTGCGGAGGGGTCATGGTCGTGACGAAGAAGTCCTTGACGCCCATCGCCCGCGCGCGTGTCTCATCCTCCTGCCGCCCGAGATGGGACAGGAACATGACGGGAACGCTCATGGTATTGATATTCTTCTGCAGCGCTTCGGCGAGCATGAACCCGTCCATGCGGGGCATGATGATACCCGAAACGACGAGGTCCGGAACCGTCTGATTCACCTTTTCGAGCCCCTCGAGCCCATCACCCGCCTCGCGCACATCGAAACCGGCGGTACGGAGCAGATCGGCATAGAGAGTCCGTGTGTCCTCGTCGTCGTCGACGAGCACGATGCTATACTGTGTTTTTTCCATAAGAAACGTTAGATTCGCCTTCCTCCGGATTATACGACAAATCGGCCCGTCCGCCAAACCGGACGGCTATCGCTTTCCCGCCTTTCCGAGACGCTCGATGAGGCTCCGTTCCTCGGAGGAAAGCTTCTTCGGGACCGCCACCTTGACCGTGACCAGGTGGTCCCCGCTCCCCCAGCCGCGGAAATTCCTGAGTCCCTTACCCTTGATTCGGAACACTTCGCCCGGCTGGGTTCCGGCCGGGATCTTCATGCGGACCGGGCCATGCACCGTCTCGACGGAGATCGTGTCGCCGAGGGCCGCCTGCGCGAAACTGATGTCGACCGAGGAGAATATGTTGTCGCCGCGCCGCTCGAACGACTTGTGCGGCTTCACGTGCACCGTGACGAAGAGGTCTCCCGAAGGCATGCCGTGCCCGCCCGCCGCGCCCTTACCGGCAAGCGAGATGGTCTGGCCGTTCTCGATACCCTGCGGAATGTCGAACGAGATCTCCTCCTCGCCGACGGTCTTTCCGGCCCCTTTGCAGGCGGTGCATTCCTTGGCGTACCACTTCCCTTTTCCGGAACACTTCGGACACACGGCGGTCTGGGAGAACGTACCGAGAAAGCTCCGGACCGTCTTGGTGACCCGTCCGGATCCGCCGCAGGTCGGACAGGTTTCCTCCTTGGAACCGGGCTCGCCGCCCGTCCCCTGACATGCGGCACAGGTGATCGGCTTGCGGATCCGTATCGTCTTGCGCACTCCCGATACCATCTCGTCGAAGGATATCTCGATGTCGGTTTCGATATCCATTCCCGCTTTCGGTCCGCGCGCACCGGCGGAAAATCCGCCGCCACCTCCGAAAAGATCGGAGAAAATGTCCTCGAATCCGTTCCCGCCGAACTGAAAATCATTGAAATCGAAACCGCCGAAGCCCTGCGCTCCGCCGGCCCCGTTCGGACCGGTACCGAACTGGTCGTATCGCCGGCGCTTCTCCGGGTCGGACAGCGTGCCGTAGGCCTCGTTGATCTCCTTGAACTTCGCCTCATCCCCGTGTTTCTTGTCCGGGTGGTGCTGATGGGCGAGCTTGCGGAACGCCTTCTTGATATCGTCCTGCGAGGCGTCCTTCGCCACCCCGAGGATCTCGTAATAATCTTTCGCCATAGTATCGTTCCATTATGCGGTCGCTCATACCACTCTACCCGAAAACAAAAAAGTTGGCAATCGTCTTGTATGAGTGCCAATCTGATCCGGCCCGAGCGACCACCCTTATCGGAGCGTTTCCTGCTCGACCGCGATACGGTCCACCGTGATCGTACCGGAACGGATGAAGAGGCGTATCATCCCGGCCGCAGCGGCTATCCAGAACCACTGGAGAAGTGACGCGACGGAAAGCACCGTGACGAAGAGCAGCAGACTGAGCACGAACGGCAGTACGCTCGCCGGAAGGTTCTGTTCGGCCTTTTTTCCTGAGAGGAACGCTATCGTCTTGTGCCGGAGCGCTTCGGAGAGCACGTCGGACATCTTTTCGTCGCCGGAAACGCTCCGACCGACAAGCGCGCCGATCTCCGCCCGACCGGCCGCAAGCGACAGCGCCGCCTCGAAGGACTGCGGTTGATCGGCGGGAGCGGCATCGCCGGTCGGGATCACCGACTGCGGCTCGGAAGGGCTCTCCTGGTCACGGACGCCCGCGAGGAACGCGTCGACGGTCGTCCCCTCATCGCGGATTTTTCCGAGTTCGGGATACACCGTACCGGCGATACGGAGCACGACATCCCCTCCTCCTTCGCCGAGGGAAAATCTCGGGACCAGATCCTGCCACGCGGAGCCCCTGATATACCCGTAGTATTCGCTCGCGACAAGCAGCGAAACGGCGAGCGAGAACGAGAACATACCGACGCCCATGCTCTTGCGGAACGCGAACCGGAGCCGCAACGACATATCCTCCCGGATGCGGCGCATCCCCGCAAGGAAAAGCCACGCCGCAAAGGCGATGAACACGGCATGGACTATGGACGGGGCGAACGGGAAACTCGACAGGAGAAATGCCGACGCGAAGGCGATCCGCGCCGCTTTCTCGCGATACAATACGGCCACGAGGAGAAAACAGAGCGCGGCAAGTGAGAACCAGAGCGCCGGAAATGTCCAATTCCCGCCCGACGTCCCGACGACCGAGGCGACCGAGGCCCATCCGACAAGCGCGGACAAGGCGCCGATGACGCCGACCACCGCCTCGATTATCCCGCGAGAAGAGACATGCATGCCGTTTCGATATTCATATGCGTTACAATCCGTGCCTGGCCTTGTTCGCCACGTGCTCCTCGAACGTCACCGAAAACACCGTTTCACCGGTTTCCGGATTGCTGAGGAAGTACCAATACGGATTCGGCGTCGGATTCGTGACCGCCCGTATCGACACCGCTCCGGGGTTGCTCACCGGCCCCGGCGGCAGTCCCTTGTACTTGTAAGTGTTATACGGGGAATCGATCGCGATGTCGTCGAGCGAATGCTGTATCTTGGTCACGCCGAGCGCATAGCGTACCGTGGCATCGCTCTGAAGCGGCATACCGGCTTCGAGCCGACGGAGGAACAGGTCCGCGATCATGCGGCGGTCTTCCTCCGATTTCACTTCCGCCTCGAGTATGCTCGAGAGCGTGAGCGCATCGAGCCACTGCGCGCCGGTTTTTTCGGCGAACGTTGGTATTTCCGCCGTCTGCACCTGGAAATTCTCCAGCATTTTCACGACGATAGCTTCGGCGCCGAAAATCGGACTGAAGAAATAGGTATCGGGAAACAGGACGCCTTCGAGCGACGCTTCTTCCGGAAGGTTGGCAAGGAACGGAAACCGCGTCCGCCACTCGGGAAGAGGATCGTTCACGAGTTCCAGGAATTCCGATCCGGGAAGCCCCCGCTCGCTAAGCCGGGCCGCCATCTCGGCGGCCGTCCACCCCTCGGGAAACGTCACCTTGATGCCCTTCTGTATCGTCTCCCCCCTCGAGAGCTTGCCGATGATCTCGGGGATCGTCATCGTCCCGCTCAGGAGGTACTCCCCGGCCTGAAGGGTTTTCCAGGACTCCTCATCCCAGAGGCGATAGAGGAAGGCGTATTCGGAACGGATGATGCCCGCGGCGCGCAGGTCGGATGCGAGCGTAAACGCGTCCGTGCCTTTTTCGAACATGAACCGCACCTCGCCTTGTTCCCTCCCGCCCGCCTGATACGATTCGGAACGGATGAAGAAAAACGCCGCAAGGAGGAGCACGGCGAATGCGGCGACGGCCGAAAACAGGATGCGAGCGAGCGATCCGCGGGGTCTTTTTCCGATCCGTTGCTCCGGTTCAGGCGTGTCCATACGATAATCCGTCAAAATATGGGCGATTTCTCGATGAGCGGAACGAACAGGAAGCCGGGGAAACGCTCGACATAGTAATCGTCCTCGCCGCGCCGCTCGATATAGGCGAGCGAGTTATATATCGGGATGACCATTTTTCCGCCGATCTTGAGCTGCGCCTTGAGGGTCTTGGGCACCTCTTCGACCGATGCAGACACGAGGATGCGGTCGTACGGCGCGAGCTCCGCATAGCCCTCGGCTCCGTCGCCGAGCACGCACTTCACACGTCCCATACTCACGTAGCCGAACTTGTCGATGTTCTTCTTGCCGAAATCGTAGAGCTCCGGTATCCGCTCGATGGCGACCACTTTTCCGCCCTCCCCCACGATGCTCGCGAGGAGCGCCGACGACCAGCCTGAGCCGCTCCCGACGTCAAGCACGACGGATCCCGGCTTCGGATCGAGCAGTTCGAGCATCACCGCGACCGTGAGCGGCTGCGATATCGTCTGCCCGTACCCGATGGGGAGCGGGATATTAGTTTCGGCTTCCCCCTCGAATTCCGGCGGGACGAATTCTTCCCGGCGAACATGGTTGAACGCCTCGATCACGGGATCGGACTTCAGGTACCCCTGGGTGATAAGCGTGCTCAAAAGACGGCTCATGGCAGGCAGCTGATAAGTGTATCGTTCATTACTCCCCCATCACCTGGACGACGACATCGCGTTTGCGGGCGCCGTCGAACTCCACCACGAAGACGCTCTGCAGGTCGCTCAGGATGATCTTGCCGCGCTCGATGAGCAACGTCTCTCCGGCGCCGAGCAACAGCTGTTTGCAGTGCGAGTGACCGTTCGAGCGTCCGTCCGACTTCGCTCCGCGCCGGAGTTCGAACAGATCGTGCGAATACTGGTCATCGACCGGGACGACCCGATAGAGGATGCGCATGAAATCCTGCAGTAGCAGGGGCTCGTTGTGGTTGATCGCGATGCCCATGGTCGTATGTGGCACGAAGACGGTCACCTGGCCCTCTCGCACCCCCGATCGCTCGACGATTTCCCCGACCCGGTCGGTGATGTCGACGAATTCGATCTGTGTCGTGGTTTCGAACTCGATCCGCTCGCGATGTATTTTCATATGTATGGTTCCCTCCCGGGAAGTTTAGAGGCCCGAGAGCTCTTCCTTGAGCTTGTCCTTCGACTGCACCCCCATCCATTCCTTCACGACCTTGCCTCCTTTGAAGACCTTGATCGTGGGAATCGACATGATTCCGTAGGCACTCGCCTTCTCCGGATTCTCGTCGACATTGAGCTTGCCGATCTTCACGGCCGGCATCTCCTCGGCGAGCGCGTCGATGACGGGACCCATCATCTGACACGGCCCGCACCACGGGGCCCAGAAGTCCACGAGCACCGGTCTGTCGCCGGCAAGTACTTCGGCATCGAAATTGGCATCGGTGAATTGCATCGCCATAGTATCTTTCGGCTCCGAAGTTCCACCAGAGCCTGTTAAAAAAGTCCGTATTCTGCTGCAATACGAGAATTTCGGCTGCAAAATCCGGATATCTCGTCGGGTTACTCTCCGGGTAGCCCTTCTCCATCTCCGGATTTTTCGCTCGGAATTCTCGTATTTCGCGACGAAAGTGACTTTCTCAACAGGCTCTCACGGACATCGGAACGTTTCTTGAAAAATTATATCCCAATCATACCCCATCGGTACGGGTTCGTAAAGTTCGCGCCATCCCTCGGAAGTATCCGAAAAATACCGGGTATCAGGAAAAAGAAAGACCGCTCTCAGGCGGCCTTTCCGCCGTATGGACCTGAGACTTTACGGAGTTGACGGATGTACTCAGTTCCCCGGGGCCACTTCCTTCCAGTTGAAGTCGCAGGAGCGGCTACCTGCGCAGTTGTTCGTCCCACAGCCGTTCGCGTCGTTGAAAGTCTCTCCCTGACAGACATTCGGGGCGTTGGCACAGTCCTTGATGCAGACGTTGGGGACGGAGAAGGTGACCGAGAGATCCGTTACGGCGGAATAGGAGACATTAACGACCTCGCTGTCGCCCGAGGCGGCAGTGTGCGCCTGGACCTGGCCTTTGACTGCGGTGAGGCCGACGGCATCATCGGGGCCGTTCGTGTCGCTGAACGTCGTGTCTTCATCGTCGGTCACGTCGCCCACTGCTTGGTCGCAGATGGCGGAGACATTGCGGCACAAGCGGAGATCGCGCGTCTCGTTCGGGCCGAGCGTGATGGTGCCCCCGCTGAAATTGACGCTTCCGCTGTCGCAAGAATTGAGGCAAAGCTTGAACGATTCCGCCTTCGGAGCCGAGCAATTCGCGTCATCAGGGGTATCAGGGAGACCGTCGGGACCGCCGCAGGCCCATTGGAACGCCGCCGCCCCGACATTATAAATCGCCGGATCGGAAGAAGGCGTACCGACCGAACAGAGATCCGCCGCTCCGGACGGAGCGTTGACGGCGGAGACACCGTTCGCGGGACCGCAGACAGCCACCACCCCGACCGTAAAGCTCTGTGTCGGACTCGTCGCCACGTTTCCCGCCCCATCGGTCGCCACGACGTAATACTCATGCGTCGACCCGGCCGGAAACGGGCCGGTCACCACGTTGCATAAAGCCGAGTTGGTATAGAAATACGGACAGGTTTTTACGAGCACTCCGTCGAGATATATCCTGATCTGCGTGATGCCGGCAAGGGCGTCGGTCGCGGCTCCGGTGATAGTCACCTGATCGCTCACGGAGGGAGTCGGGGGTGAGTGCGTAGTGGCCGCGGTGAACGCCGGTTCGGCGGTATCGAGCAGGAAGGGGAAGTTATATCCCGATCGTTGCCCCATAAGCACGTTCGGAGTGCTGAATCCCCCTCCCAAATTGTTATTCCCGTTGAGATTCAGATAATACATCCAGGTATAGACGCCATCGGGAAGGGTCTGCGCGGGCAGAGTCTTCGTCCCGGTTCCGCCGCTCACCGGCGCACCCGTTATCGGCTTCTTGACGACAACCTCTCCGGTAAACCAGTCGAGCACGAAGAGAAGCGCCCTCTGCACTCCGGTCGCTCCGTACGTCGAAGGGAAGTCATTCAATACGATCTCGTAGGTCGGGCTCGCATTCAGGTACACGCCCGACGGATCCGTGTGGCGATAATCGAATCCGGGCTCGCTTTTCGGGCGAAGCCATACGGTGGTCTGTATCAGTTTCCCTCTCGGCACCGTCGGGGCGTCGACCGCATTCCACACGTACCCGCCATTGAAAGAATAGTAGGCTCCGCTGTTCGGGATGCTTATTTCCATGGCATCGGTATCGGGGTCGAAACAGACCGGTCCGATGGTGGAGACGCCTGAACCGTTCGCTTGGTCGACAAGATTATCGGATGCGTCATACACCTGGAAAGACGCGCTCGGAGGGGTGGCGAGACCGCCTGTTTCGAGATTTCGGATGATGAGCTCATGCTTCACTTTGTCCGCTCCGCAGCTCACGTCGTCACCGACGATCGCGGACGCCATCGTCATCCAGCCGGACTTATCGACGGCATCGGCCGCCGTCGGAGACAGGAACAGCACGGAAAGGGAGAACAGAACGGATGCCGATATCGACCGAAGCCAATGACCGATCAAGAAATGCTTTTCCATACGATCACATTAAATATAAATAAAGCGCCTATTCGGCGCCGACCTCCGAATTGACGCGAGGGAATTCCTTCTGCCCAACGACCGCAAGCGACACGGCGGAAAAATCCGTCTGTTCCGTATCCGAAAGACCCTCCACTCGGAGCGACACCTTGTCCGAAGGCGCGAGCGTGTCCATGCTCGTCGCGGTCGCACTTCCCGTCGTTCCGTCGGAGGAAGGTATCGCTATCGAGTAGATCTTCCCATCCTTGTCGCTCAGCACGCGGATATAGGAATTCTCCATGTCGACCGCGACGACGACGCCGGTAAGCTCCTCTATCGGGGCCTTTTTCGTCTCATCCTCTGCCTGGGTGATCGGCGGTTTCATCCGCTCGGAAGCGGGAAAGGGTGCGACCCGGCTCATTTCGCTCACCGCGAGGAGAAGAACGAGGATCAGGGTGAGTCCGAGCGCCACGAGCGCGTACTTGAGAAGCTTCTCCTGCCTCGACGGTCGTTCGACGAACATATTCGTTGATTTGTGTTTATACGATTATTATACCACATTTCGTAAAAAAAATGAACCCTTGTCAAGGGCTCATTTCTTGAGTATCGCGAGGAACGCCTCCGACGGTATCGAGACCCGGCCGCGACCGAGCGATTCCATCTTCTTTTTGCCCTTCTTCTGCTTTTCGAGCAGTTTTTTCTTGCGGGAAAAGTCCCCGCCGTAGAGCTTGCCCGTGACATCCTTGCGATACGCCGCGATCGTCTCGCGCGCGATGACCTTGCCGCCGATCGCCGCCTGGATCGCCACGGCGAAGTTCTGCCGCGGGATCACGTCCTTGAGCTTTTCCACGGTCCGCTTGCCCTCGTCATAGGCGCGGTCCTTGGGCACCATGCGGGAAAACGCATCGACGCGGTCGTTGGCGACGAGGATATCGAGCTTCACCACGTCGCTCGGCCGATACCCGATCGGCTCGTAGTTCATGGATGCGTAGCCCGACGAAGCGCTCTTGAGCTCGTCATGAAAATTGACGATGACTTCCATCAAGGGCGCCTCGAAGGAAAGCAGTACCCGATCCGCGTCCAGATATTCCGTATTCTTGTATTCCGCCCGTATCGACTGCGCGAGATTCATGATGCCACCGAGAAATTCGCCCGGCGCCACGATCGAAAGATCGACATAGGGTTCATAGATGCGCTCGATGCCGGCGGGATCCGGCATATCCACCGGCGAGTAGAGCGCGATGCGCTCGGATGTGTCGCGCATCTCGAGCTCGTAGACGACCGACGGCGTCGTGATCGTCGGCTCCATGCCGAACTCACGCCGCAGACGCTCCTGGATGATCTCCATGTGGAGCAGTCCGAGGAATCCGCACCGGAACCCGCGGCCGAGCGCCTGGTTGGATTCCGGCTCGAAGGCGAACGCCGCATCGTTGAGCTTGAGCTTCTCGAGCGCGTCGCGCATGAGGCCGTACTCGTCGCCGTCGACCGGATAGAGGCTCGCGTAGACGACCGGCTTGATCTCCTTGTATCCGGGCAGCGGTAGGGCGGTCACCGTCTCGCGTTCGCGCGGCCGGAGCGTGATCGTATCGCCCACGCGGCAATACGAGACGTCCTTGAGCCCCGTGGCGATATATCCGATATCGCCCGCGGACAGCGCCGGACAGGCGACGAGCTTGGGCGAGAACGTCCCGACTTCGATCGCAAGGCTTTCCTGGCCCGTGCCGATCATCCGGATCGCCGTATCCCGGGATACCGTGCCGTCCACCACCCGCGCGTACGCGACGACTCCCTTGTAGGTATCGTAGACCGAATCGAAGATGAGCGCGCGGAGCGGCTTATCGGGATCGCCTTTCGGCGCCGGCACCCGCTCGATCACCCGTTCGAGGACGTCCTTGACGCCGAGACCCGTTTTTCCCGATGCCTCGAGGATATCGCTCTCCTTGCAGCCGAGGATGTGCACGATCTCCTTTTTCGTCTTCTCGACCTCGGCGTTCGGAAGGTCGATCTTGTTCACGACCGGGACGACCTCGAGCCCCTGGTCGATCGCGAGATAGAGGTTGGCGAGCGTCTGCGCCTGCACGCCCTTGGTCGCGTCGACGAGCAGGATCGCTCCTTCGACCGCGGCGAGCGATCGGGAGACCTCGTAGTGGAAGTCCACGTGTCCCGGCGTATCGATCAGGTTGAGCTCATAGTCCGTCCCGGCATAGGGATAGAGCATCTTCACCGGCTGCAGCTTGATCGTGATACCGCGCTCCCGCTCGAGGTCCATCTGATCGAGGAGCTGTTCCTTCATTTTCCGGCCCTCGACGGTATGCGTGAGCTCGATCAACCGGTCGGCCAGGGTCGATTTCCCGTGGTCGATATGCGCTATTATACAAAAATTTCTTATATTGGATTGATTCATGTTTCCGTGATATGGGCGACCTGCCCCGTGAAATCGCCAAAGCGATATTTTACGGGGTGATGCAGAAATTTCGGATATTGGCTTGATTCATAAGTATTTCAAGACTTTTCCAAGCCTAGCGCAAAAGATGAAAAAGCGGAAGCATCTACGCATCCGTTCCTGTTTTGGAATTTGAAGTTTCGGATTTGTGATTTGTTTGGCTTTTGTGATTTGAAATTTGTCATTTCCGCGAAGCGGCTTACCATTCCCCTTTCTCCGGATGACCCTCGACGCTCGAGGCGACTTCCGGCTGTCGGAGCACCTTCCCGAGCACCCATCGCTTGAGCGATCGGAATTCCTCGATACGGAGCCACCAGCTCGCGATGAGGAAGGCCGCGAGACCGACCGAAACGCCGAAGAGGAGCTGGAGGAACACCTCCGCGAACGTGTCGAGCGGCGACGGTGCGAGGATGAAGACCGATTTGGAAAGCTGGGCGATCGCCCCGGCGAATACCGTGGCGAGCACGATCCGCATGCTTCCGGAAAAAAGATCGGCGTCGTTCCATCCCGATACCCGCTTGCGCAGGAAAAAGAGAAGGAGTGCGAAGTTGACGATGCTCCCCGCGGAAAAAGCCATCGCGAGCGCGTCGACGTCGAAGTAGGGAAGGAGGAGCGGCATGAGCGCGATGTGGACGGCCTCGGCCGCGAGCGCGATATAGAGAGGCGTCTTCGTATCCTGGATCGCGTAGAATCCGCGGGCGAAGAGCGGGATGAGCCCCTGTGCGAAGAGACTCACCGACAGCCAGGCGAGAACGCCGAAGGTCGCGATGGTGTCCTCCCAGTCGAACTGCCCGGACCCGAGAATGACGCGGACGAACTGCGCGCGGAAGATGATGAGCAGCATCGATATCGGCACGACGAAGAAGAGGATCCTCCGCGCCGTGGCGGCCAAGGTCGAGAAAAAATCCCGATCGTCCTTCTTGGAAGCGGCGAGCGAGAGCATCGGGAACGCGGCGAGCGAAAACGCGACCGCGAAGAGTCCGATCG
The DNA here is from genome assembly GCA_021821305.1 of bacterium. Lineage (GTDB taxonomy): Bacteria > Patescibacteriota > Minisyncoccia > Moranbacterales > UBA1568 > JAGOTT01. Next base: position 694,003 of record JAKACP010000001.1, read on the forward strand.
GAATGCTCTGGATATTGGAAGCGAGCGTGAAGACCGCGAGACTTCCGGAAGCGAGCGAGGACGCGAATACCGTGGTGAGAAGGAGTCCGATCTGATTCGCCGCCATCCCGAGCGAACGCGGTATCATAAGCATCGTCACGCGACGGACCATGGGGTCGAACGAGAGCTTTCGGCGGAACGCACTGAGCGGGAAGCCCGAGGAGCGGACCGCGGGGATCTGCACGAGCATGTGGAGGAACGCACCCGCGACGACCCCCCATGCCAGTCCGGAGACGCCCATTTCCGGAACGAGAAAGATCACTCCGGCGATGATGCCGAGATTGTAGAATATCGGCGCGAACGAGTACGCGACGAACCGGCGGAACGAGACCAATACCCCTCCGAACACCGCGCTTATGCCGAGCAGTATGGGAGAGAGGAGCATGATGCGAGTCAGCTCCGCTACTGCCGCCTGTTTGTCCGGGGAAAAGCCCGGCACGAGCACCGTGACAAGCCATGGCGCGACGGCGAACACCATGACCGACAACGCGCCGAGGAGTATGATCATCCACTCGAGCATCCCGGTCGCGAGCTTCCATGCCTCTTTCTCCTTCCCTCGGGCGACAAGATCGGTGAAGACCGGGACGAAAGCCGCCGAGAGCGCTCCCATGACGAGAAGATTGTAGAGGAGGTCGGGAATCCGGAAAGCCGCATAGTAGGCGTCGAGGACGTCGCCCGCGCCGAATTGCGACGCGAGGAGCCGGTCGCGCAGGAACCCGAGGATCCGGCTCACGACGCCGGCGGCCGCGATGATGAACGCGGCGGCCGCGATCGTCTTGGCCGGCGCATTCGTCCATCCGTGAAGGGACCGCATGAGTTTCTTGAGGAGTGCCATAAAGGTATCGGTATGAATCTGCCTATCGTCCGGTGAATACCGTCCCGAAAAAGACGTCGGTCGTCAGCCGTTTTTCGAACGAACGCTCGGTCTCGCCGGAAACCGCGTCGCCCGAGTCCCAGATGGGCGTGTAACTTTCCGGAAACGAGAGGGTGTGGCGGAGTCCGCTCCCGACGCTCCCGGATTGCTTCTGGAAGAGGAGCGAATAGGAAGCCGGCTCATCTTCGCGCGGATCCACGACGAACGGCAGGCGATAGACATACTCGACCGTGACGCTCTCGCCGGGACTCACGTAGACCCAGTTGCCGAACACCGTTTTCCCCGACTCGACGGAAATCCTCGTGCCGGTCTCATGTATCGTCGTCTCCCGTTCCTCGCGCTCGACATCCGGGTCGGGCCGGAACCCGAGCGCGTCATAATCGATCGGCGCTTTCGGGAATTCGTACGTATGGCCCTTCGCGGACAGGAGCTCGGACCCTTCGGGCACGTAGACCCGCATATAATCCGAATTCACCTTGTTCCACCATTCATATGGCGTGTTTCCTCCCCTATGCTTCCGCGTAATCCGTATCGTGTCAAGCACCGATCCGTCCGCCTGTATGGCGGCCTTGTGTTCGATCGACTCGTCGATGACGCCGTCCGTCTTGTAACCGTTGAGATTCGTATGCACGACGCTCGCGTAATCCCCCGACGTCCCGAGCAACCGTCCCGACCAGCCCGCCTTGTCGATCAGTCGCTCGACCTCGGCGTTCCTCGAATAGAGCAATATCTGGCGTTCGGACAATCCCTTCGACAGGCCGCCCACGATAGCGAGCACCGAGTCGGCGCTCTTCGTCTGGAACAGCCGCTCCAGGAGAAGCGGAGCCAGGTCCGAGAGGATTTTTTTCGGCTGATTGAGTTCCTTGTCATACTTCACCTCGACCTCTTCCTGGACGGCTTCCATGAAATTGTCCGCATCGATCGACACCCCGTACTCCGGAAGCTCGATGGGTCCGGTGAGCCGGAGGAGATCCTCGATGACCGAAGGCGTGAGCGTCACGACGCCATCGACCGTCGGCCCGCCGGTCTTCTCGTAGAAAACGATCGCCTTTTCCGCCGAGGTCGGGAAATCCGGCCACCAGTTCGAATCATGCAGGCTCCACCCCGCGCTCACCTTCCGTATCGGTGCTGGCGGGATGATATCCTCCTTGAACTGTCCGTCGGGATTGAAGATGCCGTCGATGAAGAATTTCCGGACATGTCCGTGCGTCACTTCGAGGAGCCCGTAGCTCCCGATGAACCCGCCGGTCGGCCGGAGCTCGTGATTGTTCTGGAAGAGGAAGAGGTAGAGCCGCGGGCCGTTTTCCCCGAGCAGATCGCGGACCAGCCGTCCGTTTTCCCCGAACCCGGCGACCGCCGTCCGGACCGTCGGGAGATTGCTCCGCAGGAGCGCGAACGCTTCGCGCTTGTCCTCGGGGATGTCCGCCTCGTCGACGCGCGAAAAACTCTCCTCCGCGAGCGCAAGCTCTCGTGAGGCCGTCTTGGCGAATTCCTCGGCATCCGTCGCGAGCGAGAGAAACGACGTATCCGCCCCGGCAAGACCCGCCCCGGTCGCCCCCGGCTCGGGAAGCAACGCGAGCATCCCGCTCATCGCCTCGCCGGCCGCGGCGAGGTGCCGCGCTCCCTCGAGCGCGCCCTGTCCCGATGAGATCTTGGAAAGGCCGGGAAGGAATCTCGACGCCTTGGCGAGCTCGTTGCCGATGAACCCGATCGCATCGGTCGCGTTCGCGAAGGATCGGTGCGCCGCCGAAAAATCGGCCGCGGAATCGGCGAACCGTGCGGACGAGAGATGCTCCACCGCCCGCATCGCCGCGGCGAGCCCGTCGGAGCTCTCGCCGAGCACCTCGCCGCGTATGGAGGATATCCGCTCCGCGCCGAGCACTCCCAGTCCGAGAAACAGCATGAGTATCGATGCGAACATGAGCGGACGGACATGCCTGATTCCTTCCGCAGGAGCCGGGGAAACGTGCGGCGGCGGCGGAGCGGCATGCTCCGTCAATCCGTCCCCCGCCAGAATGACATTCATGTCGGGCTGGCGCTCGGCGCGGGCGAGAAACTCATCGAGAGACAGGATCGGCTCCGCCCCGGTAGTGAACGGACGCGGCGAAAAGGCGGGAGCCGAAGCCGACTCCCCCCGGGCAGGAACGATCGGTCCGGGTGTCCGTCTCCGGACATCGGACATCCGCGGCGGATCAGCGGCTTTCGTTTTCGGAAAAGAATCCATGATGATTCGCTAGTGGTGATACGCGGCGAGCGACGCCTTCGCCATATCTTCCCATCGGAATTTCGCGGCCTGAAGGCGTCCTTTCCGCGACAGGGTTTCCCGCAGCTCGGAATCGGAGAGAACCGCTTCGATCCGATCCGCGAACTCGTCCGGATTCTCCGGATCGGCATAGAGCGCGGCATCGTCGAGCACTTCCGGAAGCGATCCTCGGGACGAGGCGATGACCGGTGTCCCGAAACGCATCGCCTCGAGCGGAGGCAGTCCGAATCCCTCGTAGAGCGACGGGAACACGTATCCGACGGCGCCGCGATAGAGCGACGCGAGCTCGGGATCCGTCCGGTATCCGGCGAACACGATGTTCCGCACTCCCGAGTCCGTGACCGCGCGCGCGAGCCGCCGGTAGAAGAAATCCTCCTTCCCGACGAGCACGAAACGGATATCCGGAAACCGCCGCGCGAGAGCTACGAATATCTCGAGATTCTTATGCGGATACGCGTTTCCGACGTAGAGGAAGTACGGTGACAGTATATCACGGCTCGCGACTTCGGCGGCGCCTTCTTGCCTGCCGGATGATCCGTCACCGATCTCGCATCCCTCGTATGCGACGAGCACCTTGCCCTCGGCCGACGGATACTCGCGCACTATGTCCTTCTCCGTGAAATGCGATACCGTGATGATGGCACGCGCGCGACGCACCGCGGACGCTATCGTGAGCCGATAGGCGAGAAACTTCAGCCGATAGAGAAGCGGGGTCCGGGTCGTGTTCCGGACGGTCGGGTATCGGAGGAGGATGAGGTCGTGTATCGTCACCACGAACGGCCTCCGATAGAGGAGCGGCACGTTGAAGTGCGGGAAATGGACGAGATCGAGCCGATACCGGCGGAGGAGGAAGGGAAACAGGATCTGCTCGCCCCAGCCGTACCACGGATGATCCGCGAGCACCTTGCGGAACGATTCCGACTTCGGCACATACTCGTCGAAGTTCTCTTTTCGGAGAAAGATGAAGAACTCGTCTCCGGGCGGAGCGATCGTTTCGAGATGTTCGATGAGTTTTTCCGTATAGCGCCCCAGACCCTTGCCGACGGATCCGTAGAAGCGCGCGTCGATACCGATCCTCATGACGCTTTTTTCCCTATATGGTCCTTCCGCGGCGCCGGCGGCGAGAAGTGTTCCTTCTCGAGGAAGAAGAGGAGAAGCCCCTCCGTCGCGAACGCCTCGAACATCTCGCGATCCTCATGCCGGTTGACCGCCTTCGGGAACACGAGGTATGACGAATAGGGGCCGATCGATTTCGGCGAGCGCGCGATCACGTAGCCGCCCTCCTCGCGGAACACCTGCTCCGAGGCGAGGAGCGTCTCGATCGGCATCGAAAAACATCCTTCGTCCTTCCCTTCGCGGATCTCCTTCTCCAACTTTTTCCGCCCGCGATCGATGATGCGCAGGGAGAACGAATCCGACTTGGAGAAGAGGAGGATGGCCTTCGCGAGCGACTGGTAGACGTTCTTCTTCTCCCCCTTCCGGAACAGCACGGCCGCATCGGGCAGATCGAGCACGAGGCTCATCATGAGGTCCATCTTCCGGTTCACCTCCCCGATATACGAATATGAATCCGAGAGATCCCGCGTGATGTCGTGCCGCTCCCGCTGCAGCTGGAGCTTCTCGGAGAGATGACGGACAACCGCACGATCCTTGGCGAAATAGATGAAATATCCGATGGCGCCGAAGAGGAAGATGACTATGGCCTCGACCGATTCTTCCGGAATATCGGAAAATTTCCCGCGGACCAGTTCCGGGGTGATCACCGCGAACCCGAACAGTATGAGGTATATCCAGTGCATAGTCCGTCCGCTACGATCGTGCGAGTGATTGCAGATAGATTCCGAGCTTGTGCTTCATCTCCGGGTGCCTCAGTCCGTAGTGTATCGTCGCGCGGAGGAACCCGAACTTGTCCCCGGTGTCGAGCCATTCGCCTTCGAGCATGCGCCCGTACATCGGCAGCCCCTTTCCGAGCATGATCTCGAACGCATCCGCGAGACGGATCTCGCCGGATTTCCCCGACTCCATCCCGGCGAGCGTCTCGAGCACGTCGCGCGTGATGATATATTTTCCGACCGCGACGGCCCGGCTCGGCGCGTCTTCCGGTTTCGGTTTCTCGACCATATGGTCCACCTTCCAATCCCGATCGCCTTTCCGCTCGCCGCCGATCACGCCGAACTTGGAGACATCCTCGAGAGGCACTTCCGAGAGCCCGATGATCGGCGCCTGGTATTCCTCGTAGGCCTCGATGAGCTGGCGCGCCGCGGGCACCTCGCTGTCGTAGAGGCAGTCGCCGAACATGACGAGCACCGACTCGTCATCGTCCACGAGATGCGCCGCCTGGAGCAGAGCGTGTCCGTCGCCGAGCGGCACCGGCTGACGCACGTAGGAGAACTTGGCGAGACTCGAGATGTTCTTCACCACTTCCAGGAGCTCATGCTTGTTCTTCTCGACGAGCGTCGTCTCGAGCTCGTAGGACACGTCGAAGTGATCCTCGATCGCCCGCTTGCCCCGTCCCGTCACGAAGATGATCTCCTCGATGCCGGAGGCGACCGCCTCCTCGACGAGGTACTGCACGACCGGCTTGTCCACGACCGGGAGCATTTCCTTGGGCTGTGCCTTGGTCGCCGGGAGGAACCGTGTCCCGAAACCCGCTACCGGAAAAATCGCCTTCTTCACCTTCCGTCCCGTATAGTCCATATGGTTCCGTTTTCAATGATTCGTATGGCGCCATTCTAACAGGAAAACTCCCCCCAAGACAGTTGACGTAATCAATTAATAATGATATAATATAATTTGTATACGACGCAGAAAAACCGCCACGAGGGCGGTTTTCGTTTTTCGAAGGCGCACTTACTTCCGAAGCGAGACGAGCCGCTTGAACTCAGCGTTGAAATCGGCGAGCGCCTCGTTGATCCGCGGGTCGAAGCGGCTCCGGAAATCGTGCTCCCGCACATATGCGCTCGCCGCAAAAAGCGATTCGTGCGTGCCGGTATCGAAATAGGCGCCTTCGATCACCCGCACGTCGAGCATCCCGCGTTTCAGATAATACTGATGTATGTCGGTGATCTCGAGTTCGCCGCGCTCCGACAGCTCAAGCCCCTTCGCGACCTCGACGACACTCGACTCGAATATGTAGACACCGGGAATGGCGAACATGCTCTTCGGCGAGCTCGGCTTTTCCTCGATCGAGATCGCTTTCCCGTCCGCATCGAACTCCACCACCCCGAACCGTTCCGGATCCGGGACTTCCTTGGCGAAGATTCGGCCGCCTTTTTCGAAGCTCCGGATCGCCTCGGTGAAATCATCCTCGAAGATGTTGTCCCCGAGTACGAGCGTCGTCGCTTCCCCATCGATGAAATCCTCCGCCAGGATGAACGCTTCCGCGAGACCGCGAGGCGACTTCTGCACGATGAACGAGAGGTTGATGCCGAACTTCCGGAACATCGATCCGAGCAGATTCAAGAAATGCCCCGAATGATCCGGCGCGACGATGATGAGGATATCCGTGATCCCTGCCTGGATGAGCGTGTTGAGCGGATAGAAGATCATCGGTCGGTCATACACCGGCAGGAGCTGCTTCGACGTGACGGCTGTCAGCGGCAGGAGCCGCGTGCCGGTCCCGCCGGCGAGAATGATGCCTTTCATAGGAAAACGATTTATGAGTTATCGCGCCTCGTTCGCGTGACCGGATCCGAGGAATTCCTCGAGCGCCTCGGTGTACGGGCGGAGCGGCAGGAATCTGGTGTTGAGGAGTGCCGAGCACTTCGGACGTCTGGCCGGTCGCGGGAACGTATCGGCTGCGACCGGCTTCACGGTCACATCCATGCCAGCCACCTTGAAAAGCTCCTGCGCAGCCTCGTACCAGGTCGCCGCGCCTTCGTTGACGATGTGATAGATACCGGAGGGCGAGCCGCTCTGCTCGAGCACTTTGCTCGCGAGCGCGAGGTCCGGCGCGTAGGTGAAACAACTTTTCTCGTCATCGACGACCGTCACCTCTTTCTTATCCTGAGCGACCTCGAGCATCTTCTCAAAGAAACTCTTCTTTCCGATCGCCGATGCCGCCGGCTTGCCGAAGAGCTTCGAGAGGCGGATGAGATAGAATGTCCCTCCGACGGACTGCACGGCTCTTTCCCCTCGCAGCTTGCTCTCGCCATAGCGCGAGATGGGATTAGGGACCGATGTCTCATCATACCCGGGAGAGGACGATCCGGCGCCGCAACATCCTCCGCCGCAACATCCTGTCTTCACCTTGTTTTCTTCCAGATCCCCGTCGAACACGTAGTCCGTCGAGTAGTGGATGAGGGCCGCGTCCATATCCTTCGCGAGACGCGCCAGGAACCCGGGTACCTCGGCGTTGAGAAGCACCGCCTTGCGGTATTCGTCCTCGTCCTCCTCGCACTGATCGACGGCGTTGTACGCCACGGCGTTTACGATGAGCGCAGGCGCGAATCCGCGGATCTTCCGCTCGGCGGCGGCGAAGTCCGTGACGTCGATATCCTCATAGTCCCACGCCGCGACCTCGTAGCCCTCGTCCTCGCGATACGTACGCGCGAGCTCCTGCCCGAGCATCCCCTTGGCCCCGAGGATCAGGACCTTTCTCTTACTTTCCATATTGCCGTTCATAATAGTCACGATACTCGCCGGATTTCACGCGCTTCCACCAGTCCTCGTTGTCCCGGTACCACGCCACGGTCTTTCGCAACCCTTCCTCGAGATCGACCGACGGCTCCCAGCCGAGTTCGTTTCTTATCTTCGAGAAATCGATGGCGTAGCGTCGGTCATGGCCGGGGCGGTCCTTCACGTATTCGATGCGGTCCTCGCCCTCGCCGAGGATCTCGAGCAGTTTCTTCACGATCCAGATATTCGGACGCTCCCCGTTGCCGCCGATGCAGTAGGTCTCGCCGATCGTCCCGCGCTCGAGGATGTCCGCGATCGCGCGGCAGTGATCCTCGACATGAAGCCAGTCGCGGACCTGCAGTCCGTCGCCGTACACGGGCACCGTGCCTCCTTCGAGGAGGTTCGTGATCGCGAGCGGGATCAGTTTTTCCGGAAAGTGGTACGGCCCGTAATTGTTCGAGCAGTTCGAGATGGTCACGGGCAGTCCGTAGGTCTCATGATAGGCCCGGACGAGATGGTCCGACGATGCCTTGGAGGCGCTGTACGGGCTCCGCGGATCGTAGGGGGTATGTTCGTCGAACGGCGCGTCGCCCTGTCCGAGCGAACCGAAGACCTCGTCGGTCGAGACATGGTGGAACCGCTTGAGGCCGTTCTTGCGGGCCGCTTCGAGGAGCACATAGGTGCCGATGACGTTCGTCCGGATGAACGCCTCGGGATCGAGGATGGAGCGGTCCACGTGCGACTCCGCCGCGAAGTGGATCACCGCGTCCGCCTCGGCGACGAGCGGGTCCACTGTGCCGGCATCCGTGATGTCGCCTTTCACGAACCGGTATCGGCCGTCCCCTTCCCAGCGTTTCACGTTCTCGAGATTCCCCGCGTACGTGAGAAGATCGAGGTTGACGACCTCGTGCTCCGGATATTTCAGCAAGATATGATGAATAAAATTGGAGCCTATAAAACCAGCTCCTCCGGTTACAAGTATTTTCATAGGCTTATTTTTTTCTTAATTCGATCCGACCCGCCGGTGACGAGCAGTTTCATAGTGTCTGATGTTTAAAAACGGAATACGGACCCGACCGCCGCGAGAAGCGGCTGTGCCTTGTCCTTTTCGGAGACGATATACGTCCCTTTCGGCCACGCGATCCCGATCGCCGGATCGTCATACCGGACGCCGCCGTCATGGTCCGGCGCATAGACGTTCGTGCACTTGTACTGGAACATGGTGTCGTCCTCGAGCGCGAGGAACCCGTGCGCGAACCCGGCCGGGATCCAGAACTGCCGGTGGTTCTCCGCCGACAGCTCCACCGATACGTATTTCCCGAACGAAGACGACCCTCCCCGGAGATCGACCGCGACATCGAATACGCGTCCGCGGAGGACCTGCACGAGCTTGCCCTGCGCATAGGGCGGCGATTGGAAGTGGAGCCCGCGCAAGACGCCCTTCTTCGAGACCGAGAGATTGTCCTGCACGAACGCGGCCGGGATCCCCGCTTCCTCATACCGCTTCGCGTTGTAGGTCTCTATGAAAAACCCGCGCTCATCCGAGAATGTTTTCGGTTCGATGATGAGTAGTCCCTCGATGTCCGTCCTGATGATGTCCATAGCGATCGATATGATCCGTTGATTATGCGATCGGGAATTCCCGACACGACGCCTTCACCTCCCGCTTCGCCCGCGCCGCGACCGACGTATCCCCTCCGGAACGCAGTACCTCGTCGATCCATCCCGCGATGCGTCGCATTTCCGGTGCCCGCATCCCGCGCGTCGTCGCGGCCGGGACACCGAGACGGATACCCGACGGATCCGACGGCCCCCTCGGATCGTCCGGGACGACGTTCTTGTTCACCGAGATGCCGATCCCGTCGAGCAGATCCTGCGCCGTGCGGCCGGATATGCCGTACGAGGCGACGGTATCGATGAGGAGCATGTGGTTGTCCGTCCCGCCGAAGACGGGCACGACCCCGCGTGCGCGGAACTCCTTCTCGAGCGCCTTCGCGTTCGAGAGGATCCGCTTCGCGTATGTCCGGAATCCCGGTGTCGCGGCTTCGCCGAAGGCGACCGCTTTGGCCGCGATCGTATGCATATGCGGCCCACCCTGGGTTCCCGGAAACACCGCCTTGTCTATCCGATCGGCGAACGCCTCCGTGGAAAGGATGAGCCCTCCGCGGGGTCCGCGGAGCGTCTTGTGCGTCGTCGCCGTCACGATATCGAAAAAAGGCACGGGTGACAGAAGTGCACGCCCGGCGACGAGTCCCGCGATATGAGCCATGTCCATCATCGGCACCGCGCCTGCCTTCCTCGCGATCGCGGCGAACCGTTCATAGTCGATGGTCCGCGTGTAGGAAGAGAATCCGGCGAGCATGAGTTTCGGCTTCTCCTTGTTCGCGAGCCGTTCGAGTTTCGCGTAATCGATACTTCCGTCCGCCTCCGTCTTGTAATGCGCGAAACGATAGATCTTCGCGGGAAGCGTCACCGAGGCGCCGTGCGTGAGATGCCCGCCGTGGGAGAGATCCATCCCGAGCACGGTATCGCCGGGATTCAGCACGGCCATGTACGCGGCGAGATTCGCCGCGGCGCCCGAGTGCGGCTGGACGTTGGCGTGCTCCGCCCCGAAGAGCGCCTTCGCGCGGTCGATCGCGAGGCTCTCGATCGCATCCGTCCACTCCTGTCCCCCGTAGTACCGCTTGCCCGGATACCCTTCCGCATACTTGTTCGAGAGCACGGACCCGAGCGCCTCGAAAACCGCTTGGGATACGTAGTTCTCCGAAGCGATCATCTCGAGACCGTCTTGTTGCCGTTTCGCTTCGCCGCGCAGGATGCGGGCGACGTCCGGGTCGGTTTTCCTGAGAGGGTTCATATATGCCATTTTCCCCTGAATCATACCTTCTGTCAAAACGAAAGCCGCCCTGACGGGAGTCGGGGCGGCCGTATGGTACACGTATGATCAGATCCGGATGTCGTTCATCACGTCATCGAGGGTCTTCTTCGGTTCCTCCGCTCGGGGAGCCGGTTCCGCGGGTGCCATCGGTTCGGACGTCTGCGGGGCCTCCGTCGGCTGCGCCTCGCGCCGCTCGCCGCGGGTCGATCCTTCCGGTTCGTTGATCTTGAGGTTCACGCGGGCATTGTTCTTGGCACCGATCACGCGCAGGAGCGTGCGGAGCGCCTTGGCGGTCATTCCTTCGCGTCCGATCACCATGCCCATATCTTCCTGATGCACGTCGAGGGTGATGAGCACGCCCATCTCGTCTATCTTCCGTTCCACCTTGACCGATTCCGGATGATCGACGAGCGCCTTCACCACGTATTCGATGAACTCTTGATCCCTGTTTTCTGACATACGGTTGGTACTGATTAACCGAATTATCCTGAATAAGCTCAGGCGCCTTCATTGTATGAAGAAGTCTCCTGACTGTCAATCACGCCCGCGCCGCCTCCCGGACCGATTTCGCGAAGAAATACCCGATGGCGAGTATCGTGACCGAAGGCGCCAGGAAGACCGGGACATGGGCTCCGAACCCTTCCGCGATCATGATCGTCCCGAGGGCGAGTATCGAGTACATCGCCCCGTTCTTGAGGAACTTGTACCGCTTCACCCGCTCGATGTTGGCGATCGTCAGTTGCCGCACCATGATCGCGCCGAAGCCGTTTCCGATGAGGATGAGCGGGACGGAAAAGGTGAACGCGAACGCCCCGAGGACGCCGTCTATGGAGAACGACAGGTCGATGACCTCGAGATAGAAGACCTTGCTCACGTCCGACATCCCCATGGCCTTCGGGTCGTGGAGCATGCGCGCCTCCATCTCTTCGGCCTGTTGCCGGAATCCGTGGGTAATGAAGAAGACGGACGATCCCACGACCGCGCCGAAGGCGGCCATGGTATTCCTCTCGAGGGCGAACCAGACGATCGCCGAAAGAAGCACCGAGACGACGGTATAGAACCACACGCCCTTCGAGAGGAAGAAGCGCTCTCCCGGAAACCCGAAGTTCTTGGGCTCGAGGAAGAGCCAGTGGAGGAACAGGAAGAGGAGGAATATCCCGCCGCCGAGGAGCAGTATCGGCGCCGACCGCTCGATCGCCTCACCTGCCGCGGGGTCGTTCGAGAACGTCGCGGTGAAGGCGCCGAGGAACCCGAGCGAGGGCACCGTCGCCCAGACGATAAGCCACGGCAGGAGTCCGCGGACGAGGAAGACCGCGAAGAATATTCCCCAGGTGATGAAGAACCGGCGCGCGCGGGCACCCATCGTCGAGAGGATCTCGGCGTTGATGATCGCGTTGTCGATACTGCTCACGCCTTCGAAAAGGGTCAATCCGACAACGATAAGCAGGATGGATGCTATATCCATAGAAGTCGGGTATAGGTTCAGTTATCCCACTCGGCAGGCGGCGTGAACGATCGGTTCCGCCAGTCCGGAGACTGGCAGCACAGGAGCTCCTTCGCTTCGGAGGGGTTCCGGAGGATCACTTCGGTCACCTTTTCCATGCGCATCCCGCGGGAGCCCTTCACGAGCACGAGATCCCCTTCGCGTAGCACCCCGTCTAAGGCATTGGATATCGAGTCAGGATCGGGAAACAGCATCACGTTGCCGCGCGAGAACCCCGATGACAGGAGCTCCTCGCCGAGGAGACGCATGCGCTTGCCCGCGAGGATGACGAGCTCGGCCCCCGACGCCGCGACATCCGCGGCGAGCGCGCGATGCTCGGTTTCCGAATCCGCACCGAGTTCGAGCATGTCGCCCAGTATGACCACTTTCCTGCGGCTCGGGACTTCCTGGATCGTCTCGAGCGCCGCGCGGACCGAGGCCGGAGAGGAGTTGTACGTGTCGTCGAGTATGCCCATACCGTTGCGGCCATGCAGGAATCGGAGCCGTCCGGGAAGCGGTTCGAGCCGCTCGAGCGCGGAGGCGATCTCGACTAAGTTCATGCCGAGCGCGATGCCGACCGCCGCTCCCGCGAGCGCGTCGGAGATGTGATGCCGGGCGATGACGTGCGGGAGCCTGACCGGTATCGTCTTGCCGTCGTAGTTGAGCTTGAAACTCGATCCGAGATTGCCGTCGGACTCCTGGAACAGGATGTTGTCCGCCCGCACCGACGCATGCGCCGAAAAACCGTACGAGAGGACGACCGCCTTCGTCTTCTCTGCCATACGGAACGCCCGCGGATCGTCGGCATTGAGGATCGCGAATCCGTCCTCGGGCAGCGAGGAGATCATCCGCCCCTTTTCCTTGGCGATATTGGCGATACTGCCGAAATAGGCGAGATGACTCTCCGCGATGCGCGTGACCGCTCCGATTTTCACCGGGACGAACTCGAGGAGATAGCTCATGTCGCCGGGCCGGTCGACTCCCATCTCGAGCACGAGCGCCTGCGGATACTTCGTCGGAAACAGCACGAGCCGGAGGAATCGGAATCCGACCAGGAGCCACCGGAGAAACGAGCTCCCGCCGGAATCGGCCCCGAGTATGGTGAGCGGGACGCCGATCTCATTATTGAAATTTCCCTCGCTCTTCCGGACGCGCATCGAGGACGAGAGGACGAGTGCTATCGCTTCCTTGGTCGAGCTCTTCCCCACCGATCCCGTCACGCCGACCACGAGCGGACGGTACCGCAGGAGCACCGTCTTCGCCATGAACCGGAGCGCCCGTTCGAGCGCCCGCCTTCGAAATCTTTTTCCGGTCTGTCGTGCCATAGGGTCGGAATCTAATCCTTGTTCTTATCCTTTTTGTCAGGTTTTTTTTCCTCGGCCGGAACCGCTTCGGGTTCTGCCGGAAGGGGGGCCGGCGGCGCCTTCACCTCCTCGGTCGGCTCGATTTTCGCATACGAAAGGAGGAATTTCATCACGTCGCCGAACACCGGCGCGGCCGATGATTCGGCCCAGATGACATCCTTCGGATTGTCTATCTTCGAAAGGACCACGAATTTCGGGTCGCCTACGGGAGCATATCCCACGAAGGAACCGATGGTCAAACCGTTGTCATATCCCTTCTCGCCCTCCTTCGCGACCTGCGCCGTCCCGGTCTTGCCGCCGACACGGTATCCGGGAACCGCCGCGCGCTTGCCGTGTCCGTTGAGCACGACCCCTTCGAGCATCTCGCCCATGAGACGGGCGGTCTCCTCGCTCACGACCCGTCGTTCCTCCCCTCCGGAAGCGACCACCTCGCGGCCATCCTCATACATATATCGGTCGATGATCCTCGGCTTCATGAGGACTCCGTCGTTCGCGAGCGCTCCGTACGCGGCGGCGAGCTGTATCGGCGTCGCCGTCAGCCCCTGGCCGAACGACGCGGTGAAGAACTGGATATCCCCCCTCGTGTCGGAAAGGTTCCTCATGTTTCCGGCGAGCTCGGCCGGCAGTTCTATCCCCGTCTTCCGCCCGAAGCCGAACTGTTCGAGGTATTCGCCGAACCTCCGGTTACCGACGAGCTTCTCGACGAATATCACGCCGGTATTGATCGACTCCTCGAGCACCTTGCGCATCGACGAGCGTCCGTAGCACTTCTCCTCGGCGTTCCTGATCGTATATCCCGCCTCGACGACGGCGCACGGATCCGTGAATTCGGTATCGGGCGAGACCTTGCCCTCCTCGATTCCGATCGCCATTGTGAGCGGCTTCATGATCGACCCCGGCTCATAGGTCTGGCTGACCACCGGATTGAGGAAACGTGAGAAGTCCTCGGTCTTCGAATATTCGTTCGGATCGAACGTCGGCTCGGAAGCCATCGCGAGGACGTTCCCCGTTTTCGGTTCCATGACGACGATCGAACCGGAATCGGCACCGTGTTTCTCGACCGCCTCGCGGAGGATGCGTTCCACCTCATGCTGGATGACGCGGTCTATGGTCAGGATGATATCCGGCCCCTCTTCCGAAGGGTCCATTTCGCGATCGCTCGTGGAAATCCATCGCCCCGCCGCGTCGCGATCCTGTTTCACCCGTCCCGTTTTCCCCCGCAGCTCGGCATCGAGCGACGCTTCCAGGCCGTATTTCCCGACCTCGCCTCGTCCTCCGTCTCCCGTGCTCACGAAGCCGACCGTCTGCGCGGCGAGCACGCCCGCGGGATAGAAGCGGTATTTTTCGTTGAGAAAGTGGACGCCTTCGGCATCGAGCTCGCGGATACGGGAAGCCTCCTCTTCGGAGATCTTCTTCTTGATCACCTCGAAGGGATCGTTCTTGTCGGCGAATTTCGGAAGGATCTCCTCGAGCGGGATACCGGTGATACCCGAGAGCGCGGCGGCCGTACCGGGAACATCCTCGACGTCGCGAGGGACGACGTAGAGGAGCGGATATTCACGATTCACCGCGGCCGGATACGTCGTATTCCCCTCGCGGAAAAATATCTCCCCGCGATCGGGCAGGATCTCCGCGGAAACCGAATGTTGGTTCTCCGCCAGCGCGGCCCATCGCTCATGGCCGAACACCTGTATCATGGCGAGCCGTGCGACCGCGATAGCTCCGATCGCGAAGACAAAAAAGAGGAGCGTATTCGATCTCCCCGCCGAAAATGTGTCATTCCCGTCCGATGCGGAGCGGGGAGCCGATGGCGCTCTGTGTTTTCGTATCATAGGTGTCCGCTATCGGGCCGCCGCAAGCGACCCTCTTTCCTCGATGGTCCGGATCGTCCCGGTCGCGCTCATCTCGCGCGAGAGGGCCTCGGCCTCGATTCTCGCGAGCGAGAGGGCCTCGGCTTCCGAGAGCTTCAGTTTCCCGTTCTCCTTCTTCAGCTCCGCGATCTCCCGTTCGAGGGAACGCGTCTCGTATCCTTGGACCGCGCCGCGGTTGAGCGCATAGAGATACCCGGCACCGGCAAGAAAAAGCGCGAACAAGGCGAACAGCACCGCCGGATGCACCGAACCGGCGAAAGAAATTCCCTGGGCGCGGTCACGTCGCCGCCGAAAAATACGGTAATCCCTTGTCATACGCTTGCCCCCTGATTGTTTTTTTATTTTTACCGCCTTGCCCCTTGCTTCTTGTCCCTTGTCACTTACAGTTTCTCCGCTCCGCGAAGCTTCGCGCTCCGCGACCTCGGATTCCGATCGATCTCCTCGTCGCTCGGCCGTACGAATCGGGGCGAGAGCAACCTGAGCTCCGGCTTCCGTCCGCATCGGCATTCCGGAAACGCCGGAGGACACACGCACCCTTTGGCCATTTCCGCGAACACCTTCTTCACGAGCGCATCCTCCCCCGAATGGAACGTGATCACCGCGATCCGCCCCCCGGGAGCGAGCATCGGCACCGCCGAACGGAGAAACCGTTCGATGACCCCGAGTTCGTCGTTCGTCTCCATCCGGATACCCTGGAACGTCCTCGTCGCCGGATGCAGCTTCATGCGCCGCGTCTCCACCGCCGAAAATGCGCCCTTCACGCACTCCGCGAGATCCGCCGTCCGCTCGAACACTTGTTCCTGACGTCGGGCGACGATCGCTCGGGCGATCTTTTTCGCCTTCGGCTCGCCGCCGTAGCGCCACAGTATCCGGACGAGGTCCGCCTCGTCGTATCCGTTCACGATATCGGCCGCGGTCTTCCCTCCGCTTCGATCGAGCCGCATATCGAGCGGTCCGTCCGCAAGAAAGGAGAATCCCCGTTCGGGAGCATCCACCTGATCGGAGGAGAACCCGAAGTCGGCCAGTATCGCATCGACACCTTCATACCCGAGAGCATGGAGCGTTTCCCCGATACGGGAAAAATTTTCCCGCACGGCGACCAGCCGTTTCCCTTCGATCGCTTTCCGGAGAACCTCATCGGTTTCCGCCGACCGGAGAAAACGCTCCACCGCCTCGCCATCCGCA
This sequence comes from bacterium, assembly GCA_021821305.1. Lineage (GTDB taxonomy): Bacteria > Patescibacteriota > Minisyncoccia > Moranbacterales > UBA1568 > JAGOTT01. Next base: position 710,577 of record JAKACP010000001.1, read on the forward strand.
TCGACCGCGACAACCCTCCCACCGGGGAGCACCGAAGAGAGCAATGCCCTCGTGTGCCCGCCGCCTCCGAGTGTCGCGTCGACCGCCACTGCGCCCTTGTGAAGGTTCAGCATCGCTACCGCCTCATCGAGCAGGACCGGAATGTGTCTCGTAGCCATACAACCCAGGAATCAACAATGAAATCACTTTCTGCCTCCGTTTTCATTTTTGATTTCTGTTCTGCATCCGATCCGACGGAATCGCTAGTACACTCCGAGCTTCCCGAGTTCTTCCGCGATCTTGCCGGTGTTCTTTTCCGCGCCCGCCTTGTACGCCTTCCACTTCTCCTCACCCCAGATCTCGAGCCGATTGTAGAGCCCGACGACGACGACGTTCTTGCGGAGACCGGCGTAATCCTTGAGGTAGTCGGGGATGAGGACGCGGCCCTGGCCGTCGAGCTCGACATCCGTCGCGCCCGCGAGCATGAGCCGGGTGAAACTGCGCGTCGACGATTCGCCGATCGGCAGACTGCCCAGTTTTTCGGCGAGCGTCTCCCACACCTTCATCGGATAGACGAAGAGCGACGCATCGAGTCCGCGCGTCACGACGACGCGGCTGCCGAGTTCACTCCGGAATTTCGAAGGAAGCGCGACGCGCCGTTTCGGATCGATGGAATGTGAGTACTCGCCGATAAACATAGTTTCACCACATTTCCCCACTTCTTAGTTCTTCCTCGACATTTTACGCCACTTCTCCTCTCCCTGTCAACACAAACGAAAAAAGGCTTGGAAAGCCTTTTTTTATAGGAGAAATGAGGGCTACGGGGAGGGAAAAGACCTTTTCCGCAAAAAATCGAAAAAGGCTGTCTGAAAGAAGCTTTCCCGAGGGGCACTGTATTAACAAGGATACGGACAAATATCATGCGATACCCCTCTTTCTTTCATCCCTCTACATGTGCGTATGTCCTACGAAGGATTTCTCAGATATTCGGGAGGCGCGTACATAGCCGTCGGGCTCGGTCTTCTGCTGTTTCCGAAGGAATGGTTCCCCTCCTTTTACGATCCCGTGTTCATGGGATCGGTCGCCCTCGCTTCGCCTTTCCTCGTATACCTGCCGAAGATGTCCGTGAATGCCGACACGCCGGAGAAAAAACGTACCGTCATGAAAATACGCGCCATGATAATGGCCTCGCTCATCATGGGCGGAATCGGCGAACTCGGACTCTACCAGCTGTATCGGATCGGGTTCGAATATGACAAGCTCGCCCACTTCACGATCTCGATGCTCCTGACGTTCATGTGCGTGGAAAGCCTCATGGCATGGAAACACTCCTCCTTCCGGAAGCTTCTCTGGTTGGTCGCTCCGTCCGTTCTGATCGCGGGAATCCTCTGGGAGGGATTGGAAGCCGCCTCGGATACGGTTTTCGGAACGGAGGTATGGGGCATCTACGGAAGTTTCATCGCCCGCGACACCCTGTGGGACATCTATTTCAACACGTTCGGAATACTCGCCGGCATGATCGCTCTTCTCACGCGGCATCCCCGAGCGCCGCGCGAGAACCGAAGCTTCATCCGACACGTGACACGATACCGGGGCGCCTGCTCACGGTAGCGTGATATACTGAAAAAAAATAATTAAGGAAACCATATGCGGCGCATCTCGATCGTCTCGGGGTTTTTCATTTCGTTGATTTTTTCCATCCATCCGTCCATGGCGGCGTACGCGGCTCCGGGCATCGTCATACACGAGGTACGGACGGAAGGAGCGGGCGGTGCGAAAGACGAGTTCATACGCCTCCTCAACGATGGGGACGGTGATCCCATCAGCCTCTCCGGTTTCAAGTTGACCAAAAAAACGGTCTCCGGCGGGACATGCAAGGAACAGTCCCTCGTCAGCGCGGCTCATTTCGACGGCAGTATCGCGGCGAAAGGAACGTTCCTCATCTCTCATCCCGGATACAAGGATGCGTATCACGCCGATCTCGACTATTCGAGCTCGTCTTACTACCTCACGGATGACACGGTTATCCTTCTCTATGACGCGGACGGGAATCTTCTGGACAGGAAGGAGATCGGCGACGCGTGCGACATCGTGGAAACCGTTCCCGACACGGATCCCGCGCCCGGACCGGATCCGATACCGGAATCGGGCGATATCGCCGTCCGTATCAATGAGCTCTTCCCGAATCCCAAGGAAGGCGGCGAAAAAGGAGAGTTCATCGAACTCCGCAACCTCGGGGACGCGGCCGCGGATATTTCCGGATTCGTTCTCCGCGATGCCTCCAAGAGCGGCAAGTACGTCCTCCCGGCAGGGAGCGTCATCGCCGCGAACGGCTACCTCGCCGTCTCCCGCGCCGAGAGCGGTCTTTCCCTCAACAATACCGACGAGACCGTCTCCCTCTTCGATCCGTCCGGAAACCCTGTCGACTCGGCGTCCTACGGAACGACCAAGGAAGAAGCGTCGTACAGCCACGACGGATCGTCGTTCCGATGGAGCCGCTACCTCACCCCCGGAGCGGTGAACCGGTTCGGTGACGCTCCCTCGGGCACGAAGACCGATATCCCGAAAAGGGCTTACAAGGATGTCCCGACGACTTTTTCCGCATCGGGACCGGATGACCGGAAATATTTCTGGGACTTCGGCGATGGCGGCACGAGCCGCAAGCAGGAGGCCACGCATACCTATGAGGAGAGCGGCGAATATGCGGGCACGCTCACGATAAGCGAAGGCATCGAGGAGACCGTGAAGGCGTTCACGGTGGACGTCGAAAAATTCCCCAAGCGCAAGGTATCGATCGCGGCCGTCTCGGCGAATCCGACCGGCGACGATGCCGAGTCGGAATGGATCTCGCTTCGAAACAAGAGCAAGAAGAAGATCGACCTCCTCGGATGGAGTATCGCGACCGGGTCGAGCAGAAAAAAAGTCTCCGATCATCCGATCCGGGAGTCGTTCGTCCTCAAGCCGGGCGAAGAGCGTGCCATCACGCGGGAAGTCGCGGCTTTCTCGCTTCCGAACAAAGAGGGCTACGTCGAACTCCGACAGCCGGACGGAAAAGTCCTCACGAAGACATCGTATGCGAAAAAAGGCGGAGTCAAGGAAAACGAGGTCTGGCGGAAACAAGACGGCGGAGCATGGACATGGGGATGGGAGAGGTCTCCCGATGTTCCCGATATCGAACCGGCGGCGGAACCGGACGAGCGCGAGGCGGAAGAATCCGGACCGGTCGCCCCGCCTTCCCCCGGGCCGGAGACGCCCCGGACGGTCACGCTCGATGATCTCTCCCCCGAGGACCTCGCACGCCTCGAGGCGCAGGCCGAAGAAAAAGTGAGGCGGCGGATCTTCGCCGAACTACTCGAGCGCGAGACCGCACCTGTAGCGGAAGAAGGAGTGGTGCTTGGAGCATCCGACGAGCGCGACGGATACTCCGGAACGATATTCCGGACGATCAATCAGGCCTTGAGCGGAATGCTCTCGGATAAGTAACAAAGAAAAAACGCCCCGGCATGAATGCCGAGGCGTTTTCGCTAAGCCGGTGAAAGCTTAGGCGCGGGACACACCCGTCGCTGCCGGGCCCTTCTCGCCCTGGACGACTTCGAAGGTGACGGTATCGCCGACCTTGAGCTCATCGAACAGCACACCGACCAACTCCTTGGAGTGGAAGAAAAGGTCCTTCTCCTGTCCTTCGACGGAGATGAAACCGAATCCGCGATCCGTGAGGGTCTTGATTGTTCCTGTCATAGGTTCAATTTAGGATTGTTTACGCTAAGACGCTAAGAAACTCGACTCTGTTTCCGTGCCTCATGCACGTTCAAAGTATAGCGTAAAAGCGCAGTCTTGTCAATGATACCCGAAATGAGGCCGATAAAAGCCACGGCTTCGGTCGCGCCGGAAACGGCCATAGGATTGACAATCCTCCCGAAGCCGGGCTATGCTCTCCCCTACTTGTTCATTACAATGGAGGAAACATCATGAAAACGAGACTCACCCCATTCATCGCGATCGAAGGCATGGACGGCTCCGGAAAATCGACGCTTGTCCGTCGGCTTCAGGAACGGCTCTCGCTCATGTCGGATCACCGCTACGTCTTCACCCGCGAACCGGGAGGAACGCCGGCCGGAGAAGCTATCCGGAACATCCTGCTCGACGGGAATCTCTCCGGAAACGCGAGCGGCAAGACGCAGCTGCTCGGTTTTTTCTACGCTCGCTCGCATCACCTGGAAATGATCGGGGGAAAACGGAAAGCAGGATTCACCGTCATTTCCGACCGTTTCGACGGAAGTACGTTCGCCTATCAGGTACACGCGCAGACCGCCGACGGCAACGAGCGCGAGGAGCTCGACGACCTGTTTTGGACACTCCGGAACAACATCGTGTACGGCGAGAACGCACCGACACTCTATCTCTATCTCGACCTTCCGCCAAAAACCGCGTACGCCCGCAGGGATGCCGACTCGTCGCAGGCGAAGAATCACTACGACACGATGCCGCTCGCTTTCTACGAGCGACAGCATGCCGGGTACGATGACTTCCTTTCGGAAATCGAGCGCCACGGCGGATCGGAGGTCGCACGGATCGACGCCTCGCAATCCCCCGACGAGGTCTTCGAAGACGCCTTCCAGGCCATCCTCGAACACATCCGGTCACGCTTGATTCTTCCATGAAAGCCGCCGCTCCCTGCAAACGCACGGAGCGGTTTTTTTTGTTTGCCCGGGAAAAGTAAAACGCCGCACAATTTCTTGTGCGGCGTCGTCGTTCCGCGGGACGTACCCGCGCCGGCCGATCAGGCGGGAATCAACTCGTCGAGGAGTCGCCGGCAGGCCCTGGCTTCGGACATGGTCATCGCGGTCGTCGCATCGTAATTGCGGGTATCGCCCATCAGGATCATCGTCTTGTCTTCCTTGATGGCCAAAAAGGGTGACTTGAGCACCTGACCGCCGATTTTCCCATGGATCGCGTACATCTTGAATCCCTTGGTGGGAATGACCTGTGGAGATCCGGCGATCTTCACCGTCTTCGGCATCTCGTTTAATGCCATGGCTTCGATACGGAGTGTATCCGACTTCTTATTCATCAGTATTGCCTCCTGTAAAAAAGAACGAATCCCGTCGCCGCATGACGATGGGGCCAGTCGATTGACTGACGAAGGATACTCTACGATATATCGCGTACCCTGTCAACGCTGGAGTTTTCCCCGCTCCTGCGCTCCGACCGCGGCCACGTAGGCGCAGTAGTCGCACTCGGGCGAGGCTTCGGGGATATCCTCTCCGCGCAGACACGCGTGTGCGTCGCCGAGCGCGCCTTCGACCCACGCGGCATCGCCCTCGTACGGGATGAGCGTCACGTCGAACTCGAGCCTGCCGTCGAACGCCTCGCGGTCGGTCCGACCGTTGCAGTAGACGAAGTACCCGGTATCCGAGACGGGATAGCCGTTGTGCCGGAGGAGCCACTGGTAGACCTCCATCTGCCGCTTGTATCCGATCTGCCAGGCCTTGTCGAGCGCGGTGATGTCTCCCGCCTTGGACGTGGCCTTGTAGTCGACGACGATATACTCCCCGTTCGAGCTCTGCCAGAGATCGTCGATCGCGCCGTACACCAGGAAATTCGTCGGCTCGTGGAGATACCGCACGCCGGTGAAATTGTGCCGCCACTGTTCGAGGTCCTTGTGCGGGACCGGCCGCGCGTCCACGCCGTACCGCTCGATGAGCGGATGCGCCCCGCCGTTCGCACGGTAGATGTCGAACTCCTGCTTGAGGAGGTGGTCGACGGCCGAGTTGAGCGCGAACGGAAACCCGGGCGGCCGCCCCACGCCGAGCCGGCGGTCGAGATAGAAGCACCGCGGACAGTTGAGAAACAGATCGAGCTTGGAACGCGACAGCTTGAACGGTTCGGCCGAAGCCGGATCGTAGAGCCCTCTCACCCGTTGCGCGGTATGGTATTCGGACATAGGATCGAAGTTACAGGTAGAGCTTCCAGAGAAACACGAGGACCATGACGATGCCGAGGATCAGCTTGATCACCGTACCACCGAGGAATCCGAGCACGCTCCCCCATCCGGCGCGGAGCGACTGATGCAGGTCCTTGCGGGCGAAGATCATCTCTCCTGCCGCCGCACCAAGGAAGACGCCGATCACGAGTCCGGGGATATTGAACGCGACCAGCCCCGCGATGCCGCCCACGACCGACCCCCCGACTCCCCACCCGGTCGATCCGAAACGCGACGCACCATAGGCGCTCGCGAGGAAATCGAAGATCATGGAAACGAGCGAGACGAGACCCAGGACGACGAGCGTCACGACACCGATCCCGTCCACGCCGAAGTAAAGCACGTGGACCAGTATGCCCGCGAAGATGAGCCCGACCCCGGGCAGAGCGGGTACGACCGTCCCCGCGAGCCCGACGAGGATGACCGCCCACACGACGACGCTGACGATGATGGATTCCATATTACTTACAGTATACACCCACGACCGGGTAAAAAAAGACCGGCAACAGTGATGTCGCCGGTGTTCAGCGGATTTTCCGCGGGATGACTTCGAAGGAGAGATGCTCCTGGTCCTTTCTCGTGAACGGACGCGGATAGAGGTCCGCGCCGCGGAACGGAAGCGTCTCTCCCTGATATTCGAAGAATTCGTCGAAGAGATCGACGAACCGTTCGAACCGATCGGCGCTTCCGGTAGGACTCGTCTCGAGGAGAGCGGAGAGCACGGGGAGGTATTTCCCTCCGATGAGCTTCCGCGCGACGAGCCACGCGAGGAAGTGATCCGGGACCCGGCCCTCCTCGTACCAATCGCGTATCTCGCGTGCTTCTCCGAAATCGGTCGGCCAGAAGATCGTCGAATCGCGCGCCGCTTCGCGCATCCCGTCCGAATACGCCCACAGCTTGCGGTTCACGTCCCGGGAGACGAGCCATTCGGACGCCTTCCGCCGCTCCAGATCCGCGAGGAGTATTTGCAGGAGAAGTGCCCGATCGCGGAGCGAGACCGAAAACGTGATACCCCTGCGGCGCGGAATCTCCTTTTCCCAGACGAGACCGGATTTCCTCCACCGCGGAAAGTACATGGTGACCCGCCGCGGATCCTTTCTCCACCGCCGCATGCGCTCGTGGGCGATCGCGACGATCCCGTCCACGAGATGCGGCCAGAGAGCTCGCAACCGGGTACCGAGGAGCCGGTTCCCGCGGAACGTCGGATAATCCTTGTAGGGATATTCCCGCCGCATCCCGATCATCGAGACGAGCTCGAGCCCGTGCGACCCGATCTCCCAGACGACGATCGATTCCTTTTTCCCGTTCGGGATTTCCTTGGCGACACCCGTCTCCCGTCCGAATCGGACCGGATACGAATGCTCGAGGATGGGATGCCCTCTCCCGTCGAGGAGGAAGGTCTGCCGGTACGGCAGGATCTCTCCTTGGTCGAACAATTCCTTCTGCATGATGGATTCCTCCGTGACAAAGAACAGCCCGATACTCTATCACGCCGCGCCCCACGGTTCAAGCAGCCCGCTCTCGGGACAAAAAAAGGCGACCGGTCATTATGACTGGTCGCTTCGTCCGAACCGCCACGGGAGTTATCCCGCGGAAGGAACGCGGATCAGGCGGAACCGCCTCGCGAGACGATCGTGCCATTCCTCGCAATGGCGATCCCACAGCACATCGAGACTCGGTTTATAGCCGTGCTTCTTGGTCCACTCTTTCGCATGTTCGGAAGCTATGAGGAGAAACGCGAACGCTCCCCAGGCTTCCGGCGACACGGCCTTCTGCAGACCGCAGGCCTCCAAGGAAAAATGTTCCGGACCGCCCGACTTGAGCCAGTCCTCTTCCCTCCGCTCGAGCGGACAGTCGACGACGGACTTGCAGCGCAGGCAGGCTTCGTGGATTTCCTGGTTCTGTTTTTCGTACAGGGCGATGAGGCTGCAGACTTCGGCCATGGTGCCCGATGACTTGATGGATGCCAGCCACTCCTCCGCCGCCGACGGATTCATTTCTTTGAAAAGACCGAGAAGCCGGTCGAACTCAGCACATTCCTGTTCCATGATCCCCTCCGTATAAGAAGAACATGTCGACATTCTTCTCCTTTGCACCTCGGTTGTCAAGGACGCCGATTTTCGCGAAAAAACCGCGCGAATAGCGTTGCCGATAAGCGGATATGATTTGTCAGACGTTGATCCGTTCAGATCACGAGGCCAGGTGCCGCCGGAAAAACTCGGTTGTCTGTCGCATGAAGTCCGTCCAGCGCGGACCGAACTCGTGCGCTTCCCCGTCATAGACGACATAGTCGAGCGCTTTCCCCTCCGTCTTCATGAGCTCGGCAGTCCTATCCGACCACTCCTTGGGCACGCTCTCGTCCCTCGTCCCCTGGAAGAGGATCATCGGCACCGAGATCCGCTCGACATAGGTCGCGGGCGAGAGGGCATCCCATACGGGACCGTTCTCCTCGGGGGTGCCATAGCGCTCGCGGATGCGCTCCGCCCGTTCGGGATTCCTCGCCATGTATTTGAAATACGAATCCCGATAGTCCATGGAGATCGGCGCGTAGAGCGCGATGGCGTCGACCAGATCCGGTTTCGCCACCGCGATCGTCTGTGCGATTCCTCCGCCCATCGAGTGTCCGAGCATGCCGATATTTTCCTTGTCGAAATACGGGAGCGATGACGCGCGTACCGCATAGACAGCGTTGATCACGTCCTCGACATATCCGAGTCGGTTCTCGAGTTCGCCGTCGTCCACGCGGCTCGACTGCGCGTGATTGCGGTAGTCCGGATGGATCACGACGAATCCCTGCCGGGCGAGATAGTCCTGCTCGCGGCGCAATCCGCGCCCGTTGGTATAGATGGCCGGATCGATATAGCCGTGGTTGAGGATGAGCACCGGAAACGGTCCGGCGCCCGAAGGCACGTTCATGATGCCCGAGATCGAGAGCTCGCCGCTCCGGTAGGTGATGTAGTAGCGGGTGTACGCGTCGTGACGCTCGAGTATCTGTCCCACGGAAAGATCCCTCCCGTCGAAGTTCTTGTCAACCAGCTCCTCGATGGACGGCCACGTCGGAGATACGACCGCATTCGGGTTCGGCGCCTCGGCCGGGTCCGACGACGTATCGCCCGCGCGCTCCGGAAGTACGGCGACGCCGGGAGCCGATTCCGGACGCATGAGAAAAAACGCGACGAGCCCGACCGTCGCGACGACGACGGCGATGACGATGATCGGTCGTGCGGAAAAAATCATACGCTCCGGGTCGGGTTACGATGAGTATTACAATCGCACCGGATATCTCTTCCCGCGCGAGCTCTAAAGCTTCTCGAGTTCCTTGAGGTCCTTGTCGGGGAAATAGAGTATGGCGAACCCGACGATGATCCCGCCTATGGCGGTCCAGAGACCGTTGCCGGAAAATACCGCGACGTCGACCCAGTCGAGGATATGCCATATCCCCCGCCAGATGATGACAAGCCCGACGACGATACCGAGGTTCTTCCCGAAATAAGCGATGAGCGAACGTTTCATGATTCTCATGGATGCGTATCGATTATGAACGGATAAACAGGGGTCGTTTGGAATGATACCACGGAAATACCGGGAAGCGTTCCGGATCAGGATGTCGAGCCTTTGAGGTAGTGGTCGAGGGTGTAGATCCAGTTCTCGTCGTCCTCCTCGCCGCGCTCCCTCGCCATGACCTTCTGATTGAGGAGCCACGCGAGATAGCTCGCGTCCTCGGACGCGACTTTTTTCACATCCTCACCGGAATATTTCCCGAAATTGAATTTTCGGATGAGGATCGGGCGAGCGGACACCGCGAGCATCTCATGGAGCACCGCTCCCTCGTCGCCGAGCGTCCCGAGCATCTTCGTGAAATGGAAGTCGAACAGCGCGCGGAGCACGCGCACATCGCCCAAGGCATCGTGCGCCGAGGCATCCTCGACGTCGAGGTCGTGGTAGTAGCGCAGGTACTGCAGATTGTATTTCGGGATCTCCCCCGTGATATCGAGGTGATGCGCCACCTTGAAGGTGTCGATCATCCCCCCGACCGCGATCCCCTCGCGCGCGAGCATGTCCGCGTCGAATTTGGCATTGTGCGCGACGAGGACGGCGCCCGAGGCGAAGATATCCGAGAGCTCCCGATGCATCTCCGATTCCGCGAACGGTGGGAACGCTCCCACCATCTTGTTCGTGATCCGCGTCACGACCATTGCGTCGATCGAGATCGGCACGGGCGGACAGAAAAGCGACTCGGCCTCCTGGCCGCCGAACTCGTACGCCACCTGGCACAGCCGGTCCTCCGGCCCGATGCCCGTCGTCTCCGTGTCGAGAAATATGAGTTTGGTCCTGTCCATAGGCTTTTCTTGATATATTTCTCTCCAGTATACACCTGTCCGGTCCATCTGTCCGCAAAAAAAAACGGGATAGTCATAATGACTATACCCTCAGGGCCTTGCAGAGAACCGCGGCGGACGCAAGGACGGAATGGAAAAAATTCCATCGTCAACTGTAGTACAGGGTACGGCACCTTCACAACCCGTTTCAGAGGAGACCATCATGGCCAAGAAACCCCGTCGCACCGTCCCCGTACCCGCCTCGCTCGCCGAAGCCAACCACTCCCTCTTCCGCCTCGGTGCCATCGACCGCGCGGTCGCCGCCATCGAAAGCGGGCTCGAGGAAGAGATCGCCCGGCTTCGCAAGGAAGCCGAAGAAAAAAGCGCTCCCTTGCTCGCGGAACACGCCGATCTCGCGACCGGCCTCGAGGTCTTCGCCCGGGCCAACCGCGAGACGCTCCTCGCACGCGACAGGAAGTCCGTCCGGACCTCGGCCGGCACCTTCGGCTGGCGCGTCACTCCGTACAAGGTGGAGTTCCTGCGCGGCGCCGACAAGGTCCTCGCCGCGATCAAGAAACTCAAGCTCAAGAAATATATCCGCGTCACGGAGTCGATCGACAAAAAAGCCCTGCTCAAGGACCGCCCCGTCATCGCCGGCGTGAAATACGCACGGCGCGAGGAATTCTTCTATGCAGTCTCCTCGGAGACCACGACGGATCCGGATGCGCCGGCCGATGCCGCCCTATTCGCCAAAACCGCCTAAGGGTCTCCCCTCCGCCCGTCAGTCATCGTACTGCCGGGCTTTTTTTCATATCTTCCCGATCAGTTCGAGCTTCTGGGCGCGGGAGAGCCGCTTGATACGGGATTCCTCGCGGGACGCCTCCGAACGATTCTCGAACGCTCGCGAGAAAACGAGCGAGACCGGTCTTCGCCCCCGCGTATATTTCGCCCCGAGCGTCGAACCGTTGTGCTCGAGAATCCGACGCTCCACATCGGTCGTGATGCCCACGTACAGCGTCTTGTCCGCACATTGGAGGATATAGAGGTGATACATGGTTCCATTCTACTCCCAAGTCGTCAAATCAGGATATGGTTACGTAAGTGCCAAAAAGGTACTTGCCTGCCCGCCTGTGGAGGAACGCCTTTTCTTCTCTTCGCCGAAATTATGCCTGCAATATTTTCTTTAATCGATTCACCAAAAACTCGTCAAATCTATCCGGATCCTCCTTGCGCGTTCTAATCATCTCAATGAGATCGCCACCACCAATTGGGAATATTAAGCACCTCTGAGCGAGAAAGTGTCTACGTGCTCTTTCGATATCTTTGTCCTGAACTTCTTTCCTTGATATTAGAAACACCAACTCTCTACCATTTGCAAGAGTGTACGCCCTCCCCTGGTTGAATTCGTCGTTAGAAATTCTGCTACTATCATAGTTTTTCGCTTCAATAACCAGAAGTCCAGATTTGATTTGCTGGTTTCTTATCATTTTGAAAAGTGGCGTGTTTGCACCATTTCCGAAGACAACGTCGTATCGAAAAATACCATCTACCGAACAATCCTCTCGTGTCCCGCTCGTTAGATGGCCATCATACAGCGCAGTAAAAATCTTTCTGAGAAACTCGGAAAATCTGCTAGCACCGCCTTTTCCAGAAGGGATTTTTTTAAGCTCCTCAATATAAGAACTCCAGTTTTCCTTTCCTTTTTTTCTTTTCTTACGCCGCTCATCATCAAAGATATTTGGGTTTCCAACATAATCAGCTACCAGCTCTGGTCTATTTTTGGCAATTTTTCTGATTGCAGCCGTCTTCTTACCGAAACGACTCTTCAAGTCATTTTCTACTTGCTTCAGAGAAACTTTCGGCTTCTTACCTATTGATCTAGTTGTTATTATTCGCTGCTCCTCCTCGTGCTTTAAAAAATATCTCAAATAATTCTGATAAAATCCTTCCGGACTGAAAATTGGGATCTTCCGAACTAGGTGCTTGGGCACAAAAATCCTCGGTTCGCAAAATCCGTCTTCTTCGAAGTAGGGAAGCCTCACTCTTGGTATGGGGCGCCACGTAAATGAAAAGGGGTCTAATGCACGCTCAATTTGAATATCAGTCGTTTTAAGCCCGTAAAGTTTTACCTGTTCCTCTGTATATTGGATTAGATACGAAATACCAAAATTCGCCACCAAATCTGAAAGCGTATCCGGACCAACTTTAGGAATAACGATCGACATCTTGGCAAGAGCCTCTACTCCGACTTCATGCACAGTTTCGTTATCGAAGATTTCATTCTTTATTGCAATCGCTTTTTCCTCCGCCCCTCCCCTTCCATTTTTCCCATTTTTACAGTAACCGAGAGCTATATGGCTAACTTCCGGAAATTCAAGCGCTGCTTCAAGCTCATCTGAAGTTATCGCGCCCTCTCTATAAGAATTTAGGTAACGATTAAAGTATTCGTAAATAAGAGCCTGCACCTTGTGCCATCTGGTTTCTGGTGAATGATACAGGAGATTCAAATCAATATAAACAGGAGTGTCGTCCTTGCTGGGAAAAACGAAATCGACTTCATGCGGTTTATACTCCTTTATCAATTCGCCGAGAGTAATCATTTACATGGAAAAATCAGATTAACCCTAATTCTTTAGCCCTGTAATATACCGCCTGCCCGGAAACTCTGAAGATAGATGCGATCCTGGCTTTCTTAAAGTCGATATCTTCCCTTATCGCATTCCATCTTTCAATAAAAATCTCCTCAGGCATCAGAAATGCCGCGGAAAAATGATCGCAAAACCTTTCTTCTCCGCTTGCGGAGTATATCTCCCCCTCGGAAAAACCAAAGGCTTTTTCGGAATTTCTGATAATATGTGCAATTTCATGACACAACGTGAAGCGCTGCCGATACTCATAATCTCGACCGTTGACGAAAATCCTATACTCCCCGATTCCCGGATCAAAATACTCGAGACCAGAAACAGTAAACTCATCGGAATTCTTGAACGAAACAGTTATTCTTATGCCGAAATTTTCTTCTGTCCATCGAATCAGCGACAAGATGGATGGCATCGTGTCCCCGAGACTGGAATATATGGCGCCTGCTGTTTGTTCGGCATCATTATTTATTTTTTCAAATCCATCCATATGTCATTTCAAACGGTCAATCATACCCTCGATAATACGAACGTCCTCATCATTGCTTATGTTATATTTTTTCCTCAAATATACCTTGAGAGGTGCATGATCATCCTGTTCAGCATCAATGACTTTCAGCATATCGAGAATCTCCTTCACTTTGACATTGAATCCTTTAGCCAGCTTGATAATCGTAGCGAGAGACACATTCCTACTATCGAAATCCCCTTTTTCGATTCGAGAGAGAAAACCCTTGGACAAATCAGTTTTTTCGGCCAACTGTTCAAGCGTATCAGCCGAGTTTTTCCTGTAATCCGCAACGAGATTGCTGAGTTTCATACTGGTAAAATAAGTTTACTTTAGATTACACGAGGCGCAGAAGGTTGTCAAGAATGCTTTATTATAAGCAAAAAAGGAGCTACAGGCTCCTTTTCCCATTCAAGCTTCCAAAGATTCTCACTATGTATCCGCCGGATTTCTTATTCACATCGCTCTCACATATGCGGATAACTTTCCAGCTTTCTTTTTTCAATTACCTATTCCTCTTTACAATGGAAGTTTCTCCCAATCACCCCAATCACCTTTCTCGCATTTGTCCCAGTTGTAAGATTTCTCGCTATTAAGAAGCCACCCGCCGTTGTGTTCAATGGCAATGCCTCCAAAGAGGTCTTTCCGATTTTGCGAGGCAATCCATGCTTGAAGGGCTTCCGCTTTGGCCTTGGTCGTCGTCTGACCTTCGCGATCGGTTTTGTGTTTCACTTCGAAAGTACCGATACTCCCATCGGAAAAACGGATGATATAGTCCGGATAAAAGGTATTGACCCCATCCGAATACTCGTATCGGATGCCGAAGTAGTCCTGCTTATTCTCGCCGTTTTTCCACCACCAAGAAATCTGCGTCGCATTCGAGTCGAGAAACTTCTCGAAATGTTGTTCCGGTTCTGAGCGGTCCGTGCCGAGATAACATTTATCATACGCATATGGCGCGATGGTCGAAACCAGCTCGTCGGTATGCTCGTTGAAAAACTGTTCCTCCGGTAAATCGAATTCGTAGAAGCGTTCGCTTGCGGCGACCTTCTCACGGACTTCCCTGTCCTTCACGGACTTATATTCGTCGATCGCCTTGGAAACGATGCTCTCGAAAATTGCCCGATTGCCATTGTGCACGAAAATCTTCTGTATCAACAGTATTTCCTCGTGCCAGTTCTCTGATCCGAGGCTCCTCTTGAACCAACTGTAGATGGCGGTCTTCACGGTCGGGACGGACCGCTTCATGCCACGGAAAGTTCCGAGGTTGTTCTTGATGGTCTGTTCGAACAGCGTCTGTAGGTCATTCCCGGCGATAGTCAGACGTGCGAGCGCGTCCGGTGTGATCTTTCCCTCCAAGTCATCGAACGACTCCCCGTCCAATTTCGTGTCGGCGATGATTTCCTGCTCGTACCGCTTCACGTCCAAGGATATCCCGCTCTTCTCAACGAGTTCCACGCACTGCTGAGGAAGCATCCGACTTCCGTCGATGCCGAAGTGTTCGTTTGCGACCCGACTGAAGACGGCGGTAAAGCTTGAGGTTACATCCCCATAATCGACGCGGGCTTTGTAATAAGAAACAAGCTTGATCGGCTGATAGCTCGGAATTCGATTCGCTTTGAGATGTTTGATGATGTTCGGATTGTATTCCTCCTTCTTCACCATGATGCTCTGCACGTTGGTGTAGATGTAACCGGTATTGAGACTCTCGTCATCATAATGTTTCTGCTCCGGCATACGAAGGATACGACCAACTGTTTGGATCTCGAAAATTGCGCTTTTCGATTCGCGGAATTTCACCAAGATGTGTGCCCGCGGACAATCCCACCCTGTATCGATAGCCTGCTTGAAAATGAGAAATTCAATCTCGTTGTCCGACTCGGAAATCCAGTCGATTGTGTCGGATTTCTGCTCCGAAAGCCAGATTGCAAGTTTGCGATTCTTCTCGGTCACGCCCTTCCCGGAAAGGAATTTTTTCACGGCCGCGATCTTTTCCTCACCAGCCTCGGCAGTCGGAATCTGGATAAGGACGAGCGGATTCACGGAAGAACCCATATGAACGAACGCATCCTTCAATTCGAGCCGCTTACGATATGCGGCTTCAAGTACGATTTCCTGGGAATCCGTTTCGCTCTCTATGATCTTGCCAATTCCCTCGTTGATGATCAGTTCTTTTTTGATCATCCCCTCCTCGATAACATCCTTGGAATTCACCTTCACATACCCCGCAGACTTGTCGATGATTTCATCGGCGCTCGGCTTGAGCCTTGGTGTGGCGCTCATTTCGATGACAACGTCCGCGGCGATTTCGTCTCGGAGTTCGTTGGTGCGTGCCGCGGTGGAACCGATATGACTCTCATCAATGATCATGATAATCCGTCGCTGTTCCCTTGTTTTGGAAAGAACATCGCGGAAGCTTAAGTTCTCTCCATCTTTCATAAGGAGGTTTTTCCACTCGCCCTCCTTGTCCTTCGACCGGAGCTTTTCCCAGTTCGCTACTACAACCTCATTGCGGACTATACGCCTCCGACCTCCGTTGAATTCCTCCTCGACAAGGGAAACCCGCGGCGACCCATCAAAAATACGCTCGAGGCTGTGTTTGCTCTGCAGATGCAGGTCGCCCTTGCCGATACTCATCCAGACGAAACAAAGATCCTCTTCCGGAAGTTCCCGGATGATGCTTTCGATAAATTTAGCGGTCATGATGGTCTTACCACTCCCTGTCGGCGCCTGGAAGACACACACCTCGCCATCCCCCGGACGGTCAAGGAGATGTTTTACGGAAGTAGTCAGTTCATCGACCGCTCGATCCTGATAGGCTTTGAGTTCAATATTCATAGATTTCTTGGTAGATATCCAAAATCTTCTGCGGAATGGGGTCCAAACGTACACCGGACCACATGGAAAAATCATCCTTATCCAAACCAAGCGGATCGAGCGTGAAGCAGTAAAGCAGCTTCTCCCCATCCAACTTGTCCAACTCTTTCTTGAGACTCTTCAACGCGGCGCGTTCGATGGAATAATATACCGCCATGAGCCGATCGTTCTGTCGGAAAATCCGATAGTCGTCGCTGCTTGCCAACTCGTCGAATATCCCTTCCCGCAGGCACAGCATCTCCGTGCACTCCCGCGCGACACGGATCTTAAGCTCGTCCCGGTTGACACTCTTTTTCACGAACTCGGTCTTGAAATACTTAAGATTGCCGCCGAGACCTTCTACCTTCGAGCCCTTTTCCGTCTTATAACCAGCCATCACATTTTTTACTCGAGGATAACAAACATCTACACAAATCCCATTTTCATTATTAGTAGTCAGAATAAATGACCTATGGCCACCATCCTTATTCAATTCAAGAATCGCGTGGCCAGTCGTGCCGGAGCCAGCAAAGAAATCCAATACCACTGCATCCTTCTTATGTTGAAGAAGAAGTTCAAGTGGTTTAATAACGGCATGCAAAGACTTCGGGTAATCAAAGGCCTTCCTTTTTCCGAGAATTTTTTGCAATAAAACCGTCCCATGGGAAGATGCATCGAACATTGGATCAATCCAGATTGTCTTCGGCTTCCTACCATCTTTTATCCTGTCCTTCATTAAAACGGTATACCCGTTTTTTGTCTTCTTTATAACCATATCGCCACGCGCCACAGCAAGCATAAGCGAAGGGCGAGTCTGGCGCCAGACTCGTTTTTTCCCCGAGCTATCTATTGGAATAATTTCAACACAGCCGGGTATATTTTCTATGCCAATATAACCATTTTCCTCATTGTAGTAAATCGGATAATGCGAATTCGGACGCTCTTCAGGAGTAGAAAGGCCGCCACTTCGTCGAAATGGGAGCAGGCGATATCTTGATATATCATCTTCAAACTTGAAAACCGCCGCCTGTTCATCGGTAAGCGGCATATTTTTCAACTCGGCCGTTTCTGCATTTTTTGCATAAAAAAGAATGTACTCGTGAGAAGTAGCGAAAAACTTATTCGTGGTGCGACCCCGCGGATTTATTTCGATTGCCAGGATGCCGACCCTGTTCTGTTCCCCAAAAATCTCATCTAACAATAAACCTATTGGAAACAACTCATAGTCATCAATAGTCAACACAAAAAAACCATCCTCTTTAAGAAGGGCGCGAGCTAAACGCAACCGTTTACTCATGAATGAGAGCCACTTGCTATGGCGAAATGAGTCATCAAGATCGACGTAATCATTGTTGTAACGCCAGCTTTTGTTTCCGGTATTGTATGGAGGATCGGCATAAATAACATCTATCTTTCCAGCGTGGGTATAATTCAAAACCGATAAGGCGTGATAATTATCACCCTCAATCAAAATGTTCGTCGGCTTGCTCGAATCAGTTGCAATTTCCTTGCCCTTGATTTCTTTCAAAACCGGCAGTGCATTTTCTGCCTCCTTTTCGAATTGCTCTTTCGTCCGTTCCTCATCCCAAATCAACCCGTATTTTTTTCGGGATTCCAGTTTTTCAATAGCCTTAAGCAAGTCCTCTTTTTCAAGTTTTGAATAATCTTTTGCCATATCTTTATTTCTTCCAATCCTTTATCATCACCCCACCGTGAACCCGTTTCACGACCACCTTCTGTTTTTCCTTCCAGCCAAGCTCACGAACCAATTCGATCGGGATCGTCAGCCCGATGGACTTTCCGCCCAATTTGGTGAGTTTTCTGATATTCTTCTCGTTTTCCTTTTTCATGACATCTCCATGTTATTTCCAGCGCCCTGAGGAGGAGTCGAACCTCCGAATCCTCGATAGAAGCGAGGCGGTTTATCCATTAGCCTACCAGGGCGAAACAGCACGGTTTTCCCGTACGTCTTCCCTTCTCGGCTGTGTGGAGCTTCATCTGGCGCATAGCTCAAAACTACGTAATCGGTTACGTAACTCGTTATAGACATTCTCCCACGATAAAACCCGCGTGTAAAGCGGGATTTTCGTTTCCTAGGCGGGAAATGTCGTGATGAATGCCGAGGGGTCCCTCCAGTACGATTTCTTGGTCCTGCCCTGCCCTTTCTTCCAGTACCCGGGGAGGATCGTGCCTTGCCACGGGCCGGTATAGATGGCGAAGTGGAGATGGGCTTCCCACCATCCGTTGTCCGGCGTATATCCCTCGCCGATCGTCCCGATGGCTTCCCCGAGCTCGACCGGGTCGCCCCGCTCCTTGATCCGGCGTCCGAGGTGCGCGTAGAGGGAGAAGAAGTTTTTCCCGGTCTCCGGATGCTTGTGCGCGATGATGACGATATTCCCCCAATTCCCCTTGTCCCCCGAACCCGGGTGGAGCGCGGAATAGACGACGCGGCCGCGGCCGGCGGCGCGGACCGGGGTGCCGGCCGGGGCATCGGCGTCTTCGCCGAGGTGAATGCCCCAAGAGACGCCGCCGTAGGAGCGCTCCTCGCCGAAGCGCGGCCCCGTCACGACGTACGGATCCATGGGGAACACCAGTTGTCTCGCGATCGGATAGGCCATGCATCCAGTATACCAGAACGGCCGATATCTTCCCCGGATCGTCGAAAAAAAAACGGGGTTCCGTGTTCGGAATCCCGCGATGTCTCCATTGTGGAGCGTCAGTTGAGAAGGTGCGACCTTTGCCTGTCCGGGAAATACCTGTTGAGGAGGTCATGGATCCCTTCCACGTATTCCTCCTCGCTCGTGCCGGTGGATTCGCACAGGAGCAGTGCATCGATCCGCGCCTCGAGGTCGGACTCGAATTCGAGCATGCCTCGCAAGAAAAGATCGATATCCTCGGGGAGCCCGGACTCGCGGATCTCGAAGAGGAGTTTGTCGCGCTCCCGGTCGCCGATCAGGTCGTCGAAGTAATATTCGCTGACGACCGCCCGGGCGTCCTTCCGACAGAAGACGACATTCGACATCACGGCCCTTCCCAAATCGACATAGCCATGCCGGCCGCATTCGCCACAGA
This sequence comes from bacterium, assembly GCA_021821305.1. Lineage (GTDB taxonomy): Bacteria > Patescibacteriota > Minisyncoccia > Moranbacterales > UBA1568 > JAGOTT01. The sequence goes on from JAKACP010000001.1 coordinate 729,933, forward strand.
CCGTGAAACGGACTTCGGAAACGGTACTCATATCGCTACCCTCCCTTTCTCCAAAGAACGGAAACTCTTTTCCACGCCCCCACCGTATCACGGGAATATCCGCCTGTCGAGCGGTCGGACGGTTGACAGGGAGGGGAAACGAGTATATAAGTGATGCACCGTACTTTTCAATGAAAGGAAGCGAAATGCCCCACCACAGCGTCGTGACATGTACGCGCTACGAGCTATCACTCCTCATGGCCGAGGAACCCGGATTGCGGCATATCAAGGATCTCGCCCTCAGCGAACAGGTCGCCCGCTCGGAAGAACGGGTGGACGAGATCGCCATGGGGTGCCTCCAGTGGCTCGCCGCGGCGTTCACGCTCCCGAGGGGTGCCGAGCTCCTCATGTTCGAGGGACGGGTGGAATCATTCCTCCGTCTCGTCATCCTCGACACCGAGTTCTTCAAGCATCTCTACCGGAGATATGCCGACTATCCCATCCGCTACAAGCCGCTTACGATAAGCCGGGAAAACATCGGACCGTTCCGAGGATACATCGATTGGACGATCGAATACCTCCATGGCACCTTCGGGGACGCGCTCCATCCGGAGCTCGCCAAGTGGGAGCATGCTCACCACATCAAACTGCTCCCTACCGGCATCGCCAGCCGCTAGCCGAAAAAACAGAGACCCGTCTCCAAATGGAGCCGGGTCTTTTTCTTTTCCGGTTCGGGAGATTCGAAAAGAAAAAAGCCGATCTGTCGATCGGCTTCGAATCCCCCGTGAGCCGTCACCGGCTTCGGAAGAAATCCCCTTCCGGCCTCACGGTCGCCAGCGCGCCGGATGTCCGGTAGTAGGCCAGGAAATCCACCGTCCCCGCCTCGCGGCCAGAGAGGAGCGCATCGAGGAGATCCCGGTGCCCGATATTCCAGGCGAAGAAATCCTCGCCGCCCGAGAGCGTCCGCATCCACCGGTAGAGCGTGGCCGGAAGCCCGCTTTGCGAGGCGGCGTCCTTTACGGCTTCTCCCAACCGATGCTCCTGTCCCTCCGGGTCGCCCAAGACCATCTTGGGCCGGAGCATGACGACGATACACATGCCGCACCACGTGATATTCATCTGTTGCATCTCTCGGCCCTCCTTTCGTCAGGGTAAAGAACACGAAATCGCCCCGAGAGTACCACGTCGGAGGCCGTCTGACAAGAAAAACGAAAACCCGCCACAGAGGGCGGGTTTCCCATGCTGTCGGACACGTCGCTACTTCACCGGGATCTCCTTGGCCGGAAGCGTGCCATCCGTGCCTTCGAGCGGAACAGTCGGGGCTATCGTCCCGAGCTGTGCCATGACCGTGTCGCAGTCGCGTCCGGCTTCATGCTCGTTCCAGATCGCGGCACCGGCACCGCCATAAGGATACTCCGTGGTTCCTTCGGTCGGACCATCCGCGGCCAGAGAGAAGGTCGCGCAGAGCTCGAATTCCCCGACACGACCGGCACCTTCCATGCGCGACGGCGTGACGACACGGTAGCCGTAGTCCTCCTTCGTTTCCGGATCCTGCATGAATTCGGCGCAGTAGGCGTACTGGCTCGATTTTCGGAGGTCGCTGAACGATACGGGAAGCTGGCCGAGATCCCTGGCATATCCCTCCACACAACTCGAGAGCGCCGCGAGGCCGTTGGCCCGTTCCGCATCGAATGTCCGCTGGCGCGTCGTCTCGGGTGAACCGCCCGCGAAGAATCCGAACACGATACCGAGCACGACCAGCGCCGTGACCACGGTGGCGAAGTCGCGGAATACCTTCTTCGGGATGTCTTTCTTGTACTGGATCTTCCTACGTTCGAGAAAGTAGAATCCGAAGATACCGCCGGCGATCGCGAATATGATAAACGCCTTGAGAAAGAACCGTGCACTGATCTCGCCTTGGAGAAAGGTGAAGACGACGGTGATGAGGTCGCCCACGACGGTCACCGACGCTATGAGCAAGACGAGATAGGTGAGCCATCGGGAAAGCTTGGACTCGATCCTGCCCTCGTCCTCGCGGAACGTGCGAAACCAGATCCGCATCGCGATGTAGTAGAGCGGATATCCGATGAGAAGCGCCGCTATGGCATAGTGGATGGCGCTCGTCGATGCCGCCTCGCCGTACCAGTTCATCGCGTCGAGCGGATCCGGGAACGCCTTGTTGATGACCTGGAAATAGAGCGTGCCGAGCGCGGTCGCCACGATACCGAGCAGGATGAACGAGAAGAAGTTGACCACGATATCGGCCGCGGAGGACCGGAGCGAAAGCGTCGGTCGGATGCCCTCGTGCGGTACGGGGGCACCGAGCGCGATCACGCCGTCGCGATATGCCGCGTCCGCCTCCTCTTCCGACCAGCCGACGGCCAAAAGTTCCTCTCTGAGCTCCGCCTTGGAAATGCCTGTCCGTATACGTCCTGCCACGTACTGCGAAAGCGTATTCGTATCCATAGCGCTTTGCTTAACGGTTTAATTGCCGATTTATTATACCACAACGACCCCCCGAAACGACCGGAGGTATCTCCTACCGCGTGATGGCACCTTCCTCACGGAGGAGACGCGCCTTTTCCGCCTCGCCTCGATTGTACTGCCCGAGAGCGCCGTCGCTCCGGATGACCCGGTGGCACGGCACGCGCGGATCGAAGTTCCGGCGGAGAATCGACCCGACCGCACGCGACGCACCGGGGCTCCCCGCGCGGCGCGCGACCTCGGCATAGGTCAGGGTCTCCCCCCGCGGGATACCCGCCACGACCGACAACACTTTTTCAGTGAAGGATGCCATGGTATTTCGTCTATGATTCTTCGAGCGGAAGCGGTTTCACCGGAGCGAGCACCGCGTGCGGGTCCGTCTTCCATGCATCCGAGACATCGGCATAGAGCTCGAGTTCGTTGCCGTCGGGGTCGAGGACGTAGAGACTGTGCGTGACCGTATGGTCGCTTGATCCGACGATCGTGACCCCTTTCGCGGAAAGCTCGCGATACGCCGCACGCACGTCCTCGGGAGCGTCGCCGATCTTGAACCCGATATGGTAGAGGCCCGGCTCCGGCGTATGCTTCGCCCTCGGCGATCCGCCGACTTCGAGGAGCAGGAGCTCGTGATGCGTGCGTCCCGAGGAATAAAGCGCCATCCCGCGCCGCCGTTCGATCTCGCGGAATCCGAGCGTGTCGCGATAGAAATCGGCGGACCGGCCGAGGTCCGAGACGTAGAGTACGACGTGTCCGAGTTCATGTATCTTCATAGCATGGGCGAAGCGGATTATTTCAGCCTTCCACTTCCATCAGGATCTCGTTTTTCATGAAAAAGGGCGGGGAAAACGGAGCGTCCGAGAGCACGAGTTCGGGATCGCCGATCGCGGTGAATCCGTCGCGCAGGAGGAGCGACTCGAGCTCGGACGCCTTGCGCATGATGCGGTCGGGCGTCGGATACCAGCCGAACCGCATCGCGGCGACCACGCGGCCCGGGTAGAGCCGGGTCGAGATCCGCGGATCGAGCGACTTGGCCGCCGCGGCACCCGCGTCTTCGGAGATCGCCACCGACACCGTGTGCGTCGGCGCGTCAGCCGGTATCCGTCCCCTCTCGGTCGGAGCTCCCTCCGCGGTATCCGGCCCGTCGGCGAGGATGTGTCGGGAAAGGAGGGTGAAGCCTTCGCCCGATGCGCCGGCGATATCGCCTTTCACGTCCGTCTCCGCCGCGATGAAGGGCTCGTAATCGCGCAGTTCGTACCGGTCATGCCGCTCGATCACGACATAGTTCCCCTCCGGGACGCCGCGAAAGACGCGCAGGCTCGCGTACCGCCAGAACGCCACGCCTCCTATGAGCACCAGAATAAGAAAAATCCACAGCATATCGTCTCCGTTCGGAATATGCCCTCATTTATACTACCGTTTCTTTGCCGAAAGCTTTCACGTCCGCGAGGATTTCCTCGGCATGATCGTCGGGATCCACATCCTCGTAGATCTTGGCGATCGTTCCCTCCGGATCGATGAGAAAGGTCGTGCGGAGCGTTCCCATGTATTCCCGCCCCATGAATTTTTTCTTGATCCACACGCCATATTCCCCGACGACGGTTTTCTCCTCGTCGGAGAGCAGCGTGAACGGGAGCGAGTACTTCTCCGCGAATTTGGCATGTTTTTTGACCGGGTCGATCGAGACACCGAGGACGACGATGCCCGCGCGTTTCAACCTCGAGAAGCTGTCCCGGAACGAACACGCTTCCGCCGTACACCCCGGCGTATCGTCCTTGGGATAGAAATAGAGCGCGACCCACTTGCCGAGATAGTCCTTGAGCGCACGCATCTTCCCATCCTGGTCCGGCAGGCTGAATGCCGGCGCTTTTTGCTTGAGCTTCGGCATAGTATTGTCGTTACGGCTTATCATGACAGTATACGCCATCCTGGCGCCATAAACAAAACAGCCTGTCAGTTCTGACAGGCCGCTAAAGGTCCATGGGCTCATGGAGCAGGTGAAGCGGGACTTCTCGCGCTTTCCGGAGTTCGGCGATGACTCTGCCGATACCCCGGCACGTGTCGGCGATCTCCTTCTGCCCTTCGGGTGATTTCAGCCATTTCTCGAGCCTTTCCCTCTCTTCCGGAGCGATTCCGGCCCTTATCGGTTCCTCGGTGGTCGGCATGGTCGATACCTCCTCTCGTAATGTACTGCGGTCACTATACAACTTCCACCGAAAATGGCAACTGGAGCCTCTCTCAAAAAATCAATGAAAAAAGCCCGTCGACGTGTCGTCGAGGGCTTTCTGGCTGCTTACTGTCCGGAGGTATCGGTGGGATCTATCCCCGCCGAATCGAGACCGAACGCGAAACGGGCCTGCTCGAAGAAATCTCCGAGAATGAGCGACCCGGTATTTCCCGTATCCGAGGGATCATTGTCCTTCGTGTCGTTTTCCATAAAACATTCCATCCGTAATTCCTATTCCATTGTAAAAAAACAAAACCCCCTCGCGAGGGTACTTCGATGCCGTGAGTCAGGACGACTCACGGCCATATTCTCGCACGTTTTCCGGCATCTGTCAATCCCCGATGAAATCGACGTACTTCCTCCCCCGGAGCGCCTCGGGAAGGTAGTCCTGCTTCGCCTCCTCCTGGTCCTTGAAATCGGGGGTATATTTGTAGCCTTTGCCGTAGCCGATCTCCTTCATGAGTTTGGTGGGGGCGTTGCGCAGGTGGATCGGGACGGGTTCGTTCGGGAACTGCCGGACGTCCTCCTTGACGTGGCCGTAGCCGACGTAGAGCGCGTTGGATTTCTTGGATTTGGCGAGGTAGACGACCGCCTGCGCGAGCGCGAGCTCGCACTCGGGCATGCCGATCATATGGCACGCCTGGTGCGCGGCGACCGCCTGCGGAAGCGCGAAGGAATTGGCAAGCCCCACGTCCTCGGACGCGAACCGCACGAGCCGACGCGCCACGTAGAGCGGATCCTCGCCAGCCTCGAGCATACGCCCGAGCCAGTAGAGCGCCGCATCGGCATCGCCGCCGCGCATGGATTTGTGGAGCGCGGAGATGATGTCGTAGTGCCATTCGCCGCCCTTGTCGTAGAGGAGGTGCGAGCGGTTCACGATCTTTTCGACGAGTTCGGGCGTGATATGTCGGGCGCTCGCCGCGCACGCCTCGAGGATATTGAGGGCGTTGCGCGCGTCGCCGCCCGAGACATCCGCGATGAAGGCGAGCACGCCGTCTTCCACCTCGATCGCGGCATCCTTCAATCCCCGCTCATCGGAAAGCGCCCGCGACAGGACCTCGACGACCTCGTCGGTCGAAAGTTTCCCCAGCACCAACACGCGCATCCGCGAGAGGAGCGCGGCGTTGACCTCGAAGCTCGGGTTCTCGGTGGTCGCGCCGATGAGCGTCACGAGACCGTGTTCGACATGCGGCAGGAGCGCGTCCTGCTGGGCCTTGTTCCACCGGTGGATCTCGTCGATGAAGAGGATGGTCTTCTTGTCTGCCTTGCGGTTCTCCTCGGCCGCGGCGATCACCTTTCGGAGCTCGGCGACGCCGCTCCCGACCGCGGAAAGCTGGACGAATTCCGACTTCGTCTCCCGAGCGATGAGGAGCGCGAGCGTCGTCTTGCCACAGCCGGGCGGCCCCCAGAAGAGGAGCGACGGCACGCGATCCGCCGCGATCGCATCGCGCAGGAACGATCCCTCGCCGAGGATCTTTTCCTGCCCGAACACCTCGGAGAGTTTTTCCGGGCGCATCCGATCCGCGAGCGGGGTGGTATCTTTTTTTCTTGTATTCATAGGATGCTGAACTCAACTTCGTCGGAAACGGGCGGGATCGCCTCGTGCGTGAGATCATCCACACGGGCCGCTCCCGACCCATGTCCCGCCCATGCGAGGAATGTCTGTACGGAGGATTCCTCTCCCTGCACTTCGATATCCACACTTCCATCCTGCTCATTGCGCACGAAGCCGGTGAGACCGAGCCGCCGGGCTTCCCGTCGGGCGTTCGCGCGGAAGAACACACCCTGGACCCGACCTTGAATCTTCATACGGACACGGATAATATCAATCATAAAGCACAGGACACAGAGTCACAAAATTCCAAACGAAACCCAAAACACAGATCCCAAAAACACAAGGCTTGAATTCGTTTGTGCTTCGGACTTCGTCCTTTGTTTGGCTTTTTGTGTTTTGAACTTTTGTGTTTTCTAAAGCGTAAGCTTGAGTCCGACCGGACAGTGGTCCGATCCCATGACCTCGGGGAGGATGAACGCGTCCGTGACGGCGTCCCGGAGCGCCTCGCTCACGAACACGTAGTCGATACGCCAGCCGACGTTGCGTGCCCGGGAGTTCGCCCAGTGCGACCACCAGGAATAGTGCCCGTTGCCTTCGTGGAACATCCGGAAGGTATCGACGAACCCGGCTTCGACGATCCGGTCGATCCCCTCGCGCTCCTCGGCCGTGTAGCCGTGCTTGCCCTCGTTCTCCTTTGGCTTCGCGAGATCGTCGGGACCGTGCGCGACATTGAGATCGCCGCAGAAGATGACCGGTTTTTTCTTCTCGAGCTCCTTCATATACGCGAGGAACGCCGGATCCCAATGTTCGTGCCGGAGATCGAGCCGGGAGAGGTCCTCCTTGGAGTTGGGGGTATAGACCGTGACGACGAAGAATCCGGCGAATTCCGCCGCGATCACCCTCCCCTCGCTCTCGGAATTCCGATCCGCGCCGTCGATGAGGTGGTAGCGCTTCGCGATATGCTCGGGGAATCCGTTCACGACCGCGATCGGCTTCTCCTTGGTGAAGATGGCCGTCCCCGAGTAGCCTTTCTTCTCCGCCGAGTTCCAGTACTCCTCGTAGTCGGGAAGGTCGATCTCCGCCTGTCCGCGCTCGGCCTTGGTTTCCTGAAGACAGATGATATCCGGCTCGTACTGCGCGACGAACGGGGCGAACACGTCCTTGCGTACCACCGCGCGGATGCCGTTGACGTTCCAGGAAATGAGGGTGAGATCCTTCTTCATAGGTTCATTGTACGATACCACCCGAAGGAAAGGAAGGCAAAAAGAAAGTCGCTTTTGTTTCCAAAAGCGACTTTAGACGGAAGCCTCCCATCAGGAGAAAGCGTGAACAAGGACGGCCAGGACAGCCAGGACAGCCACTACGATGGCTATCCACATCATGAGCCCACCCCATCCCATCGGCAAGCGTGGCATATCCCACTCGGGGTCGAAATCTTCAATGGGGAAAATCGGTTCGCGTTTCATTTCAACCTCCTTGGGGAAAGAAAAGAACTGTTTTCACTAAACCACGTCGTCAAAAAATTGACAACGTAATATTATAGCACAAAAAAATTACTTTGTAAAGGGTCACTTTTGGCTTCCTTGCCTATCAGATATTCGCGGCCGGACAGCGTCAGTACGAGGTGATCGAGCTCCCGCTGGCGGCGTCGCTTCTCTTCGATCGGCACGTCGTCTCGCATCCCCTTGGTCGCGGCCGTCCCGGGGCGGGGCGAATACCATGCGATATAGGCCTTGGCGAAACCGACCCGCCGGGCGAGGTCGAGCGTATCCTGGAAATCCTCCTCCGTCTCCCCCGGAAATCCGACGATGATGTCGGTCGTGAACGAGACATCAGGAATCCGCGCGCGGATCCGGTCCACGAGCGCGAAGTATTCGTCGCGGCTGTACCAGCGGTTCATCGCCTTCAAGATCCGGTCGCTTCCCGCCTGCACCGGCAGATGGAGCAGGCGATCGACATTGGGATTGCGCGCGATCGTCTCGATGAGCTCGTCCGAGAAATCCCAGGGATTGGACGAGATGAACGATACCCTCCGCACGCCGGGAATCCGGGCGACCGTCTCGAGGAGATGCGGGAAGAGGGTCGGGACCCGATGACGGTTGAGGTGCTTCACCATGACCGGCTTCACCGTTCGGCCGTCCGGGAGCGCATATTCCTCCCCTTCGCGGATCTTTTCTGCGAGAAGGTCGGCCCCGTAGGAATTCACGTTCTGCCCGAGAAGCATGATCTCGTCGCGACCGTCCGCGACGGCCGATTCCGCCTCGCGCACGATATCCCCGAACGGGCGGGAGATCTCCTTGCCGCGGGAGAACGGCACGATGCAGAACGCGCAGTAGTTGTTGCAGCCGTTGGAGATGACGATCGACGCCATCTTCGTACCGCTCCGGAGCGGCGGGTGTTCGAACCCGATATCCTCGAGCGGGAGGAACTCCGCGTCCGGCAGGCGGGCCTGGATACGCTTGAGCATCTTCCCCGACGGTTCCCGCGCCGCCGCGCCGATGAGGCATCCGGTGACGACGATGCGCGCGTCGCGGTTCCCGTGGAGTCCTTTGCGGATATTGCGCACGAGGCCGTAGACCTTCTCCTCCGCCCGATCGCGCACGACGCAGGTATTGAGGACGATCACGTCGGCCTCATCCATGTTTTCCGCCGCGCCGAATCCGCGCGCCTCGTACGAGGCCGCCACCCGCTCGGAGTCCGCCGTATTCTGCTGGCACCCAAACGTTTTGATATAGTATGTTTCCATCATATTCGATCAAAAAACACAAAGCTCAGAGCACAAAATTCCAAACAAAGCACGAATTTCACAAAGCACAGATCATGCCACGCTTGCTTCCTGTGTTTTGTGTTCTGTCTGGCTTTTTGTGTTTTGAATGTTTGTGCTTTGCGGCGTATTCGCCGCCAACTGTCCGCAGGCCGCGGCGATATCGTCGCCCATCGTCCGACGCCTGGTCGCGACGACGCCCGCCGCTTTCAGCCGCGACTGGAACCGTTCTATCGTCTCCTCGGTGCTCTTGGACAACCCTCCTTCGGTGATATTGTACGGGATGAGGTTGATCCGGACCTTGCCGACGCGGCGGGCGAACCGGATGAGGGCGTCGGCGTGCGCGTCGGTGTCGTTGACGTCCTTGAGCATGATGTATTCGAACGTGAGGTGCCGCCGTTTCTCCGAGAATTTCCGGAAGTAGGCTTCCGTCCATTCGGCGAGCTTGTCGAGGAATCCCTCGTACGATGTCGGCATGAGCTCCCGCCTCGTCTTCGGATCGGCGGAATGAAGCGAGACCGCGAGGCGCACCGGCGGCCATTCCGGGTCGTCGAGCGTGCGCGTGAGCATCGGGACGAGGCCGACGGTCGATACCGTGATGCGCGTGGGACCGATACCCATGCGGTCGATGAAGGTCCGGAGCGCGGCGCGGACCTGTTCGTAGTTCGAGAGCGGTTCACCCATGCCCATGAAGACGATGTTGGTCACCGCTCCCTCCGTCTCCGGATGCCGTGCGAGGTATCCGTTGAAGAACCGCACCTGGTCGACGATCTCATCGGCCATGAGATTGCGGGAGAAGCCCATCTTCCCCGTCGCGCAGAACGTGCACGCCATGGCGCAGCCGACCTGGGTCGATACGCATACGGTGAGCTGTCCGCGGCTGTTGCGCATGAGCACGGTCTCGATACGGTTCCCGTCCCCCGTCTCGAGGAGCGCTTTCCAGGTGTCCCCTTTCATACTCGGCAACACCGCGATCTCGCGGAAGGCGTTCCACGGGATTTCCGCGGCGAGCCTCTCACGGAGCGGTTTGGAAAGGGCCGTCGCCTCGTCCCAACCCGCATTGGCGGGCGAAAAAAGCGCCTCGACAGCCTGTCTGGCGCGAAAGGCGCTCTCGTCCGCGAGGAGCGCGCGTATCCGTTCTTCCCGAGTCTCTATCATAACCGTATAGGGTACGCGGAAAACCGGGACCCGTCAATCTACCGCTCCTTCTTCATGCCGGGAATGGGAACGAAGAAATCGTTTTCGATCTCGAGATCCTCTTCGTGCAGCCGCGATCGCTCGTCAGCTGTCTCGACGGCCTTTCGGAAATCCGATTCCTGGAAGACGGTTTCCTGGAAGGCCGACTCCGCGTAGCGTCGGCGCTCCTCGTCGGTCCAATCGCCCCGATAGACATTGTCATACCAGAAATACATGCCGGCTCCGATCGCGACGAAAAAGAGAGCTGCGAAGAATGCCTGCGCATGCCGGAACCAGAAGAGCGCGAGCGCCCTTCCCGAGATATGCAATTTTTTCAGCTTGAGTTTCATAAGCTATTCCAGATAAACCGCTATCTCGAACGAGGCGTTGACGCGGAGATCCTCCGCTGACGAATCCGGCTCCGTGGCGGTTTCCGAGGATGAAGCGGAGAAGAGATCCCCCGCGACATCGGAACGTCGTTCATCCTCGGGCGCCGGGCGGAAATCGACGGACAGCACGTCGAGTCGGTACGGCATCGTCTCGACCTTGTGGAGGAAGTTCGCCGCCTCCGCATAGGCGCCGGAAAACCGGATCTTGAGCCGGAGCGACTTCTCCCACGGAAGGCTCTCCTCGATGGTTTTCGGTTTGGCCGGAACGGAAGCGTCGGCGCCATCCTTGTCCTTGGGTGCTGCGGCCTTGGCCGGCGCCGGAGCGGGGGCCGCACCTTGAGCGATGGTCACTTCGCCGCCCGTCTTGCCGGCGAGCGTCTCTATCTCCCGTATGAAATCGACGACGCGATTCTCCGACAGCATGAGGCGGATCCGGTCCTCGCTCTCACGGATGATCGCGTACTGCGATTCGAATTCCGGGAGACGCGATATCTTCCGCTCGGAATTCTCGGTCTTCGCCAGGATCTTCTGTATCTCGTCCCCTTCCGCGCGGATCCTCTGGTGCAGGGGCAGGATCACGAGGAACAGCACCGCGAACGCGGCGATGAACACCAACACGGCGTACGTGAAATGATTTTTCAGGAGAGTCGATATCTTCATAGGTTCGTCGCGCTCTTTATGCATTCCGGTTTGACCGAAAAATCTATCTGGAACTCGACATTCTTCTCGGAGAACAGGTTCGTGACCGGGGCCTTGATGTCGGGAAAGCAGGATTCCTCCTTCAGCCGTTTCTCCATTTCGAGGAAATCTTCGCGCTCTTCGGCCATCCCGACGACGAAGACCTGATAGTCCTTGGTGGAGAGACTGACGATCGCCACGCCGTCCGGTACGATCCGATCGAGACGGCGCAGAAGTTCGGTCCAGCCGATATGCTCGCGATCGAAACGGTTGGATTGATCCGAGAGGCGGTTCGCGTCGCGGAACTTCGATTCGTAGGATGCGAGCGCCTTCGCCTCGACCTGGGTCCGCGCGCGTTCCGCCTCGGCCTCCGCGGCGATCGCATGCTTCTCCCGGACCACGAGGAACACCCCGCCGAGTATGACAAGGTAAAAGACTTCTATGGAGAGAAGGAGCATGGATTGCCAGAAAAAGAACCTGGCGTAGTATTTCCGGCGGATGACCGCCCGGCCTTCCTCGGGAAGGAGATTAAGCAACACTCTCATACTCGTCGAGGGCGCGGAGCGAAAGCCCGATCGCCGTTGAATATTGTACCGCTCGTTTCCGGTCTATCGGCGGGATCTTCCCGTCGAGGTTCACGTTCACCCATGGGTTTCCGAGCTCGATGTTCTGATGCAGCCGTTTGGACAGGTAGGGAAGGATTCCGTGGGTGTTCGCCCCGCCGCCGCAGAGGATGACCGCGTCGATAGCCTTGGAGTATCCGATGCTCGTGAAATAGAAATCGAACGAACGCTCGATTTCCGCGGCGAGATTCTCGAGAATAGGCTGTACCGCCTTCAACTGGGGGCTCGGTATGGCGAGCGACCCCAAACCCGCGGTGATCTTGAGCTTCTCCGCCGCCTCGAAGGACAGTCCCATCTCCTTGGCGATCGCGTCCGTCATCATCTGCGAGGACAACGGCACGCTCGACGTGAACACCGGGATATTGCCGACCGCGATGAGGAAGCTCGTCCGGCGATCGCCGAGATCGACGATGAGCGTCGTCTCATTGTCGTGGTTCTCGGACAGGAGGCTCCGCGCCTGGGCGATCGACTCCGTCTCGAGACCGACGACCTCGAGCCCGGCCTTGCCGAGCACCGATCGGAACTGGTCCACCATGGACCGCGCCACCGCCACCACGAGCACGCTCACCTTCTCCTCTCCCGGGGAGAACACCGATCCAAGGATCTGCCAATCGTAGTACACCTGGTCGAGCGAGAGCGGGATGTTGGCCTCGATCTCCCACTTGATCGCCTCTTTCGCCTCCTCGGGGTCCATTTTCGGGAGGGTGACGATCCGGAGGAACGCCTTGGTCTCCGGAAGCGAGCAGACGACTCGACGCGTCTTGATCTTTTTCGGACCGGAGCGCGCGAGCAACGTATGGACCGCCTCGATAATGGCGCTCTCGTCCATGATCTCGCCATCGACGATGCTCCCCTTTGACAAGGGGACGGATCCGTAGCTCTCCACCCACTCGTCGTCACCCTGGCGGGCGAGCCATACCGACTTGAGCGACAGATCGCTCATGTCGAGGCCGAACGGCGGCGGGAAAAAATCGAAAATTTTCTTCTGCAGGAATCCCATCGGTTTCTTCGTTTCTGTTTATGTCACTGCCCTCCCATCATACCACATTCCGTGGCTACAATTCTTCCCACAGGTCGATCAGATACTGTGTCCCGGTCGGGAAGTACGGCGGCGGGCCGTAGAGGAGGTGGTTGTCATAATAAAGATTCCGTATCTGATATCCGGTTCCGTCGGTATAGGCGAATCCGTATCGTTGATTGGTCACGATGGCGCCATAGACCGTGATGACCGATTTGACGACGTTGCCATAGTGGTCACGCCCGACGCGTCCCTGCGCGGCGACGAGTGCGGCGTCGATACGGAGATCGGTCTCGCTGTCACGGATGATCTCCACGTCATTCTGCGCGAGCACGCCGATGACATCGGTCCCGTCATAATTGGTATAGGTGATATCGTTGCCGATGAATACGCTTTTCAACGAGGAGGACTGCAGGTTAGCAGCCGCTATCGTTACCCGTTCCCCGTTTATGGCCCCCTCGAGCCAGACATGGTTCTCCACGAAAATGACCCCGTTGTCGGGAATGGGGTATGTCGCCCATCCGCCCTGGTAATTGTTTATGCCGTTCGTACTCGAATTGAAGCTCCGCACCGTCCGGATGCTGAAAGTGCCGTCCGGATGCAGGATGATATGCCGTCCCTGGTTCGCGTTGTCGAAATAACGGCTTCCGTTGACGCCGGCCAGCGCCTCGCTCTTCATGTAGGCGAAGTCCCCGAGCACGCCGTTGAAATCCTTGCTCACCGCGGGGAACTCGCGTCCGGCCTCGAAAACGTCCGTCCGATCCGGCAGGGCCGCGGGCGGCAGGGGGTCCGTCGGGCTGTCGTGCGTGTGTACGCCGAATTCGTTCCCGCCGGTATGGTCCGGATCGTTGTAGTCCGCAACCGAGCTCGTGACCAGATTGTGCGCGAGCCCGTCGAACCGTATGCCCTGGTTCGAATGGAGTTTCCCGAACACCTCCGTCCCCGCGCCGAACCGCATGAAGTCGTTGGCGAGCACCGACCATTCGCTCCACGACGGCCGTCGGAAACGGACCTGTATCGTCCGGGTGTTCGCGGGATATTTCGTCGTCCAGCCGGTCGATTTCGCCATGGCGACGGTCGATCCTCCGGAAGGCGGGATCACCTCGATCCGGTATCGGCCGACCACCTCGCCCGATGAGGGATCGGTATAATCGGCCTCATAGGGTACGCCGACGCCGTACGCGGTTCCGGAATCCCAGAAAGCCTGAATCTGCTGGGTCGTCCGGCCGTCGGTATTGTGCGCGAGGTACCATTTGTAGAAATGGATACCCGATTCGGCGATCTGGAACGACTGCTCGCGCGCGTTCGTATAGAGGCTGTTCTTGATCTGCGCCGTCACGAACGTGAGGATGGACGTGAGCAGGATGGATACGGACGCCATGATGACGAGCCCGTACGCGAGCGCCGATCCCTGCCTTGTCCCCGTGCGGTTATTGCGCATAGTCGTTGAGATTGCGGAACTCCGTGAACGACTCGATATTGGTGTCGTCCGGGGCGTTGTTGGGGTCGATATTGATGACCAGGCGGACCTTGGCGAGCCGCGCGGCGCGTATGCTGATCGGGGTGGCGAGCGGATTGTTCACGGTGTCGCCGGGATAGTCCTCGTTGTAGTAGGTGAAGACCGGTTCGGTCGGTTCGTTCGCGATATCGGAGGCGAGCGTCGTCACCGTCCCGTCCCCGCTCGCGTAGGTCACCGGCTGGGTCGCGGACGGTTCCCGGATGCCGCGCTTGAAATCCCCGTTATCGAGGAAATAGTGCACGCGTTCCGTCACGCCGTCCTCGTCGATATCGATATACGCGGTCAGATCGAAATCATCCCCCGCCTCGATCGGATAGTCGCCGTTGTCGCCCTGCCGGACCTTGCGGAGCTCCGAGACCGTCACGCTGACCGCGCGGGAGGCGGCGGCCGAAGCGAGGCCGGTCTCGACGAGGAACGCGTTCGACTGCCAGCTCCGGAGGAAGAGTATCGTGAACCCCTCCATGGCGACGAGCACGATGAAAATCGATACCATCACCTCGACGAGGGTCATGCCGCGAAGCCGATTGTACCGGTTCCGTCCCATATCAGTTCGCGGTCAGGGTTATGGCCTTTTTCTCGAGCACGTTGCCGGCGACATCCACGGTCCCCGTGTCCGTCCCGTATCCGGTCGCGCTCGTCTCGATGTCATACGTCCCCGCGACGAGCGCCGGGAGCGCCGTCGGGAAGAACGCCTGCCCGTTCGCGTTCGTCGTGACCGTCGCATCGTAGACGAGCGTCGCGTTCGTAAGGCGGACCGACGCGCCGGCTATACCGGCTCCGGACACGCTGTCGCTCACCGTCACGAGGAGCGACCCGACGGATTTGTCGAGGAGGACGATGGTCGCGGTCTTCGTCTCGCCGGGAAGGACGTCGATCTTCTCTTCGGCCGCCACGATCGAGTCGCTCCCATGGAAAATCTCGTATCCGGTCTCGCCGGCGCCGAGCGTGAAGACATACTGTCCGTAGCTCTCGTCCGGATAGGAGACACTGCCGCTCCCGCCCGTGGTATCGGTCCGGAGGAACGCGTATACCGGGTCGGGCGGATTCGAAAGCGTGACGGTGCCGAGCTGTCGTCCTCCCTCGAGCGTGAAGTCGATATCCGGAATCGCGGTACCGAACGGGTCCTTCGTCGCGATCGTGATGTCGGCTTCCCGGTCCATGACGAGGGACTTCTGGTTGATCGACCCGGCGACGACGGACGCATGGAGATCGAGCGGATCGAACGATGACGCCGGAGGAGCCGGATACGTCCGGGCTCCGTAGTATCCCGCCTTCGTCACGATGATCTCGTACTCCTGGTTGCTCGGGGCGGCGCCGAGCCGTATGAGGTTGCCGGTCGCGTCGGTGAGGTCGGTGAAGTCGAGTCCGAGGGTCGTGTTCACGACCCGGACCGTGGCGCCGGGAACGCCGGAACCGGACGCATCGAGCACGTTGATCGACAACACGCCCGTATTCGAGGCGGACTCCACGCCGTCGGGAGAAACCGTCGTGAAGGTCACCACCTCGTGCGCCCACCCGCCCGTGCCCCACGATACCGCGATGCGCACGCTCTTGTAGTCCGTCGGAGATGAGTCGTTCGGACTGCCACCGACGGTCCCGTCGTACGGATCGTCGATATACCTCACCGACGTGTGCACCTCATAGGTCGAATTGCTCGCGGCGACGGTCTCGTATTCGAGGATATCGCCGGCGGGAATGCCGTATACCCATGCGGAGCCGTTCCAGTACTTCGTGCCGATGATGTCGTAGTCGAGGCTCCGGACGATCTCCATCCTCTGGTTCGCGAGCGCCGTCGCGCCGAGCCGGTTGCGCGCGTCGAGCATATGCTGCGTGCTGAGCGACCAGGTCGAATAGAAGCTCGTGGTGATGACGGAAAAGAGAAAGAGGAGCGTCAGCGCCTCGATGAGCGTGAAACCCGCCGCCTTGTTCCTTGTTCCTTGTTCCTTGTTTCTTGGCATCATTTGATATTTTCCAGCACGCTGTACATCGGCTGGAGCATGGCGATCGCGAAAAATCCGACTCCGCCGCCGATGAAGAGCATGAGTACCGGCTCGATGATGGACGACATGTTCTTGGTGATCTGATTGACCTCCTCCTCGTAGAACTCGGCGAGTCTCTCGAGCACGAGATCGGTCTTGCCGGTCTCCTCGCCGACCTCGATGATCTGGGCGACGAGGATCGGGAATATGCGCTCGTGCGCGGCGATGATCTTGGACAGTTCGGTCCCCTTCTGTATCGCCTCGATCCCTTCCCGGAGCGCGTCACGGTAGTAGACGTTGCCGAGCGTCTTGGAAACGATGGTGAGCGAATCGACGACCGACACGCCGCTCTTGAGGAGCGAGCTGTAGATGCGCGCGAACCGCGCCGCGTTCACCTTGATGATGATGTTGCCGACGATGGGCATCCGCAGGAAGACATAGTGGAAGAACCTCTTCCCCGACGGCGTCCCGTAGAGGAACTTCACGGCCAGCACGGCCGCGACGACGATCGCGACGGAGAGGATCGCGTGCGCACGGAGGAAGTCGCTCACGCCCATGATGAAGAGCGTGCTCTTGGGCAGCTGGACGTCCATGTCCGCGAATACGCCGGTGATCTTGGGAAGGATGTAGGTGAGCATGAGGATGCCGATGCCGATCATCGCGACGACGATGACCGCCGGATACGTCATGGCGCCCCGCACCTTGCTCTTGAGGTCGTGCTCCTTTTCGAGCTGGAGCGCGAGGATATTGAGCACGGTCTCGAGATTGCCGGACACCTCGCCGACATAGACCATGTTCGTGAAAAGCTCGCTGAAGACCGTCGGGTATTTCGCCAGGCTCTCCGAGAGCGTCTTTCCGGCCTGGATCTCATCGTGGACATCCTCGAGGATCTTCCGGAAGGCCTTGTTCTTCGTCTGGACGGAGAGGCTCTTGATGGCGCGCGCGACGACGAGCCCCGAGGAGATCATCACCGCGAGGTTGCGCGCGAACACCATCTTTTCCTTGAGCGGAACGGATAAAAACCGGTCGAGAAACCGGACCTGTATCGTGGACTCCGTCTTCAGTTCCTTCGCCGAGGTGAGGAGGAACCCCTGGGCGCGCAGATCCTGCGCGAGCGTCCGTTCGTCCTTCGCTTCGGCCTCGCCGGCCGTCGACTCACCGCCCGCGATGTTCTTGGCCGTGTAGAGAAATTTCGGCATACCAGATATGTGTGTGTCCGTTTTTTTCAGTATACCACGAAATGCGGAAAATCGCGCCAAGAAAACAGCGCGCATCGGAATCACTTCCCGATGCGCAATTCCGCGAATAGCCGCGTGAATTTTTCGAAATGACGGGGGCCGCGGGGCCGTGGAAGGAAGATGAGCGTCGAGTCGGTGGCCTCGATATGCGCTCCTTCCCACTTCGTCTTCGGATTGCGCTCGATCTTCCCCTTCTGCCAACGCCCGAGCGCGGACTCGAGCGAGGAGGAATCGAGGAGACGCTCCAGGAACCGCTGAATGAACGGCGCCGCCGAGGGCTCCGGCCGATACCACAGAGGAAGGAGTTCCGTCGGATGGAAATTCGGCTGGAGGTCGGCGATCCATCGGTTCCTGAGCTCGAAGCGGCGGAACACGTCCTCGCCGACGATCGGGATGAGAAACCGGTATTCGTTCGCGGAAAAGAGGTCCTTGGAAGAGATTTCCAGGCGATCGAGGGCGACGTAGTAGTTGAGACACGCGCGGTCGCGCGACCACTCGCCGTGGCGGCGCTTGCCGATCATATGCAGGAAGCCGGTGAGGATCGTCCTCCCCGTCCAGATACGTCCCTCCTTGAGGACGACGAACAAATCCCAATCGCTCTCCGTATCGCTCTGCTTCATCGCGAGACTTCCCGTCACGCCGACCATCCGGACGAACGGAACGAACGGAAGAAGCCGGGCGAGCCGGCGGACACGTTTGAGCTTGGCGGACGATATCTTGTCCTTCCGCAGGCGGGAATCGACCAGATCCCCGTGCCCCTTGAGGAAATAGAATCCGTCGCGCGTCTCGATCCGACCCGCGAGCGCGTCTTCCCCGAGCGCGCGGACGATGTCCCGGAGCGACGCTCGCCGATCCTCCTCGGGGCCGTCCATGACGATGCGATGTTCCCAGATCTCGAACGCGGTCAGCGGCAGGCCGAACACATCATAGTAGGCGATGGTGCCGAGAAGATCCTTGGAGAGAGACATAACGGGTGGCCTGTGACATGTGACAAGGAAGGAATCCTTTTTGTCGCTTGTTTCTTGTCACTTGTCCCTTACAGATATTTCGCGGTCGGGCTTTTCTTGCAGGCCTTGAGCGCAGCCGGCGTGCCGGCGCAGATGAGCTCCCCGCCCCTCTGGCCGCCGTCGGGCCCGAGCTCGATCACCCAGTCCGCGTGGTTGATGACATCGGTGCTGTGTTCGACGACGAGTACGGTGTTGCCCTTGTCGACGAGCGCGTCGAGCACGTCGAGGAGCCGCCTCGTGTCCTCGAAATGGAGTCCGATCGTCGGTTCGTCGAGGATATAGAGCGTGTTGCCGCTCGACTTGCGGGCGAGTTCGGTCGCGAGCTTGACGCGCTGCGCCTCGCCGCCGGAGAGCGTCGGCGCGGATTGTCCGAGCACGAGGTACCCTAAGCCCACATCCTCGAGCGTCCGGAGCTTCTCCTCGATCTGCGGCTGGTCGAGAAAGAACGTGCGCGCTTCGGAGACGGTCATGGAAAGCACTTCGGAGATGTTCATGCCGCGCCACTCGATCGAAAGCGTCTTCTGGTTGTAGCGGCTGCCGCCGCAGGTCTCGCACGGCGCGTACATGTCCGGCAAGAGGTACATCTCGATCTTGCGCATGCCGGCGCCCTGGCAGGCCTCACAGCGGCCTCCGCGCATATTGAAGGAGAAATGGCTCGCGTCGAACCGTTCGCGCTCGGCTTCGGGCGTCGCGGCGAACAGGTCGCGGATATGGTTGAAGACGCCCGTATAGGTCGCGGCATTCGAACGCGGCGTGCGCCCGATGGGATCCTGGTTCACCGTGATGACCTTGTCGATATGCTCGAGCCCCTCGACCCGATCATGCGCGCCGGGAACCGCGAGCGCGCCGTAGAAATGGGCGGCGAGGACGCGGGAAAGGATATCATCGACGAGCGAGGATTTCCCCGAGCCGGACACGCCAGACACCGCGACGAACATCCCGAGCGGGATGTGCGCGTCCACGCCCTTCAAGTTGTGTTCCGTCGCCCCGATTATGGAAAGGAAGCGTCCGTTCCCCTTGCGGACGGTCTTCTTGTTCGAAACCTGCTGTTTGCCGGAAAGATAGAGGCCGGTCGTCGATTTCGAAGCCATGAGTTTTTCCGGACTGCCGGCGAAGATGACTTCGCCGCCCCGGCGCCCGGCACCCGGACCGAAGTCGATGATATGGTCGGCCTTCTTCATGATCGCGCGGTCATGCTCGACGACGACGAGCGAGTTGCCGCCTTCGCGGAGCTCGAGCATGGCATCGACGAGACGGTCCGTATCCCGGCTGTGGAGACCGACCGACGGTTCGTCGAGGACATAGAGGATTCCGGACAGTCCCGAACGCATCTGCACCGCGAGCCGTATGCGCTGTGCCTCCCCGCCGGAGACCGTATCCGCCCCGCGGGAGAGATCGAGATACCCGAGACCCACTTTTTCCACCGCGGCGAGCCGCGCGTCCATCTCGCGGAAAATGATGTCGGTCACCCGCTTGGCTTCGCCCGTATACGTCTTGGCGAGCGTCCTGAAAAACGGCTGGAGGTCGGCGACGCTCCGCTTCGACATGTCATGGATGGAAAGACCGTCGATCTTCACCGACAGCGATTCGGGCTTGAGCCGACGACCCTCGCATTCCGAACACGGTTTCTTCACCATGCACTCCTCGAGCTCCGACCGGAAGTGATCCGATCGCGCCTCGCGGTACTTCTGGTCGAGGATGGAGAGCACGCCGGGGAAACCGCCCTCCTTGCCCTCGCCGGAAAGGATGATGCCGAGCTGTTTCCGCGTCAGCTTCTTCGTCGGGACGGTGAGCGGGATCCGATGCCGGGCGGCGACCTCCTCGAGCACCTTCATCGGGCCGTTGCCGTTGCCGCGTTCGCCGCCGGTCTTGGCGAGCGGGCGGATCGCGCCTTCGAGTATCGAAAGGTTGGGATTCGGGATCACGAGATCGGGATCGAACTCGAGCGTCACCCCGAGACCCGAGCACCGCTGGCACGCGCCGACGGGACTGTTGAACGAGAAATGGCTCGGCGTGAAATCGGCGAAGCTCGTGCCGCACGCCTCGCAGAGGAAGAGGTTCTTGTACGGATGTTCCACGTCGCCGGCGAGCAGGATCATCGAGCCGTTCCCGACCCGGAACGCCGTCTCGAGCGAGTCGAGTATGCGCTCCTTGTCCGGGCGGGCCGTATCGAGCACGAGGCGGTCGACGACGATGCCGATTTCCGGTCCGGCGTCCTTGCGGCCGGAGAGCGATTCTTCGGCTTCGCGGATCGTCATCACTTCCCCGTCGACGCGGACGCGGACATAGCCCCATTCGGACGCCTGCGCGAGCATGGCTTCGGGTTTCTTCCCGGAAAACGCTTCCGGAAAGGCGACGAACGCGATCTGAGTGCCGTCCGGGAACGCGAGCATCTCGCCCAGTATTTCCATGGGCGTCTTTTTCGAGAGCGCCATGCCGCATCCCGGGCAGTGCGGGATGCCTTCTTTCGCGAACAGCAGTCGGAGGTAGTCGTAGATTTCCGTCATCGTGCCCACCGTGGAACGCGGACTGCGGGACACGGATTTCTGGTCGATGGAGATGGCGGGGATGAGATTGTGTATCGCGTCGACATCCGGCTTGTCGAACGCCTCCATGAAGTTCCTCGCGTACGAGGAGAGCGATTCCATATACCGCCGGTTGGCTTCGGCGTAGAGCGTGTCGAACGCGAACGAGGATTTGCCGGATCCGGACAGCCCGGTGATGACGACGAAGGATTCCCGCGGGACGTCTGCGCTTACGTTCTTGAGATTATTCACTCTGGCTCCTCGGACTTCGATGACCGGTTTCTTCATACCCATAGGAAACGCTCGCGCGGAATAAAAGTCGTTCTCCAGCATACACCGGAATCCGTCCGCTGTAAACCGCCGCCCCGGCGCAGGGATTTCAGGCAAGGAAGTCCTTGCCGCGACGGCGCCGATGGTACCCGATCGCGAACCGGTGTGCTTCGGCGTTGGCAAGGAGGATGTCCCGGCGATACTCGGCGATCGCCGTCCCGTCGCCCTCGAGACGTTCCGGCTGGTGCTTGCGGTTCTTGACCACGCCGACGATCCGGACATCGCTCCAATCGGCACCCGCGAAGAGGCGCTCGGCGACGCCGAGCTGGAGGAACGATCCGTCCACGACGACGATGTCCGGCTTCGGCCATTCACGGTGCCGGAGCCGCCTCCGCAGGATCTCCTCGAGCGCGGTGAGATCGTTGCCGGCATGCCCGCCGCGGAGAAAGAATTTCCGGTACTCGTCCGTATCCGACACGCCGTCTCGGGTCACCGTCATCACCCCCACGCTCGACTTCCCCCCGAGGTGCGCCACGTCATATGCCTCGATGCGTATTCCTCCCGTTTCCGCGTCCGCGGATCCGGCTTCCCGTTTCAGGAGGGAGACGTCCCGGATATGCCCGAGCGCGAATATGGTCGCCTTGGTATCGTTCGCCCGCTCGAACTCGAGCCGCGACGCTGCGGCATGCATCTCGCGCGTAAGCTTCCGCACGATTTCGGATTTCTTGCCCTCGAAAAAGAGTTCGATGTTCCGGATGATGCGCCCGTATTCCCGGGCGGATATCTCGCCGGTACAGACGCCGGGGCAGAGTCCGATCTGTCGATGGAAGCACGGCTTCCCTTTTTTTCGTATCTCGTGTCCTGTATCTCGTGTCTTTCCGATTATCGGGACGCACTTGTCACGGAAGGGAAATATCGTCCGGACGATGCGCACCGCTTCCCGAAGCTGGGTGCCGTGCGGGAACGGGCCGTAGACGGATCGGATCGGCGCCACGAACTTCCCCTCCGCGAGGTCGCGCCCGCGCACGACGAGCACGCGCGGATATTCCTCGTCCGTGATGACGACGTGATTGAAACTCTTGTCGTCCTTGGCGTCGGTATTGTACGGAGGCTGGTGCTCCCTGATGAGCCCGGACTCGAGCACGATCGCCTCGAGGACCGAGTCGACCCCCTGCCAGGATACGCTCCGGACGAGCTCGAGCATCTTCGCGATCTTGGGGCCGCGCGTCGCGAGGATGTCGGACGCGAAATAGCTCCGGACCCGGTCGCGCAGACTCGTCGCCTTGCCGATATACAGGATACGACCGTCCTCATCCAGGAAGAAATAGACCCCCGGGGTATCCGGCAGTTTTTTGAGGTTTCCCGTATCCGTCGTGCCGTCGAATCTCGGTGATTTCATAGGTATTCCCCTTGTACCACGCCCACCGCGACAAGGCACTTTACATTCGTAAAAAAATATGTTATAATGATATTTCGTAACTTGAAAAGGGAAGGAGCGGAAAATGGCCGTACACGACCATGAAGTGGTAGGACTGGCGAACAAAGTCATCGAGTTTCTCGGAAAAACACCCGAGGATGCGAAGCGGGCCCTTGGGCAGGGAAGCTACACCGATGCGCTGCTCGAGAAGGCGGCGTCGGAACTGAACATCACGTTTCGCGACCGGGCACGGCACATCTACGTGGCGGGAGCCGTCCGGGACAGGATCACGAGAATCCTCTCCCGACGGACGCGCGGAGAAACGAAACCGGGCCCGATGGGCAAACCCCCGTCGCCACGCAGGACGCGTATCGAATACACGCTCACTCCGGAAGACGATTGAACGGCTGCAGGCAAGCAACGACTTGCCTGTTTTTTTCGTCGAAAAAAAGAAAAGGCCCGAGCGTGGTCGGACCTTACGAAGACGGGAGTCAGTAGAATTCGGATGAGCGGATATTCTTCTCCCTGATGATTGCTGCAAGTTTCTCGAGCCGTAAGGCGACATAGCTGTCGGCTCCGCGCTTGTCGCGTATGCCGGTATGCCGCGAGAACGCCCCCATATCCCCGGCGAAGTAATCGAGCAGAGCCCGCGATTCGGTCGGCGACACGCTCTTGAGAAGGAGGCCGATCAGGAACTCGACCGCCTCCACCCGTTGGATGATCGATTCGGGACTTTCCGATTCGACGCCCATCGACCTCAATGATGTCTCGGCCGACGCGCAGCCGGGGTCCCCGCAGAATTCCGGAAGTCCGCATCCGCAGACCCCCTGGGCGTGCGGGATTCCCAGCTGTTCCGCCCGTGAAGCGGCCGCATCGGCGAACAGCGCCAATATCCTCCGTTCCCCGGTCCGGTGATTCCCTGCCAGTGCGAAGTCACTCATCTCATTCCCCTTTCCCTTCGGTGTGAAAACAACAAAAAAACCATCGGATTATCCGATGGTTCAGGAATAACACGGGCGCGGACACCCGTCAAACGGTTTTCGTGTTCCGCCGAAGCGTCGCGAGGCCGGATTTCGCTTTTTTGACCGACGACGAAGGTTTTTTACCGCACATCCGATCGGCGATGCCCGTCACGTTACGAGGCGTTCCGTCCCTGCCGATACGGTTGTACACGGAAAACGACATCGATCCGTTCCTCAGTTCATAGAGACTCCTGATGAACGACCACTCCACCCGATACATGCGCTCCCCCGCTCTCGACCGGATTTCGGTGTCGGACGCGCGGCCGGATGCGGCAAGCTCCGCGGCGATCGCCTCGTTCGTGAGGCTGTTCTTCGGTTCGACGAACCACTGATACTCGGACATCACACACTCCTTTCATCGACTCTACTCATCCCCGTAAAAATACACGTCCCGCCCATGGGCGATATCGGCGAACATCGCGCGGATCACCGGACGGTCCTCCTCCGGGATGGCATCTATGTCTTCCACTTTCTTGCCTCCCTCATCCGCATAGGGTTCCGAACCCGTTCTCCGATATCCGGCCACGACGACATAGCGGCTTTCGGCGGGGTGCGAGCGCACATGATGATAGAGGATCATCCGCTCCGTCGCATCATCCTTGAAAACGATCTCCTCCGCGGGCGAGGCTACGCTATACCCGCCGCTCGGATCGACGTAATCCGTGATATCCCACCCGTCGAGCAAGCACCTCCATCTGGCGACTGTCATGATATGACTCCTTTCGCAATGTAAAGAACAGCGGGAATATCCTGTCACGAAAAGACCGGGGCGTCAACGGTCAGAGGTCCTCGTCGATCTCGAGGCGATCGGTGCCGTGCCGATCGAACTCGTGTCGGTATTTCCGATAGTACCACTCGACGCGCTCCGGGAGCTTGCCGGTCTTCTCGGCCGTATCGATTTCCTCGTCCGAACCGTAGAGGAAGAAGTCCCGCTCGCCGAGCCGTCCCTCGAGCTCGATCCAGAAGGTATCGTCGTCATACGCGCCGAGCACGCTCTCGACGAGATCGTCGAACGCTTCGCTCGGAACCGTCTTCCCTTCCTTTTCCTCGAGCCAGTCGTCGATACCCGCCCGGAGCGCCGCGCCGAAGAGCGCCTGCCTGGCCGCGCGCGCCGGACCCATGTCGGCACCCGTCACCTCACCGACCGCCTCGCGCATACGGAACCCCGCCTCGGCGGAGAGGAGGATTTCGCGCAGCTCTGCATCGGTGAATTCGTTTTTCATAGTCTTGAAGCGTACCTCGTTTCCGGGGAGGCGGCAAGCGCCGGGTCCTACGATCGGGGTCACCGCATCCTCTTCCGGATCTCGCGATGGTCCGGTATCGTCCGCGCGACGAGATCCCAGAACGCCTCGGAATGATCGAACGAGGCGAGGTGGCAGAGCTCGTGCACGACGACATAGTCGGCCATCTCGGGCGGAAGAAAGAGAAGCCGCCAGTTGAAGGAGAGATTCCCTTGTTTTGAACAGCTCCCCCACCGGGTCTTCTGGTTCCGGACGGAAATACGGCCATACTCGAACCCGTAGAACCGGTTCCAATGGCGCACGCGTTCGGTGATGAAGGCGAGCGCGCGTTCGCGGTGCCGCCCGTAGTCATCCGTTCCGCCGCGGGAAAAGAGCGACGACGGGTCCCGCACGGGTCGATCGAGTTTGCCGAATATCCACTCCGCCTTCTCACGGAGGAACCGTTCCGCGAAAAACGTCGGAACGAAGCGCGGCATGCTCACCGCCACCCGGCCGTCGCACGATATGCTCATCCGGATGCGCGTCGAGCGGCCGCTCCGCCTGAGCTCATAGGTCAACGTCCGGTCTCCGAGGAGGATGGTCTTGCGTGCCGATCGGCGCATAGGCGAAATATGAGACTGTCCGCTCGAGCGGAAAGAGCCGTCAATGGAATGTCGGCGCCTTCGGGCCGTCCTCGTCCTCGCCGGTACCGGGATCGGTCTTCCCGTCGTCGATCTGTCTGATGAGATCATCCACGAGATCCGGCGGGATGGGAAGTTCGTGCCGCTGTCGATCGGGGGCGGCGTCAGGCACGGTCTCCTGGAGGCCCGGACGCACCTCCGGGATTTCGAAATTGTTTTCCGGGTTCATCATAGAGGCAGGACGGATCACTGTCCCATCATATTTTTCACGTCTTCCGGCAGTTCCGGCATCTGTTCCTGGTACTGCTTCATCATCTCCGTCTGCTGTTTCAGCATCGCGCACTGATCCGTGAAGACGATGTCGGATGGGACGGAGACATCGACCGAATCGGCTTCCCGGCACGAGATACCCGGGATATTGCCGATGGCTTCCTCGGGCGCCGCGTACTGCTCCTGCACCGGTGCGTCGCCGGTCTTGGGGAGATCGTCCGCCAGATCCTTCATGCAGTCCATATCCATCTTCATCCCCTGCTTCGAACCCTCGAGGAAGCTGTGGATGGTTTTCCCGTCGGAAATCGAGATATAGGTCCCCTGCGGAGTCTCCACCTCGGTCCGATAGCGGTCACGCTCGGCATACATTTTCACGGACGTTTCCTGGGCGTCACCGCCCGTCACCCGATATTCGCACACCATGGACTTCCCGGCCGCGAGCCCCTCTATCCACTGCGCGATACCGCTCTCCTCCTGCGACTGCTCCACGACCGACGGCTGCTCGTCGCCCGCCTGCGGAGACGCGTCATCCCGCATCATGAAAAATGCCGCCGATGCGGCTCCGACCAGCAGGATGAACGCTCCCGCCGCTATCATCGCCTTGTTCATAGGTATGCGTTACCGGTTACGATGTCAGTATACTCCTCCGCGGCCTGTCGAGAAAGCCTCCCGACGCTCCCATGAAACGCGGCCGTCGGATTTCTTTACGGGGGCAGGAAAATCCGTTACACTGACCGCGTTATGGTCAAAAAACAGCAGCCAACCGAACAACGCCCGCATGAAAGCCGTCTGGAGCGGCTCGCGCTCGACGCCCCGAAGCGCGTCGGCTCCCCCGAATCGCTCCTCTTCCACACGATATTCTTCGTGGGGATTTTTTCCCTGGAATGGTTCGGCGTCCCGTTCGAGCGGATCCTCCTCGTCCTGACCACGGTCGTCTCGCTTGAGGCGATCTACCTCGCGATCTTCATCCAGATGACGGTGAACCGCCAGGCGGCCCAGATCGAGGAAGTGAGCGAGGACGTGGAAGAACTCTCGGAAAACGTCGAGGACATATCCGAGGATGTCGAGGAGATTTCCAAGGATATCGACACCATCCAGGAAGACGTGAAGGAGATCAGCGAGGATGTCGAAGAGATCAGCGAGGATGTCGAAGAACTCGGCGAAGAGATCGAAAAGGACGACAAGGAGGACGCGGCGGAACGCCATCAGGACCTGCGCCGTATCGAGCGCGTGGAATCCGTCCTCGAGGAGCTGCTCCGGGAAATCCGTGACATGAAAAAATGATCGACGCCGCGCCGATGCCGGGCGGACACAAAAAGGCCCCGACTGATTCCAGTCGGGGCCGAACGTTTCAGAAGAACGATTCCCTCGAGTATCCGCGGCTCTCGAGATGCTTCCGGAGCGCCAGCTTCGAGCGGGCGATGCGGCCCTGTGCCACGACAACCGAAATCCCATGCTCGCGGGAGACATCCGCCACGGATTCGTCGCCCGCACAGCATTCACGTACGATCGAACCCGAAATCGGATTGAGCGATGTCCGTATCGTGTCATCGAGGATCCCGCGCAATTCGGCGCGATACCGCTCCTCCTCCGGGGACACCCCTTCGTCGGGGAAGAATTCCTCGAGTTCGGAATATTCGCCGCAGTGGTCCGGAACAACGATTGGAGCATTGGACGAGACCGCTTCCGACGCGAGACTTCTCAGCCTGATCGCCTTGTCGGCGGTGACGCCGAGCCGATCGGCGATTTCCCGGATACCGGGTCGTCGCATGCTTTCGCGTTCCAAAGCGGATACGGCCCGAGCATACTTGCCGAGATCCTTCTCGACATTGACGGGATACCGGACGACCCGACCTTCTTCCATCGCCGCCTTCCGCATGGACATCTCTATCCATCGATAGGCGTACGTCGAGAGCCGGCTCCCGTACTTTTCCGGATCGAACCGGCCGATCGCCTCGAGGAGACCGACGTTTCCGGCCTGAACGAGGTCATGGATCGTCAGCGTGAATATCGGATTCTTTTTGGAAAACGATCGCGCGCATGCGACGACGAGCCGGAGATTCCTGACACAGAGCTCCTGTTTCGCATCCTCGTCCCCGCGGAACACACGGAAGAGAAGATCGCGTTCCTCCTGCCGGGAGGGCACATCATGACGCTTGATCCGTGACAGATACCACGAGAACGAGTCTTCGTCCATCGCATCGTTTTTCCCGCTACCGGATGGTCGGTCGTGGTCGCCCCAAGCGTCCATGGCAAATTCCATCGTATTCTCCTTTTCGATTTTCAAGTGAACAAAAAACCGCCCCACACGTCAGGGACGGATTCCGAGAGTACCATGGAAACGGGTCCCTGTCAATGGCCCGTGAAACCCCTCCGAAAAGCCGAAGGATGCGCCTCGGCGCGGCTCAAGCCTTCCTCAAGGCTTTCTTCAGGTATCTCCCCGTATGTGATGTCCCGCTCCGCGCCACCTCCTCGGGCGTACCATGCGCCACGACCCGGCCGCCGCCGACCCCGCCCTCCGGGCCGATGTCGATCACGTAGTCGGCCGACTTGATGAAATCCATGTTGTGCTCGATGACGAGCACGGTATTGCCCTTGGCGACAAGCGTGTCGAGTATCTCGAGGAGCTTCTTCACGTCCTCGTAGTGGAGACCGATGGTCGGCTCGTCGAGGAGGTAGATGGTCCGCTCCGTATGCTGACGGTAGAGTTCGCTCGCGATCTTGACCCGCTGGGCCTCGCCGCCGGAGAGCGTCGTGGCCGACTGGCCGAGCTCGAGATATCCGAGGCCGACCTCATTGAGCGTCTTCAACCGATCGGCGATGGCGGGAATGTCCTTGAAGAAGACGTGCGCCTCCTCGATCGTCATCGACAGGACATCCGCCACATCCCTGTCCTTGTATTCTATCTCGAGCGTCTCCTTGGTGAACCGTTTTCCCTGGCAGACGTCGCACGGCACGTATACCGTCGGGAGGAAGTGCATCTCGACCGCGATGAAACCGTTGCCCTCGCAGGTCTCACAGCGTCCGCCGGGACGGTTGAAGGAGAATCGGCCGGCCTTCCACCCGCGCACCCGCGCTTCCTCGGTCGACGCGAAGAGATCACGGATATGCGTCCACGCGCCGGTATAGGTCGCCGGATTGGAACGCGGCGTCCGGCCGATCGGGCTCTGGTCGATCAGGACCGCGCGGGAGAGATACTCCGAACCGGCGAAGCTCGTGCAGTTGAACGTCTCGTTCGAACGATACCGCCGGTCGAAGCGCGCCTGGAGATTCTTGTGCACGATCTCGTAGAGGAGCGACGATTTGCCCGAACCGGACACCCCGGTGATCACGTCGAACCGTCCGAGCGGGATATCGACGTTCATGTTCTTTATATTGAAGACGGCGCCCCCGCGGATTTTCAGCTCGCCCTTGTCGCCCGAACGGCGCTTTGGCACCGGTATCGACGTCTCGCCGCGCAGATAGGAGAGCGTCAGCGATTTCGAGACGTTCTTCGTCGCGGTCAAAAGCTCCTCGAGCCATCCGGACACGACGACCTCGCCGCCATGCACTCCCGCGCCCGGACCGATATCGACAATATAGTCGGAAGCGAAGATCGTGTCCTCGTCGTGCTCGACGACGATGATGGTGTTGCCGAGGTCGCGCAGGTCGCGCAGGGTCGCGATCAGCCGGTCGTTGTCCCGGCTGTGGAGACCGATGGTCGGCTCGTCGAGGACATAGAGTGCACCGACGAGCTGACTGCCGAGCTGGGAGGCGAGCCGGATGCGCTGGGCCTCGCCGCCGGAGAGCGTGTTCGCCCGCCGATCGAGTGTGAGGTAATCGAGGCCCACATTGAGGAGGAACGACAGGCGGTTGCCTATCTCGCGGAAGACGACCGCGGCGATCTGCCGCTCGCGCTCCGAGAGTTCCAATGTTTCGAAGAAATCATACGCGTCGCGAGTCGTCATCGCGGAAAGCTCGACGATGTTTTTCCCGCCCACCTTCACGTGAAGCGCTTCCTCGCGGAGCCGGGACCCATGACATACCGGGCACGGTTCGCCGCCGAAGAAGTGCTTGGTCCCGAGACCGTTGCAGGCGGCGCAGGCGCCGTAGGGCGAGTTGAAGGAAAAGAGACGCGGCTCGATTTCCGGATAGGAAAATCCGTCGTAGGCGCAGGAATATTTCGAGGAGAATATCCGCGGCTTGCCGTCGAGCACGATCCGCAACAGGCCGTCGCCCTCCTCGAGCGCGCGATCGACCGCCTCGCGGAGCCGTTCGGCGCTGGTCTGCGGGAACTGGTCGAACTCGCGGATCGGTATCTCATCGACGATGAGATCGATATCGTGTTTCTTGTTCTTCGAAAGGACGATCTGCTCCCGCAGGCTCTTGCGTTCCCCGTCGAGGAGTATTTCCGAAAATCCCCTGCCGAGCGCATCGTAGAGCAGCTGGTAATATTCCCCTTTGCGGCCGCGGACGACGGGCGCCGCGAGCAGGATCGTAGCCTTGGCGGGGCGGCTCTTTTTCGTAGAGAATCCCTTCACCGCGTCTTCCACGAGCCGGAGCATCTCGTCGGGAGCGAGCTTCTCGATCGGCCGGCCGCATTCGAGACAGTGCGGCTTACCGAGCCGGGCGAAGAGCACGCGCAGATAGTCGTAGATCTCGGTCACCGTGGCGACCGTCGAGCGCGGGTTACGGCTCGCGGATTTCTGATCGATGGAGATGGCGGGCGACAGGCCGGCGATCTCATCCACGTCCGGCTTCTGCATGGTATTCAAGAACTGCCGGGCATACGCGGAGAGCGACTCGACATACCGGCGCTGTCCCTCGGCGAATATCGTATCGAACGCGAGCGACGACTTCCCGGAACCCGAAAGACCCGTGAACACGATCATGCGGTTCCGGGGCATCTTCACGGTGATATTCTTGAGATTGTGCGTCCGGGCTCCCTTGACGACGATCCAGTCGGAGGGGGTCGGCGAGGCTTTTTTCGCGGTCATATGGTCACGACATTGTACGGTGCAACGGGCAAAAGGGCAAGGGGCGATCTCCGCCCCGCTCTTGTGCTTTCCGCCGGAAAGCCGTATGTTCATGGTATCGTTCTTTGACGAAGAAAGGGAAAGCCATGTCGGACGACCTCTATATCCTCGCGGCGACCGCCACGAAACGAAACGGGCTGGTGGTGGAACGGAACATCATCCTCGAATTCATCCTCGCCGATTCCAAGGAACAGGCGATCAAGCAAGGAGGCCGCCATATCCTCGAACGACGCTTCCCGCCTGCGGTCTGGTGCGACCCGATACTCAGGACGGAAAGCATCCCCCTCCCCCGCATACAGTGGTACCGGAAAGAGCTCAGGGTCCGTGATGATTCGCTTACGCGGCTCACCTTCCTCTGGGCGTACGCCATCTTCTACCACGAATCGTCCTCACTCGAGTGCGGCACGGTCATAGCCCAGACCAAGCAGGCCGCCGAAGAAGGCATCATGCGCGGACCGGGAAAATACACCCGTGGACGGAAGGACTTTTCCGTGGAAAAGATCCCCTCGAGGCTCATACTTCCCCGGCCGTCAGGGCATGAGGATCCCGCGGAAACTCTCCGGAAAAAATTCGCCCTCATGACGGACAAGTGAAAGACCCGCCCCGACGAACATTCGTCGGGGCGTTTTTCTTTATGATGATACCTGCACCTGACTCGTGGACAAAGCATGACGCCTCGGCGAAATGTCGAGGCGTCGTGTGTTCGATTCCGAAAATACCGTCCGCACGGTCCCCTACTCGTTCGTATCGGTCTCGGTCTCGACGGATGCTCCGAATACCGTCCGGAGTTTCGTCCGCGCTTCTTCCGCGGTCTTCCGGAAAGTTTCCATCGCCGACTTGATCGCCGCGTTCTTGGCCGCCGCAAGTGCCTTCACATCCTCACCGATACCGACAACCGACTTCCGGGTATCCTGCAGATCGCCGCGCGCGTCCTTCATGGCATCCATGAAAACGCTCCGGACGGCTTTTGGATCGGGGTTCTCCCCTTCGCAGGAGCTCTTCGCATCCGCGATCGCCTTGTCATATGCGGTCTTGAAAGACGCCGCGGCATCATCGGCGCCGGTCTTCTTGCCCGCTACCAGCTTGTCGACTTCGGTACGGAAGGTCGAAAGCGCGGCATCCACCGCGGCGCGACGGGTCGCGACCGCCTGCTCCATCGTGGCTTTGAATTCGGCTATGGCGGCCCGTTCCGCATCGGTGTCGGCCTTGGCAGAGAGCTCATCATACCATTCCGCCCGCTTGGCATCCTGCTCGGCCCGGGTCTCATCGAGCTTCGCGTCGCGATTCTTCCGACGCTCATCGGCTTTACCGAAGCGGTCGGAACGCTTTTCCATCGCATTCTGATACCGCTCCGTGAGCCGGTTCTTCTGCTCCTCCATGTTGGAGACGAATCGGGTACAGAACTGTTGCTGGCGCTCATCCTGCGCCTCCTCGCGCTTCTGTACCATCTCGGCCTTGCGCTCCTCCATCGCCGCCTGACGATTTTCTATCTTTTCTTTCGCCTGTTCGGCGCGATCCTTCGCTTCAGGCCAGAGTGCCGACGCCGGCGAGACGGCCACGCCGAACACCGCCACGGCGGAAATGATCGAGACGAAACCCTTAGTATGTGCTCTCATCATATGTTTCGTTAAGTTCATCAAGCGATTTAACTTCCTCTTCGTTGGCCGCGGCCTCGGCCGCCACCTCCGTGTCGAACGCCCGCTCCTCGTCGGCGAGCTGGGCGTCGATCGCCAGCATGACGTCTTCCGGTGTCTGTGGTTTGGCGACCACCTCCGGAACGTTCTGCCCGGGCGCGCTCTTGGGCAGAGGAGCGTTCATCGTCGTAGGCGCGGATGCCGGCTTGGCGGCATATTGCGCGTAGACGACCACGAACAGTCCGAGCACCGCGACGATACCGAGTCCGGCGATCGCCGATTGCTTGTTATCCATATTGCGTGATGTTTTTGTGGGTTATCCTTCGGTCTCGGGAAGGCCGACCATGCTCCCCGCAGACACACCGATTATACCACGTATCCTATTTGACGAAAACGGTCGGAAATGTTTTCATTCCGGCGAGAGGGAAGCCCTCTTTTTTTGTCCCTGAACAATCGAAAAAAGGAGTCTTGAATGAACACTCAAACCGCCAGCGATGCCGGCATCGTGGACTACGACGAAACAGCAACCGTCGCCAACCCCTTCGATGACGAATACCATCATCTCCTCCGACACATCCTCGATCATGGCGTCCGCAAGGCCGACCGTACCGGTACCGGGACGATCTCCGTCTTCGGCTACCAGATGCGGTTCGACCTGTCGAAAGGATTTCCGCTTCTCACCACCAAGAAGATTTTCCTGAAAGCGGTCATCCATGAACTGCTCTGGTTCCTGAAGGGCGCCACCAATATCAAGTACCTAAAGGAGAACGGCGTTACCATCTGGGACGAATGGGCCGATGAGCAAGGCGAGCTCGGCCCAGTCTACGGCCACCAGTGGCGTAGCTGGCCCAAGCCCGACGGCGGCGCCATCGATCAGATAAGCGAGGTGCTGAAAACACTGAAACGTGACCCCGACTCGCGTCGCATCATCGTTTCGGCCTGGAACGTCGCCGATCTCGACAAGATGGCGCTATCGCCGTGTCACGCGCTCTTCCAGTTCTATGTGGCGGATGGGAAACTTTCCTGCCAACTCTACCAGCGAAGCGCCGACACGTTTCTCGGCGTCCCGTTCAATATCGCATCCTACGCCCTCCTCACGATGATGGTGGCACAGGTCTGCGATCTCGAACCGGGAGAATTCATCTGGACCGGCGGCGACACGCATCTCTATCTTAACCATCTGGAACAGGTCGACCTGCAGTTGTCGCGACAATCGCGGAACCCGCCGACGATGCGCCTCAACCCCGAGGTCAAGGACATCTTCGGCTTCACATTCGACGACTTCACGCTCGAAGGCTACGATCCGCATCCCGGCATCAAGGCCCTGGTCTCCGTCTGAACCCCGCCCGGCCTCCCATCGCGGAGCCGAATATCTTTTCCGAAACATCCGCAAAAGGAGATACGATGAAAGGCCTCGATATACGGCTGAAAAACGGAAGCGCGAAAAAAGGACCGGAGGCCACGATACAGGTGGCTCTCAACGGAAAGGTGTTGAAGACGATCGTCGCGGACATCCGCCAGGTGCCAGGTGCGGACGGAACGGTCCGTTCCGTCATCAAGCTTATGCGACAGCGACAAAAATGAACCACCCTCCCCTGCCAAACGGCAGTGGGAGGATTTTTTTATCACGTGAACGGAAAATCCCCGCGAAGAAATTTCAGCGACCGTTCAATTCCGATTGAGGAAGTCGAAATTTTTTTCGCGAGGATTTTCCATCTTTCAGAAAGTCTTCGCTTGTGCGAATATTTCCAGGTCACTTCTTTTTCGCGGATCCCGAACGCCGTTCCTCGAGCGCGCGAATCTCGTCTCGCAGGATCGCGGCCGTCTCGAAATCGAGGAGTTTCACCGCCGCCTTCATCTCCCGTTCCTTCCGCCGGATGACCCGATCGGGATGTTCGGCGAACCCGACCGCGTCGAGCGCGAGGGATACCTTCACCGCCTTGTCATGTTCGCTCTCGAGCTGTTCGGTGATGTCGTGAATGTTCTTCTCGATCGTGGCCGGCGTGATGCCGTGCTCGGCGTTGTACGCGAGCTGTCTTGTCCGCCGCCTTGCGGTCTCGCCGATCGCGCGTTCCATGGAGTCGGTCACGGTGTCGGCATAGAGCGTGACGCGTCCCGAGACGTTTCGGGCGGCACGGCCGATGATCTGTATGAGCGAAGTCTCGGACCGCAGGAATCCTTCCTTGTCGGCGTCGAGCACGCCGATGAAGGTCACCTCCGGCAGGTCGAGTCCTTCGCGGAGGAGGTTCACGCCGACGATACAGTCGAACGTACCCTTGCGGAATTCGGTCAGGATCTTGATACGCTCGATGGTCTTGATGTCGCTGTGGAGATATTCCGCCTTCATGCCCTTTTCCTTGAGGTAGCGCGAGAGGTCCTCGGCCATGCGTTTGGTGAGGGTCGTCGCGATGACGCGGCCGCCTCGGGACACCTCGAGTTCCGCCTCGCGGATGAAGTCGCCGATCTGGCCCGGGTAAACGCCCGCCTCGCGGATCGGACGGACGGTGATTTCCGGATCGACGAGTCCCGTCGGACGGATCACCTGCTCGACGATATTGCCGCTCACCTCACGCTCGTACTCCGCCGGTGTCGCCGAGGTGAAGATCACGCTTCCGACGCGTTCGTCGAATTCCTCGAACCGCAGCGGCCGGTTGTCGAGCGCGGAAGGCAGGCGGAATCCGTATTCGACGAGGTTCTTCTTGCGGGCCTGGTCGCCCGCGTACATGCCACGGATCTGCGGCACCGTCACGTGCGATTCGTCGATGATGGTCAGGAAATCGGGCGTACCGTCGGGGAGGTGCGGGAAATAGTCGAGGAGCGTCTCGGGCGGCGCGCCCGGTTCGCGGAGGGAGAGCTGGCGGGAATAGTTCTCGATGCCGTTGCAATATCCGATCTCGGCCATCATCGCGAGGTCGTAGTTCGTCCGGCGTTTGAGCCGCTCCGCTTCGAGCGGCTTGCCCTCGCCCGCGAATTTCGCGAGCTGTTCCTCGAGTTCGGCGCGGATGTTCGCGATCGCGGTCTCCTGTTTCGCCTTGTCGGTGATGAAGTGCTTGGCCGGAAAGAGGAATATCGCGGGAGGGGTGCCGAGGATCTTCTGCGTGACCGGATCGATCTTGGTGATGGCACCGAGCGTCTCTCCCGAAATCTCGAGGAGGTAGACGGACTTCTCGGATATCGGCATGACCTCGACGCGGTTGCCGATGGCCCGGAACGTCCCCGGGGCGAGGTCCGCGTTCGTCCGCTCGAAGAAGATGGAGACCAGGGAACGGAGGAGCTCCGTCCGCGAACACCGCGCCCCGACCTCGAGCCTGAGGTTCTCCTTCTCGTATTCCGCGGGACTGCCGAGCCCGTAGATGCACGAGACCGACGCGACGATGATCGTGTCGCGACGGGTGAGGAGCGACTGCGTCGACGCGTGCCGCAGGCGGTCGATCTCGGCGTTGATCTGCGCGTCCTTCTCGATGTAGGTGTCGGTGATCGGCATGTACGCTTCCGGCTGGTAGTAGTCGTAGTAGGAGACGAAATAGTGCACGGCGTTGTCCGGGAAGAACGCCTGGTACTCCTGCGCGAGCTGTGCGGCGAGCGTCTTGTTGTGCGCGATGACGAGCGTCGGCTTGCCATGGGCGGCGATGACGTTGGCCGCGGTGAACGTCTTGCCGGAGCCGGTCACGCCGAGGAGCGTCTGGCGTGGCACACCGCGGGATAGCCCGTCCAAGAGGGAGGCGATAGCGACCGGCTGATCGCCGGCAGGCTCATATGGGGACTGAAGGTTGAAGACGGACATACTTTTATAGAGACACAAAACACGGAACACAAACATCCAAACCAACTGAAGTTAATCCTTTTAATTTTTTGTTTTTGGTTTTGTTTGGCTTTTTGCGCTTTGGGTTTTGTGTTTTCTTGAAAAGACTCTTCCGCACCGTCCCTGACACCACTGCCACAGCCATATCCCCCGCTTGCGATGATACCAGAGCAGGAACAGGAGGGCGACGAACGAGACGGCGATCGTGATATCGGCATAGTACTTGAGCCCGATCACGGTATGGAAGAATTTCCGCAGGGCGACGATGCCAGTATACCCGATGAGGAGATAGACGAAGTCCTTGAGGAAGTTGCCGAGAAAGGTCGCGATGAGGAAGGTGCGCTTCGACATCTTGATGACGCCGGCGGCGATCGATATCGGCGCGGTCGGGAGGAACGGGACGAGGCGGAGCGAGAAGAGGATCAATCCGTCCTTCCAGTGACCGGTGAATTTCGCGCCGATGCTCTCGATTCCCGCGTGCGTCACGCCGAAGAACCGCCCGATCTTCCTCACCGCGAAGTCTTCCATCTTGTCCCCGAGCACGTAGTAGAAGAACGACCCGATGATCTTTCCCGCATTGCCGATGACGGACAACCAGACGAGGAAAAGGAGCGTCTTGGCATCCGCCGCCGCGAGCGACCCGGCAAGCCCCATGATGAGGGTCGATGGGATCGGACTGATCACTTCCTCGAGAAACGACCCGATGAACACGAACGCTTCGAGCGGAACCGTCTGGGAAAACGCTTGGAGCCACGATTCGACGATCGCAAGGATATTCATCATACCGGACCAGTATACCATGTGCAAGCCGTGCTGTCGGCCCCGCGGTCACGGCGGAACTGAGGTGAGGACGGGAAAAATGAAGAGCCGCCCGGAATGTTTCCGTGCGGCTTTATTTGGTTGCAGCGAGAGCCCGTCACCGGCATTATCACGACCTTGTGAGTCGGATACGGGCCTATTAAGCCCGGTCTAGAACAGTGGATTTCTCCGACACTCGCTGCAACTGGAATATTATACCACTTATTTAAATATAAGTCAACTATAGTCCGAGCTCGCCTTTCTTCCCCCAGGTATCGATATCATAGGCATAGGCCGCGTCCTCGCTCACGATATAGAAGACATCGTCGATGAACAGCGCCCGTTTGATACGGTCGCCCTTGGCAGCTTTCGCGAGCGAGAGCTCATTCCCCTCATGCGAGAAGGCGTATCCTCCCTGATATCCCGGAATGAAGAAGATGTCGTGTGCCGGATCGGCGAGGAAGGCGTGGTGGTTCTGCATGGCTTCCGACCAGTACTCATCGAGGACGTATTTCGAGACCTCGCGCGGCTCATCCGGAGACGACACGTCGAACAAGGAGAGTTTCACCTTGTCATCCTCCTTGCCGACACCGAGGATCAGATCATCGCCGAGCGGGTGCAGATAGGACGAGTATCCCGGAATCTTCAGTTCCCCGGCCAGGCGCGGTTTATCCGGATCGGAGAGATCGAGCACGTAGAACGGATCGGTCTCCTTGAACGTCACGAGGTATCCGGTCTCACCGATGAACCGCGCGGCGTAGATCCGCTCGCCCTGACCCAGGTCGAGCAGGCGGCCTTCCCGATCGAGATCCGCGTCGAGCACGTAGACATCGTTGGCGCTCGCATCGCTGTTCACCCATCCGAACCCGAACGATTGCCGGCCGCCGACCGTCGTCGCGACGCGCAGGCGACCGTCATATTCGTCGAGCGAGAACTGGTTGAGGAGATACCCGGGAACCGATCCCTCCGCCGCGAGCGACAGATCCGACAACGAGAGCTTCGCGATGCCGGTCGACCCGAGTTCCCGGAGATGGGTCTTGGCGTAGTCGGTCATCCGGTTCTGCACCTCGCTTTGGAATCGGAGACGGTCGTCGGCATCGCGCGAAAAGAGCGCCTGTTCCATGATCCGCGAGAACTCCGTCATCTTCGCGTCCTGGCCGATATCGTAGCCGGCAAGCTTCTCGAGCCGCTCGAATATCCCTTCGGGAAGCAGATCGCGGTTGCCGCGGAAAAATCCGAGGATGTACCCCATCGGGTCACCCGCCTCCGGGAAGGTCGCGTAGACGGCGTTCTCGCTCATATAGACCGTCGACTGGCCGGAGGACCCGACGAACGACGTCTTCGCCTTGGCGGCGCCGGTCTTCGGGTCGACCGCGACCGCGGCGAACACCGCGTCCACGAAGGACGGGACGGCCGGCCGATAGATATCGACGCAGGCGATCGAGAGCTTCTCGGCGCCGACCGAAAACGGGGTTATCGGACACGGGGAGGATTCGTTCACCCAGGTTTTTTCGACGAGGTAGAGCGTATCTCCGTATTTCCTCGCCGCGAGAAGCTCGGTCCCGTCGGTCTGCCGGAGCACCCATTTTTCCTTCGGGTTCGCCTTGTCCGAGATATCGAAGGCGGCGATATCGCGCCGCGACAGATCGAACACGACGAGCGTGTCACCGAAGAGGAGCATCTCTCCGCTCCGTCCCAGCGAAGCCACCTTCGACATCGCTTCCGCCGGAACCGCGGAGATGATATCCGTCCGTCCCGTCGGAACGTATGCCGGGACGGTACCGCTCTCCCCCGGAGCGAGCAGACTCGCTTCCGTATCGGCGGCGCGCTTTTCCATGACCGGGCTGTCGAGTATGCGGTAGTCCGGTTCACGCGAGAAATATATGGTCGATCCGTCCGTCTTCACGATATCCGGCTCGTCGATCCCCGCGACCTGGACGTTCGTCTCGGAAAATCGTTCCGGTGTCGCGGTGGATTTCACGGAGGTCTCCGGTGTCGCGGCATCCAGGGTCATGACGTCGCCCCCCATCCGTCCGCCCATACCGAACCCGGACGATTGGGCCGCTCGGGCCGCGACGAGGTAGCTTCTGAACTCCTCCTCGCTTCCGAACTTCCCGATATCCCCGACACGACCCGCGTCGGGCGAACCCGCCTTCGGCAGGACATCCGACAGACGGCCTTTCATGTTCCCGATCTCGCGTATCGATGGTATGAGCGCGACGATCGCCGCGAGTATCCCGAACAGCGCGAGGAGCAACCCGAGCGCGAGGAGAAGTCGTTTCGTTTGCATGGCATTTGTATGAACGTATTCGCCTCCAGTATATCAGAAACTGTCCGACATGAGATCTCGGGCAGTTTCTTATAACCCGAGCTTCGCGAGCCGCGAGCGTATGCCGCCCGGCTCGCGGCCGAGGATCGCGGCGATCTCGGCGACGGAAAGTTCCTTGCGATGCATCGCACGCAGTTCCGCCTCCTCCTCTTCGCTCCATCGCCGATAGGCGCCGGGACGTTTTTCCTTCCTTTGTTTTCCCGGAACGGTTTTCTTCTTCGGTTTCGCCTTTTCGCTCGACCGCACCTCGCCACCGCTCCGCCTTATGAACGTTTCGGACTGGTCCCGAAGCTCCGTTTCGGAGAGAGCGGCGTATCGGGCCCGCGCCTCGTCGGACGCGGCTCGGAAGAGTGCATCCTGCTCCGATACCCCGGGATGGACGCGGAACGCCTGCGCGGAAACGCCGAGAAGATGTACTCCCTCGAGTGTCCGCACCCGGGAGAGCGCGACATACCCCTGTCCGAACTCGAATACCCGGGAGAGGTCCATCACCGCGGCGTCGAGGCTCATGCCCTGGCTCTTGTGTATCGTCATGGCCCAGGCCAATCGGAGCGGAATCTGTATGATCTTGGCGAGCGGTTCCCCGTCCTCCTCGAGCAGCCACTCCATCGGTTCGACCGTGATGCGCTTGCCTTCCCGTGTCTCGATGATCGGGTAGCGGCGTTCATCGGCGAATCCGACCACCGTACCGAGCGTGCCGTTTACGAACCCGGCGCTCGGATTGTTCTTGGTGCAGACGACGGACGCGCCCTCCTTGAGCTCGAGACGTTCCGGAGACAGGCATCCCTTCTTGAGCGAGGCGACGAGCCCCTCGGGGCCGCGTTCCGCCATGACGAATACCCATGTCTTCCCGGAAAGGCGCGCGAGTTCGCGCGCGTTAAGCGTGTCCACGTTGGTGTTGTGCGAATACAGCCGCACGACCTCGGGAGGAACCGGCAACCGTACCGAGAGCCGCGCCTCGATGCGCTCGAAATGCGTCTCGTCGAATTCGTCCCGGCGGATCGCTCCGAGCACCTCGAGAAACGCCCGGTCCTCCTGCCGGTACTGTTCCTCGAGATAACAGACGGCGGGCGAAAGCGATCGCCACGCGGCCGACTCGAACGCGAAGGTGACCCGCTCCCCTCCCCGCGATACCGGCGGAAGCTGAAAGAAATCGCCAACGAAGACGACCTGCATGCCGCCCCACGGCTCCTCGGACTTGCGTGCCCTGCGGCAGACCCTCTCGACCATGTCGAGCGTGTCGCCGTCTATCATCGACACCTCGTCGATGATGAGCGTGCGGCAGTTCTTGATGCGGCGCGCGATGTATCTCCCGCGGGCGATGTCGGTTATATCCCCGTCGGTAAGATGCCGGCGGATGCCGATACCGCTCCACGAGTGGAGCGTCATGCCGTGGATATGCGTCGCGGCGATGCCCGTCGATGCCGTGATGGCGGGTTCGATGCCGCGGTCGCGCAGGTAGCGGACGTAGCGGTTTACGGTATGCGTCTTTCCCGATCCGGGCTCTCCGGTCAGAAACACGCTCGCTCCGGTCTTGAGTATGGTCAGAGCCTCTTCTTGGGTCATAGGTATCAGGGCGATGAGATATCGGACGGTTACTTAGCTCATGAAATCGGGATCGCCGTCCAAGCGGGCATGCCAGGCGGCCACGTTGGTATAGACATAGAGGACGAGCACGACCAGAAAGAGTCCGGACAGATGTTCCGCATCGGGAGCGGCCGCGCCGATGAGGAGAACGGTCATGGGAAAAGAGATGAGCGGAAGCGCTATGTCGCTCGCCACGTTCCACGATGCCTCACGGAGACGGAAGCGCATCTCCAGAAGTTCCCAAAAAACCGCGAACGCGAAGGTGAGGAAAAACATGGGCAGTACCGGCAACGCGAACACGGCCGCGAACAGCGCGGCCACCGCCCCGGACAGGAAGTGCGGTATGGACCAGAAGTCGAGCAGTGTCTTCATATGGGTCCACTGTACCATATTCGACCACCCGCGAACAAAGAAAACGAAAAATCCGCCGTGAAGGCGGATTTTCGATCGTCAGTTAGGCGAAGCTCTACGCTCGGAATTTGTCGATGAAAGTGAGGGCGCTTCCCGATTTGCTCCCGCGACCGGTCCGACCGATACGGTGGATATAGTCCTCGTAGGTCGCCGGCAGATCGTAGTTGATGACATGCGTCACGCCATCGATATCGAGGCCGCGCGCCGCCACATCGGTCGCGACGAGCACGCTGACCTTCCCCGCGCGGAAGCCGTCGAGCGCGCGCTTGCGCTGACCCTGTGACAGATCGCCATGGATGGCGTCGGCCTGGAAGCCGCGGATCTTGAGCGTCTTCGCGAGCTTGGCCGCGCCGTACTTGGTACGCAGGAAGATGATCGACTTCTCGAACTCGGGCTTGAGGAGGAGATCATGGAGTATCTCGACCTTCTTCTCCCGGCTCTCGGAATAGATGACGTCCTGGTCGACGTTCTCGGAGGTGGCACGGGACGACGGGATGGAGATCATGATCGGGTCCTGGAGGAACTTCATCGCGAGGTCCTTGGCTCCGCGCTCGAGCGTAGCCGAAAAGAAGAGCGACTGCCGCTTCTCGGGAAGCAGGGAGAGGAGATGTCGGATTTCCTTGACGAATCCCATGTCGAGCATGCGGTCCACCTCATCGAGGACGACATTGCTGTAATCGGGCATCATGAGGAACTTCCGATCGATCAGGTCCTTGACCCGTCCCGGGGTACCGATGACGAAGTTCGGCGAGCGACGCACGTCGCGCGCCTGCTTATCGAGATGCACGCCGCCGATCGTGAGCACGGAGGCAAGGTTCATCCCGCGCGCGAATTCCTTGAATTCCTCCTCGATCTGGACGGCGAGTTCACGCGTCGGGACGAGGATGATCGCGCGTTCCTTGGGATGGAGGAGCGCCTTGTTGATGAGCGGAATGAGGAACGCGGCGGTCTTGCCGGTTCCGGTATTGGCGATACCGATGAGGTCGCGTCCCTTCAGGATATGCGGGATCGCACCGTCCTGGATCGGGGTCGGATGCTCGTAGTTCCGCCGTGCGATGGACGCCTTGAGGCGTTCCTCTATATGGAAATCGGCGAAGCGATGCTCCGGATGGAAAGCGACGGTCTCGGTCTTCTCTATCGCCTTGCGGACGAACATGGAGACGTCGAGGCCAAGCTGACCCTTCTGCTTCTTGGCACCGCGCTTCATGTCGCGGAACGTGAACGGATTGTTCCCCTTCTTGACCGGACCGGTGTATTTCTTCGGCCCGCGCGACCCGCCGAATCCCCCGGATCCGGTCTTTTTTGCTCCCGTATAAGATTTCTTGTACATGATTCTCTATGATTATCTACTAAAAAAGCGCCTGTGAGGCACTTGTTCAATAGATGAAAAAAGATACCATACAGCGATTCACTATATCACTTCCTCGTTGCGATGTCAAGTGCGCACGACCCGACGCCCGGAGCGCGAACCCCGGAGAAAACAGAAATCCCGATCGGACGGACCGAACGGGATCCTTGTTCTTGGCGGGGACGAAGGGACTCGGTCACGGATAATCCGCTCGCCGTCGCGACCGGATTTCCGCGACCCCGGCTCGCGGTTTCGCGTGCTCGCGAAACATCGCTCCGCCTTCCTCGTCCCTACGCAAGCGAAGCAGTTCGCTTGCTTCGTCTTCCGAAAGAAAACGAAATCCTGACCATATGGTCGGGATTTGTGATCTTGGCGGGGACGAAGGGACTCGGACCCTCGACCTCCACAGTGACAGTGTGGCGCTCTAACCAGCTGAGCTACGCCCCCAAGATGACTTCCTCGTATATCCGATACCACAATCCAATCACCAAACAATCACTCCGTTTGGTTGTTGGAGCCTGGTCCCCGGTCTTTTTTCAAGAGTACCAGGGGAGAGATTCGAACTCTCGACCCCGGGCTTATGAGTCCCGTGCTCTAACCAACTGAGCTACCCTGGCGATAGATAGTTCAAACCCGATTCCCACATTTTGCACTAACTATGTTGCGGGGGTGGGATTCGAACCCACGACCTCCTGGTTATGAGCCAGACGAGCTGCCAGACTGCTCTACCCCGCTGTATTGACCGCCTTGTGGGTGATCCAAGATTCGAACTTGGGACCTCGACATTATCAGTGTCGCGCTCTAACCAACTGAGCTAATCACCCGTATTTGGTTGCGGCCGAGAATACCAAAAAGAGCTCAGTGCCGAGCCCGTACACTGTACACTATCCCGAGAAAAAGTTCAAGGGGTTCGTCCGGTGTCGGCGTTTTCCGCGAGGAATTTCGCGGCCGAAGGGCAGATATTCGCGATCGGACACTCCCCGCACTTCGGTTTCCGTGGGATACAGATGGCGCGGCCGTGGGTGATGAAGAGCTCGTTTATGAGGAGATAATCCTTCGGTGCGAACAGCTTCCCGAGATCCTCGGACATCCTGTCCGCCGTCGTAGCGTTCGAGAGCCCGAGCCGCGGCGCGACCCGGAAGACATGCGTGTCGACCGCGACGCCGAGGTGCTTGCCGAACGCCTTGGCGAGCACGATGTAGGCAGTCTTGTGCGAAACGCCGGGGAGTGAGAGCAATCCCTCGAGCGTGTTCGGGACTTCACCGCCATACTTTTCGACGAGGATCTTCCCGAGCCCCTTCAGATGCTTCGCCTTGTTCCGATAGAATCCCGTCGAATAGATCTCCTTCTCGAGCGTCGCGAGGTCCGCCGTCGCGTACGCGTCCGCGGTCCGGTATTTCGCGAAAAGCGTCTCGGTCACCCGGTTCACCCGCTCGTCCGTGCACTGTGCCGAGAGT
Organism: bacterium; assembly: GCA_021821305.1. Taxonomy (GTDB): domain Bacteria; phylum Patescibacteriota; class Minisyncoccia; order Moranbacterales; family UBA1568; genus JAGOTT01. The sequence continues at coordinate 774,312 of JAKACP010000001.1, forward strand.
ACCGTTCCCACCACCAATTCCAATGGCGTGGACCATGCGACGAACGGCCCAGGTTCGGGGTAGGCCTTCTTGAGGCATTTCATTATTTCCCGGATGCGGTCTTTCTCGGTCATACGCCGCCTGTCCGTTCGGGGCATTCATGGAAAATCCTCGCCGTGCACGAGGCGCATATCTCGTGGCTCAGTTTCTTCCTCACGATCGCGGCGAGCGCTTCGCTCTTGGACGTGAAGATGTTCTCCTCGCCCAGGACATCGACATATCCGCCGCTCTCGAGCACTTCCAGGACGACCGGATTCACGTTCGACAAGAAGAGATCGCCTCCCGCCTTCCGGAGACGTTCCGCGCGATGGACCAGCATGTCCGCGCCGGCAAGATCGATATGGCTGATCCCCGTACAGACCAGGAGTAGGAACTTCCTCCCCTTCCCGGCCGATTCCAATCTCAGGAATTCGCTTTCGACATGCTCCACCGAACCGAAAAAGAGCGAACCGTCGATACGGACCGTCTCGAGCTGCGGACACAGCGGAAGATTTTCCACCACTGAGAACTTCCGTTTCGGATGTTCCGGGTCCGGAACGTATCTGACGACGGCCGGACGGGCTGCCCGGCGGAGGTAGAGCGCGAGCGACAGGAGTATGCCGATGAAGATGGCGAACTCGAGTTCGATCAGAAGCGTGGAGACGAACGTCACCAGAAGGAGCGCGGACTCGGATCGGCTCGCCTTCACGATCGAGCGGATGTGATGGAAGTCGACGAGACCCCACGCGACCAGGAACAATACCGCCGCCATCACCGCGAGCGGCAGGAATGCCGCGAGCGGCGCCACGAACAGCACGATCACGGCGAGGAACACGGATGCGAACACGGAAGCGAGCGGCGTCTTGGCTCCCGCCTCGAAATTGAGTCCGCTCCGGTTGAAGGATCCGCTCGACGGATAGGCGGAAAAGAAGCTCCCGATCACATTGGAAGCGCCCTGCCCTATGAATTCCTGATTCCCGTCGATATGCTGGCCGGATTTCAGGCCGACGGCCCGCGCGATGGCGACCGCTTCGGTGAGCGCGAGGAGCGTGATCGCGAGCGCCGACGAGGAGAGCATCCCCACCGTCTCGAGATCGAGCTCGGGAAGCGACACGGGCGGCAGGGTCGCCGGGATACTGCCGACGGTCCGGATACCCGTCATCGCCGCGCCGTAATGTTCATTGAGGAAGAATCCGAGCACGCTTCCCGCGAGAATCGCCGGAATCATATACGGGATCCGCCGGAACCATGTCTTGACGGCGATACCGACCACGAGCGTCACCGCGCCGACGAGCACGACGTACCAGTTCATGGAAGCGAGGTTCGTGAAGAAATAGTGCCACGTCTCGGAAAACGAACTTCCCTGCGGAACCGCTATCCCGAAAAAATTCTTCACCTGGTTGGAGGCGATGAGAATAGCCGCGCCGGCGGTGAATCCGATCACGACCGTATGCGAGATGAAGTTCACGAGCGACCCGAGCTGCATCCATCCCATGATGAGCTGGATGGCACCGACCAAAAACGAGAGCGTGATCGCGAGGCCGACGTATTCGGCGCTTCCGACGGCCGCCATCGGACTCACCGACGCGAAGACGACGAGCGAGATCGCGGTGGTCGGCCCGGAGACGAGGTGCCACGACGACCCCCAGAGCGCCGCGATGATGGCCGGGACGATCGCGGAATAGAGACCGTACTCGGGAGGGAGCCCGGCGATCGTCGCGAAGGCCACGCCCTGCGGAAGGACGATGATCGCGCCGACCAGCCCCGCCAGGGTATCTTTGCGGAGCGAAAAACGGTTCACCTGCGACTTCCACGTCAGGAAAGGGAATATCTTGCTAAGACGCTGTTCCATAGGACAAAACATAAGAACATCCGGTCAGGATGTACTGATACCTCCGAAGACTCGGCCGGAAAGAAAGCCGACGAACGAGGAAATCGTAGCGGAAATCGACGGATTTGTCCATGAAGGACCATCCGAGGAGCGAACTCATTCCCCTCCCTATCGGGGACTCTCCAGTCTACGGATCATCTTCTTGATCTCCTCGAGATCCGCCTGCATGTCGCGGATTTCCGATTCGGCCTTCCTGTCGACGGCGAAATCCTGCGCCGCCTTGGCGCGGTCGCGTTCGGCGGTCCGGTTCTGGCTCATAAGGATGACCGGCGCCTGGAACGCCGCCATCATGGACAGGAAGAGATTGAGCAGGATGAACGGATACGGATCCCAGTGCGCGATCGCACCGACGACATTCACGATCATCCAGATCACGAGCAGTCCCATGAGAGTGAGGATGAACGTCCAACTCCCGGCCCATTTCGTGAGCGTGTCCGCCGCCTTCTGTCCGGGCGTTCTCCGCCTCCGGTCCACGTCGCCGTTTTTTCTCTGCTCCTGTGACATATGTTTTTCGGATGAAAGAAGGATCGATATCATTGTAGCATGAAAAAACGGGACTGAGCCCGTTTTCATCATATTCGTGGACCGTACAGGATTCGAACCTGCGACCCCCGCATTGCAAATGCGGTGCTCTACCAACTGAGCTAACGGCCCATCTTCGAACGGATATTTCGCTTCAGCATCCTAGCGAAAAGCCCGGGTTTTGTCTATGCTGGAAAATGAACCCGTCGAAACTCCTTTCACTATGGATGGAAATATCTACTGGCACTCGTTCCTCAGGACACCCGGTCTCGGACAGCAGGGCCTCCGTCTCCTCGCGGAACATTTCGGGGACGGTGAAGCGGCATGGAACGCCGACGCGGAGGCGTACCGCGAAGCCGGTGTCAGCGAGACACTCGTCCGAAAAATGATGGAAACGAAACGCTCCGTTTCTCCGGAAACGGAATACGGACTCCTCTCCGAGGCGGACATCGATATCATCGCCGACACCGATCCGGAATTCCCCGCGCTCCTTCGGGAAATCCCACGGCCGCCGTTCCTCCTCTATACGAGAGGAACGATCAAGGATTGGAACACGCGCAGATGCGTCTCGATCGTCGGATCGCGCAAATACACGAATTACGGCCGACAGGCCGCGGAGCACATCGCCGAGGGACTCGCGCACGCCGGATTCACCGTGGTGTCCGGACTCGCGTTCGGCATCGACCGGATCGCCCATGAGGCGGCCTTGCGTGCCGGCGGCGAGACCGTAGCCGTGCTCGCCGACAGCCTCGACGACCGGTCGATCGCGCCGCAATCACACCTCGCGCTCGCCCGAGAAGTCACGCGACAGGGGTCGCTCCTCTCCGAATACCCGCCCGTGACCGCCGCCAGCCCCTGGTTCTTTCCGGCGCGCAACCGCTTCATCGCGGGAATCTCCCTCGGAACCGTCGTCATCGAGGCAGCCGAGAAGAGCGGGTCGCTCATCACGGCCTCGCTCGCGCTCGATTTCGACCGCGACGTGTTCGCGGTCCCGGGATCGATCTTCTCGCCCGCCTCATCCGGCACGAACGAGCTCATCCGAAACGGCGCCACCATCGTCAGGAACATCTCCGACATCATCGGGGAATTCTCGCCCGTTCCGGGCCCGCTCCGCCTCTTCGAGGAGGCTGTCCCCGCCCTCCCGGGAAACCTGTCCCGCGACGAGGAAACCGTCTTCCGGCTCCTTTCCCACGAAGCCCTCGCAGTTGACGAAATCATCAAATCGTCGCATCTTGGAGCAAGCGCCGCGAGTTCGGCGATCACGATGCTCGAGCTGAAAGGCCTCGCGAAGAACATCGGAAGGAACCATTATATAAGGACATAAACATAAAAACAGGTGACGATAAACAAAAGAACGTGCCGGATCCGACCCTGTCCGCTCTTGTGTCGATCGTTGTCCGCTAACCGCTGACTGCCATGAAACTCCTCGTCGTCGAGTCGCCATCGAAGGCCAAGACCATCAACAAATATCTCGGGAAGGACTACACGGTCGTCGCGTCCGTCGGCCATGTCCGCGATCTCCCGAAATCGAACAGGAACGCCATCGACATCGAGGGCGGTTTCGTGCCGCGCTACGAGGTGAGCCCCGGCAAGGAAAAGGTCATCCGCGAGATATCCGCGCTCGCCAAGAAGGCGGACGAGATCTACCTCGCGACCGACCCCGACCGCGAAGGCGAAGCGATCGCCTGGCATGTCGCCGACGCCTGCAGGATCAAGGATCCGCGGCGCGTCCTCTTCTACGAGATCACGAAGAGCGGCGTCGAGACGGCGCTCCGCGAACCTCGTCCGCTCGACGAGAACCTCCGTCGCGCCCAGGAAGCCCGGCGCATCCTCGACCGTCTCGTCGGCTACGACCTCTCCGGGCTCATCTGGAAGAAGGTCCGCTACGGACTCTCCGCCGGCCGCGTCCAGTCCCCCGCGCTCCACATCATCGCGGAGCGAGAGCGCGAGATCACGGCGTTCATCCCGGAAATCTATTCCGTATTCTCCGCCGAATGTTCGACGAAGGGATCGGGAACGCTCACGCTTCTCCACACGACGAAACCGCGCCCGCAATCGGAACGCGAGGCGGTCCTCAAGGAAACCGAGGCGATCCTCTCGATCGCGCGGGAGCAGGATTGGGAAGTCGTCGACGTGAAGGAGACCGAGGCCCTGCGGCACCCGTCGCCCCCGTTCACGACCTCGACCCTGCAGCAGTCGGCGAGCTCACGGCTCGGCATGTCGCCGTCGCGGACCATGCGCGTCGCCCAGAAACTCTACGAGGCGGGACACATCACCTATATGCGGACCGACTCGGTCACGCTCTCGTCCGACGCGATCGCGGACATCGCCGCCGAGGTGAAAAAGTCCTTCGGGGAGAACTACCTCGAGACACGGCAGTTCAAGACGAAGTCGAAAAACGCCCAGGAGGCGCACGAAGCCGTACGGCCGACGGACTTCGGCACGATACCGAAACTCGCAGGCGAGGAACAGAAACTCTATTCCCTCATCCGCACCCGCGCGATCGCCTCGCAGATGAAGTCGGCACAGCTCCTGCGGACGAAAGTCACCGCGAACACCGTCGACCGGACACTCCCCGATTTCACTGCGACCGGATCGCGTCTCACGTTCGACGGATGGCTCGCGCTCGACAAGGCGGCCCGCAGCGACGACATCGAGCTCCCCGAGGCCAAGACGGGCGAAGCGCTCACGCTCAAGGATATCACCGTCGAGGAGAAACGGACGGAACCGCCGAAACGCTACTCCGAGGCCGGACTCGTCAAGGAGCTGGAGAAGCGCGGGATCGGACGCCCGTCCACCTACGCCTCGATCATCAAGACCATCATCGACCGCGGCTACGTCGAGAAGGAAGGCCGATCGCTCAAGGCGACCGAGACCGGCGATGTCGTCGATTCGTTCCTCTCCGAGCATTTTCCCGACGTGGTCTCCGACACGCTGACCGCGGACATGGAAAACAAGCTCGACGAGATCGCTCGAGGCGAACGCGAATACGCGAAGACGCTCGGAGATTTCTATACGCCGTTCGCGAAAGAAGTGAAGGAGAAAGACAAATCGACCGGGAAAGCGACCCACCTCGGTGAGGCCGACGCCGCTCACGTCTGCCCGAAATGCGGGTCGTCCATGGTCATCAAGCTCGGCCGCTCCGGGAAATTCCTTTCCTGCGCGAAGTACCCGGAGTGCGACGGAGCCCTCACGATCGAGGGAAACGTGATCGAGGGGCCGAAGGCGACCGGCGAGAAATGTCCCGAGTGCGGTGGAGACCTCGTCGAACGGACCGGACGCTACGGCAAGTTCGTCTCCTGCGGAAACTACCCGAAATGCAAATACATCAAGAAGGACGACCCGGCCAATCCGATGAACGGAACGGGCGTGAAATGCCCGGTCTGCAAGGAAGGCGAGATGGTCGAGAAGAAGGGGCGCTTCGGCATCTTCTACGCCTGCTCCAACTATCCGAAATGCCGGCACGCGATCAAGGCCAAGCCCACCGGGAAACTCTGCGATCTCTGCGGATCGCTCATGATGGAAGGGACGAAAACGATACCGGACCGATGCAGCAGCAAAACGTGCCCCAACCACAATCCTCATAAGCTACAAAAGTCCTAATCATTCACCCTGTGTAATCCGGCTCTGCCGGTCCGCCTTTGGCGGAATTACACAGGGCAAGCCCTCACCAAGAAGACGGCATGATCATCGGATGCGGCATACGGAGCCGCCGGCGTGCTTGAGAAAAAGACCTTCTCCACAAAAAACGCCCGTCCGATACCGGAAGGGCGTTTTCCATCATGGCATTCCGACGGCTATCGTCGCTCCTAGCGATACACCGACACGCTCACGAGCCGATGATCGGATGTGCCGTAAAAATCCGAGTTGGTGTAGATCTTCACGTAACTCGCATCGACATCGGGAGTGTCCGACCCGGTCTCATTGTCCACCGAGGCGATACACCCGTAGTTGTTCAGGTTTTTCCTCGAACAGGTGGCAAAGGCCGCGAAGTCCGAATCCGACAGATTCGATTGGAAGTTTATCTTGTATCGTCCGGCTGCGGTACGTTCTACGCTCGAGACATTGTAGCTGGCACGGATCGAGCACATGCCACCAGGGCAGGATGTCCCGTCGAAGTTCACCCACGCCTTCGCTTGGCCGTCCGTCGCCTGCGCCACCGCCACTTCCACCGCCCGCGCAGTGGATCCGGCGATACCCTCGGATTTGATCTTGACCACGCGATCTCGCCAGTTCGTGGCTGTACAGTCCGTGAAGACCGTCGTCTCATCCTCGTAGAAAGCGACCTTCGCGGTCCCGCCCGCGGCATTGAAGGTGATCGTGCCGGCACTGCAGGAAGTGCCGAGGTTTCCGGCGAGCGCATCGAGGCTTCCTGGGCTGACCTTGTAGATCTGGTAGAGCACCTCCTCCACCCCGGAATCCGCCACCTGGAAGGAGCGGGCGGAACTGCCGGTGGAGAGCGAGGCTTTGCGGTCGAGGAGGGCCGTGGAGAGGATCGTGAGCGAGGTCACGAGGAGGATCGAGAGGATGAGAAGGGAAAAGACGAGTACGGAGCCTTTGGGGAGAACCTTGGAGAAACGGGCGGTTTTCATAATCGTATTTACTCAATTATTTGTCCTCAATATACCACAAAAATCGGAATTTCGATATCAGGCTCCCAAGTAAAAGACCAGACATCTCGTCGCCTGGTCCTTATCCGCTCATCCGACATGCATAACCCGCTCCGTCCCTTATACCGTCCGCACCATGAGGAGATTGGTCCCGCCTCGCTGTCCGAACGGCACGCCGGCGGATACCACGAAGCGATCCCCCTTCTTGGCGAGTTTTTCCTTGACGAGGATATTTTTCGTGCGCTCCATGACTTGGCTCGTATATTTGAACGGGGCCACGTGGTAGCCGTAGCATCCGTAAGAGAGGCAGACACGGCGTATGGCGTAATCCCAGGGAGTGAAGACGATGATCGGCTGACTCGGACGATACCGGGATACGGATCGCGGAGTGAAACCGGACTCAGTGAGCGCGACGATGACCTTGGCATTCGTCTCACGCGCTACCGCTACGACCGCCTCGCTCACCGATTCGGCGATCGAATCGAGGCCGAGCGCGTCATCGCGCGACAACGGACGACGGAACGGTTCGGCTTCGACCGTCTCGGCGACCCGCGCCATCGTGGCGACCGCCTCGACCGGGAATTCCCCGAGCGTCGTCTCCTCGGAGAGCATGACGGCGTCCGTCCCGTCGAGGATGGCGTTGGCGATATCGTTGACTTCGGCACGCGTCGGCACCGGCGCGTGTATCATCGATTCGAGCATCTGCGTCGCGACGATGACCGGCTTGCCGAGTTCGCGCGCCATGTGGACGATCCGCTTCTGGAGGAGCGGTACCTGCTCCATCGGCATCTCGACCGCGAGATCGCCGCGCGCGACCATCACGCCGTCCGCCGCGAGAAGGATCCCGTCGAGATTCTCGATCGCCTGCTCGGTCTCGATCTTGGCGATGATCAGCGCTTTGGACTTTTTCTTGTTCAGGATCGCACGGAGTTCGTGCACGTCCTCGGCCCGCCGCACGAAGGAAAGCGCCACGAAATCGACCTCCTGCGAAAGGCCGAACTCGAGATCCTTCCGGTCCTTGGCGGTGAGTGAACTTATCTTCAGCTCGGTCCCCGGCAGGTTGACACCCCGGCGGCCCTTGGTCTCCCCTCCGACGACGATCCGGCAGTGGATATCGGTCCCGGACACCTTGAGCACCTCGAGTTTCTTCTTGCCGTCGTCGAGCAGGATGAATTTTCCGGGCTTGATCTCCTTGGGGAGCGCCGCATAGTTCACGAACGCCCGATGCTCGTCACCAACGCACTTCTTGGTCGTCAGCGTGAAGTCGTCGCCGTTTTTGAGCATGACACGATCCTGATAGAAATCCCCGATACGGATCTTCGGCCCCGAGAGATCCTGGAGTATCGCGATCGGCGTCTTCAGCCGTTTCGAGACCTTTCGGACGATACCGAGGGACCGAGTATGCTCCTCATGGCTCCCATGGGAGAAATTGAGCCTGGCCACGTTGAGCCCGGCCGACACCATTTTCGAGAATACCGCCTCGTCGGCCGATACCGGTCCGATCGTCGCGACGATCTTGGTCTTTTTCAACATAGATACGATTAAGTGATTATCCTGGATACCGGAGACGCGCCATGGAGGAATATACCCCGTTCGAGCGCCGAAAGCAAGACTCGGTCGGCTCATCGGAGGATCCGGAACAGCTTGCCGATCGCGAGCGCCGCGACGAACAACGCCCCGGCGGAGAGCACGATCGTCCCACCGGACGGGAGATCGAACGCGTAGGACAGGAAAAATCCGATGAGGAACGCCGTGATCGAGAATCCGATCGAAAGCAGTATCGTCGTGCGGAACCCCCTTCCGAACTGGAGCGCCGAGAGCACCGGTATCACCATGAGCGCTCCGAGGAGAAGCACGCCGACGATCTGGAGCGAGGCGGCCGCGGTGAGCGCGGTGAGGCCCACGAAGGCGGTATTCACGAGCCCGACCCGGACACCCGACACCTTCGCGAGATCCTCGTCGAGCGAGAGCAGGAACAGCGGCCGGTAGAATCGGAAGAAAAATAGCAGGGCCGCGATGGCGAGCCCCGCGAGGAACAGGAGTTCGGCCTCCGACACCGTCGCGAGACTCCCGAAGAGGTAGCTCATGAGATTGACGTTGGAGACGCCGGAAAGCGACACGATCACGACCGCGGCCGCGAGACTCACCGAGAGGAACAGCACGAGCACCGCTTCCGTCATGACGCGCCCCGACAAGCGGAGGCGATCCACCCCGAGCGCCGCGAGAAGCGAGACGGCCACCGCACCGACCGCAGGCGATATCCCGAAGAAGATCGATCCGGCGACCCCGAGAAGCGAGACATGCGCGAGCGTGTCCGCGAGGAACGAGAGCCTGCGGACGACGAGGAACATGCCGACCGCCGGCGCGAGCACCGAGATCACGAGGCCCGCGGAAAACGCCCGGGCGAGAAAATCATATTGGAAGAGGTCCTGTATGAGCATATACATATGTCAGTGTGACAGGTGAGCCGCCGCGACGTCCGCGTCAGTTTTCTTCGAATGGAACGCCCCCTTCTCGAGCGAGAAGACGGATCCGGCTTCCTCGAAGACGGTGTCGAGGTCGTGCGAGACGAGGACGATAGTCATACCGGAACGGTTGAGCGACGAGAGGAACGCGAAGAATCTCTCCTGTGACGCCGCATCGACGCTCGCCGTCGGTTCGTCGAGCACGAGGAGCCGCGGTCTCGACACGAGGGCGCGCGCGATGAACACCCGCTGACGCTCGCCACCGGACAATTCCCCGATCCTCCGATGGGCGAGATGTCCGATCTCCGCGATCCGGAGTGCCTCATCCACCGGCTGACAGTATTCCATGCCGAACTGACAGAGCGATGCGCCTTTTTTTGCCATATGCCCGCTCTCCACGATCTCCCTCACCGTCGCGGGGAATTCCCGCTCACGCTGAAGGACGTACTGAGGGACATAGCCGATCGACGCCCAATCGGAAAACTCCCGGATCGGCGTCCCGAACAGGCTGATCTCCCCTTCGGAAGGACGGAGCAATCCGAGCAGGAGTCGGAGCGCGGTCGTCTTCCCCGCTCCGTTCCCGCCGACGATCCCGACATAGTCGCCATCCTTGATCGAGAACGAAAGATCCTTGAACAGCGGCTCCGCGCCCTCATAGGCGAACACGACTCCCTTGAATTGTATGGCGAGAGAATTCATAGGTAATAGGAGGATAGGTTCTATAAGCTCGCTTTGCACTCGAGCGCCTTGGAAAGATTCGCAAGATTCTCGCGCATCACGGAGAAATAATCCTCTCCTCGGGCGACAGCTTCGGGAGACAGCCCCTCGAGCGGATCGAAGACGAGCGTCTCAGCTCCGATCTCGCGTGCAAGCGTCTCCGACACCTTCGGCGAGACGAGCGTCTCGAAGAAAATATACCGTATATTCTCCTTTTTCGCGAGGTCGACAAGATCCGCCATCCGGCCGGCCGACGGTTCCATCTCGGGAGAAAGACCGGAGATCGAATGCGCGGTGAACCCGTAGCGTTCCGAAAGGTAGGCGAACGCGTTGTGCGAGGCGATCACCTCATGCCGGACGCAGGACGAAAGCGTCGTCCGATACTCCGCATCAAGCGCCGCAAGTCCGGACATCGCTTCCGCCGCCGACGACTCGTACGCTTCCGTGTGGGCCGGATATTTCCCGGAAAGCGCGTCTCGGATCGAACCGACGATGCCCGCGGCGAACACCGGATCGAGCCAGAAGTGCGGGTCGTATGTCCCGCGTGCCTCTTCCGTTTCCTCTTCGTGTTCCTCCTTCACGAGAAGTGAGACCGACCGGGACGCGTCGATGACGATCACGCCCTTCCCCCGGAGCGACCGGGCGAGATTCTCCGCCCACGGATCCATGCCGGCCCCGTTCATGACGAAGATATCCGCCTGTTCGATCGAGATGAGGTCCCGGGGCGTCGGTTCATACTCGTGCGGCTCGATGCCCGAGGGGACGATCGACGATACCTCCACGGCCTCACCGCCGGCCATGCGGGAAAATTCCGCGAGCGGATAGAATGTCGCGATGATCCGCGGCTTCCCCTCGCCCGCTATCCCGTTTTCCGTCACGATCGGCGCGTCGCTCCGAAAGGAGAAGACGCTCAGGGCGACGAGCGCGATCACGCCCAGGGCGATGAGGATGATTTTTTTCATGTCGGTCATATTCATATGATTCTCGTCACTGACAGCTTCCGCACAATCCGAAAAATTCGAGCGAATGGTCGAGAACGCGGAATCCTTCTTTTTTCTCGATCCTCCGTTCCTCGCATTCCCACGACTCCTCCTTCACCGCGACATCCCGGACCGTGCCGCAATCGACGCAGACGAGATGGTGGTGGTGCGGCCCGGCGAGCTCATAGAGCGCCACATCGTTGCGGAGCGTGAGTTCGGACACGTACCCGGCGGTCTTCAGGAACTCGATTTCGCGATACACCGTCGTCTTGTTGAAACTCCGCGGACCGGACGCGAGGCGCCGCTCGATATCCGGCACCGAAAGAGGGGACTGCGCCGTTTCGAGCGTCCGAAGAAGCGCCTCCCGGGCCGCCGATCGGCGGAAACCATTCGTTTTCAATTCATCGAGTATCCGTTTCGTCGTTTCCATATCCGCACTATAACGCAACTCGGTTGCGTTTGTAAAGGGGAGCGGCTTGCCGAAAGAAGGGTTCGATACCTATACTGTAGTATATACGTACGTCGACCCGAGCACCTGCCGAACCGGATAAGCGCTCTTCTCGGAGAAAATCCCTCGATACGCGGCCCCTGCCCGGTGTGGGCTCCCCCGTATATGCCGCCCGCACTCCCCTCACGAGCCCCTTATTTTCAGACGACAAGCAAAAAGTCTTTCTCTTATTTCAGGCATTGAGATATGAGACAGGCTCCAACACTATGCAACCCATATTCACGCTCGATGAGGTATTCTCCTCCGCGCGTCGCGAGTATTCCTCCGACGATCGGAAGTTCATCGCGGCTGCGTTCCGCTTCGCCGACGAGGCCCATCACGGGCAATCGCGCAAATCCGGCGAGCCCTATGTCACCCACAGCCTCGCGGTAGCCAAGATCCTCGCGGATATCGGTATGGACAAGGTGACGATCGCTGCGGGACTCCTCCATGACGTCCCGGAAGATACCGAACGGACGCTCACCGAGATAGAGAAAAGATTCGGATCGGAAGTGGCGCACCTCGTCGACGGCATCACCAAACTCGGCAAGATCAAGCTCCGCGGATCGCGCGAGGAGTATTTCCTCGAGAACCTGCGCAAGATGTTCCTCGCCATGGCGACCGACATCCGCGTCGTGATCATCAAGCTCGCGGACCGGCTCCACAACATGCGCACGCTCGGTGCCGTACGACCGGACAAACAGGAGCGTATCGCCCGGGAGACGATGGAAATCTACGCGCCGCTCGCGAACCGGCTCGGTATCGGCGAGATCAAGGGAGAGCTCGAGGACCTTTCGTTCCGCTATCTCGAACCGGAACACTACGAGGAGGCGAAAAAGATCGAGGACGCGCACGTTCGGGAAGGGAAATCCTACCTCGACCGGGTCATGGAACAGTTCAAAGTCGAGCTCGCGGAAGACAACATCAAGATCGTCACCATCAACGGACGGGCGAAACACCTGTACCGTCTCTACCAGAAACTGAAGAAGCACGACATGGACCCGGGCCGCATCCACGACCTCATCGCGGTGCGCATCATCGTTCCGGAAATCATCGATTGCTACGAGACGCTCGGCGCCATACACAAGCGATATCGTCCGCTCGTCGGCCGCATCAAGGACTACATCTCGCTCCCGAAGCCCAACGGCTACCAGTCGCTCCATACCACCATCTTCGGTCCCGAGGGCCGCATCCTCGAGGTGCAGATCCGGACGCCGAAAATGCACGACGAGGCGGAGTTCGGTATCGCGGCGCACTGGATCTATACCGAGAAGGAACGCGGCGGATGGCGATCGCTCATCTTCGGAAAGAAAGCCTCGGCCGAGGCGAAGCCCAAGGATGTGGCCTGGGTCAAACAGCTCCAGGAATGGCAGAAGGAGATCGGCAAGGACAACGAGGAGTTCTGGCAGGGGCTCAGGATAGAATTCTTCAAGAACCATATCTTCGCCTTCACGCCGAAAGGCGACATCATCCAGCTCCCCGAGGAGGCTACGCCGGTCGATTTCGCCTACGCGATCCATTCGGAAATCGGAGATCATATCGTCGGCGCCAAGGCCGATCGGAAGATCGTCCCTCTCGACTATCAGATACGGAACGGACAGGTCATCGAGATCCTCGTCTCCAAGGAACGGAAGAAACCGAACCAGGACTGGCTCCGGTTCGTGAAGACTTCGAGCGCCAAGTCCCGCATCCGGCACTCCGGTCGCGAGGAGGACGCGCAGGCCGCCAAAGGACACTGATATTCATTTCCGGGCCGTCTATTTTTCTTTCCCGGGCAACCGGACCTCGTCACCGACCTCGATGCCGTCGAGGTCGCCCGCGGCGGTTTCCAGGACGTCGGTCGCTTCCGCGGACGGATGGAGCACGCCCTGAAAATCGGGAGCCACGCGCCGTTCGATATGGACGATGCGCCCGTCCCGGATCCACGCGATATCGATGGCGAATCGCATGTCCGGCATCCAGAATCCGTACGCGCCAGGAGTATCGAACCGGAAGAGCATCGCACATCCCCCGCAGAGACCGTCCCGACCGGAAAGCCCGCGGGTCCGTGCGGCCGCGGTATCGGCTATCTCGACCGAAAACGACCGCTCACCGACGGATACGGTCGGCCCCTGTCCGGTATCCGTATCTTTTCGTTCCATGAAAAAGAGCGCGACCGCGATGAGGATCGGGATCCAGATGAACGTGAGCATTTTTGCCAGGGTGTGATTCATGAGCGTTGCCCGATGATCTTTTCCATCCTCGACACGAGGAAGATGAACGCCGCGGCAAGCGCGGCGAGGAACAGGAATTTCCCGGCCGCCTGAAACGACAGCGCGGCGAGGGCGGCGAGGGCGGAGACACCGGTATAGAGAACCGCTACCCGGCGATCGGACCAGCCCAAGAGCCGCAACCGGTCATGGAGATGCCGTCCGTCCCCGCCGCGGAAGGGCGACGCTCCGGCGCGGACGCGCGCGCGTATGACATAGGCCGCATCGAGCACCGGTACCGCGAGGACGAGGAGGGTCGTGGCTATCTTGGCCCCGGCGAAGAGCGACAGCGCCGCGACCGAAAACCCGATGAAATACGAACCGGCGGTTCCGGCCATGAGCGACGCCTTGGGAAAATTGAAAAGGAGGAAGGAGAACGACAGCCCCGCGAGGATCGCGGCGAGGATCGCCACGGCCGGCTGATTCACTTCCGGCCGGAGACTCACGAGGAAGATCGCCGAAAACGCCACCGTCGCCACGCCTCCGAGGAGGCCGTCGACGCCGTCCGCCCAATTGACCGCGTTCATGACGAGCACCGTGAACGCGAGACCGACGAGGAAGCTCGGCAAGAACCACGAATCCGGATGGAGAAACAGCGGTTCCCCGAAGGGATTGGTCAGGACCCATGCACGCATGCCGGAAAGGAAGATGATCGAGGCGAGCGCGAGCTGGAACAGGAGCTGTGCGGGCCAACCGATCGGAACGATATCGTCCCACGCACCGACGAGGAGGACGAACGCCGCACCGACGAGGAGTCCGATGAGTTGCGGCGTCGGCTCGAGGTCGGGGTTCGCGGCGACTCCCGCGAGGAACGCGAGAACGAGCGCGACACCGCCGAAACGCGACACCGCCTTGTGCGTCCGCCCGGGTTCATCGCGGACCATCGGGGCGAATCGACGGGACAGGAACAGGACGAATGAAAGGAGCGCGGCGGAGAGAATGAATGAGAGAAGGAATGGAAAAAGGAATTTTTCAGGCATAAAACACAAAGCATAAAAACACAAAAATCAAAACAAAGCCCAAACCCCTAAAAACACAAAATACAAATCGGATCTCGTTTGATTCCCGTGTTTCGTGTTTTGTTTGGATTTTTGTACACTGGGTTTTGTGCTTTTACTTCTTCCGTATCTTCTCCGTCACCCAGAATTCGCCGAAATATTTCTTAAGTAGGATGCGCGTCTGGGAATCGATGGCCGGGATCGCGCCGAGGAGCGCGATGACCGGGGCGAGGAACCACTGCGCGAACATGAGTACGTTGCGCATCGGTCCGTATTTCTTGGGACGCGGCGGCAGCATGAGGAACGAGAGGAACATGAATATGACGAGGCCGCCCATGGCGAGCGTCATGAGGATGCGGGTGACGAAGGGCAGATTGTGCGCGAGCACGCTCTCATTGAATGCGGGACCGCCGAGAAAAAGCGGAAGCCATCCGAGGAACGCGAGGATGAGCGGGGCCGTCGCCCAGGAAAAGTGCCCCTCGATCATCTCGATGGTGACGCGGATCTTCTTCCACAGCGGCATCAGCCGGTCCGGCCAGATCGCGCGCATGGTCACGGGAAAGTTCTCGATGCCGTACGCCCAGCGACGCTTCTGTTTGTACTCGTTCTTGAGGGTCTTCCAGTACGTGTCGGCAAGGACGGCATCGAGCGAGATCGGAAGCAGTATCGGGGTCACCTTGTAATCGCCGTGGAAATATGACAGCGCCTTCCAGTAGATGACCGAGTCCTCGCTGATCATGTTGACCGGCCAGAAATTGACGCGCACGAGCGTATCGAACGGTTCGGAGTGCGACGAGAAGGTCACCATGTCCTTGCGCGTGCTCTGGTACATGTGCCAGAACGACGACCCCGTGACCATGACGCGCACGAACGCGTTCGTATCCCAGAGGTTGTTGTGATACATGGGCAACGGTTGGTAGGCGCGCTGCAGCCGATTCGGATCGGTGATGTAGGCGTAGGTGAGCGCCGAGAAATACTCCGGGTGGACGACCGAGTCGCAGTCGAAGTTCGAGAAGATGACCCGCTTATAGTCGATATTCCGCTCATCGAGGTAGGTCATGAGCTTGCGCGCCGCGTATCCGGCATTCGACGCCTTGCAGCGCATCTCGCCTGAAGCCACCTCGTGCGTCGTCACGATGAAATCGCGGAACACGCCGCGGAATTTCTCCTCGAGGTATTTCACCTTGGGGAGCCGCGTCTCCTCCGGCTCGCGTTCCTCGGTCGCGAGCAGGATGATGACCTGCGACTTCGGGAAGCTGGATTCGGCGATGGACCGTATCGACGGCTCGATGATTTCCGGTCCCTCGTTCGCGGTCGGAAGCAGCACCACGTGGACGATATCGCGATAGTCGAGAATCTGCTCCCGTATCGGTTCGAGTTCGCGGAGCTCCGCGGCATACCGCACGAGTTCCCGGCGCTCCTTGCGGATGATGCGGCGTTCGCGAAAGGAGAGTTTCTCCTCGCGGAGCATCGCGCGGAGATGTTCGGATCGTTCGAGGAGCTCCGCACGATACTTTCCGGGGTCGCGGACCTGGACCACGCGCTCCCACCAGTTTATCCGTACGCCCCTGCGGAGCCCGCGATAAGCCATGATGGAGAAGAAGGCCACGTACACGGTGAGGTAGATCCAGTAGATGTCGAACACGATGACGAATACGGCCGCGCCGACCGGAGCGAGCCACGATCCGACGAACATACCGAGTATGGTCGCCCAGGTGAGCGTACCGGGAATGAGCTCGAGCGCGCGCTGGGCGAAACGGCCACGAGGCTCGACGGTTTTCGGATCCGGAAACGTGAACGAGGTTTTCTGCGCGGCCATACCGGTGCGGTCCATAGGTCAGGAGTTGATGGATGAGAGCGCGGCGACCGCGACGGCGCCCGACAGCGCGGCGAAAAACGACGAGAAGAGGACGATATGGGCGGCGATACGTTCCCGCATCGAATAAAGCTTCCGGGCGAGGATGAAATCGATGAGGAAGAAGGAGAGCGCCGACGCCGGAATCAGGAGCACCTGCCACGGATCACCGACGATATCCACGCCGAAGTAGGAGTTGTAGTGAAGCACGATCACCCCCTCCTCGCCCCGGACGACGAAAACGTACGCGGCGATCGCGGAGAGGGCGATGAGGAGAAGCGACAGTGAGGAGGAAAAACGGACCAGCGGATTCTCCGAGAACGAAAAGCCCTCGTCCTCCTGGAGAAAGCTCCGGCCGAAATCGTGCGTCGGCAACGATCCTATCTTTTCCCGAAATCCGAATGTCCATGCCATAGGGTTGGATTTATACCTCGTCCTCGATCACCGGGAGTACGGCGGCCACATGCGCCTCCTCGATGTCCGAGAACGCCTGCACGCGGTCGAGCTGATCATCGACCTTGCCGAGGCGCTTCTCCGCATCCTCGTATTTCTTCTGCGCGTTGCCGATATGGCTCCCGAGCACCTCGAATTCCCGGAGGAACTTCCCATGCTCGATCGAGAGCCGCTCGAGATGTCCGAGTATCTCCTTGGCGCGCTTCTCGATCTGCATTCCCTGCAGCCCGATCATGATCGTCTGGAGGTACGAATAGAGCGAGTTGGGCGATACCGGTATGACCTTTTTCCGGAAGAGGTACTCGGCGATACCCGTCTCCTCGCCGTCCTTGATGATGATCTCGTAGTAGACGTTCTCCGCCGGGATATACATGAGCGCGAAGCCGAGCGTCCCCTCCTCGGGGAGGATATATTTCGTCGCGATCGCGTCGACGTGCTTTTTGACATCGGAGATGAACTGTCGCCGCGCGACCTTGCGGTCCTCGTCGCTGTTCGACTCCACGATGCGCTTGAAATTCTCGAGCGGGAACTTGGAGTCGATACTGATATCGCCGCCCTTGAGCTGGATCAGGGCGTCCACGATTTCCCCGCTTCGGAACGAATGCTGGAGGGTGAAGTGGTCCTTCGGAAGCATCTGCCCGAGAATGTCCTGAAGCATGAGTTCGCCGAATCCGCCGCGGAGCTTCGGCGCCTTGAGGATCTCCTGGAGCGAGGCCACTTCCTTGCCGACCTCGAATATCTTCTGGTTGGATTCCTTGACTTCCGCGAGTGCGGCACGCACCTCCGCGAACGATCGCGAGGCGCCCTCGAGCCGGTCGTCGAGACGCTTGGTGTTGTCCCCGAGCCGCCGGTCGAGGGCGGCATTGAGACCGCCGATCTGTCCGACGAGCGAGGAAGAGAACTGGTGCATCTCCTGGCTCATGCGCCGGTCGAGGTTCTCCATCCGGTCGAGCAGGAACTTCCGTTCATGCTCGGACTGCCGCCGGAGGTCACGCAGGAAAAAAAACCCGGCACCGACGAAGACGGCGAGGGCGACGGATGTCAGAAGTACGGTCAGGGACATAGGAGACGAAGGATAAAGGACGCAAGATACAAGATAAATGATGGATCAAGAAAAATCAGTCTTTTCTTTTGTCACGCATCATGCATCCCGCATCACGACATCATTTCTTGAGTCCCGAGATGAATCGCTTGAGCTCGGGAATACGGTTGGTGACTTCCTGGTAGGGGCCTTCCAGGAACTCGATAAGGAACCGGTCGAGCATATTGAGTCGGTAATGGAGATCCTCCGCGTCCATGAGCACGAAACGGACGTCCCGGCCGATCTCCGCCTCGAGCTTGGCTATCACTCCTTGGAGCTTGGACCGATGGGCGTTGTTTATGACGAGTATCATGTCCGCCTTGCTCTTCGGATGGTTCAGGAACAGGCCGCTCACGAGAATCAGCTTGACCTCGCCGACCATGCGGAGCTTCTGGAACATCTGGCTGGGCACGTTCACGTTCGACTTGGACACGAGGCTCTTCAATTCGGGAAAGAACGGGAACGTCGGATGCATCTGGTATCGTTTCACGCGCTTCCGCGAGGATTCCTTCACGAAGCCCATTTTTTTCAGGCGCATGAGCTCGCGCGACACCTCGGGTCGTGGGAGGAGCGTCTTTTCGGCGACATCGGCGGAGGAATACTCGACCTCCGGATTGAGGATGAAGAAGCGGATGAGCCGGGCGCGGGACTTTGATCCGAACAGCGACTCGAAGATGGCGAATGACATATGCGGAAGACCTATAAGAAAATCCACCTCCTCCCCCACTCTACTCAACACGCGGAGAAAAGTCAAAGCGGAGCCAAAAAACGCCGTGATTCCCCTGTGGAAAATGTGGTATAATGGAAAAAACGGTATGCCCCAACGGAAAAACGGGAAAGTCGAGCCGCAGAAGATGATAGAGGTGCGCGCCGCGGACATTTTTGTCGCGAGAAACCGGTCCGCCGAACCCTATATCAAATCGTTCATAGCGGCGCCGGAAAACCTCGCCCAGGAAGGTCTCGGTACGATCGTGGGCGTCTTTTCCGTGTCCGATCGGTCGGAATCGTCCGCCTATGTGGTGAACGCCCTCGCCTCGGTAGCGAAGAAGGAATATTTCGCGAATCCGCGCCGCGGGTCGCTCGAGAGCTTCGAGGCGACGCTCCACAAGATGAACGTGACGCTCGCCGAACTCGTGAAGAACGGCCAGACGGAATGGATCGGAAATCTCCACGGGGCGATCGCGGTCGTCGAGAAGCACACCCTCCACTTCTCGGTCACCGGAGAAGGCGCCATACTCCTCTTCCGCGGCGGCACGCTCTCCGATATCGGCGAAGGACTCGCTTCCGAAGAGGCCAAGCTTCACCCCCTCAAGACGTTCGTCGAGATCTCGAGCGGCCGGCTCGCCGCGGAAGACTACATACTCCTCTCCTCGCCGGAACTGTTCGCGCTCTTCGAACCAGGCGAGCTCGAACGGAGCGCCCGGCGTATCGGGATAGGAAGGAAGTTCTCGCAGTTTCTCGAGACCGCCATGGTAAACGAGCTCAAGACCGGGGCCGTCGTGATACTCGATGTCTTCGAGAAACTCGTCGAATCGGTCCCGGAGCGGAAATCGGCGCGACGACACCAAGCGAAACCCCGCGTCGTGAACGCATGGAGCGCGCAGGCATTCGAGGAAAAAAGGAACGAGAATTCCTCCTATTTCCGCGAAGAAATCCCGGAAGAGGCGATGTCGGTCGAACCCCCCGCCCCGACGGAAGATACCCGCTTCGGCGAAATCTACGTCCGAGGGGAAGCATCCGGCAAACACGACGAGCATCCGACCATCACCAAATGCCGCTGGATCCTCGAGGATCTGCTGTCCCGATACGAGGCCGCGAAAGTCAGGGCGAAGGAACGCCTGAGACGACAGGCCGAATCGATATCCGCCTCCGTTTCCGAAAACGTCTCTTCTTCGCTTTCGAAAATGAAGGCGGCGGCGCCATCCCTTCGGAAACCCGCGGACTCAGCTCCCGCCCAGGAAGCGGAACGGGAAACGCCTCCCGAAGAGGAGCCGTCACCCGAGCGGGCCGCGCCCGCGGCAAGCCGACTCCGTCTCCCCGAGCTTCCCCGCATCACCCTACCGAAGATTTCCGTCCCCGCCCTTCCGAAAGTCGATACCTCGCGATACGCGGAAATCTCGAGACGGCATGCCGGCCGCATCGGCGGAAACATCGCCCGGTTCGCCAGGATCGCCTCTGCCGATTTCATCCTCCCGGGACTGCGCGGGCTGGGCTCCTCGATCCGCGCCGCGGCCGCTTTCCTGAAGCGGCGGTTCCTCGCGCTCTCCCCGAAACGACAGCTGCTCGTCGCGAGCGGCGCGACCTTCGCGCTCACGATCGGCATCATCGTCATGTGGAATTGGGGTGCCGAAGAGAACGCGGAATCTGTCCCGGTCGTGGTCACCGAAGCTCCGGCGCCGGCATTCCCCCCGGAAAACGAAAAAAGCGCCGTACTCGCTTCGCCCGAGGCGGTCACCGGAACACCCGAAAACATGATCACGCCTGTCTTCCTCAATGGCCGCCTTTTCCTCGTCGCCGAGCGGACACTCGTCGATGCCCAGGACGGGACGTCCTATCCGTCGCCCTCCGAGAGCAGGGTCCGCTACGCGGCTGGCATGGACGATCTCAATCTCATTTTCCTCTCCCTGGAAAACGGCGAGCTCTACTCCTTCGCGCCCGCGAACCGCTCCTTCGTGAAGAACGCGATTCCGCTTCCCGCGGGATTCAGGACGGCCGGCATCGGATCCTTCCTCACCTACCTCTACTTCCTCGAGGACGAGACGGGCAACGTGTACCGATACCCGCGCGCCGAGGGCGGTTTCGGCGAAGGCCTGCTCTGGACGCGCGAGGCCATGCCCGGTGACACGACGGCGATAGCCGTCAGCGAGGCGATCTATGGCACCACCGGTTCCTCCGTCTCCGCATTCCTCCGGGGACGGCCATCCGCCGGGTTTTCTCCCGAGGCGCCGTCCACGCCTCTTTCCGTCACCGCGCTCTGCGCCAACCCCAATGTGCCCGGCATCGTCGCTGTCGTCGACGCTCCCGCGAAACGGATCATCGTCTTCTCGGACTCCGGCTCCATCGTGCGGCAATTCTTCAGCGAATCGTTCACGGATGCCGCCGCCTGCTCGCTGCGGGACGACGGCTCCGCGGTCGCCGTATCGACCGGACGGGGGGCGTGGATCCTCCCCCTCGCGGAAAACGGGCAATAGAAACTTATTCGAAAGGAAAAGCCCGGCGCATGCCGGGTTTTCTTCGTACTTTCGGAATTATATGGACTCCTCTCCCCTTCCTACTCCTTCGTCACGCGGAGGATCTCCTCGATGGTCGTGATACCCTGGACGGCCTTGCAGAACCCGTCCTCGGACATCTTCGACATACCGTTCTTCTTCGCCTCCGCCTCGATCACCTCCGACGTCGCGGACTGGGTCACGAGCTTGCGGATATTCGTCTCCATCGCGAGCACCTCGTAGACGCCGACCCGGCCGCGGTACCCTTCGCCGCCGCACTGATCGCAGCCGACGGGCTTGTAGAACGTGAGGTCCGTGAGCGACTTCGCGTTTCCCATGACGTTCCTGATACTCTCCTGCGACCGGAGGTACGTGAAAATCTCACCGGTGTCGACGCTCTTCTCGAGCGCCTTCGCTTCGTCCGGATCGAGGGTATAGGGTTTCTTGCATTCCTGGCAGAGCTTGCGCGCGAGCCGCTGGGCGATGATGATGTTGACCGTCGAAGCGATCAGGAACGGCTCGGCGCCCATGTCGAGCATGCGCGGAAGCGTCGCGGCGGCGCTGTTGGTATGGAGTGTCGAGAGCACGAGGTGTCCGGTCATCGCGGCGTGGAGCGCGATCTCGAGGGTCTCCTCGTCACGGATCTCGCCGACCATGAGGATGTCCGGGTCCTGCCGGAGCAACGAGCGGAGCGCGGCCGCGAAAGTCATCCCGACCTTCGGATTGATCTGCGTCTGATTCACGCGCGGCATCCGGTATTCCACCGGATCCTCGACGGTCGAGATGTTCACCTCCGGGGTATTGAGGATATCCATGATGGTGTAGAGCGTCGTCGTCTTGCCGGAGCCCGTCGGACCGGTGACGAGGATGATGCCGTTGGGCTTCTTGATCTCGCGGTGCACGACCTCGAGCGATTCGCCGACGAGCCCCATCTTCTCGAGCGTGAGCCCCTTCGCGGATTCGTCGAGGAGACGCATGACGATCTTTTCCCCGTCGAACACGGGCAGCATGGAGACGCGGAAGGAGATCTTGTAGTCGTCCTTCTCGATCTTGAAGCGGCCGTCCTGCGGGGAACGGTGCTCGTCGAGCTTGAGATTCGAGAGCACCTTGATGCGCGCCACGATGCCGGCCGCGGCGTCCTTGGGCAGGGTCATAGCGTCATGAAGCACGCCGTCGATCCGGTAGCGGACGCGGACCTCCTTCTCATCGGGCTCGATGTGGATATCGGAGGCGGATTGGAGGATCGCATGTTTGAGGAGGGTGTCCACGATACGGACGACGGGCAGATCCGTCGCCATCTTCTCGAGATTGCCGTGGTCATCACCTTCCTTGGGATTCTCCGCGGTGATCTCGAGCATGTCGCCGAATTCGGCCTTGAGACTCTTCTCGTAGGATCGGAGCGTCGCTTGGATGCTTTCCCTCGTCGTGAGGCACGGGACGATCTTCAGTCCGCTCTTCTTCTTGATGAAGTCGATCGTCTGGAGATCCTCCGGGTTGAGCATGGCGACCTTGAGGTTCTGCCCCTGTTTCTCGAACGAGACGATATTGTATTTGCGGGCGATCGGCTCGGGCACGATCTGGAGGATGTCGAGCGGGACGGCCTCCTTGGTAAGGTCGACGAACGGGATGCCGAGCACGTAGGCATAGACCTTCTGGAGGCCCGCCTCATCGATCAGTTTCGATGCGAGAAGGGTTTCGCCGAGCTTCTTCTGCTGTTTCACGGCCTCCGCCGCCGCTTCCTCGAGCTTGTCCTTGGGGACGAGATTCGAGTCGAGGAGAAACAGCTTCAACTGGTCATCGGTGATTCTCATATTTTCGGTGTGTGTTTTTCGCTTCCATCCGCGACGGTACGATTTCATTATATCACACGTAACGGACAGAAAAAGACCGCCCCTGTCCGGGACGGCCCTTTTTCCGAGGAGCGCGTTTTCGCCATCAGCCTCTGTCACCCTATCGATCTGCTCACGATTCTCTGAACAGAATCACATCATTCCGCCCATGTCCATGCCGCCGCCATGGGGGTGTTCCTTCTTCTCCTCGGGAAGGTCGACGATCGCCGCCTCGGTGGTGAGGAGCAATGCCGCGACCGATACCGCGTTCTCGAGCGCGGTCCGCGTCACCTTCAAGGGATCGATGATCCCCGCCTTCACCATGTCCTCCTCGTACGTGTCATTCGAGGCGTTGTAGCCGAAATTGACGCCTTTTGCCTCGACCACCTTGGCCAGGACGACCGCCGGATCCTGTTCGCCCGCGTTCGCGGCGATCTGCCGCAACGGGTCGGAAAGGGCGCGCAGGAGCGTCTCATAGCCCGCCTTGTACTCGTGGCTCTCATATTCCTTCTTCGCGTGGGCCAACGACACGGCCGCCGCCGCCTTGGCGAGCGCGGTCCCACCGCCGGCGACGATGCCCTCCTCGATCGCCGCGCGGGTCGCGTTCACCGCGTCCTCCATCTTATGCTTCATGTAGGTGAGCTCGGTCTCGGTCGAAGCGCCCACACGGATCACCGCGACGCCGCCCGAGAGTTTCGCCATGCGCTTCTTGGACTTGTCACGGTCGTATTCGCTCTCCGTCCGGTCGGCCTGCGCCCGGATCTCCGCGACGCGCGCGTCGATATCCTTCTTCTTCCCCTTGCCACCGACGATGGTCGTGTCGTCCTTGGTCGCGATCACCTTGGAGGCGCGGCCGAGCTGGTCGATCGTCGCCGCCTCGAGTTTCATCCCGGTCTCCTCCGAGATCACGGTAGCGCCGGTCAGGATCGCGATATCGCGAAGCATCGCCTTCTTGTTCTCGCCGAACTCCGGCGCCTTGACCGCGAGCACGGAGAGCACGCCGCGAAGCCGGTTCACCACGAGCGTCGCGAGCGCCTCGCCGTCCACGTCCTCGGCGATGATGACGATATCCTTCTTGCCCGACTGCGCGAGCGCGTTCAGTATCGGCACGATGTCATTGATGGCCGATATCTTCCGGTCGGTGATGAGGATGTACGGATCGTTCACCTCCGCCGTCTGCGCTTCCGCGTCGGTCATCATATACGGCGAGATATAGCCCTTGTCGAAATTCATGCCCTTCACGATCTCCTTGGAGAGACCGAGGGTATTGGACTGCTCGGTCGTCACGACGCCGTCCGATCCCACTTCATCGATCACCGACGCGATCATCTCGCCCATCTCGCGCGACTCCGCGGATATCGTCGCGACCTGCGTGATCTCCGCCTGGGACGAGATCTTCTTCGAATTCTTGGCGAGTACCGCCGTCACTTCCCGGAGCGCGCCTTCCATGCCCCGGCGGATGCCGATCGGATTGATGCCGGTCTCGACGAACTTGAGCCCCTCGCGGATGAGCGCGGATGCCACGACGGTCGCCGTCGTCGTCCCGTCGCCCGCGATGTCATTGGTCTTCTCGGCGACCTGTTTGATGAGCTCGGCGCCGAGGTTCTCATACTTGTCGGGCAGTTCGACTTCCTTGGCGATGGATACGCCGTCGTTGGTGATGGTCGGTCCGCCGAACGACTTGCCCAGGATCACGTTGCGCCCCTTGGGCCCGAGCGTCATCCGGACCGCGTTCGCGACCTTGTCGACTCCGATCTTGATACGCTTGCGCGCATCCTCGCTGTAGGCGATCTGTTTTGGCATAATATCGTGTCGTTACGTGTTAGTTGGCACTCTCAGTTGATGATTGCCAATCCATTCTAGAAACTTCCTTCTCCTCTGTCAAGAAAACACAAACGGCCAGAACACAAACATCCAAAGAAAACACGGATTACAAACGGGATCCTGTTTGTGCTTTTGTTTTTTGTGTTTTTTTTGGCTTTTTGCGCACTGTGTTTTGTGTTTTCATTTTCAAGATTCATATCTTGAAAACGATGACATCCCCGTCCGCCACGACATAGTCCTTGCCTTCAAGTCGCAAGGTCCCCTCCTCGCGCGCGGCGGCCCAGGAGCCCGCGGCGATGAGCGCCTCGTAGCCGACCACCTCGGCGCGGATGAATTTCTCCTCGAAATCGCCGTGGATCGCGGCGCCGGCCTGCGGCGCGGTCGAACCCTGGCGTATCGTCCAGGCGCGCGTCTCCACCTCGCCGGTCGTGAAAAACGTCTCGAGACCGAGGAGCGAGTATGCCTCACGGATGAGTTCTCCGAGCCGCGAGACCATGCCGAGTTCCGCCGCTTCCTCGGCCGTCATCGTCCCGAGCTCCTCCTCGAGTTTGATATCGAGCCGGACATGCGGGAGGGCGGCGAGTTCCGCTGGAAGCGCGGCATCCGTATCGCTCATATTGTAGACATAGAGGAATGGTTTCGCCGTGAGAAGCGAGAGTCCTTTCATGAATCTCCCCGACTCTTCCGCATCGCCCGAAAGCGCGACCGTATTCGCGAGCCGCCCGACCTCCAGCACGGATTCTATCTCCTCGAGCCATTTCATCTCCTGTTCGGCGCCCTTGGCCCGGGCGCGCACGTCCTTGACGGTCTTTTCCTTGCGCCGGATCACCGTCTCGAGGTCGGCCAACACGAGCTCGGTGTTCACGATATCGATGTCCTCCTTCGGATCGACACGGTTGTGGACGTGGATGATATTGCCGTTCTCGAATACGCGCACCACCTGGACGATCGCATCCACCTCGCGGATGTTCGCGAGGAACTTGTTGCCGAGACCCTCGCCCTCCGACGCGCCCTTGACCAGCCCGGCGATATCGACGAATTCGAATACGGCAGGGATGAGCTTCTTGCTCCCGGAAAGCGCGGACAATGCGGCGAGCCGCGCGTCCGGAACCTCGACGACGCCGACATTGGGCTCGATCGTGCAGAAGGGATAGTTGTTGATATCGACCTGTTTCTTGGTCAACGCCGAAAACAGGGTCGATTTCCCCACGTTCGGAAGTCCGACGATACCGGCTTTCAGTGCCATATTTACCCTGTGAAATACGATTTGAGCCTATTTCTCAAAAACATCTTTCCTTTATAACTTTTTAGATATTTTTCCCTATGGGTAGCATCCTGTTGGAACAAACATGCCTCGTAGTAAATCAGCTTCAGGGGTCTACGATCTTTAGTTGATGGAACCAGACCCTTATTGTGCCGCTCAAATCGTAATTGCAAATCCTTAGTGTATCCTGTGTACATCTTTCCATCTTTTTTACTTAACAACACATATGTATAAAACATATGAACAGGATTTGCAATATTTCACAGGGCAGGCAAGATATTCCCTTATTCTGCCAAAAAAAAGCCTTTCGGTCAACAAAAAAGAGCGGCTATCCGAAGATATCGCCGCCCTTCACGATCGCGCGAAAAAAAAGACTGATCTTTGCCGCAGACTCTCTTGTCGAGAATATGCGGAAAAATCAGTCTGTCATGAAGCCTACGCGAAGTGTTACTTCACGGCTTCGAGCTTCTTGCCATTCCCTTCGGCCGACGGCGGCATCGAACTTTTCACCAGTTCCTGGAAATACGCGGCGAATTCGCTGTCGCTGAACGGCGTGCCCGCTTCCGGAGTCTTCGGTTTCCCGAGCACCCAGTAGGTGGCGCCGATGCGTCCGTCAGGATGCGTGGAGGCCGCGCTCTTGGAAAATGCCGCCGCCAGACCGAGAACCGCCCCCAGGGCAGGATTGCTGCTGCCGACGATGCCTGCCGCGGCGCCGCCGAGGGAAAAGCCGTTGCCTTCCGTGCCCACACCGAGTGCCGTACCGATCGACTGCTCCGGAGAAACGATATAGATCTCCGAATAGCCTTCCAGGTTGTTGAAGACATACTTCACCGTGTCGTCACGTACGACGTTGATGTTCACCTTGCTTTCCGAGCCCTTTTCGGCCGTCGTCATGATGACGCCGATGCACACGTAGTTGCCGGAAGCCGCAGGAAAGCGCGGAAGTACCCGCGCAGGCGAGCCGCTCCCGGCGCGCTTTTTCTTGTAGTCCGGGTAGGACGTGAACACGACTTCGGTCTTGCCGCTCCAGCCGGCACCCGCATCGGTATACGAGTCGTTTCCTTTTGTATATTCCGGCTGGCACTTCTTCTCGAAGTACATGCTCGGAGCGATGTTGTTGATGTTGGTCGGATTCGACAACGGGCCGAAGCTGAACACCTGGGGTGTCGGAACCCCGACGCCCGGCATGCCGGGCAACGTCACGGGAATATCCGTACCCTCGCTGTTGAACTGCTGGTCGACATTGGCTCCCGCGATACCGAAGCCGCCGACATTGTTGCTTTGAGCGCCGATGGCGGCGGATCCTGAGACAGCCGTCGAACCGGATGTCGCCGTATTGTCCGCAAGGACGGTTCCGGCGGTCAGGAAACAGGATATCGCTATGAGCGACAGGGAAAGAGAACGTTTTTGCATGACGGAATTGCTCCTCTATTATCTTGTTCAAGCAAGAAAAGAGGGTCAAGGGAATGTGTTCTTCCCCTGACCCTTTTGTTTCTGACCTCAGACCGAGACAGTCTCAGTTTAAAAGGTCATCGGCCCCTGCTTCAGAACCAGGACGAGTATGCCATGCCGCCGGCGCCAGCGCCGGCGGTGCTCATCGCGGTACCGTTCATGACACCTGCGAACGAGCCGGTCATCGAACCTGCGGTCGTACCGGAGGAGCCACCGGACTGGTAGGCCATAGCGCCCGAAGTCGCGGTTCCCGAGGTAGTGCCCAGAGCGCCCATCACGTTGCCGCCGGTCATGCCTGCGGCATGAACCTGCGTCGCACCGGTCCAGGACATCGTTTGGGAACCGCCTTGATAGCCGGCGTTGAAGCCGCCTTGCCCGTGAAGGACGGAGGCCCCACCGTCGATGCCGCCGGAGACCCACGAGTTGCCGGCCGCAATCGATGCGGAGGCGGCGAGGACGAGGGCGAGAGCGCTGATGCCACTGATCACGTTCTTGATGCTTTTCTTCATTTTGTATTTCCCTTCAGTTGGTTGAACGAACGATAACGACAAAGACGCGACCCTTCTCAAAACAGAACTTTTTTTTTCCTGTCGGAATGGACTGAATTTTCAAAGAGCCGCTTGCACCGCTTAAAAAAAACAACGCTCCGAAGGAGCATCGTTCAATTCAGCGGTTTTCACACTTTAGCACACCAAGATATCCTTGTCAAGTCTCCATACTGCTTTTCTTCTGGACAATGCCTTCCGCATGAAGGAAACAATCGGCCTAAAAAACCGTATTTTGGCTATTAAAAGCCAATACTATTGACAAGATACGGAAAACATGCTAGACTGTCCCTTCGGATCTTTCACAATTTTTCATCCGAAAGGAGGGCTTGAAATGCTCAGATACGTCATGATTGTCCTGTGGCTCCTGATGTGCGCCCCGGCATCCGCCGCGGCCTACGTCGTGGAAAAGGGCGATACGCTCTCGCATATCGCCAAGCGCTTCGGCACGACCGTCGGATCGCTCGTCGAGACCAACGGCATCGCCGACCCGGATCTCATCTTGGTCGGGCAGACGCTCGACATTCCATCATCAATCTCCACTCCGGAAAAATCTGTCGCGCAAGCGAAACAGAGTATTTATCCGGAGCCGACTGCGAAAGCAGCCACTCGGGATAAACACGCCGCTTCCTCTACCAATGCACCAACACAGCGCATTGCCAAGAAGAAGCACCGTGGCGTATCCCGCCACCCGGAAACCGCATTCAAACGCATCGATGCCATCGTGAAGGCATATGATCCGATCGTGGAACAAGCCTCGCTCCAATACGGAGTACCCAAACGATACATCTACGGACTCATCTATCATGAGTCGGGAGGCAACCCGTACGCCATCGGCGACCGCGGACGCTCCCGCGGACTCATGCAGCTCCACGACCCCACGCGGATCAAGCTCGGCCTCACCAAGAAAGAGGCTCACGATCCGGCAAAGGCGATTCCCGCCGGAGCCCGATACCTGCGAGAACAGTACGACACGTTCGGCAAGGACCCTATCGCGGCCATCTCGGCCTACAACGCTCCGCTTCGCACGAAAAAGATGCTCGCGCGAGGAGCCGATCCGTCGAGTCGGGACTATGTCCGCAGGGTCAGAGCCGCCATGGATCTCTTCACGGAATACCATCGGGCCAAACAGGCCTGACGAAAGAATCGTCGCAAGCGGCGAAAGACCGAGCGACCCGAAAACCGCCATCCATAATGGACAAGGCGGTTTTTTCATACCCCGAAACATGCTAGAATAGGCGCGAAGGGAACCTCATGAATACAACGTCTATGAACCCCGAAATCTTCAAGGCCTACGATATCCGCGGCATCTATCCGTCGGAAATGGACGAGGATACCGCATACCGCATCGGACGAGCTACGGTCGAGCATTTCTCGCTCCGCTCGGTGGCCGTCGGCCGGGACATACGGACATCGAGCCCGGCCTTGTTCCGCGAGCTCGCGCGCGGGATCATGGATGCCGGGTGCGACATCCTGGATCTGGGACTCGTCACGACGCCGATGGTCTATTTCGCGGCGGGCCGGCTCGAGGTGGATGCGGCGATCTCGGTGACGGCCTCGCACAATCCCCCACAATACAACGGCATGAAGATCGCGCTCAAAGGCGCGCTCCCGGTCGGACTCGAGAGCGGCTTAGCCTCGATACGCGACATCGCTCTGCGTGGCGAGTTCGAGACGCCGGAACGGGTCGGAATCATGACCGAGCAGGATATCAAGCCCGCCTACTACAGCTATTTCGCCTCCTTCGCGGATATGCGGGACAAGCGGTTCTCCGTCGTCATCGACACCGCGAACGCCATGGGCATACTCGAACTTCCGATTTACGACCAGTTCGCGGACAATGTCTCCGTCGTGAACCTCTACAACGACCTCACACGGCCGTTCGAGTGCCATGAGGCGAACCCGCTCAAGATCGAGACCATGGACGAGCTCCGGGAAAAGGTCATCGACACCGGCGCCGACATCGGTATCGCCTACGACGGGGACGCCGACCGTATCGGCTTCGTCGACGAGCAGGGAACCCTCGTCCCCATGGACCTCGCGACCGCGCTCCTCGCGGAGATCATCCTCGCGAAAAAACCGGGAAGCACCATACTCTACGACCTCCGGTCGTCGCGCGCGGTCCGGGAGATCATCGAGGAAAACGGCGGACGGGCCCTCGAATGCCGGGTCGGCCACGCCAACATCAAGCGTCAGATGCGCACGGACGGAGCCGTCTTCGCGGGCGAGCTTTCCGGCCACTACTACTTCGAGGAGAACTCCTTCGCCGAAGCCGGGACGCTCCCCGCGATCCTCCTCCTCAACCTCATGGCCGAAACGGGGAAACCTCTCTCGGAACTCGTCAAGAAGACGCGCCGCTACTTCCACTCCGGGGAAATAAACAGCGAGGTCGAGGACAAGGACGGCGTCCTCGCGACGCTCCGGGATCGGTACGCGGACGGGAGACAGCACGAGCTCGACGGTCTCAAGGTCGAATACGACGACTGGTGGTTCAATGTCCGCCCGTCCAATACCGAACCCCTCCTCCGGCTCAACCTCGAGGCCGAGACGTCCGAGCTGATGGAGGCGAAAAAATCCGAGCTCCTCGGTATCATCCGTGGGGAATAAGAGCCGGTCTAAAATCTCATGTCTTGGGAAAAGTCACTGATTTCGAGCGAAAATCTTGAAAAGTGAGGAGGACTATCATGATAATCCGACGAGCTTTGAAAGGTTTGCAGCCGAAATCAGGGACTTTTACCAGACAAGCGAAGTTTTTTCCTTTACAAATGCGGTGAGATTTTAGACAGGCTCTAAGAAAAAAACCCGTTCTCTATCGAGAACGGGTTCATGATTTCCGCCGCCACATTCAGGAGGCGATTTTTATCTCCCGCATGAAGCTGTCCCATCGGGAGGAGCCTTTCTCACGGAATCGGACCGCCGTATAGAAACTGGCGACGCCGTCCCCCGGGATGAAGAGGCATGGGTACGCTCCCATCTTCGGGCTTTCGAGACGGAGCATGTCCCCTGACTCGCTGTATGGGATATCTTCCTGCCAAAGGAAGCGTTTGACGCGCTCCGCGATGTCCTCGGCGGTGCGCCACGGGAACTCGATCCGATACTCGATGATGCCCGCGGCCCGCATGATCACCTTGCGTACCCCTGGCAGGAGCGTTATCTCGCGGATTCCCAGTACGAATCGGGCGAATCGGGCGATCGTTTCGGAAAAACGTTTCGGAAAAGCCTTCATGATGGTACTCCTTTCAAAAGAACTCTACCCCAAGAAAAGCACCGGGAAGGCCATCTGTCAAACCTCCATGAAATTTGACATTGCATAGTGGTTGGAGTAGATTGTACTCAATGGAAAAGATCACCTCACATCCGAAGTGTCCGAAAGCGTGAAACCCGACGTCGAGTCGGGTTTTTTCTTGTTCATTTCCAACCTGCCACCGAAAGGAGAATCATCATGAACGCAACCGTCGCCTCCCTGTTCCACCGGGACGAGGATATCCCGCTTTGCCCACGGATGGTCGGACTCACCCGATCGGATCCCAAGGCATACCTCTGTGACATACCGGCCGATCTGCGCAAGCAGTTTCTCGGAAACACCCCGTGCTCCGCCCATGCGGGATGTGTCCCGAGAGAACGGGACCCCGAAGCCGTGCAGAACGCACAGCTCGATGGGGTCTATCGGATGTACCACCTTCGTACCCCGCACGGAACGAAGTGAAAGCCCCATCGGACAGAACTGTCCGGGGGCCTTTTTTTCTTTCCCGGCCACGACGCACGATCCCGGAGCTCCGGAACGTATCACGCCAGAAAACCGACCCGCTCCCTCACCTGCCGCATCTTGTCGCTTGCGACGGCGCGGGCCTTTTCTGCGCCGGCACGGAGGACGCTCATCGCCTCCTCGTCGGAGATACTGGACATCTTCGCCTGGAAACCAGCAAGAAACGACGCGACGACTTCGGCCAAGTCGCGCTTGAAATCGGCATACCCCTTCCCCGCATACAGGGAAACGATCTCCTCCGGCGTCTTCCCGTCGAGGAGCGAATAGATGGTGATGAGATTCCTGAGCGCGGGCTTGTCATCCTGATAGGCGATTTCGGTCCCGCTGTCCGTCACGGCTTTCATGATCTTCTTTCTCGCCTGCTCGGGATCGTCGGAGAGCGCGATGTAGTTGTACTCGCTCGCCGCGGATTTGGACATCTTCTTGGTCGGGTCGTCGAGCCCCATGATCCGTGCGCCTTCTTTCATCACGCGCGGCTCGGGCACGACAAACGTCTCGCCGAAGCGGTCATTGAACCGCCGCGCGAGCGTACGGGTCAGCTCCACGTGCTGGACCTGATCGTCCCCCACTGGCACGACCGCCGCACCATAGAGCAGGATATCCGCCGCCATGAGCACGGGGTAGTCGAAGAGCCCAACGCCGATAGTTTCCCGCTGATCTTTGTATAGATCCTCCATCTTTACAAAGAGTGAAACAATGGAACCTAAAGCCTGCATCGAACTCGTATATTGTTTTCTAAAATTCCCTTCATGGACAGACAAATCTAACAAAATAGAAGCGCCATTATCTGAATTTTTTGTCTCTAGCCACTCCCTAAGCTTAGAGTAGGATTCTTCCACTTTTTGATACAATCTATCATTCTCTCCTCTGGCAGAATTCAAACTATCTACCGAAGATTTTATAAACTCGTCTTTATCTCTTCGAAGAGAACTAAGCCCCGCCTTATCCTTAAACTGCGTCATCTTCTCAAGGTCTCCGAGGCGTGCCACGGTATTGAGTATCCACATGAGCTCGGTATGCTCCGGGACATGCGATTGGACGAAGAGCGTCGCCTTGGACGGATCTATCCCCGCGGCGAGGTAAACCTTCGCGATCTCGAGCGTCTTCCTGCGAAGTTCGGCCGGATCCTGAGGCACGGTGATCGCGTGGAGGTCGACCACGGAAAAGAACGCCTCACACTCGTCCTGGAGCGGGATCCACTGCCGGATGGCGCCGAGATAGTTGCCGAGATGGAGGTTGCCCGAGGGCTGGATACCGGAAAACAGTCGCTTGTTCATAGGAAAAACTGAGTAATTCGCTTTCATTGTAGCATAAAAAGAAAAAAGGCGCTCCGATGTTTCGGAACGCCCTCGAGGCGGGACAGGAGGATCACGCCATATCGTTTACGGCGAAACCATAGCCTCGTTCTTCGATGACTCTGCCCTGTTCGGCGGCCTGTTCACGAACCACCTCGTGGTTCCGAGGAGATTTCTTGAGGTGGAGGATGGGACGACCGAAGCGGCCCATGTCCGGCAGCATGCCCGAGAGGACGGTGCGCGTCTCCCGTTCGGTCCCGTCCGGGCTCGTGAATTCGACCACGGCATGGGTGCTTGTTTGGCTTGCGACCCGATACGGCCAACCCCTTTCCACGAGCTCCACGACACCGGGCTTCGCGATCCTTTGTTTCTCCGGTTTTCTTGCGGGAGGAGGAGCGACGGACACGGCGCGAGCCCGGTGGACGGGCTCCTGTTTTGATTTTGGTTTTTCGGACGAATGGAGTGTCCCGATACCGAGGTGCGGTGCGAAAATTTTCCGTGTCATCTTGCTCTCCTTGCCGAAAATCCCCATGATTTCCGGACTGTACGAAGTGTGCGCATGGGGCGCGTCTGAAAGAACATAAAGTACATTATACATCTTTTTTCCCATTCCGTCAAGAGTCAAGACGAAAAACAGGCCCGAATGGACCTGCTTTTCAAAAAAGAATTCAAGAATCCTTCCGTATCGGCGAAGTTTTTCGGAGCGACCGGCTGTCTGAGCCGTCGTTCCGTTCTCGAAAAATAGCCTCGGGATGCCGTCGAATGAGGGATATTTTTCGTAGGAACGGAAGACGTCGAGTTTCGGTCGGAGGAAAAACTTGTGCCGATACGGAAGGAGACGGCTTCTCGCTAAACTTCGACGACCACCGGGAGGATCATCGGACGACGCTCCGTCTTGGTGAAGAGGAACTGTCCGATCGAGTCGCGGATCTCGTTGCGGATGAGATCCCAGTCGAGGGACGTCTCCTCCGAGGTATTCTTCTTGATGATGTCCTGCACCTTGCGCTTGGTCTCGTTCACGAGGTCGAAATTTTCCTTGACGTGGATGAATCCGCGCGAAGTGATCTGGATATTCCCGATGACCTTCTTCTTCCGGCCGTCGACGACGACCGTGACGATCACCATGCCGTCGGCGGCGAGCATCTGCCGATCGCGGAGCACGACGTGCCCCACGTCGCCGATCCCGAGTCCGTCGACGAACACATAGCTCGTATCGGCCTTCTCCTTGAGGATGTGCGGATGGACGCTCCGGTCCTTCGGTATCTCGAGAACATGGCCATTGTCGAGGACGAAGACGTTCTGCTCGGGATAGCCGAGTCGGTAGGCGATCTTGGCCGCTTCCTTGATGAAGAAGTGGTTCGCGTACACCGGCATGACGTAGTCGGCCTTGGCCTGGCGGATGATCTCCTCGATCTCGAAGATGGTCCCGTGACCGCCGATGTGAATCTCCATGACCTCGCTGTGGATCACGTGGTCGCACTTTCGGTAGAGGTTGTCCTTGAGCCGCTGGATCGTGCGCTCGTTCCCCGGAATGACCGACGACGAGAAGACGATGGTGTCGCTCTTCTGCAGTTTGACGAAGCGATGATTGTCGGTGACGATCCGCGAGAGCGCGGCGTTGGACTCGCCCTGCGCGCCCGTGCAGATGAGGACGAGCTCCTTGTCCGGGTACTTGTGCATGTCGTTCACCGTGATGAGCGTCTCCGGCTTGACCTTGAGGTAGCCGAGCTCCTTGGCGACCTCGATGTTCATCTTCATGCTGTAGCCCTCGAGCGCGACCTTCTTGCCGGCCTGCTCCGCGTACTCGATGAGATACGTGATGCGGCGGATCTGCGAGGCGAACGTACCGATGATGACGCGGCCGGGGGCGCTCCGGATGAGTTCCTGGAGATTGCGATGCACTTCCTGTTCCGACGGCGGCAGACCCTTCTTGAGGGCGCCGAGACTCTCGATCATGAGGAGCGTCGGACGCGGGAGCTCCTGGAGATGCTTGTAGGAGATCTCCTCTTTCCGACTCTCGAGCGGTTCGTTGGATATCATCCAGTCACCCATATGGATGATGGATCCGGACGGCGTCACGAGCGCGATGCCCATCGAGTCCATGATCGAGTGTTCCACCTCGAAGAAGCGGACTTCGAACACGCCGAGCTTGAGCCGGTCGTCCACCGATTTGACGCGGATGGTCTTGAGGTACTTGGTATCGCCCTTGTACTGGTCCTCGACCTTCCGTTTGATGAGCGCGAGCGTGAAATCACGGCTCACCACCACCGGGTACTTGAGCTGTTTGAGCAGGATCGGGGCGGCGCCGATATGGTCGAGGTGTCCGTGCGTGAACACGACGCCCCGGATACGGTCTTCCTTCCCCTTGAGATAGTCGACGTTCGGCACGATATAGTCGATGCCGGGCATGTCTTCCTCGGGGAACTGCACGCCCATGTCGATGATGACGATATCGTTGCCGTATTCGAACACGGTCATGTTGCGGCCGACTTCCTCCTGTCCGCCGAGCGGGATGATGCGGAGCGTATCCTGGGGGATCGGCGGCACGGCGCGACTCCCTTCACGCCGGGCGTCCACGTTACGGCGCGATTCCGGAGTGACGAACGCTTCCGGACGACGGCCACGGCCGCCGCGACGCCCGCCGGAAGACGGACGGGATGATTTCTTGGCGGCCGGTTTCTGCCCGGACGCCGGGACAGCGGTTCCCGGTTCCACTCTGGGCTTTCCCTCGGTATGCCGAGGATGCCTTTGCTGAAGGCCCGCGGGCTTGCCCTGGGGACTCCTCTGGGTACGGTCGCCATACGGCCGTCGGTCCTGCTTCGGCGCTCCGCGCTCCGGCTTGTACGCCTGGCTTCGCGCGACGACGCCTTCGAGCGCCCCCACCGAGAGCGCGCTCTTGAGTCCGGCGGAGAGCACGTCTCCTCCGGTCGTTTTCCGGGAATCGCCCTCATTCCGAGGAATGGGAGCGGGGCCGCCCGGCCGGTTGGTGTTGCGGTCTCCCCGTTTCGGGAAATACCGTCTTTTTTTCTGTGATTCGATCATAACGTTATTACACTGTGCGATAAAAATAATTTGCTATACGGAACGCATCGTCCGGACGGCGCGACTGCGCCGCCCTGTCGGACGGACATCGTCCCGAAAGAAGTAACACGGAAAGCCTTTTCTCGTCGACCGGGAAAATTCCCTCAAAAAGAGACCGTGAACATCGTGTGCCGAAGGGGAGACTCGAACTCCCATGCCCTTGCGAGCGCAGCGCCCTGAACGCTGTGTGTCTACCAATTCCACCACTTCGGCCTCTGAAGAAACTCCGATCTCCGATCGGAAACAAGGATCTATGAAGAGATTACGCCAGCAATTTTTTCAGCCGTTCCACCATCTCGACGGGTGTCGGATCGATACCGTATCGGAGCGCGAGATGATAGGACGCGAAGTCGGCGAGCAGGATGCTCCCGAAGATCTTCCCGAACACGTCATCACTCTCCATGTCGATGATATCGACCGTGATGCCTTTCTCGCGAAGGAGTCCGGCGGTCGCCTCGAACCGTGCCAGGTTCTTGGGATGATCCGACGGATCGCGGAGCATGACGACGGCGAACTGCGCCTGCGGATTCGTGAAGCCCACCATTTCGTTGTGGTTGAGCTCCGGGAAGAAATTCCAGAAAGCGGGCGTCTTGGCGTTTTCGTTCAACTTGATCTTCCACACCATCGCCACCGCCTTGTACTTCACCGAAGCATACACGACCGGCGTCTTTCCCGCAAGGGTCGCGGCGATTTCCTTGCCCCGCGCCTCGGCGTCCTCCATTCCTGTCGAAAGGCGATCCGCCGCCGCGAGCACCTCCGCGCGCGCGTCGGGAATGAGTCCGTGATTCGCCAGGATCGCGAAGAGCGCACCGAAGAAATAACCCGTTCCGATGCGTGGCTGGAAATCCGGGGACGGCATCGGAAGCTTCACGTGCGGTGTCCCGGTTTCCCGGCATCGCTCTTCCAGTTTCCCGCCGGCGGACAATCCGACCGTCGGGAGACCGGCGGCGATCCCCTCCTCGAACGCGGCTATCGTCTCCTCGGTGTTCCCCGAGTAGGAGCAGACGAGATTGAGACAGCGATCGAAACTCTCGGGCGGCAGACCGTAGAACCGGTTCTGGAATACTGGGAGCGGCTTCCGGCCGTCCTTGCGAAACAGATCGTTGAGGTAGATGCGGAAGAGGTTGCCCGGAAGCGCCGAACCGCCCATCCCCGAAATCATGATCTTGTCGAAATCACCCTCGACACGGATGCCGTCGGCGAGCTCCATGCCGGTCCGGAACTGCGCCGGGCTGTCGATGATCATCTGCCGGAAATTCGACGGGTCCTGTTCGTTTCGCATATGCGTTTCTTGGTTTCGGAATTATTTCTTGAAGATCCGTTTCGTCTCGATATAGCGGTTCCGGAGATCCGAAAGCCGATACGAGGCGTTGTTGGCGATCGATACGTTCACCCCTTGGACCTCGTCCACCATCACGTACGAGACATCGGGACTGTAGAGGAACACGGCCGGGTCCTTGTCGGCGAGGATGGTGAGGAGCGAGCCGAGAAGCTCGCGACGCGGATCCGCCTCCGATTCCTCACGGAGCTTGAACAGGATATCGTCCGCTTCGGCGTTGTTGAACATGGCCAGGTTGAGACCGGGCTCGTCGCGCTCGCTCGAATGCCAGAAGGAGTAGAAGTCCGGATTCACGGATGTCTTTTCGCCGTAGAGGAGCGCGTCGTAGGCGCGGGGGCGGATGACATCCTGGTTGAGTTCGACGAGCGACAGGAGTCTGACATTCACCCGGACGCCGATCAACTGCCACGAGTCCCGAAGAAGATCCGTCGTCCGGACCAGCTCCGGAAGATCCGGCGCGGCCAGCTCGAATTCGAGCGCGACCCCGTCCTTCCTGCGGATGCCGTCATCGCCGGGTTTCCAGCCGCTCTCCTCGAGTGACCGATTGGCGGCATCGACATCGTACGGCATGTCCGGAATCGCGGCGTTCCCCTCCATGAACGGCAGGAACGGAAGCGCGGCCGGGACACCGGCACCCCCGAGCACTTCGCGCACGACGGCGTCGCGATCGACGGATCTGGAGAGCGCATCCCGCACTTCGGCATACGCGAGCGGGACGCTCCTCGACGTATTGAAGAACACGGCGTACACGCGCGGGATATGGAAGCTTTTCACGGAAGTCCCCTTGCGATCGGAAAAGGCCGCTCCCTTCGCCTGGGTCAGGGGGCTCATTCCCATGATCTCCTTCTTCTCGTACGCGTCGATCATGCTTTCCTCATCCGGGTAGAAATTGAACGCGAGTTTGGTGATATACGGCTCCCCTCCGAAATATTCCGGGAAAGCGCGGAGCGAGTACGAGAGGATGTTGCCGCTCGAGTCCTTCTGGTAATCGAAGAACCGGTACGGCCCCGAGCCGACGGGAGCGAGATTCGCATCCGCGAGCGCGAAACGATCCGGCGAGATCGTTTCCCAGACATGCTTGGGCAATATGCCGACCGTCAGATGATCGAGGAATCCGAAATACGGCTTCTTGAGGGAGAAGACGACGGTCCGGTCATCCTTTGCCTCGACATCGACACCCAGCCAATTCTGCCGGAGCGGACTCCGGTACGCCTGCTCCTTGATCGCGTTGGCGGTGAAGACGACGTCGTGCGCCGTCACATCGCGGCCGTCATGCCACTTCGCTCCGGAGCGGAGCGTCACGGTATAGGTTTTTTTGTCCTCGGAGAGACTGTAGTGCTCGGCGAGCTTCTCGGTTATCCGTCCGTCCGGATCGTATCCGAACAATCCGTCATACACCGCATGCACGAGATCCTCGTCGGCCATGTTGGCCGGAGAAAGGATGGGGTTTATGTACTGCGGCTGTCCGACTATCCCTTCGGTATATCGGCCGCCCCGATCCGGCACGACCTCGGTCGCGGCGATATAGAGGGCGCCGACCCAGAACAGGAGGGCCGACGTGACGGATACGGCGATCAGGGAGACGATGATCCTGTCTCTCAGCCGGAGCGATCGGAAAATGGAGGAAAAACCGACTTCTCTCCACGTTCGTATGGCATCTTTGAGAAAAATACTCGTGCGTTATGGTTTATGCGGAATCCTGGGGGACATCGATGATATCCGCGAAGGGGTGCATCGGGCACCTGGCAACCGGACTTCCGGAGATCCGAGGCCCTTATACGAGCTTCGTGTTCAGTATGGCGAGGAGTATGAACAGCACTCCGAGCCCGATCGAACCGTAAAAGAGGGCTTTCTCGAAACCGCGCTTGGTGTAGTATCCCCCGAAGTCACCGCCGAAAACCGATCCGAGTCCCGACCCGCGGTTCTGGAGGAGTATGGAAACGACCAGAAGCACCGAAACGACGACTTGTGCCACGAGAAGAGGCTCCATAAAAGGAAAACTGAAAGAAAAAAGCCCGATTGAGCTTCCGTAAAGGTACCAGAAAACCCGCCGGAAGTCAACGAGTCAGGAATATTTCCCTTGATTGAGGGAAAAGCCGGAATCGCCGGGAAAAGAGCCGCTCAACCGCTCCATATCGTCGTTTTTTCGCCTCCGATAGACACCGAGAAGGAGCCCGAGAATGATGAATGACGCGAGAAGAGAGCTTCCTCCGTATGAAAGGAACGGCGCGGGAATGCCGGTGACCGGCATGGCTCCCATGTTCATGCTGACGTTCACGATGATCTGGATGGAGAAGTATGCGAATGCCCCGACTCCGATGAGGTACCCGGTGTTGTCCCGCGCGTGCTCGGCGATACGGCGTATCCGATAGAGAAGGAGCCCGTAGGCGAAGAGCGTCGCGCCGAAACCGACGAGCCCGAGTTCCTCGGCGATCACGGCGACGATGAAGTCGGTATGCCGTTCCGGAAGGAAGGAGAGCTGCGACTGGGAGCCGTAGCCGACCCCTTTGCCGAACACGCCGCCGGAACCGACCGCTATCATCGACTGGAGCACGTTGTACCCGCTCCCCTGCGGATCGAGCTCCGGGTCGAGGAAGGTCTCGATCCGGCTCCGCTGATAATCCTCGAGAAAGAACCACCCGGTGAACGCGAGCGCGGCGCCGACGAGGGCGAGCGCCGCGATATGCTTGAGCCGGATGCCGGAAACGAGTATCATCCCGAGCCAGATGCCCGAGAGGACGAGCGCGCTCCCGAGGTCGGGCTGCTCCAGCACGAGGAAGATGGCGAGCGCGGAGAGGATGAGCGAAGCGATGATACGCACCCATTCCCCGAGCTCCGAATTCTTTTTGGCTATGAAGCTCGCGAGAAATATGATAAGCGCGATCTTGGCGCCCTCGACCGGCTGAAATTGGAACGGCCCGAGATCGATCCAGCCGGACGTCCCCCGGACCGTCTTCCCGAAGAGAAGCGCCAGTCCGAGGACGACGATCGCCGCGAAATACATGGGCGTGCTGAATTTCCCGATATGCCGGTAGTCGAACAGGACGAGGAATATCATCGCCACGACGCCGAAAGCACCGAAGATCGCCTGACGGAAAAAGAAGTTCCCGGACCAGGTCAATTCTCCGGCCGTCGTCGAGAGACTGTACAGCGAAAGAAGCCCCGTCCCGAAAAGGAACAGCGCCGAGGCGATGAGCAGCCAATCAAGTTCGAAAAAACGTTTCATGACAGACAACGGTTAACAAGGGATGGTCGACGGACTCCACGCGACGGGAGCTCATCCGCCGCGATTCCGCTCTCCGCTCACCGCGTATATTTTTGTTTTCTGTTTTCTGTCACTTCCCCTGCAGATCCTGGAATTTCCCCGTCTCGATGTACCGTCGTATGAAATTCTCGGAATGATAGATATCGGCTTCCGGTTCGACATCGATGCTCGCCACCTCTCCCGGAAACGCCTTGGGCCAGCGCAGACGGAAATCCCGGTTTTCCTTGGAGAGCACGGTATTCATCTCGGTCTGGTTGAAGGCGATCGGCTTCCCGTCAGCGTCACGCAAGATGACCTTGATGATGATGGAACCGAAATCGAACAGGCTGTCGTTCGAAAGGGTGCCGGTCGCTTCGGCGAAAAACGGCCCATCGATTATCTTCTCGTACCGCTTGTAGAGTATCGAGAGTGCCGGGCGCTCCTGATAGCCGGAAAATTTCTCCCACTCGGCATCCGGGAACACGATCTCGACCTCCTGCGGCCGGGACGGAGCCCTCAAGCCGACGGCGAGGATCGTCTTGGTCTCCTGGGGGAGGATGAAGCTCCTGCCGCTCATCTCGACAAGGGTCTCTCCGGATGCTCCCTTGAGGCGGAACACGTACGTGATATCGGAAGCGCCGAGCTCGTCATTGGGATTGTAGACGGTCCCGAGCACGTCATACACGCCCTCCTCGCCGCCGGGAACGAACGCCGCCTCGCGCACGATGAGTTCGGCCGGATCATAGACCTCGGGGCATGCCTCGGAACACGGTCCGCCGCAATCGGTGCCCTGTTCGCCCTGGTTCCGCTCGCCGTCGAAACACGTCGTGGCCGGAGCGGAGAGGAAATACCACGACGCGCCGAAGAGCGCCACGAAAAACATCACCGTCCCGGCGATGAAGATCCTTTTGAACATGCGGGATGCGGAAGTCATAGAAACAGGTGACGGGGTGATAGGGGAAGATCGACTCTTCCAATTGTAGCACATCTGTCTGCCGGCAGGCACGAAAAAACAGCCCGTGGGCCGTTTCTTATGATACCGAAAGGTTTGAGCGCATGTTCTGCGATCGACTCTTGAAAAACAGGGTCTTGGCGGCGACCTACTCTCCCCCGCCTTTACAGCGAAGTACCATCGGCGCTGATGGGCTTAACGACCGAGTTCGAAATGGGATCGGGTGTACCCCCATCGCAAGAACCACCAAGACTCTGTTTTCCAAGAGAAGTCAGAAGCTTTCTGTTGCCAACCGAAAAAAAGAAAAAGAAGGTAATAGATATATTAGTACTTCTCGACTCAACCCCTCTCAGGGCTTCCATCTAAAGCCTATCAACCTCGTCATCTCCGAGGATATCTTGCCAGTGCAAGCACTGGCAGCTGCCTTATCTTGAGCCTGGCTTCCCGCTTAGATGCTTTCAGCGGTTATCCTACCCGAACATAGCTACTCTGCAGTGCTCCTGGCGGAACAGCAGATACACCAGAGGTTCGTTCTTCCCGGTCCTCTCGTACTAAGGAAGAGATCTCTCAAGCAGCGGCGCCCACAGCAGATAGGAAACCAACCTGTCTCACGACGGTTTGAACCCAGCTCACGTACCACTTTAATTGGCGAACAGCCAAACCCTTGGGACCTTCTCCAGCCCCAGGATGTGATGAGCCGACATCGAGGTGCCAAACCTTGCCGTCGATATGGACTCTTGGGCAAGATCAGCCTGTTATCCCCAGGGTAACTTTTATCTGATGATCTTCCACACTCCTACGAGTAATGGTCGGTTCACTAACTTCTCCTTTCGGAACTGATCGACTGATCGGTCTTTCAGTAAAGCCGGCTTGTGCGTTTGCGCTATCGACCCGATTTCCATCCGGATCTAGCCGACCTTTGTAAACGCCTCCGTTGCCTTTTAGGAGGCGACCGCCCCAGTCAAACTACCCACCAGGCACTGTCCCCCCGCCGGTTTCACGGCGGCAGGTGAGAGGCAAAACTTTTGCAGAGTGGTATTTCACTTGTCGACTCCACCACACCCGAAGGCGTGGCTTCATAGTCTCCCACCTATTCTCGGCAACAAAAATCTTGCATCAATACCAAGCTATAGTAAAGCTCCATGGGGTCTTTTCGTCTTGCTGCAGGGCGACGGCATCTTTACCGTCATTGCAATTTCACCGGGATCTTCGTTGAGACAGTTCCCAAATCGTTACACCTTTCATGCGGGTCAGAACTTACCTGACAAGGAATTTCGCTACCTTAGGACGATTATAGTTATCGCCGACGTTCACTGGCGCTTCGGGGATTGGCGTGAACCGCTCCCGTTAACGTTCCAGCACTGGTCAGGTGTCACCCCCTATACATCCCCTTGCGGGTTAGCAGAGAGCTGTGTTTTTGGTAAACAGTCGCTTGGGAAACTTTCGCTGCGCCCGGCCTTGCGGCCGGGAAGGCATCTCGCAAACTTACGCCTAGCTTTTTTGCCGAGTTCCTTAACGAAGACTCTC
Source organism: bacterium (assembly GCA_021821305.1). Taxonomy (GTDB): domain Bacteria; phylum Patescibacteriota; class Minisyncoccia; order Moranbacterales; family UBA1568; genus JAGOTT01. The sequence goes on from JAKACP010000001.1 coordinate 817,965, forward strand.
CCGTTCGCCTTAGGCTACTCGCCCAGTCCACCTGTGTCGGTTTGCGGTACGGTTATCCGTGTACGAACCTTAGAAGCTTTTCTTGGCACCTCGCTCCCCTTCCTTTTCCCGCGTTGCCGCGAAAATCGGGAAATTCCATCGGAGTATTGCCTGCCGGATTTGCCTGACAGACCTCCTCGGAACCCCCACGCCAATCCAATAAGGCGCGAAGGGTACAGAAATGCGTCACTCCATCGAATACACGAACAGTTCCGGAATATTAACCGGATGGCCATCGACTACGCCTTTCGGCCTCGCCTTAGGACCGACTAACCCTGGGATGATCACCATGGCCCAGGAAACCTTTGACTTTCGGCGTGAGAGGATCTCACTCTCATTGCGGTTACTCATTCCAACATTCGCACTTCCGTACGCTCCACGATGGGTCGCCCCTGTCGCTTCGGCGCATACGGAACGCTCTCCTACCATCGTATCTTGCGATACGATCCGCAGCTTCGGTACCATGTTTGAGCCCCGTTACATTGTCGGCGCGAAGTCTCTAGACTAGTGAGCTATTACGCACTCTTTAAAGGGTGGCTGCTTCTAAGCCAACCTCCTAGGTGTCTCGGAAACTTCACTTCCTTTCCCACTGAACATGGATTTTGGGACCTTAGCTTGCGGTCTGGGCTGTTTCCCTTTTGAGCTCCGAGCTTAGCCCCGGAGTTCTGACTGCCCCGATAACATACCTGGGTATTCGGAGTTTGGTTGAAAAACCTACGGCGAACCGCGATTTCTCATCCAGTAGCTCTACCCCCCAGGCAGAGTGTCGGGACGCTAGCCCTCAAGCTATTTCGGAGAGAACCAGCTATTGCCGAACTCGATTGGAATTTCTCCCCTACACTCAAGTCATCCCCTCGTGTTGCACAGCGAGTGGGTTCGGGCCTCCACGCGATTTTACTCGCGCTTCACCCTGCTCAAGTGTAGCTCGTCCGGCTTCGGGTCTTGTCCACGCGACTTAACGCCCTTATCAGGCTCGCTTTCACTGCGTCTCCGGAGTTTTCACCTCCTTAGACATGCCGCGTAGAACAAAGTCGTTGGATCGTGCTGCAAAAAGCACGCAGTCACCCGCGGCTTGCGCCGCGAGCTCCTACTCTTTGTTAGCATGTGGTTTCAGGTCTATTTCACCTCCCTCTCGGGATACTTTTCACCTTTCCCTCACGGTACTAGTTCGCTATCGATCTTGAACAATATTTAGCCTTGGAAGTTAGTGCTCCCGGATTCAAACGGGGTTTCTCCGGCCCCGCCCTACTTGGGTACGATCGCATCCGGCATCATTTCTTTTCGCGTACAGGGCTATTACCTTCTATGGCACAGCTTTCCAGAAATTTCCGCTAAGAAACGATGCGGGACCCCGATTAAACGAGTACGATCGCCCCGCAACCCCAACGAGCAAGCCCGTTGGTTTAGGCTGTTCCGATTTCGCTCGCCACTACTTTCGGAATCTCATATGATTTCTCTTCCTCCTGGTACTAAGATGTTTCAATTCCCAGGGTGCGCCTCATGGCCCTATGAATTCAGACCATGATATCCCGACATGACGTCGGGATGGATTGCTCCATTCGGATATCCCCGGATCAAAGCTTGTTTGACAGCTCCCCGAGGCTTTTCGCAGTCTACTGCGTCCTTCATCGCTTGTTCAAGTCAAGGCATCCACCACATGCGTCAGTAACCTTCTTGTTTTTCTTCTTCGTTTTGTCCGCAAAGTCCCGACGGATCGGGATCTCGCGGACAACCGGTTGACAACAGAAAACTCCCGTTCTCTGTCATCTCGATTGCAATTGCATTCTTCTGATAACATTTGCTTGACCTCTCCGACACAAGTTCCTCCCCCACTGTTCCACGCGCCGTCTGGGACCGGAGTGCTCTTTGTCGGAATGTATGCGATTGTCAATGTTCGTTTGCGCGGAAACGGGAACCAAGGCGCACACGCCCGGACTCTGCATCTCTTCGCAAAAAAGCTCAAGAAAACAAAAATGTCTCACTTGTAGACAGCACAATCCATGATAGGGAAAGTCTCGCAAGCTGTCAAGTCGGCCCGACCAGGCGCCTGGTCAGGAGAATACCCGCCCCTCCGCGCACTGATTTTCCCGGAAAAACGGGCGCCCCGGCCGGATGCCGAGGCGCTTTCTCAAGCCATTATACTGGCTGCTTGCAGCGGCGAAACCCTTCTACTGTGCCGGCTCTTCCGTATCGGATGCCGGAACCGGTTCGACGGGTACCGCGGGGTTGGCGGCCGGGTTCGGTTCCAACGTCTGCTGTGCGGGAGTGGTTTCCGGAGCGGGAACGGCCGGAGCGGGAGCCGGTGCAGGCTCGTTCGCCGCGATATTCCCTCTGCCGCTCTCCAGGTTCTCGATGAACGTGTTCACCTGTTCCCTGATCGTGTCACCCTGACTGCCCTCGGGCAGGAAGTCGAGAATCTTCCGATACTCCGCGAGCGCCGCGTCGCGGTCCTTCCGCTGTTCATGCAGGATGCCGAGCGCGAGGCGGACGTCGACGAGCCTCTCGTTCGCCTTGAGGATGTTCTCGAAGATGGCCTTGGCCTTGTCATAGTCGTCACCCGTGCCGCGCGCCTGATAGAGCGACCCGAGTCCGTACCCGTACGTGACGTTGGAGGGCTCGAACGTGAGCGCCTTCGACGCCTCGTCGATGGCCGCGTCGTAGTCCTTCATGCGCGAGAGCACGATGGCGAGATTGTAGTGCGCGAGCGGGAGGTCCTGTTTTTTCTCGATGGCGGTCTCGAAGAATCCTTTGGCCTCGCCATAGAGCGCCATCTGTTCCTCGCCCGGTTCCTGGCCATCACCCATCGCGCGCTTGACCGTCCCGAGCTTCACGAGGATGAGCGGGTTGTTCGGCTCGAGCGCGAGCGCTTTTTCATAGGCGTCGAACGCCCTCGGAAGCGCGTCCGTCGCGTAGAGACTGCTGTTCTCGTAGATGAGGCCGAGCGATTCCGCGACGCGCGCATCGTTCGGTGCGATGGCCGCCGCACGCTCCATCACCGCGATGGCTTCACGGATGTAGTTCACGACCTTCCGGACGTCCGTCTCGTCGGCCGGCTTCGAGGCCTCCTGGTTCGCGAGGATCATGTAACTCTGGGAAAGTCGGACGAGGTAGCGGGGTTCCTTGGTATAGAGTTCCGCCGCACGCCCGAGTTTCGAGAGCGACTGTTCGTTCACCGTCTGCTCGCGGAGCACTCCGCCCGCCGATATGTCGGCGATGAACACCTTGCCGATGAAGGCGAAGAGGAATGCCACGCCCGCGGATACGACCATGAAGACGAACGCGAGGGCGAGGGCGAACTTCGGAGACGCCTTGAGCGAGAGCGAAAGGTATCGGTCTTCGGAGCCGCTCTCCCAGAGCAATGCCGCGAGGGCGAGCGACGCGAGGAGCACCCCGATCACGAGGAGCGCGCCGTTGAACGCCGCCATGAAACTCGCGATGAAGAGGACGACCGCCGCACCCCACAGCCCGAGCGAGAATATCTTGTTCTTGGTCTTGTCGGTCGTGAGGAGGTAGATGCCGACGGAGAGGAACGAGAACGCGAGCACGATGAAGAGTACGGCGCCGAGCGCGCCGAGCGTCGGGATCGCTTCGAGCAGGAGACCCGGTCCTTGGTCGAACCCGAGGGTATAGAGGGCGTTCTGGTTGTATTCCACCGGGCGGTAGAGGGAAAACGCGTACGAATAATTCGCCGGGCCGACGCCGAACAGGAAGTGTCCGTCGCTGAGCGTCGATTTGGCGATGTCCCAGGCGAACGAGAGCTTGGGGAGCACTTCCACAGGGAGATTCACCCGTGCGATATCCATCCTGCCCACCATGAGGAAGGACAGCACGGCGACGAAGACGACCATCGGCATCCATACCCACTGTTCCGGAGGACGCACTATCTGCGCGAGGATGAAGATCAGGAAAAACCCGAGGCCGCCGAGGAGCGCCGGCCAGGCCATGTACGGGTAGAGGGCGGCGATGAGGAAGAGCACGCCGAGAAGGCCGAGCGCAGAGAATCCCGTGACACCCCAGGCGAACGGGGATTTCTTCCCTTCGGTACCGCGGAACGCGGCGAAGATGGCGGTGAGGAAGAGCATCGGCGTCACCGCGAGGAAGGTCGCGAGCGTCGACACGGTGCCGGTCAGCGAGATCGGCGCATAGAGCGCGAGCGATCCGGGGAGGAACTGCACGCCCATGAGCGCGAGCACGCTCCAGAGCACGACCACGAACGAAGAGGCGACCAGCGCCCCGAACATCCAGTAGAACCGCTTGGGCGTGAAATGCGAGACGACGAGGTAATACGCGAGCGCGAGCGCCGCGATCGAGAGGAACCCTCGCGACGGATCACCGAACACGCCCCAGATGCTGTGCCACCGGTCGACCGAAAACACGGCCGAAATCCCATAGCCGATCACGAAAAGCACGATCGGGATATCGAGCGGCGTCCGCCGTATGCGCAACTCGCCCTGCATCACTCCCTTGGACACCCAGGAGACGAGTCCGACGAGGAGCCAGAAGTAGAAATAGAGCTGTTTCTCGAACGCGATGCCCTGGAAGGTCAGCCCCGTCCAAAAGATAGGGAATCCGAAGAAGAGTGCGACGAGCGACACCGAGATAGCCGCGTCGAAGAATTTTCCGGTGATACTCCCCCGTTTCGGTTCCGTGCCCTTGGCTGCATCCGGCCGCGACGGCGATGCCGGTTGCGGCATCCGGAACGCCTGGTTTCCGGCTGCCGGACTCCCTCCTTCGATGTTCGGCCGTATCGTGAACGGCGACTTTCCTTCTTCCATACGGTTATCCCCTAGTGGTTAATCCTCCATTGGTTACCCCGGAATTATAGGAAAAAACGCCCGGAAAGGCAAACGGGAAGCAAATTATAAATTATAATTCCTAATTTCTAAAAAAACGTGAAGGCGAGCTCTAAATTATAAATTATAATTTCTAACAAAAACACGATTCCAAAGCCAAGAAATCACTTTTTCAGACGGGAGTTTTTCACGATCGTGATGAATATGAGATGGAGCTCATGCGCTTCTTTCCAGAGGGTTTTCAGTTCCTCTTTCATATCAGGAGCTGCTTCGGCTAACATTCGCGTCCAGTACCTTGTTTCTTTTGCCTCTTTCTTGGCTATTCCTATCTTATGTTCAAAGTCCTTTTTCGATTCGGCACAATCGGCTTCGCAATAATTGGCCCCAATGCTCGTTCCGGAGCGAACACATTGGGAAACGAGAGGTGTTGAAATGGCAGTTTTTGGAACCCTCTTCAAAACCCTGATAATATTTTCACCGAATACCGCTGTTCGCTCCTCAAGATCGTAGATTTTCTTTCCGGATTCCGGCATCTTTAGAAATTAGAAATTATAATTTAGAACTTGTCTTCCTATCTCCTCTCCACCAACCACCAGTCAACCTTCACCGGGACCATCGCCGGTTCGGAGAGCCGGATATCGAAGCCGACATACTCGCCGTCGCCGTTCACATACTTCTCGATCCAGGAGAAACCGCCGGGATTACCGCCGAAGCTCGTGAAGACCTGGGATCCGTTCGTCATCGGGATCATCGCGTCGGTCATCACGCGGACGGATTTTCCATCGCGCGCGACCACCGTTTCGTCCGTCATCGGAAGATCGGTCCAGTCGTCATCGCCATCCACATCGACGTCGACCGCCACCGGATAGATCGTCGTCGTCCCGATGGTCGGCGCGGCCTCGTCGACATTCTCGACGACGATGCCGCCCGTTTCGAGGACGCGGGCTTTGAGCTTGCCGCCGAGGAGGTCGACGTTGCCGTCCTGATCCGCGGTGACGACCTGGCCGAGTTCGAAGGTATTGAAGAATTCGATGAGGGCGGCGTTCTGATCGGCGAGGGTGGCCATCTGGGCCTCGAGCTCGATAAGGGTCGCGTCGTGTCCGGCGACCTGCGCCTGGATCGCGGCCGCCTGGGCCTCGGTGGCGAGGACGCGGGAATCGAGCGCGGTGATCGAATCCGCGGTCGTCGCGGTTTCCGCGCCGAGCACCGCGAGGGCGTCGCCGATGACGGACAGCTGGGTGTCGACGGAGGCCTGGAGCGCTCCGAGGGTGGTGATGTTCACGCTCGTCTTGAGGTCGAGATCGACGAGCTGGGCCTTCTCTTCGGCGAAGAGCTGGTCTTTCACGTCCGAGAATTTGGCATAGAGGCCGTGGACCGCACCGTCTTCCATGCCGGTCTCGACGAACGGCATGAGGAAGTCTCCGGCCGCGAGCGGACGGCTCTCGTCGAAGGATTCCGTGGCGAAGTCATAGCTGTAGGCCTCGTAGTCCGGTATCTGGAAACCGGCGGTCTGGGCGCTGTAGTGCCAGAGGCCGCCGTAGCGGTAGTAGATGCGGCCGTTGGTCGAGTCGATGCAGATGTTGCCATTGGTATCGAGGGTGAAGGTGGTATCGTCGCACGCTCCGGCATTCACCTTGGTCACGATGCCGTCCGCGCCGTTTATCTGACCCGTGGCGGTGATATCCGTCGCGCCGGTGATGGCGCCGGCGGTAGAAATATCAAGCGCGGTCGAATTGAGCGCGAATGTTCCGGATCCGCCGCCGATCGAGACCGCGCCGGTCGAGGTGCCGGTCGCGATGTTGACCGCGAAGTTGGACGAGACATTGAGATCGACGATACCGCCGGTCGACGCGATGATCCCGGAGTTGGTGATACCCGCGACCGCGGCGATGGCGCCGTTCGAGTTGACCTGGAAGAGGTCGCCCGAGCCCACGGTGAAGAGCGAGGCGGGGGTGGTGTCGCCGATACCGAAGTTGCCACTCGCCAGGAGAGTGGCTTTGGTGGTGAGGGACTGGAGCGTGGTGCCGGATGCACCGGCATCGGAGGTCTGGAAGATGATGCTTCCCCCCGAGGCGTTGCCGGTGCCTTTACCGCCGGCGATGGTGAACGAACCGCCGGCGTTGTTGATGTCGGAACCGCCGGTCGCGTTGAGCGTGATGCCGGCGGGAGAGGCCTTGGTCACGCCCTGACCCAGGTAAGCGTCAGTGATGGAGCCGTTGGCATCGGAAGAGCCGATGACGAGCTGGTTGGAGGCGGTGACGGCCGTGTTGTAGCCGAGGCCGATGGAAGACGTGGTGGTGGCGGAGCCTTGGGTGAAGGAGCCGAGGTAGAGGTTGTAATTGCCGGTGGTGTTGGAGAGGCCGGCTTGGTAGCCGAGGGAGGCGTTGTAGGAGCCGGTGGTGGTGTTGTAGCCGGCTTGGATGCCGAGGTAGGAGTTGGCGACGCCGGTGGTGTTGGAGTTACCAGCTTGGTAGCCGAGGAAGGCGTTGTAGGAGCCAGTGGTGTTGCGGAAGCCGGCAGAGCGACCGAGGAAGGAGTTGTAGGAGCCGGTGGTGGTGTTGTAGCCGGCGAAAGATCCGAGGAAGGCGTTGTGGGAGCCGGTCGTGTTGGAAAGGCCGGCAGAGGAGCCGAGGAAGGAGTTGCTGGAGCCGGTGGTGTTGGAGTAGCCGGCACTGGATCCGATGAAGGAGTTGTAGGAGCCGGTGGTGTTGGACTTTCCCGCATTCGTCCCGAGGAAGGAATTGTAGAGACCCGTCCCTCCCGCCCGGATCTCAAGCCCGATCGTGTTGTCGGAATTGCGCACGATCTGCGTCGCATTGGACGGCGTGATGAGCTTGACGGAGATATCGTCGAGGGTACCGGCCCAGGCGGCATTGGGCGTGAAGGTGAGCGCACCGGTACCGGTCGCGGTGATGACCTGGGTCTGCGTATTGCTCCCCGTCGATTGGCCGACGGCGACACCGTTCACGCCTCCGATGGAGGGCGTGATGGTGCCGGCCGTGGTGGTATTGGTCGTGAAGGTGATCTGGTAGATGCTGCCTGCGACCGGATCCGGATCGAGGCCGGCGGCGGCGAGGGTGAAGGCGTTGGCTCCGGCCGTATGGGTGGCGACGCCTGATCCCACGGTCCAGTTGGTGCCGCTCCAGTTGCCGGCGGCGGAGAAGTCGCGGTCGGCGAGCGCGGTGATCTGCTCGGCGCCGAGGGAGGCCGTGGTGGTGTCGCCGACGATGTCGAATTTGGCGGCCGGCGTCGCCGTACCGATCCCCACGTTGCCACCCGAAAGCCAGGAATTGCCGGAGGCCG
>JAKACP010000002.1 GCA_021821305.1 bacterium
TGGCTCAGGCCCATCAGATTCCACCTTACGGTGGACACCCTGCCACTATCGCCTATCGCACTTGAACGAGTTAACTCGCACGAGTCAGACTTTCACTGACAAGAACTGCGACCTGCCGGTCGCACGGGGTGCCGTGTCACTGCGTGACACGAAACCATCTATCGTGATCCTCGTGTCATCTCTCAGATCGTGTCACCTGGTGTCATCGGCTCTAAGCGGGCGCGCCAGGATTGTAGCACGGCGGCCGCCGCCAGCAAGGTCGCCCGTTCGTTCGGAAAGCCTTCGGGACCTGTCGTCGCCCAGTCGCGGAGCCGATGTTCCACCTGCGCCCAATTCCACTCGTCGGGGGTCAGGGGTCGGCTCCCGGGCGGCCCGGCGGCCAAGGCCCGATCGATGGCCGCCCAATCGACCACGACGTCCGGATAGCGAGCTTCGATCGCCGTGCGGACGGATGCGGCGACCGCATAGGCGCCTCCGAGGCTCGTTAGATACCGTTGGCGACTTTTACCGGTCACCCACTCTGTGGTCATGAGATGCGCCGTTTGCCCTCGCCATCGGATCCAGGCCATTAGCCCTCACCTCCCGTCGGGGCATCGGTTGGGGAGGCGGCGGCCCACCTTCGTTTGTGCTGCCCTTTCGCCGGAAGGGCATACGTTAAGGGCGCGTAGAGGCATTCGTTTTTGTCATTATACGGCGCGGCGCGCAAAATCCCTTCTTGCCGCCAGCGTTTGACCGTGGCGACGCCGATATGCAACCCGGAGGCCACTTCGGTTTGCGTCAGCCAGCCCTGATCGCGGAGACGCTGCCACCGGCTCCGCAGGTGGTGGGATTGGCGTAAATAGCGAACACTGCCGAGCGTAAAGGTCGCCCCGTCGACAGGTCGCAGGCCCGCTTCATTGAGCATCTGGGCTACGCCGCCATCGGTATACTCATCCAGCAACGTCTCGATGCGCGCGACAATCTCGGCCGATGTGCGCCGTTGTTCCGCTAGGGTCTGAGGTCGCGGCAAATGCACGGTACGGGTGTATCCCGAGTGTAAACGGATGGCCATATGGACTTGGACGTCGTCCCGGAGGAGGGTCACATCGGCAATGACTAGACGCACGAGACGTTTACGCTCCCGCATCGGTATCGCAGGATCCGCCCATACCCGGGGGATGTCGGTGGCCAAGGCCGCGACCGCGGCCTGTTGCGCCGTGTCCAATCGGGGATCTTGAGTGGTATGCCGGTCATACGCCTGTTCCAGGTCCTGTAGAGCCTGCAATTTGTCATTCCAATCCCGTTCCAATGTCAGGGCGACCAGGCGATTATCCGGATCCACGCGGAGATAGCGGCGGTGCGCTAAATCCGCCTCGTATCGTGCGCGTTCAATCGCTTGGCGCCGTAACTGATCCACGTGGGCTAATTGTTGGACATATTCGTCCTGGACGGCCAAGGCCAACTGCAACGCCTCGGGGGAAATGAGCTCGACCACGAGCGCCCCAATGGCGGCATCAATGGTCGATCCGGGAATGTGTTGGCAGATCGCCTCACCGTGTTGAATGCCGCGACGTTGACACACATAATCCGGGATCAGCGCCCCCTGGCGTTGATGGTAGCGGATGGTCATCCGCTCCCCGCAGCGACCACAAATGGCGAGGCCCTGGAGTAATGCCGACCCCTCACGGGGCGACCGGACGCCATCTTCCGGGTCATAGTCCCGCGCATTGGCGCGCAGGCGCGCTTGGTTTCGTTGAAATTGCTCCCAGGTAATATACCCGGGATGGGCATTGGGGATCAGGGCCAGCCATTCGTCCGTCGGCAACAGTTCGACGTGGGCTTTATGGTCGCCCGTATACCGGGTGTGGGTCCGCCCGAAATAGAACGCGCCGGCATAGCGCGGATTATGGAGAATTTGTCGCACGCGGCTATGCAGGAGGGGACCCCAGACAAGTTCTCCCTGATGAGGCCCGTCGCGCAGGCGACGGGGACATAGCAGGTCGTGCAAGGTAAAATAGCGGGCCGTCTTCCACGCGCTCCCCGTGCGGTCGAAGGTCTCAAATACCAAGCGGATCGCCTCTTGCACGGCTTGGTCGGGGTCTAACGCCACGCGATCATCGGGCGTATACACCAGGCCGACGGGTAGTGGCGTTTTCAGATCGCCCCGTCGTGCCTTGCTGTGAATGCCGCCTTGCAGGCGGCTTTTAAGGACATGGAGTTCGGCTTCACTCATCGTGCCCTTCAACCCCAAGACCAGGCGGTCGTTAAACTGCCGGGGATCATAGAGCCCATCGTCATCATAAATGAGGGTATCCGTGAGCGCGCACAGTTCCAGAAGTTGATGCCAATCGGCCGAATTCCGGGCCAGACGCGACACTTCCAGGCCCACGACCAATCCTACATGGCCGAGGCTGACCTCGGCGACGAGTTCCTGAAACCCGGCTCGGTCGGCGGCGGACGCGCCCGAATGCCCCAAGTCCTGATCAATGACGCGGATCTGGTCGGGGGCCCACCCGAAAGTTTGGGCACGTTGCCGCAAGGCATATTGGCGTTCGGTACTTTCCGTATTTTCTAGGACCTGCCGGATCGTCGATTGCCGAATATCAATGAGGGCTGAACGACGGAGGTGGGCCGCCGTGACTTTAACCTGCTCAGACATCATTCAGGTGTCCTCCTTTCGGAAATCCCGCCCGACGGGGAATCCTTCGGTCGTGGCGGGAGGTCGGTCGCGTGGATTCGATGGCAATTTGGCCTAAGATGCGCACCAGTTCTTGGGGGGCATCCCGGGGCTCCGGGGATCGCGGGGAGCCTCTCGCCAGATCCACCGTCCTTAGCCAGCCCCAGAGCCCCCCCCTGTTGGAGTTGTTGGTACCACGCCCCCAGCGGAGGGCGGAAGGGTGGGTGCCAAAACGCGTCACGGAGATTCTCATAGACCCCGATCCGGTCGTCTGGAAGCTCGCCCCTCTTCCCCTCTGTAGGGGCTAACGTTTGTTTCGGTCGCGCAATGCCCGGGCGAGACTCCGCGGATGAATGGTGATCGCAAATTCTTGTTGCACCCACTGGGCTAACGCGCCGTAATTCCAGTCGGGGCGAGCCGCCTGCGCCGCGTGCGCGGCGCTCAGGACGGCGGGGGACAGTTTATGCGGTCCCCGGGGTCCCGGACGTTCCGGCAGCAATCCCGTCAGGCCCTGGGCGGTCCACGCCGCTTGCGCTTGGTAAAAGGCGGGACGGGAAAACCCAAATAACGCCGTGGCTTGCGTCACGGTGTGTCCCTCATGATGGACACGCCGGAGCATTTCATATTTCACCTGAATCAGATCGCGGGCATCGAAGAACTCAGGATGCTCGAGAAATAGCGGATCCCGCACGGCCTCCGCGCGGGGATTCCACGCGCGGGTGTGGCGCAGTAACGCTTCCTTCTCGTTCACGGGCATGGTGTGAGAACACTCCTTTAGCAAAGATCAACTGTGTCATTAATTATATCCCTAACGAGAGGATCAATCCAGCTCGCAACGCATAGTAGTGGCATGCGGACACAACAGATACTAACGATGTGCACATAATCTCCTTAACACAGGCACATAATTGGCTTTACACTAGATCCCTCTAAATGGTCACATCCTGCACCCAGGACACGAGTGCGAGACAATCGGCGAGCCGTAAGAGGGAGCGTCCCGACGCGACCTGAAGCCACTCATCGATAGCGGCCAAACTCGTCCAGGCCCGCGGCATGGCACAAAATCGGCCTTCGCCATCGTGAAAGTAGACGCGGTCTTCGCCCCAGGTGTGGCGCATGGCCACCCACTCAAAGACCTGACCTGACAACGGGTGAAACGGATGCGTGACGACAAAACAACCCTCTCTCACGTCGGATAGGGGTGCATTACACGGTGGACTCCAAGGGGAAGGGGGAACGGACGGTGCAGTATGTCCGTCAGAACTTTTGGCCCCGGGTGCCGGACGCCATCACCCTCGCGGTATAGCGCCAGGCGAGCCGCCAGTTAGCAATACACCCTCTTTAAGAGACGTTTCGTGATATACCCCTCTCGGATGACAGTTGACGAATTGGCGCAGAGCTCAGGCGCGCAAAAGTTTCCCGAAATATCCCATTTCTACTGGACCTGGGGCGACCTT
>JAKACP010000003.1 GCA_021821305.1 bacterium
AATACCGTCGCGGGCGGAAACGTGAGGTCGCGGTAGACCGCGAAATAGCTGGCGAGGAAGGCCGCCGGGACCGAGAGCCCGGCGAGACCGCGCCAAAGCCAAGGAGCGCCCGCGGCCAAAAACCGGGGGGACATGACGGTAAGCCCCGCCACCATCCCCGGCACGAGAATGACATGCAGCAACTGGGATTTCACGAACGATGAATGGATCAGTGCCCACATATAATGTCCCCCCGATGCGCCGGGCAGGCCGGCCGCCCTACGCCCCTTAACGCGCCGTGCGCACGCCCTCGATATTTACGTGCAGATGCACGCGGTTGGCGATCATGCCGGCGTAAGCCGCCATGCCAAACGCGCTACGGCGAATGGTGGTCGTGGCCTCGTAACCGGAGAGGTAACCGCCCCAAGGCTTGGGCAGGGCCGCGACCTCTCCGGCGCCGATCTCGCGGATATGAAATACCACCGCACGAGTCACGCCGTGCAAGGTGAGCCGCCCGTAGAGAAGGCCCGCTTTCGCCCCCTGGGGCTTGTAACGCGTACTGTCAAAGGTGATGGTCGGGAACTCCCGGACATTGAAGAAATCGGGGCCACGCAGATCATGATCGCGCATCGGGAAATCGGTATCGATGCTGGACGCCGCGATGCGAATCGCCACCGTATCGCGCGACGGCGCGGCACTATCGAAGGTGTAGGTGCCGGACATCTTGTCGAAGCGTCCCACAACCACCGCAACACCGGCGTGGCCTATAGTAAACCACGCCAGGGAATGGTTCGGGTCGACCCGGTAGGTCCCGTTGGGGCTGTCCGTCAGACGATGGTAGCGCGCCGCATGCGCGAGCGGCACGAGCCCACCGGAGACGAGACCCGAGACGAGGGCCACGCGGCACAGGGCAGATAAACGGGATGAGGGCATGACTGTTCTCCTTTAAGTTGAGATGGGAATCCACCGGGCCCGGATTACGGCCCTTGCCGACCGTCCGGCAGGCCTCGCTACAAGCCCTATCGATTCTGATGCAGATAGTCTGTATACAAACTACTACTACGGAGACGTATTGTCAATGTCCAAACTATCGCCGCTCAAGGTTCGCGAAATCGCTCTCGTAGGCGGCGCAGTTCCCGGCGCGTCCGGTCGAGATCGTCGGGGCTCATGTCGAGAAAGGCACGCTTTAGGTGCTGTATGTGCATCGGGAAGACGCGCGCAAACAGGGCCTCGCCCGCGCTCGTCAAGACCGCATGAAAGCTGCGGCGATCCCCGCTCGGGACCTTCCGAAACACCAGCCCCTTGGCCTCGAGACGATCGATGATCCCGGTTAATGTTCCCTTTGTGATCAATGTCTTACGGGCCACCTCGCTCAACGGAAGACCTTCGGTGCGACCGAGCGTGGCGATGACATCGAACTGCGCCGGGGTGAGGCCCAATTCGCGGACATGGGCCGCCGAGTAATTGGAAAAGGCGTGGTAGGCCTCCGCGAGCTCACGCAACACGCCGAGAAAGGGTTCGCGCGCCGCGAGCTCGGTCATGCCCACGAACGATGCCGATGCGGGCACCTCCTGCGAATCCCTTTTTGGCATGATCCGCCCTCGATGGTTTTTGTGGTGACAGTCTGGCCACGAATTATCGCATGAAAGGGCGATCGCGTCAGGCGCCGCCCGATAAGGGGCATGGAGGACCTATGGGGGATACCAGGGGGCCGCCGTTCCCGTAGCCTTGAAGTCTGTAGCCCCCAAGCCGGCGACGTCCCCCGTTGCGCATCACGCGGGGCGCGTTGGTCATCGGTGTTCCGTGGGGACTCAACTCAGGAGAAGGACCATGTCTCGATTGCGTATCCGATTACTCACCAAGCGCACGCTCCTTGGCGTCGTGCTCGCCAGCGCCTTGCCAGCCGTCGCCTTCGCGCAGGCCGGAGGGGCACAGTCGTCGTCACAAACGGGGGCGACAAGCGGTCATCCCATGATGGGACACGCGGGGATGGGCGCGCCCAAGACCGCCGGCGCAAACCCCATGACCGGCAAATCAGGCGGGAGCCCATGGGTAAAGTCCATACAAGCGGCGCTTAATCGCAAGGAACACGCCCATCTCGCAGTCGACGGCAAGATGGGCCCGGAGACACGAACCGCTCTGGAGAAATTCCAGAAGGCCCACGGCATCAAGCCGACCGGCCGCCCGAACAAGGAGACCGAGAAGGACCTGGGGCTGTAAATCGCCCCCAAGGGGCACAGCAGCGGCTACCCGATGCGCGGATAGATGCGCTCGGGGGCCTTGGTGCGTCCCGCGTTTCTCAGAGCATGCTGCCTCAAAGAGAACCGTCCATGCCTCCCCATTTCATCGCATCATTCGCGACACGCGCGCGGCTCGGTATCGCCATTGCCGGGGCCCTGTCGGCCGTTGCCTTCGCCCATGCGAACGGCTCGCATGCGGCGCCCCCGACGGGGGCCATGAACGGCCCCATGCACGAACATCCCGTTGCCGGGAAAGGTCCATGACCGGCGCCGCCGAGCCCGGCGGGAGTCCTTGGGCCAAAGCAATCCAGGCGTCCGTCAACCACTCCGCCCTAACAGGCCATACGGCCTGCAATGAGGACGGAGCTTGCATCCAGGCTCCACCGCAGTTCCGCATACCTTTGCAGGCGTGCGGCTTTGGCTTCATCGCCTGATGCTTCAGG